>CALUOR010000032.1 GCA_944322285.1 uncultured Bacteroides sp.
AATGCCGCATGACTATGGATATTAAAAAATATGAAATGCTTGCGCAGGTCATAGAAAACAGCATGACAAAAGAAATCCGTGACCAATCCGTGTAATCCGTGCCTAAAAACAACCCGCTAAATTATCATTTAATTTTGTACACTTACTTATCTATAAAGAAAGCGGTGCGGCAATCACTTGCCGCACCGCTTTTTCAATCTAATTGTTTTATAATGTGTATCAGTTCAATATCACGCCTGCATCGCTGGTGGGGTTCTGCGTCAACGTAGAGTTGGTAGGATAAGCGTTGATGGCATCCTGCGGAATGTAGTACGTCACGCGGTAGTCTGTAGCCGGAATATCCTCCAGGGCGTTGTGCGGACCCGGATAGCGACGCGTCAACGGTTCGCCGTTGCGGAACACGTCGAAGCTGCGCTCTGCCTGGTAAGCCAGTTCCAGCTGACGCTCCTTGTCGATGCGTTCTGCCGCGTTGGAAGCGTTCAAGTCTGTATAACCCGCACCGGGAATGGAACGCTCACGGATGAGGTTCAGGTCGGACTGCGCTTCGCTGTAACGTCCCAACTTGGCGTATGCCTCGGCACGGTTCAGGTAGACTTCACCCAAACGGGAGATGATGGGTGAGTGCAAGTGGGAATCTTCTCCTTCACGTGAGCATTTTACGATGTAGAACATCGGGTATTTCAGAGCGTTCAATGAAATGGAATCGTCAATAACCCCTGTATAGGTATTGCCGTCTGAATAATTGATGGAGTAAATCTCTTGTTCTTCATTGATTGGAGTCAGAGTGTAATTAGCTGTAGCCTCTCTGCAACTTATCGTACTACCCGAACGTGTAATCGGTGCCTGCACATAGTCAAAACCGGTAGTCGTGTTCTTAACAAAGCGGAACACTTCTTTGTGGTTTCCATTTCCATCTGTATAATATTGCGGTTCGATGAAGTTGGCGCGTGCATCCACGATGTTGCGGCTTTCTGTACGCCAATCATTACGACCGGTTTCATTCAGCAGGTCGAGGTATTCGGCGCTGGCATACATTTCGCCCCAGCCCATACCACCGATGACTGCATACATACCGCCGATGCCATAGTAGTGGTCAATGCCCGAAAATTCGGAAGCCACACGCTTTACTACGAAGATCGACTCGTCATTGTTTTCCGGTACGATGGTATTGTACACCATAAAATTATCACGTGACAGCAGGGAGTACTGTCCCGAGTTGATGACTCTCGTAGCGTACTCTACGGCCAGTTCGGCATACTCACGGTTGGGGTTGTCATACGTGCCGCTCATGTACAGATAGACACGGGAGAGCATGGCCTGTGCGGCTTCCTTCGAGGCGTAAGCCGGACCCTGGTTGATGGTCATCAGCTCTTCGGCTTTCTGCAAGTCGCTGATGGCCTGTTGGTAGGTTTCCGCTACGGTAGAGCGGTCGGGCAGTTGCAGGTTGTCCATATCGTCCGGCGTGCCGTTCACGATGGGCACACCCAAATTCTTGTCGGGAGCCTGGTAGTAAGGACGGCCGAACGCACGACCGAGGTAGAAATACATCATGCCGCGGATGTAGTAGCATTCGCCCAGCTTGTTGTCAATCTCCTCGCTCTGTCCTTCGGCAATCATATTAATAATGTTGGAAGCCTGAGCCACCGCCTTGTAACCGTAGTCCCAGAAGTTCTGGAGGCGGTAGTTGTCCGGTGTGCGGGAGAAAGAGATGAATTCATAGAAAGCATCGGTGGACGAACCGCGGATCATCATGTTGTCGCCCGCATACTCGCCCAAGCGGTGCATGGGGTCGGACCAGGTCTTTAACTGGGCGTAGGCGCCTCTCAACAGACCGTCCAACGAGGCTTGCGGGTCGGACGTGATTTGTTCGCTGGCCATGCTTCCATAGGGAAGACGCTCGATGTCGCACGAAGTCACTGCCGCGCCGCAGCAGAGGGCTGTTCCTAAAAGGACTGAAATTATCTTTTTCATACGATTTTACAGATTAGAAAGTTAAGTTAATACCAAACATAAACTTGCGGACGGACGGATAGGCAGAAGCACCTGCAGTACCAACAATTTCACCGCTGTCATTCAACGGGATTTCCGGATCCACGCCCGAATACTTTGTCACGGTAAAGAGGTTCTCGCCTGTGAAGTAAACGCGCAGGTTTTGGATGTAGTATTGCGGTAAACGCCAATTGTAACCGATGGTCAACGAGCGGAGCTTCAGGAAGTCGCCATCCTCCATAAAGCGTGTAGACGGTTGGTTGGATTGTGAGTCATTTCCGTATGCGGCAACAGGATGGGTGGCTATATCACCAGGTTTCTCCCAACGGCTCCAACCGTCCTGCAACTTCATTTGGTTGCGATCCGTATATCGACCGTCTGAATCATACTCTGTACGTGCATAGTTGTAAATCTTTCCACCGATGGAATAACCGAAGGAGGCACTCAAGTCAAGGTCTTTCCAACGCAGGCTGGTGTTGAAACCACCGAATAATTTGGGCGTGGAAGCATCGCAAATCACTTGGTCGGCTTCGGCATAGCTGGACGTGATTTCACGGCTGGTGGTGCCGTCCGCGTTCTCCACGGTCTTGTACCACTGCGGCGCACCGTTCTCCGGATTGACGCCCGCCCATTCTCTCAGGTAGAAGCAGTCTACGCTGTAGCCCGGCTTCAATATTTTGCTGGCGGCTCCGGCAATGCCTGTTCCGTCACCGATAATCACCCACGCGTTTTCACCGTAGAGTTTCTTCAATTCGTTGGAGTTGTGGCCCAGGTTGGCTTCCACGGTCCACGTCCAGTCTTTCGTGCTGATGATGTCGCCGCCGATGTTCAGTTCGATACCGTGATTCCGCATCTCACCCACATTCTGCCAACGGCTGGTCACACCGGTCAAACCGGATACGGGTACGGCATAGAGGATGTTCGAGGTATACTTGTTGTACCAGTCGAACGACAGGCGGAGGCGGTTGTCAAATAAGGCCGCGTCAAAGCCGACACCGGTCGTATAGGTCTTTTCCCATGTCAGTTCACGGTTACCTATCTGACTAATCAGAGTGGCGGGCTGACCAGTGTAATTAACGGACACAGAGTAAAGGTCATACTGCGGATAGAGTGAAGACGGTCGGTTACCTACCGAACCGTAGGAAGCGCGCAGTTTCAGGGAGTTTATCCAGTTCACATTGAACCAGTCTTCGTGATGGATGTTCCAGGCGGCGCTGACGGAGAAGAAGTTACCGTACTTCACATCGTCACCGAAGTTGGAAGCCCCGTCACGACGGAACGATACCTGAGCCAAGTAGCGGTTGTCGTACGAATAGTGCGCGTTGAAGAAGTAAGATTGCGTGGCCCATTCCTCCAAGGAGCCTCCTACGGCTTCCGGCAGGGCAGCTACGTCCAATACTTCAAAGCCCGGGTTAAAGCCTGTGCCGATGGCTTGGATAACCTTGTTCTGGTAGTCATTGAATTCGTAACCCAAGAGGGCGTTTACCGAGTGCTTGCCCCACACTTTGTTGAAGCGGAGTAACTGGTTGGTGTATCTGTATACGCGGTTCCGCTGATATTCTTGAATACGGCCACTCACGCCTTCACCGCTGTAGCTGCGAGGGTCTGTGTAGGAGTGGTAATAATATCCTATCCAACGGTAATTGTTCACCGAGGAGAATGTCAACCAATCCGTGAAGCGGATGTCGAAGTCAAAGTTGCCTGAGAAATCATACGTCTTGTAGCTAGTGTAGTCTCCATACGAAAGAGTCAGCAGATAGTTTTCATCAGCTTGATCAACCCATCCTCCATAACGATAGGGAACTAAATCTCCGTTTTCATCGTAAGGGCTGTCCCAAGGGAAGTAATTATACATGGCTGTCACTGAGTACTGGGCATCACGAATGTCACGCATTGAGCCGGAGATAGAAGGCTTCACGGTCAGCCACTTGAACGGCTTGTAGCTGGTGCGGTAGCGGAAGTTGTAGCGGGAGAAGTCGTAACCCTTTACGGCACCGGTCTCATCGTAGTAGCCGAGGGAGAAATAGGACGTAATCTTCTCGTTGCCGCCGGTGATGGAGATGTTGTAGTCCTGCGTAAAACCGGTCTGTGTGGCCAAGTCCCACCAGTCGAAGTTGGAGTTGCGCAATTCAGGTGTCCAACGGGAGAAATCAAGTGATTCAGCGTTGCTGAACGAAGCGTAGTAGTCGTACAGTTCCGCGCCGTCCATCATTTCTAGGTTACCGTTGTTCAGACGGCTGATACCCAGCTTTACGGAAGCGTTGACGGTCATCTTCTCGGCACGGCCGCTCTTGGTAGTCACCACAATGACACCATTGGCGCCCTGCGAACCGTAGATGGCCGTAGAGGCGGCATCCTTCAGCACGGTCAGCGACTCGATGTCGGCGGGATTCAAATCACCGGAGTTATAGCCCACAATCACGCCGTCGATGACCCACAACGGGGCGGTGTTACCGCTGATGGTAGCCTTACCGCGAATCATCATGGCGCCCGTAGAGCCCGGCTGGCCCGTACCCGGCTGTACGTACACGCCGGGGATTTTGCTGTTCAGCATGTTTTCCACACTGGGAGTTGTTACGTCTTTCAGCTTCTCGTCCTTTACGGTGGAGAGCGAACCTGTCAGACTTTCGCGGCGTTGCATGCTATAACCCACAACGACCAGTTCGTCCAGCGTCTGGCTGTCTTCGTGCAATTGGATTTTGAGCTTCGTCTGGTTGCCTACGTTGATGGTTTGCGTCACGTAGCCGATGTACGAAACCTGAAGTTTGGCCTGAGGAGGTACTTCCAGCGTGAACTCACCGTCTACGTTGGTGATTACACCGGTCGTAGTGCCTACAACCAATACGTTTGCCCCGATGATGGGGATGTCACTGCCGTCTACTACGGTACCTGTGATGGTTCGGTTCTGGGCGAATGCTACACCCACGCAACACAGAAACACCAGCAAACTCGTGAACAATCTCTGAGTCATTTTTTTGTTTCTCATAAAATTTAAAGTTGTTAATGAATTAAACAAAATGTTGCTCCCTCTCTCAATAACAACGTATTTCCCTGTATAAATGGCTTCTTATTTATACTTTCTTTTGTAAAAAGTGCCCTAAGGTATAAATAATTTCAAAATTAATCAAATTTACCCCCCCCGTTAACAAATTTTAGTCGTTTAATTAGGGAATTTTATCGCTGAATTTATAGAAAGAGTAGGCTGTAGATGCGTATTTGCGGTGGTACACGGCGTAGTCCCACCGGTGCGTCAGCGCATTAATTTATCGTTTATTTGGGTCTCATTCTTTTTTTTCCTACCTTTGTTCTAAGATACGTATGCGTATGGTAAATGGGAATTTAGCGACTGCATCAGGAGAACGCAGACAACGCTGACTGGCGCAGAGGCTCGCAGAAAATAAAGGGCTTCGCCTGTCTGCACAAAGGGAAAAATATAAGTCTGCGTTCATCTGCGTGCTCTGTGTTGTCTGCGTTCTCTGGACAGATAAATTATCATTTATGTGATTACTTACTTATTTCTAATTAACAGATAAACCGATGGCAGCAGCATTGAAACGATACCCGGTAGGGTTACAGACCTTCTCCGAATTGATAGAGAAGAACTATTTGTACGTAGACAAAACGGAATACGTCTATCGCATGACGCATGCCGATGCCAAGTATTTATTCCTCAGTCGTCCGCGCCGTTTCGGCAAATCGTTACTGGTCAGCACGCTTCACGCTTATTTTGAAGGGCGGAAAGAACTTTTTCATGGGCTTGCCATTGAGCGGCTGGAAAAGGAATGGACGAAATATCCCGTGTTGCACTTCGACATGAGTATGGCCAAACATGTGGATAAAGAAACATTGGAACAGATGTTGAGTGTCCAATTGTATCGTTTGGAAGATGTTTATGGTCGCAATGCTGTAGAATGTAAGTTGAATGATCGTTTCTCAGGACTCATCAGACGAGCTTTTGAGCAGACCGGACAAAAGGTTGTGGTTCTTATCGATGAATACGACGCTCCCTTGCTTGATGTGATGCATGAAGAAGCGGACCTGCCTGTCCTTCGTAACGTGATGCGCAATTTCTACTGCCCGTTGAAAGCGTGTGACCCCTATCTTCATTTTGTATTTCTGACCGGCATTACCAAATTCTCCCAATTGAGTATTTTCAGCGAGCTGAATAACATTAAGGACATCAGTATGCTGAATGAATATGCCGCCATTTGTGGCATTACGGAAGAAGAGGTACGTACCCAGATGGATGCGGGTCTGGACGCTTTCGCCCAAAAATGTCAAATTAGCAAGGAACAGCTTTGGGAACGGTTGAAGACTCATTATGACGGTTATCATTTCACTTGGCCGTCTCCGGATATTTACAATCCGTTTAGTTTGATTGCCGCTTTCTCTACCCAAAAGATAGATTCCTACTGGTTCGGTAGCGGCACGCCTACTTACCTGATAGAGATGTTGCGCAAGTATCATGTCATTCCGCAAGAGATAGGCGGACGAAGATGTGCGGCTTCAGATTTTGACGCGCCTACGGAGCGCCTTACGGACATTGCTCCCTTGCTTTATCAGAGCGGCTATCTGACCATCAAGGATTATTCGACCTTTTCCAATCTCTATCTGTTGGATATTCCCAATAAGGAAGTCCGCATCGGGTTGATGAGAAGCCTGATGGTGAATTACGTGCAGCGTCCGGCGGAAATCAATACCTTGGTGGGCGAGATGGCGGAGTGCATTCATTTTAATAATATGGAGGGGGCTTTGCGGCTGATGCGGCAAGTGCTCTCTACTGTGCCTTATTGCGAAAATACCCGTTATGAGGGACATTACCAGCAAATGTTGTACCTGATATTCACGTTACTGGGCTATTTTGCAGACGTAGAAGTACGCACTCCTCGTGGCAGGGTGGATGTCGTGTTGCGTACCGCTACCACTTTATATCTGATCGAGTTGAAATTAGATAAAAGTGCCGATGCGGCTCTGAATCAGATAGACTTGAAGAATTATCCCGAACGCTTCGCCCTCTGCGGGCTGCCCATCGTGAAAGTCGGTATCAACTTCGACAGCGAAAAGCATACCCTTGCAGACTGGAGTATTGTTGAGGGGTAAACTGGTAAATGGGAATTTAGCGACTGCATCAGGAGAACGCAGACAACGCTGACTGGCGCAGAGGCTCGCAGAAAATAAAGGGCTTCGCCTGTCTGCACAAAGGGAAAAATATAAGTCTGCGTTCATCTGCGTGCTCTGTGTTGTCTGCGTTCTCTGGACAGATAAATTATCATTTTGTCACTCCTGACACTTTGTATTTCCTAATCGCTGAGAATCGCTTGTTTTGAACTGAAGGACGAGCTGAGCGGAAAGAACGGTTTTTTGAAATGCTTATCGGCTTATTATCAGTAAGATACAACGATTTTTATTGAATTGTTTACAAATTCTAGAAACGTATTTTTCCAGGTTTAAAAGGTTTATTAAGGCAATTTTTACGGTTTTTAGCAGAATAAGGTGGACTATCCGCTGAAATAGCGCACTTTTTGCGTTCAGTCAGCGAAGCGTTTGCTCCAAAATAGTTAAGTATTACCACCCTAAACACTTAACTATCTTAGAGCAAACGCTTAAGTGTTTCTGAAACAACCGTTTTTTCGCCTTTCTAGTTTGCGGATTTTGTAAAAATAGCGAGTCAGTGGAATGGATGAAATTTGTGCTTTGTGATAGGAATTTGGGCGGAATAGATTCCTTTTGTTTTTTATCAGTCACGATGGATTAGCCCGAAATGCTTTGCTTATATTGTAAAATCCTGCTTCCAAGGTTGGCAATGTGCCGGGCAATCATTACATGTTCGGAATTTTATTTTAGATGTGCAAGATTTCGTGCGAAAATGGGAAGAGAAAAAATTGGAAGATGACTCTTTACTTTTTCAATTTTAATCTAATTTAGAGCGAAGCTCTTGAAAATAATCATGAAAGGACCTTTTCAGCTTCTCATAATCTTTGATTGATTTATTGTATAAAATAGAAATAAAAAATGTGGTGTCATCTACGTGTATGATTTCTGTTTCCATAGCTAATCGATTGGTATCAGCGTAATGTTGAAACCACCTTGTAAATTTACGGTTGCGAGCAGCTTCATGTTTGTCTATCGTATCGCAAATGTATAAAAGAATGTTTTTCTCGTTGTCGAAGAAGGAGGTAAGTATTGCAACTACTGTTTCCGCTATTTTTATATCTGTGCCTATGGCTTTTATTTGGTTTTTATTAGATATGACTAACTGATAAGCATTTTCAATACCTAGATTTGATTCCTCGATGAAACTGATTAAATACTCAACACCGTTATCAGTAATAAAATAAGCTGTACCTTCAGTGTACTCGCTGACTAAATAAGGTGAAACGGCATTGATGCGGGTCAACGAGTATAGCATAATATTATGAGTATTTAGCGAAGTACTTCACTTAGTTTTGCAATCTTTATGCCTTCTGATTTTAGTTCAGATACGGAACGTCCTGCACGGACGCACTCTTCCCATGCCTTTCTTCTTTCAATGAACTGCATCAAAAACTTTTTTACGTCTTGTTTGGTTTTGATTTGGTCTTTAGTTAGCATTTGGGTATTCATAATAATCTTCCTTTTAATTATGCAAAGTTCGGGATTTTATTTTAGATGTGCAAGATTTCGTGCGAAAAGGTGATAATGCGTTTCTTTCAGTGTCCAATAATTGGACGCTACTGTCTAATAATTGGACACTTGGATTTCGGGCGTTTTTTGTAACATGTTGAAAATTCGTAGTTTATATTTTTGGCACGGTTTTGGTATAGGGGTAAATGGGAATTTAGCGGGGCAGAGCCCCGCAATGTGTCAATGTGCTAATATGCTAATGTGCTAATGCCCTGCAGCATGAAAACGCATTGCGGCAAACACAGCGCAGCCCAATTAGCACATTGGCACATTTATTACATTAGCACATTAAATTATATGATACATTATGAAGCAACTTTACTACGTTATCCAGACTTTGCGCCACGCGGCGGGTAGCAACCTCTTCAAGGTGTGCTCGCTGGGGCTGGCGTTGGCGATGAGCGTGCTGCTCTTTGCCCGTGTGGCCTACGAACAGAGCTACGACACGTGTTTCCGCGACTATGACGACATCTACCAGGTGTGGACGCAATACGTCATCAAAGGGGAGAAGCTGGACTGGCAGGAGCAGAACATGGGGCCTACGGTAGGTGCCATCCTGGAGTACTTCCCCGACCAGGTGGAGGCGGGCACGTGTACCAACTTCTTCTTGATGAAGGCTCCTTTGTACAAGGGTAACGTCCGTTTTGACGAGCCGAAGCTCTGCGCCGACTCACTGTTCTTCAGCACGATGGGCGTCGAGGTGCTGAGCGGCAATCCCGTGCGGGACCTCCAGCAACCGCACGTCATCTACTTGAGCGAGTCGTTTGCCAAGCGTCTGTTCGGCGGTGAGAACCCCATCGGCAAGACGCTGAACTATAACCACGAACGCGACCTGACGGTGCGCGGCACGTATGCCGACCTGCCGGACAACACCACGGTGAAGGCGGACGCCATCGTGTCCATGCCTCCCTCATGGGCGAAAACGCAACTGAACTATTCGTGGGACGGGGGCGACTCCTACCCGCAATACGTCCGTCTGAAGCCCGGTACGGATGTGGAGGCACTGAACGCCCGCATCGACGACCTCATCTCCCAGGTGATGCCCGACCGCGGGAAGGACGGCTTCGACCTGAACATCCGGGTGGCTCCCTTGCGCGACACGTACCGGAGTTATGACCAAGTGGCGCGCATGAAGGTCATCATGCTGGTGCTGGGCTTGAGCATCCTCTTCATCACCGCGCTGAACTATGTCCTGCTCAGTGTCTCCAGCCTGTCGCGCCGTGCCAAGGCGGTGGGCGTGCACAAGTGCAGCGGGGCGAGCGGCGGGGGCGTGTTCGGTATGTTCCTGCTGGAGACAGCGGTCATCGTCCTGCTGGCGGTGGTGGTGATGGTCTTGCTGATGGTTGGTTTCCAGGACTTCGTGGAGGACACGGCGGCTACAAAGCTCCGCAACCTCTTCACGTGGGACCGCCTGTGGGTGCCGGTACTGACGGTGCTGCTGCTCTTCGTGGTGGGCGGCGTGCTGCCCGGCCAGCTGTTTGCCCGCATCCCCGTGACGCAGGTGTTCCGCCGCTATACGGAAGGCAAGAAGGGCTGGAAGCGCCCGTTGCTGTTCGTGCAGTTCGGGGGCGTGGCCTTCATCTGCGGACTGATGGGGATGATTATGCTGCAATACCAATACGTCATGAACAAGGACATGGGCTTCACCGCCGACCGGATAGCGCTGACCAGTCTCGGCAACAACTCGGACGAGCAGAGCAAGAACTTTGTGACCTTCTTCAAGAGCCTGCCCTACGTGGAGGACGTGGCCGGCGCCATGGGCGACCCGTTGCAGGGCTACAGCGGCACGATGATAAACAACGAGAGCGGCGAGAGCATCTTCTCCGCCCGCTTCGACATGATAACGGAGAACTACGCTTCCCTCATGGGCATGACCATGCTGAAGGGCCGCATGCCCCGCAACCGGGACGAGGTCGTCATCAACGAGGATTTTGCCAAGCGCCTGCACTGGACGGCGGACAATGCCGTGGGACAGGTGGTACACACCATGGGCATGACTCCCAAAGTGGTGGGTGTGGTGAAGGACTTCCAGATACAGAGCTACTACACGCCGCAGATGCCCTACATCGGCTTCGGTGCCCAGTGGGTCAACTACGTAGCCACCTTCAAGCTGAAAGAGCCTTTCGGCGACAACCTGCTGAAGTTGCAGAAGGCGGTGGCCGAGGCGTATCCCGACAAGACCATCGACATCCTGTCCATGCCGCAGATACGTGACAATATGTATAACGCCGTCCGCGTGTTCCGCAACGCCACCGTCGTGGCAGGCCTCGTGATGTTTGTCATCATGCTGATGGGCCTCTTGGGCTACACCGCCGACGAAGTGCAGCGCCGCAGTAAGGAGATAGCCATCCGCAAGGTGAACGGCGCCGAAGCATCCGGCATATTGGAACTGTTGGGACGCGACATCTTTGTCGTGGCGGCTCCCGCCGTACTGATAGGCATCCTCGCCGCGGTCTACGTCAACCACTTGTGGCTGGACATGTTCTCCACGCAAGTGCCCGCCGGCTGGCCGATGTATGTGCTGACGGCTCTTGTCCTGCTGGCGCTCATCACGGGCTGCGTGCTGTGGCGTACGTGGGGCATTGCCAACGCCAATCCCGTGGAGAGTATCAAGGCGGAGTAGCCCCCTCCTTCCTCCCCCTGATGGGGGAGGTGAACGGATGAATTCTTATAAGATATAATATTAACCATTTAATTACCGCCTCACTTTCAAACTCCCTCCCTTCGGGGGGGAGGGTTGGGGAGGGGCTTACTGACTATGATTGAGATTAACGACATCAGCAAAGTATTCCGTACGTCGGAAGTAGAAACCGTGGCATTGAACCACGTCAACTTAGAAGTGAAAGAAGGCGAGTTCGTCGCCATCATGGGCCCGTCGGGCTGTGGCAAGTCCACCTTATTAAATATATTGGGACTGCTGGACAATCCCACAGAGGGCAGTTACAAACTCTTGGGCGAGGAAGTGGCCGGCCTGCACGAGAAGGAGCGTACCCGTGTGCGCAAAGGGAAGATAGGCTTCGTGTTCCAAAGCTTCAACCTGATAGACGAGCTGAACGTCTTCGAGAACGTGGAACTGCCACTGACCTACCTCGGCATCAAGGCGTCCGAGCGCAAGCGCATGGTGACCGAACTGCTGCAGCGCATGAACATCAGCCACCGTGCCAAGCATCTGCCGCAACAACTCTCAGGCGGTCAACAACAGCGTGTGGCCATCGCCCGCGCCGTCGTCACCAACCCCAAGCTCATCCTCGCCGACGAGCCTACCGGTAACCTCGACTCGAAGAACGGCAAGGAAGTGATGGACCTGCTGACCGAACTCAACCGCCAGGGCACGACGGTCGTCATGGTGACGCACTCGCAACACGATGCCGGCTTTGCCCATCGCACGGTACATCTGTTCGACGGTAGTGTCGTGGCCAATACGATGAACGAGCAGTAAAACAACTATATTATTGCACAGACGCTGCTTCGTGGGCGCGGCTCGTCGCTCACGAAGCTTTTGTTCCTTATATCATTATATGACTATGAGACAGTTCTATTATATTATACAGACGTTGTCGCACGGACGAGGCGCGAACTTTGTGAAGATAGTGTCGCTGGCGTTGGGGCTGCTGATCACCATGTACCTGTTCGCCCACATAGCTGTCCAGCTGAGTTATGACAAGTTCTACAAAGAGCCGGAAAAACTATGCAAAGTCTATACCGGATGGCTGAAGAATGGGAAACTGGAAGGTCGTGAAGGTGTTTATACCATTCATCGGATACCCGGTACGATAGCCGAGGCGTTCCCCGACCGGGTACAGTCGGCCACTGCCTGCTCTTCCTTAGTGGGCAATACTTTTAGCATCGGTGACAAGAAGATTCAGCTGAATACCGTTGCGGGCGACACGCTCTACTTTGCCACCCTTGGGCTGGAGGTGCTCGAAGGCAATCCGCAGGATCTGGCCAATCCGGACATGGTGTTCCTCTCCGAGACAGCTGCCCGCCAACTGTTTGGCGGTGAGTCTCCCGTAGGAAAGATTATCACTTACCACGTGCGTGACCAGAAGATACCCATGCTGGTCAGGGGCGTGTTTCGCGACATTCCGTTGACCCATTCCCTGAACAAACCTTCCGATGCCGTGGTGTCTTTCTCTTGTGTGGACAGATATTACGGATGGGCGATCGGCTGGAATGGCGGCGGGAACTTCGATGGCTATGTGCGCTTGCGGCAAGCTGATGACCTCGACTGGCTGAACGAACGCCTGAGTGCCACCATTGCCCGGTATATACCTCCGGAGAGGGAACTGGAACTTTCTGTTCGATTGGTTTCCATTCGGGACATTCATCTGAACAATTCGAACGTACGGCGGAACATTTACATGATGTTGTGTTTGAGCGTCATTTTGCTGCTGACCACCGCTTTGAACTATGTGCTGAGTTCCATCTCTTCGCTGACCGGACGGGCTAAGGCGATAGGCGTACACAAGTGCAATGGAGCCGACGCGGGCAACATCTATCGGATGTTCATGCTGGAGACGGCAGTAGTTGTGCTGCTGGCGTTGGCGTTGGCCGCCGGATTAATTTACTTTTTCCGTGAACCGGCCGAACAACTTACCGGCATCCCTTTGCAGTTGTTGTTTGCACCGTCCAACCTTTACGCGCCCTCTATTGCCATTGTCCTGCTGTTCCTTATCGGAGGTTGCCTGCCGGCCATGGTCTTCTCACGCATTCCGGTGACGCAAGTATTTCAACGGGTCACCGCCCGCCGCAGTGGATGGAAGAACGCCTTGCTGGTGGTGCAGTTTGCCGGAGCGGCCTTCTTTATCGGCATGATGGTAGTGGTGGTGATGCAATACTGTCACGTGCTCTACCGCGACCGTGGCTGGAATCCCGAACGGGTGGCTTACGTTAGTTGTTATAGCCCGAATGTCAACCGGGAACAACTGTACACCCACTTGCGTAACCTGCCTTACGTAGAAGCGCAGGCTTCATCCCAGCCCAGTTGTATGGGCTTTATTCAAAACAGACCGATACACGATGCGCAAGGCAATGAACTGTTCCATCCGCGAAACGGGTGGTTCGACAAGGACTTTGTGCCTTTCATCGGGCTGAAGCTGAAGGAAGGACGTAACCTGACGGGCGACCGCCAACTGTTGGTCAACGCTCCGTTCTGCCGCATGATGGGGTGGACGGACAGCCCCATCGGCAAGCAAGTGGACGAGTATGGTACCGTGGTGGGACTGTTGGACCGTTTTGCCTATCCTAGTGGTCCGGATGATATGGACCCCATCATGGTAGAGTGGTGCGAAGGTGTCGGGCCAAGCATCTCTGTAAAGCTGAAAGAGCCTTTTGAAGAGAACTTACGTCGGCTGAACGAGGAGATGAAACAGACGTACCCGCAAGTGGACTTGCAGTTCGAGTCTATGGAACAATGGATGTTTGACTCAGGTAAGGGGATACGCATGTTTGGAAATATCCTGCTGATTGCTACTGTGGCCATTCTTTTCATCACCCTTATGGGCATTATGGGCTACGTGAACGATGAAATCCGCCTGCGCAGTAAGGAGATAGCTATCCGCAAAGTGAACGGAGCAGAGTCAGGGGACATCCTGCGCCTTCTCTCGAAAGCTGTGAGCATGATAGCCGTTCCTTCTGTCGTGGCGGGAATCGTGGGGGCTTATTACGCAGGGAGGATGTGGCTGAGCAATTTCTCCGATGTGGTGTCACAGCCCGTTGCCGTCTATGTCTTGCTGGTAGTGTTCGTGGTGCTTCTTATCCTCTTTGTAGTCGTGATGAAGGCATGGCGCATCGCTAACGAGGACCCCGTGCGGAGCATCAAGTCGGAGTGAAACGGATGGCCTGTCAAGGGTCACAGTGACTGTTGATAAAGGGTCACAGTGACTGTTAACGAAGGGTCACAGTGACTGTTGATGAAGAGTCACAGTGACCCTTGACGAAGAGTATCAGATACCCCTAATTGGGAACACAGAGGCACGAAGACACAGGGAGAATATGCACAAACAACTCCGTGTCTCCGTGCCCGATGTTTTTCAATTCGATGTACCCTTCGTCCCGTAATACCGTTGGTAAATGTCCTTGTAAGCTTGGGTGGGCTTGAAACGTTCGAGCCAGGCGTTCAGGCTATCCCGCAGGACGGGCGAGTGCTTGCCTACAGCCCATGAATAGAACTGTGTGAAACTGATGTCGGTGGAGATGTCTATTTGTGGCATGCTGTCGGCGGCGGCACGGGCAATGCCTTCATCGCACACGGCATAGTCAATATCGCCGTGCGCCACCATGGCTATCAGTTGTTCCGGTCCGTATTTCTCTACTTCATTGATGTAGATGGTATCGGCAATTTCGTCCCCCAGGTTGCGAATGCGCAGGATGGAAGGCGACCCTTTGACTACGTGCAACGTCCGTTTGGCCAGGGAAAGGTGGCTTTTGACGAACAGGGAATCGGTGGGCGAGGTTGCTTTGCGTTGCACCAGTACTTCCTTTTTCAGTACGATGGGGGTGGTGAGCAGCAGCGAGTCTTTGAACGAACTGACAGCGGGAATTTCGTTGGCAACAATGTCGAACGCTCCTGCGGAAAGATCTTTCATGCGCTTGTAGAAACTCATTTCGGGCATGATGGCAACTTGCAGGCCATGGTCGCGGGCAAAAGCTTCAATGAGTTCATAATCGAATCCGGCCAACGTATCTCCTTTAACGAACATACTGATGGAATTGTATTCCAGCGCGGCGCGCAACACACCTTTCTCAACGATGTCGGCATAATCATACAGAGTGGCAACAGACTGAGGTTCAGAAGACTTGCGCGTGGCAAGGAGAATTACAATGACTATCGCTATAATTGCAATGATGGCATATAGCCCTGTGCGCATGTGTTTTTTGTCTGGTATCATATATAAAAAGTGTTGGTCGTAAAAAGCCCGGTTAATCGTAGAAGTTCCAGGAAACTCCAATCTTCAGCAAGCGTGAGTTGATAGGATGGTGGGGAACGAGGAACGAATTCCGGCTGCCCATACCCGCGTTGACGTGATACATCATGACGAAGATGCGGGTACGCTTCAAGTGCAGGTTGGCATAGACGTTGACTATCGGGTATCCGCCCAACTCCACCCGATTTTCTTCAGGCTGTAGTTGGAACTGCTGGAGGGCAGGCTGATAGGCGGGCGCATAATACTTGGTAAAGTAGCGCACATCAGCACCCAACTGTACGGTAAGCACTTTCTTGAATACCTTCCCCAATAGATATAAATTATGGTATAACGAGAAGTCCGGCAAAGGCAATACCGACTCGTTGCTCGACTTCTGCCAAGCCACCTCATTATCCAAATGCAGGACTCCTAACTTGAAGTCCTGACGCAATACGGCGGATAACACCTGGATGTTTCCGCTATGCTGCTGGGGAAGCCCTTTGCTATTGAAGTACGTGTAATTCTTGATGTTCTCCATGCCCGCTTTCAGGTTAGTGCGCCAACGGTCGATGTTCAGTTCGCCTTCCACCCGCGTGCGGAACTCCTTGCTCATGTCATCGTCCCACGAATAGTGATTGGAATGATAATGGCGCATGTAGAAGGAGGGCAATGTGTTGCTGACATAGCCTCGGGCAAAGAAGTTCACGGTGTCCTTGCCGAGGCGGAAGTTCAAGTCCATGTCTCCGTTGACGCGGAACTGTCCGATGGCTTTTCCTGCCAGTCCCACTTCTCCGTTTACGCGATAGTGGAGTAAGGTGCCTTGCCGCTTGGCCAATTCGCCTCCCACGAACAGTTCGTGCTCCGTATAATTGAGGGCGGGGCGTTGGGCCAACGTGGTGTCTACATTCATCAGCGTATATTTGCTCATCTTGTGCGACACGTAGGCCGTTAGTCCGGCTTTGGCGTATTTGTTGAATCCTTCGAGCAAAGCGATGCCTACGGTGTTCTTGATGCTCAGTGCCACGGTGCTGTCGCTACTGAAGCCTTCTTGCAGATACGTGTTCTCGTAGAGTGAGTTCTCGCCCGTCTGTTCGGCACCCGAGCGGAAATGACGTCTGGAGCGTTCTATTTTAAAGGTGTGGATGATACTGGTGACAGGTACATATTCTTCCGTCACGATGGTATCCATCGGTACGGTGGAAGTTGTGTCATTTGCGGTTTTGAGAGGCTTGTTTCCCTCTTTTCTTTCTTCAATTCTCACCGTTTCGCGGGTAAAGCCCATACGGTAACGATGCGTCAGGTAGACATAAAAATCGTGGTTGCGGTTTGAGGTCTGGTCCAGATTAACGGGGATACTGCTGGCGTCAAATGTATGTCCCTCTTGCGCCATCTGTTCCGGACGGGTGATGTATCGGTCGTCCGCGATACCGCCGTTTTCGTTCATCTTCAGGTAGAAGTTGTTGTACATGGCCTGCATCTGGTACTTCTCACCGATGTAGCTGGCAAAGAGTCCTGCATTAAAGTGGGCGGTAGACTGGTTCTGGTAGTATCCGCGGCCGTAGAGATAGTCGATGTTGAAACCGAACGCCATCCGCTTGTTGGCATTGACGGAGAAGTAGGACTTGAAACGCTCTTCGCCGTTGAGCTTGTTGCCCGCCTTGTAATAAGTCAGATTGGTGTAGGGCACGTTGCTGTTGGTGAACTTAAAGTCACCCGGCGTGAAGTAGAAGCTCGACATGGGTTCAAGGAACAACGTATGCGCCTTGCTCTGTCGCTCGAAGAACAGGCGTGACTGACGGGGCGTACCCAAGTTTCCCAGATAGTTGTAATGCCCGTACATGCCTTCCACGAGGTTGGTATTCTGGAAGTTCAGGTTGGCCGTATCTGCCGGGATGATGGTACGTTCGCCCAGTTGCTCTTCCAGTTGCCACATGTAGAGTTTGGGCGGAAGGCTCTCTATCTCCACCCCGGTAGAGTCCTCCAGGTTATCCGGTTGTGTAGACGGGTCAATCTGATTGCCATATTGGTCACGCATGGTCGTAGGATTGATTTGCGCCTGCACGCACATCCACCCCGCCATCAGTAAGAATATATATGTAAGTAGAATCCGTTTCATAATCAGGGGGCAAAGATAATGCAAACTGCGCGCAGGACAAAACAAACTCGTTTGTTTTTCATGCCGAAGTGCGGCTTATCTTATTAAAACCTACTTAGTTTTCATTTTACGCTCTAATAATTCAATGGCGGTTTTTGCTCCATCAAGTTTTAGTGAGGCTTTTTTATACCATTTCATTGCCTCAGAATAGTCTTGATCCACTCCTAGCCCATATTCGTACATATAACCTAAACGATATTGGGCTTGTGCATCTGTTGTAGCTGCCTTTTTAAACCATTCAAAAGCTTTTGTATAATCTTGTTTTATGATTCCTGAATAGTTGACAAAAGTGTCGACTATAGGGTTATAGTAAATTTCTCCTAAATTATATTGAGCTGAGACATATCCTTTTTCCGCAGCTTTCAGACGCCATTTTAATGCTTCTGAATAATCTTTTGGAACTTTCCCTCCGTATTCATAACTTATTGCTAAATTTTCCATTCCTGCAGGATTCCCCTGTTCAGCCGCTTTCTTATACCATTTTAATGCTTCTGTTTCGTTTTGTTCTATATTGTATTCCTTGAATTTATAATCGTATATGCGTCCTAGCTCAACTTGGGCGTCAGCATTACCTGCCTCCGCCGCTTTTTTTAATTTTGTGAATGGATCTTCTTCTTGAATTTCGGATATGGAATTTGAACTATTGTTCGATTCAACAACTTCTTCAGCCGTTTCCTCTTCTTCTCTGACAGATGATGGTTTTTCAGGAACATTCGTTTCTTCAGGCATGGCCATTTCCGTTGTATCTTCCACAGCCGTAGGAAGCTCCACGACATCTACGGCCGATGAATCCATACATACTTCCATACCTTCCGGGGCAAAAGAAATTGTTTCATAAGAAGTTGAACGGGAATTGAGGTAGAAAACGATTCCTCCTATAACGAATATAGCCAAGATGGCGGCGAGGAGATATTTCTGCTTCTTGGAGGAATGATCGTCATCATCCATGCGGACAGGAATAGGCTCTTCTTTCTTGGGAGGCTCAGGCTTTACAAATTCGGTTTCTTCATTTTCGACCTCTAAGAGTCGGAGAAAGGCGTTTATGTCTTGCGGGCGTTGGCTCTTCCTGGGCTTCATGGCTTCCGTAATGGCTTTGCGCATGGAGGAAGATACGGTGTTGGGGAAGGCCAGTTCACTGTCTTGCAATTCGCCGGCTGGGGGTGGTATGATTCCCGTAAGTAAGTAGTAGAGCGTAGCTCCCAAGGCGTAAATATCCGTCTGCGGAGAAAATCCTTTAACTCCACCCGGTGAGTATTGTTCGATGGGCGCATAACCGTGGCTGATGCCTACGGGGGTAGAGCTGGTTTGGTTCCCGTCCGCGTCATATTGCTTGGATAATCCGAAGTCGAGCAAGTAGATGTGATGGTCTGCACGGGAAAGCATGATGTTGCCCGGCTTTACGTCCAAGTGATTGATATGCTTTGCATGTATGTATTCAAGGGCTTCCCCTACAGCGCGGATATGGCCAATGGCTTCTTTTTCAGACAACGGCCCCCGACTTTTTACGTATTCGGACAAGGACTGGCCTTCAATATACTCCATGACATAGTAGGCCGTATTGTTTTCCCGGAAGATGTCGTAGATGCGTATGATGTTGGGATGACTCAGTTCGGAAATGATGCGCGCTTCTTTCAGAAATTTGGCCATGTAGCGTTCCATCGTTTCCCGATTGGCTGTGCTGCCGAGCGATACGGTCGAAGTGTCTCCCTCACGGGTACAGAAGTCGCGCATGAAGAATTCCTTGATGGCGACTTTGCGTTCCAATATATCTTGCGTGGCCAGGTAGGTGATGCCGAAGCCGCCTTGTCCCAATACTCGTTCTATCCGATATTTCCCGTTTTGTAATACCGCACCTGTTGTCAACTGTGTTGCGTCCATAATGCCGTTAAATATTTTTGCAATATTCGTCATAATTTTCGACATCTGCAACTTTTAATGCCTATTTTTAGTGGGGAAGCAATGAGGTTTGGCCACATAGTGAGTTGCTCTGCAAAACATTGCACTCCCCTTCTCCAAACATAAAGAGCAGTTTTGCGAAGGAATCCTTGTGTATAGGTTTCATCTGAATACCGGAGAAAAGTCTATCTGCAAAGCGTCCGCGATCCGCAGGAAACTTGAAAGTTGTATGTCGGTCTCTCCTTTTTCAATGCGTGCGATGTAGCTTCTGGCGGTCCCTATTTTCTCCGCGAGCTCTTTTTGTGTCATTTTCAACTCTATTCTGCGTCCGCGCAATATTTCTCCATAATAATAAGCCCGTGCTTTTTCGTTGAATTGCTTGCGGCTATTGGTGTCCTCCGTGCCGTATTTCTTATCCAACAGTTCACTTGCGGTGTGTAAACCTGCTAATTTCTTTTCATTAAAATGTATCATTGATGTATCCTCCTAATATGGTTTCTGCTATTTCTATCTGCTTTTTGTAGTCTTTTTCAGACTTCTTTAAAAAAGCATTTAATACTAATATTTGAGTTGACAGAATTATATTGTTATGGTTGATTGCGAATAAAATTGTCCGATATTCATTGGAGCCAACAGAGATACGCATTTCATACAAATCAGTATTCTGCAAATGCTTTATAAACTTTGTTGTCAATATCTTTTCTTCACGGACAATGCCTATTACATAATCGAATTTTTGCTTAACCTTGTCTTGTTGTTTGTTATAAAAGTTCCAAAACTCGTCTGTGAAATACAATTCTCGTATCATGTCTCTTTTCGCTTCGTTTTTGCAAAGGTAACTAATTAGATACATTTATGCAAATAGAGTGTATCATTTAATCGATAATTTATCTATGATTGAAATGGTAGACTATTGCGGTTCAAGAGGTGAGGTTGCATTGGTTCTTAGCTCCCAAAACGCTACGGCGGATGCCGCGGCTACGTTGAGCGAGTCCACACCGTGCGCCATAGGGATGCGTACTACATAGTCGGCCTTCTGAATGGTTTCGTTGGGCAGGCCGTCGCCTTCGGTACCCATGATGAGGGCGAGGCGTGGCTCGGTTTTCAGGACAGGGGCGTCCAAGGGAATGGATTGGTCGGTCAGGGCCATGGCGGCGGTACGGAAACCGAGGTCGTGCAGGTGGAAGAGGGGAGCGTCCAGCCACGTCCAGGGAATTAAGAATACCGAACCCATGGATACGCGCACGGCACGCCGGTTGAGCGGGTCGCACGAGTTGCGGGTGAGCAAGACGGCATCCATGCCCAAGGCGGCCGCCGAGCGGAAAATGGCGCCGATGTTGGTCGTGTCCACCACACCGTCTATGACCACGATGCGCCTTGCTCCTTGGCAGACTTCCTCCACACTCCGTTCGACGGGGCGGCGCATGGCGCAAAGCACGCCACGGGTCAGGACGTAGCCCGTCAGACGGGCCAAGAGTTCACGCTCGCCCGTGTAGACGGGAAGGTCAGTATGGCGCCGGATGATGTCGGCGGCATCTCCCTCAATGTGCCTGCGCTCGCAAAGCAAGGCCAAAGGCTCGTATCCGGCGTCCAACGCCACGCGGATGACCTTGGGGCTTTCGGCTATGAACACGCCTTTGTCCGGCTCTAAACGGTTGCGGAGCTGGGCTTCGGTGAGGGTGCTGAACACCTCCACACCGGGGTGGGAGAGGGTATTGATTTCGATAACGGGCATAAGTGTGTCTTTTTTTATTCGTTTCTTTCGGACAAAGGTAGCGTTTTTCAGTTTAAATGTCTAATTTTGTCAACCGAAACAGATTCCATTCGTTTATTATGTCACATTTGGCTCCTTTGATAAGTGATTTGGCGCTGATACTGATATGCGCCGGCTTGATGACGTTGCTCTTCAAGAAACTGAAGCAGCCGTTGGTTCTGGGGTATGTCGTGGCGGGTTTTCTGGCCAGCCCGCACATGGCCTACACGCCTTCGGTGATAGATACGGCCAGCATCCAGACGTGGGCGGACATCGGCGTCATCTTCCTGCTTTTCGCCTTGGGGTTGGAGTTCAGCGTGAAGAAGATAGCGAAGGTGGGCGGCGCGGCCATCATTGCGGCCTGTACGGTCATCTTCTGCATGATACTGTTGGGCGTGTCGGTCGGCGCGGGCTTCGGATGGAGCCGGATGGACAGCCTTTTCTTGGGCGGCATGATAGCCATGTCGTCCACCACTATTATATATAAGGCTTTCGATGACTTAGGTTTGCAGAAGAAACAGTTCGCGGGTCTGGTGATGAGCATCCTGATTCTGGAGGACATTTTGGCCATTGTCCTGATGGTGATGCTTTCTACTATGGCCGTGAGCAACAACTTTGAAGGGATGGAGATGGCGGAGAGCATCGGTAAGCTGGTGTTCTTTCTTGTGCTGTGGTTCGTGGTGGGCATTTACCTGATACCGGGCGTCTTGAAGCGATGTCGCAAGCTGATGAGTAAGGAGACGTTACTCATTGTGGCCTTGGGCTTGTGCTTCGGCATGGTGGTGCTGGCGTCCAAGACGGGTTTCTCGCCCGCATTCGGCGCGTTCATCATGGGGTCTATCCTGGCGGAGACGGCCGAGGCTGAGTCCATCGAGCATCTGATAACGCCGGTGAAGGACCTGTTCGGCGCGGTGTTCTTCGTGTCGGTGGGTATGATGGTGGATCCAGCCATGATTGTGGAGTATGCCTTGCCCATCTTCGTCATTACCCTGGCCGTTATTGTGGGGCAGGCTTGCTTCGGCACGTTGGGCGTGTTACTTTCCGGTCAGCCGTTGAAGATGGCCATGCAATGTGGCTTCAGCCTGACGCAGATAGGCGAGTTTGCGTTCATCATTGCTTCGCTGGGCGTCTCGCTTCATGTTACCAGCGATTTCCTTTATCCTATCGTGGTGGCGGTATCCGTCATTACGACATTCCTCACTCCGTACATGATACGTCTGGCCGACCCGGCTTCAACGTTTGTGGACAATCACCTGCCGGAGAAGTGGAAGAGCCTCTTGTGCCGCTATGCCACGGGCACGCGCACCATGAACCATGAGAGCTTGTGGCGCAGGTTGATTATTTCCTTGGTACGCATTACGTTGGTGTATACCGTTGTCAGTGTGGCCATTATCGCCTTGGCTTTCCGTTTCTTGGTACCTTTGTGTCGCGAGGCGTTGCCGGGTGTATGGGGCTCGTTGGTGGCGGCGGTGGTCATCGTGTTGTTCATCTCTCCTTTCTTGCGCGCCATCATGATAAAGAAGAACCATTCGGTGGAGTTTACCACCTTGTGGAAGGAGAATCAGGCCAACCGTGCTCCTTTGGCGGCTACTGTCATTTTACGCCTGATGGTGGGCGTGGGGTTTGTGATGTTTGTTATCGGAGGCTTGTTCGACTTGTCGGTCGGCTTGGTGTTTGGCGTGGCGGTGTTGTTGATTGTGCTGATGATTCTTTCGCGGAGCTTGAAGCGGCAGTCCATCCTGATAGAGCGCACTTTCTTCCAAAACCTGAATTATCGGGAGATGCGTGCCGAGTATTTGGGAGAGAAGAAGCCGGAGTATGCCGGACGCTTGCTTTCGCGCGACTTGCACTTGACGGATTATGTGCTTCCCGCCGAGTCCCCTTGGGCAGGACGGACGTTGGGCGAACTGAAATTCGGCAATAAATACAATGTGCATGTGGTTTCCATCCTGCGTGGGCGGAGGCGTATCAACATTCCCGGTGCCGATATGCGTCTGTTTCCACAAGACAAGATACAGGTGATAGCTACCGATGAGGATCTGACGGCATTCAGCAAGGACATGGAGCAGTCATCGGCCTTGGACGTGGATGTGGTGGAGAAGAGTGAGATGCAGTTGCGCCAGTTCCGCATAGACGGGCAGTCGTCTTTCTTGGGCAAGACGTTGAAAGACGCCGGCATCCGCGAGAATTATCATTGTCTGATAGTGGGAGTGGAGCGTGGAGACGGCACCCTTCATGCCCCCGACCCATGCGAGCCTTTCATGGAGGGCGACGTAGTGTGGATTGTGGGCGAAAGCGCGGATGTACACAAGTTAGTGAGTTAATTCATTATTAGATTAAAAGTATATAAGTATGAAAAGTAATCCGAAAGATTGCCTCTATTGCCAAAACAATGAGACATTGCACAACTTAATGATTGAGATTGCTCCCTTGAGCGTTTCGCGCGTATTCCTGTTTAAGGAACAGACTTATCGGGGCCGTTGCTTAGTGGCTTACAAAGACCATGTGAACGACCTGAACGAATTGACGGATGAAGAGCGCAACGCCTTCATGGCCGATGTGGTGCGGGTGACGCGTGCCATGCAGAAAGCGTTCAACCCGGAGAAGATAAACTACGGGGCTTATTCCGACAAGCTTTCCCACCTGCATTTCCACTTGGCGCCCAAGTATGTGGACGGGCCGGACTATGGCGGCACTTTCCAGATGAATCCCGGAAAGGTGTATTTGTCCGATGCCGAGTATCAGGAACTAATTGAGCGGATAAAGAAGTATTTGTAGGGTAAATGGGAATTTAGCGGGGCAGAGCCCCGCAATGTGTCAATGTGCTAATATGCCAATGTGCTAATGCCCTGCGGCATGAGAACACGCCAGCACAAACACAGCGCAGCCCCATTAGCACATTGGCACATTAGCATATTAGCACATTAAATTATCATTTTGTCACTTCTGACATTTTGTATTTCCTAATCGCTGAGAATCGCTTATTTGGGAGCAGAGGACAAGTTGAACGTAAAGATCGGCTCCCGAAATCGCTTATCAGCTCAGATACAGATAGATAGTTTTGCTTTTATTAGAATGTTTACAAATTCTAGAAGGGGATTTTTCCTGATTTGAAAGGTTTATTAAGTAAGAATTCACAGTTTTTAGCAGATTCAACATCTCTTTTCTCCGAAACACTGCGCTGTTTGTGTTCAGTGGGTGCAGTCTCTTACTCCGGTTAGTTAAGTGTTACGTTCTAAACACTGCGTTAGTTGAGAGCAAATAATGCGGTGTTTCAGAGCACAGTATTTTTATGCATTTCTTTTTCATTGTTTTTTCGGAAAGCATGAGTTAGTAGAATGGATAAAATTCGTGCTTCTTGATAAGGAGATGAGCGAATTTCCTATTAATATGTTTGTTGTTTAGAGGATAGATACTGAAATAGATAATCGCATTAACAGTTCGTATGAAAATCGGACAAAGTTTCTTCCTTTCTGCCAAAATGACATTTAAAATGATTGATAATCAGATATTTTGACCGATTTTACCCATCGGCAAATGTTTTGCATCAGGTTAAGCGTTATAAATTAAAAACGAAATAAGAAAGGAGAATTGAGATATGAACTTTAACAACTTTACCATCAAAGCGCAAGAAGCGGTGCAAGAGGCCGTGAACTTGGTGCAAGCCAAGGGACAACAGACCATTGAGCCCGTGCACTTGCTGGCCGGAGTGATGAAGGTGGGCGAAAACGTCACCAACTTCATCTTCCAAAAGTTGGGCATGAACGCCCAGCAAGTATCGCTTGTGCTCGACAAGCAGATAGAGTCGTTACCCAAAGTTTCGGGAGGCGAACCTTACCTAAGCCGGGAAGCGAACGAAGTGTTGCAGAAAGCCGTAAGCTACTCCAAAGAATTGGGCGATGAGTTTGTTTCATTAGAGCCAATACTTTTAGCGTTACTTACCGTGAAGAGTACGGCGGGTAACATTCTGAAAGACGCGGGCATGACGGAGAAAGAACTCCGTGCCGCCATTCAGGAGTTACGCCAAGGTTCGAAGGTGACTTCCCAATCGAGCGAGGACAACTACCAGGCGTTGGAAAAATACGCCATCAACCTGAACGAGGCCGCCCGCAGCGGTAAGTTGGACCCGGTTATCGGTCGTGACGAGGAAATACGCCGGGTGCTCCAAATTTTGAGCCGACGTACGAAGAACAACCCTATTCTGATAGGCGAGCCGGGTACAGGTAAGACAGCAATTGTAGAAGGATTGGCGCATCGAATCCTTCGCGGAGACGTGCCCGAAAATCTGAAGAACAAGCAGGTATATTCATTGGACATGGGCGCATTGGTAGCCGGTGCCAAGTATAAAGGAGAGTTTGAGGAACGTCTGAAGGCGGTCATCAACGAAGTGAAGAAGTCGGAAGGAAACATCATCCTCTTTATCGATGAGATTCATACGCTGGTAGGAGCCGGTAAGGGCGAAGGCGCCATGGATGCCGCCAACATCTTGAAACCGGCCTTGGCACGTGGCGAGTTGCGAAGCATCGGTGCCACGACTTTGGACGAATACCAGAAGTATTTCGAGAAGGATAAAGCCTTAGAGCGTCGTTTCCAGATAGTTATGGTGAACGAGCCGGACACGTTGAGTACCATCTCTATCCTGCGCGGTTTGAAAGAGCGTTACGAGAACCATCACCATGTCCGTATCAAAGACGATGCCATCATAGCCGCCGTGGAGTTGAGTAACCGGTACATCACTGACCGTTTTCTGCCCGACAAGGCTATCGACCTGATGGATGAAGCCGCCGCCAAACTCCGTATGGAAATTGACTCCGTACCGGAAGAATTGGACGAGATTTCGCGTAAGATTAAACAATTGGAAATTGAACGCGAAGCCATCAAACGTGAGGACGACCAGGCCAAGCTGGAGCAGATTGGCAAGGAATTGGCTGAACTGAAAGAACAGGAAAGTTCGTACAAAGCCAAATGGCAGAGTGAAAAGACACTGGTGAACAAAATCCAGCAAAACAAGGTCGAGATAGAGAACCTGAAGTTTGAGGCGGACAAGGCCGAGCGCGAAGGCGACTATGGCAAAGTGGCTGAGATACGTTACGGCAAACTACAGGCCTTGAACAGGGAAATTGAGGAGACGCAGCAGAAGCTTCATCAGTTGCAAGGCGATAAGGCCATGATTAAAGAAGAAGTGGATGCCGAGGACATTGCCGATGTCGTATCCCGTTGGACGGGCATACCGGTCAGCAAGATGTTGCAGAGCGAACGTGAAAAGTTGCTCCACTTGGAAGACGAGCTTCACAAACGTGTCATTGGTCAGGATGAAGCCATCACGGCCGTAGCTGATGCCGTGCGCCGAAGTCGTGCAGGCTTGCAAGACCCTAAGCGTCCTATCGGTTCGTTCCTCTTCCTGGGTACGACGGGTGTCGGTAAGACAGAATTGGCCAAGGCTTTGGCAGAATTTCTGTTCGATGACGAAACCATGATGACGCGTATCGACATGAGTGAGTATCAGGAAAAGCACACCGTGTCGCGTCTGATAGGAGCGCCTCCCGGATACGTTGGTTACGATGAAGGTGGCCAGTTGACCGAAGCCGTGCGCCGCAAACCTTACTCGGTTGTTCTGTTCGATGAGATAGAGAAGGCACATCCCGATGTGTTCAACATCCTGTTGCAGGTATTGGACGACGGACGACTGACTGACAACAAGGGACGTACGGTGAACTTCAAGAACACGATTATCATCATGACCAGCAACATGGGAAGTTCCTACATCCAAAGCCAAATGGAGAAGATGACCGAAGTCAACAAGGCGAACGTCATCGAAGAGACCAAAGCGGAAGTGATGAACATGCTGAAGAAGACCATCCGACCGGAGTTTCTGAACCGTATCGACGAAACCATCATGTTTTTGCCGTTGGGTGAAAAGGAAATCAAGCAGATTGTCAATCTGCAAATCGGCAACGTACAGAAGATGTTGGCGGAGAATGGCGTAACGTT
The DNA here is from genome assembly GCA_944322285.1 of uncultured Bacteroides sp. Taxonomy (GTDB): domain Bacteria; phylum Bacteroidota; class Bacteroidia; order Bacteroidales; family Bacteroidaceae; genus Bacteroides. The sequence goes on from CALUOR010000032.1 coordinate 27,353, forward strand.
GAACTTAACCGAAGCCGCCATCGACTTCTTGGCCCGTGTAGGATATGACCCTGAGTTTGGTGCTCGTCCCGTTAAACGTGCCATCCAACACTATATGTTGAATGACTTGTCCAAGAAGCTCTTAGGACAAGAAGTCAACCGGGACAAACCGATTGTGGTTGACGTCAATGCTGCCGGTGACGGATTGGCTTTCCGAAACTAAGGTTACTTTATATAGCGTATTTAAAGAGAGGATGTGCATGTGTGCATGTACATCCTCTTTTTTGTATAGTTACCGATCGGCTTCAATGATCTTCATGGCAATGTCCATGTAACGTGTCATGTCAACGGTCAGTGCTCCGTCGTACACATCATGCCGTTTGCGCCCCAAGCGCACCACGATGGCATCCTGCGAAGGGATGGCGAAGACGTATTGTCCCAACATGCCCCTCATGCAAGGAATCCGTTCGCCCCGGTAATCCATTATCCACGTCTGGAGGCCGTAATAGCTGAGCGAATCTTTGCCCCATTGGTCTTTCAAGTAGGAGGCGGGGCGCATCATTTCATCCATATAGGCTTCCGACACCAGTTGTCGGTCGTCCCACCGTCCCCGGTTCAACATCAGCCTACCGAAGCGGGCAACGTCGCGCGCCGTGGTGTGGAAGCAGCAGAATGCCTTTTCGTCTCCGTTTTCCTTATCCAGCAGCCAGTAGGCGTCCCGTTCGGCCTGCATGGGTCGCCATAACTTCTCTTCCGCATATTGGCTTAATGTCTGTCCCGTGGCGGCTTCCAGCACGAAAGCCAATAGCTGTGTTTCCCCGCTCCGGTAGGAGAATTGCACGCCCGGTTCGTCCACCACGTCCAATCCGGTGACTAACTCATACAGGTCGTTGCCATAGTATCCATGCGTAGTGACGGAGAAAAGCGAGGCGTAGGCTTCGTCCCACGCCATGCCTCCGCTCATGGTGAGCAGGTGGCGGAGGGTCACATCGGCTTGCCTGCCTTTGTTATATATAGGTATATAGCGGGAAACGGGGTCGTCCAAGCTGTGTATCTTGCCTTCGTCCAAGGCGATGCCCACCAACATGCCCACAATGGTCTTGGTGGCGGAGTAGATGTTGGATGTCCGTGTATCGTCCCACCCATCCCGGTAGCTTTCATACAGGATGCTGTCGTGACGGATGACAAGGAAGGCCACCGTGTGCAGGCTGTCTATGTAGCGTGCGTCATTGGTTTCCAACTGATAGCGGTTGTAGCTCGTGGCATGGGGCCAATGCCATACATCGGCGGGGTCGTGGCGCACGGTGTCGCGGTGGAAGGTTTCCAAGTCGTCAATGACGGGCATCAGGTGTATCAGTGCCTGGCAGGCATAGTAAGGCAGGGACACGTAGCTTACGATAAGCAATACAACAACGATGGCTGATAGCAACAAGGTTTTTTTGCGTTTCATGGTGGAAATCCATATTAAGTTCGTGGGGCAAAGATAACGTTTTTCTTCGATTATGCCGGATAAGGGAATAACAAAGTGAATGTGCTTCCTTTGCCGGGAGTAGATTGCACGTCAATACTTCCGTGATGCCGGTGCATGATTTGACGGGCCAGCGTGAGGCCGATGCCCGAGCCGTTCGGCTTGGTGGTGAAGAAAGGCACGAAGATGTGTTGCAGCACATCCGGCTCGATGCCCGTGCCGTCGTCTTCGCAACGCAGGTAGGGGCGGCCTCCGGTGGTGACGCCTGCCGATAAGGTGAGGTGCCGGGCGTTGTTCTCTACCGCATTCTTTACGAGGTTTATCAACACTTGTTCTATCTGACCTTTGTCCGCGATGAGCCGGAGGGGTGCCGGAGGACAGGCCGTGCGGATGGAGACGGACGCTTGCATCAAGCGGGCGACATCGTTCAGCAAGTCGGCGGCGTAGTACAGTTGGAGTTGGGGCGGAGGCAGGTGCGTCACTTCCCGATAGCTGTTGACGAAGTGGGTGAGCGACTTTCCCCGCCGGGCGATGGTTTGGAGCATCTGGCGCATATCCGCTTTCTCTTCCGTCAGACTTTTCGTTTGCTCTATCTGCGTGTCCAGCAGTTCGGCTAAGGAAACAATCGGTGTGAGGGAATTCATAATCTCGTGCGTCAGCACCCGCAGCAGCTTCTGCCAGGATTCAGTCTCCTGCGTGTCCAAGGCGCTGTAGATGTTCTTCAGGCTGGCTATCAGGAGGCGGTGGCCTTGCAGGACGAAGCTCATGCCCGACAGGGCCAGTTGGGTAGGCTCCTCTCCCCGGTGGGCTATTTGCACGATGTCCAGTTGTCCGGGCGTGAGCTTCCGCAGGCGTTCGGGCAGTTCGGGATGTAGGTAACGCAAATCGGCAAGCGTCTTGGGTGCACGGAGCACGTAGGTCTCGGAGCGGCTTTCGTCGATGGCCGCTGACACGAGCCGGGCGGCCGAGCGGTTCATCCACTCCAAAGCCCCGTCGGGCGTATAGACCAGGATGGCGGTGTCGATGTGCTCGGCCAACGCACGGAAATATTGCAGGCGGCTTTCCCGCTTTTGCAGGTCGTTGCGGTAGGAGGAGAGGGCTTCTTGCATCTCGGCCAGCAGTTCGGGGGACACCCCGTTGAGTTGCTTTGGGTCGAAGGCTTCGGGAAACTCGGAGTAGCGCACGGCCCGGACAAATTGCTTCATCAGGCGGGAAGTCCGATTCATGTAGGCGTAGATGCCTCCGATGCATCCCACCGCCAGCAGGAAGGCAATGCCCATGCTGACGTAATATCCGTTTACGGCGCATCCGGCGGTGGCCAAGCAGGCAAGGAACAAGGTGATGGCCAGCCCTACGGGTGTATAGTCGTGTATCTTCTTCATAATCCGAACTTCTCGATGCGGCGGTAGAGCGAGGTGCGGGTGATGCCCAGCATCTCCGCCGCCAGGGTGATGTTGCCTTGGCAGAGGCGCAATACTTCCTCAATGTTCTCCCGCTCGATGCGCTCCAGGTTATAACGCTCCCTGACGTGCATCGTTTCGGGCTGATGGCGATGGAGGAACGAGAAGTCCTGCGCCGTCAGTTGGGGACCGGAGGAGAGGATGACCGCCCGCTCCACGGCGTGTTCCAACTCGCGCACGTTGCCCGGCCAGGGGTAGAGTTGCATCTGGCGGCGTGCCTCACGGGTGAAGCCCTTTACTTCTTTCTGATACTTCTCGCGATAGCGGGCAAGGAAAGCGTCGGCCAGCAGGAAGAGGTCGTCGCCCCGTTCGCGCAGGGGAGGGATGCGCAGTTCGATGGTGTTGATGCGATAGAGCAGGTCTTGGCGGAACTCCCGGCGTTCGGCGGCGGCATAGAGGTCGGCGTTCGTGGCGCAGATGAGCCGCACGTCCACGGGATAACTCGACGTGGAGCCTAAGCGTGAGGCACGGCGTTGCTCGATGACGGAGAGCAGTTTGGCCTGCGCGGGCAGGCTGAGGTTGCCTATCTCGTTCAGGAAGAGCGTGCCGCCCTGTGCGGACTCCAAGCGTCCGGGCTTGCCGCGGCGGGCATCGGTGAAGGCACCCCGCTCGTAGCCGAAGAGCTCGCTCTCGAACAGCGTGTCGGGGATGCTCCCCAAGTCGATGGAGACATACGGCTTGTCCCGGCGGGAAGAGGATTGGCAGGCGTATCGCGCCAGCAGATCCTTGCCCGTGCCGTTCTCGCCCAGGAGGAGCAGGTTGGCGTCTGTGTCCGAGCATTGGCGCAGCGTCCGCAAGAGCGAAAGAAAGGCGGGCGATTCGCCAAGCACAGTCACCGCCTCCTCCAAGGATGGCCGGGGAGCGGGCTTTTCCGCCTGCACCTTAGGCTGACCGGAGGACTTCTGCTTGTCCAGGCTCAGTCTGAGGGCGGCGGACACGGTGGCTATCAGCTTCTCGTTCTCCCAAGGCTTGGGGATGAAGTCCGTGGCGCCCCGCTTGATGGCCTGCACCGCCTTCTCCATGTCGCCATAGGCAGTGATGAAGATGACGGTGGCCTGCGCGTCCAGCTTCAGTATCTCCTCCAGCCAGGCGAAGCCTTCGCGTCCGCTCACCGCATCGTGCCTGAAGTTCATGTCCAGCAGGATGACGTCATGCCGCGTGCGTGAGAGCAGGGGGAGCATCTCGCGCGGGTCGTCCAGCGTCGTAATCTGCCCCGCCAAGGGACGGAGCAACATCTTCAGCGTGAAGAGGATGTCCGGATTATCGTCTACGATGAGTATCTTTCCTTGTTTCATGCGGACAAAGGTACGCATTCTTCCCGAATAAACCTTGCGCGAAAGTGTGCGGCAGGTGTACGATTTCGTACATTTTTCTTCCCCTCCATTCTTCTTAAATTCCTGTCCCTTAGCGCAATGCTGTTTTGGTACGCTTCTTGTGTATTCTTTAGTGAGCTTGCCGGCCTATCTTAACACGCTTGAAGGTGGGAGTGGAGGGCGTTGACTGACGGACTCGGGATAGCATCATCGGCAATGATGGCTATCATCATCGGCAATGATGACTACCATCATCGGCAATGATGCCTCGTCAAGTCCGTCAGTCAACGGGGTCAAGTGACGGTTTAATGAGGATTAACTGACGATTACGATATGAATAAGAATTATGTATTAGCCATTTCCTTGCTCCTGTTGATGTCCTGCGGCAACCGCCGCCCGGGCATGAGCAAGGAAGAAGCGGCCGCCGAACTGAAGAAGCAGGCCGCACAGGAAGAAGCGCAGCGCCAAGAGCGTGCTGCCCGTGTAGATACCTTTGCCGCCGACTATCGTCCGCCCGCAGGCATCAAATATCAGGCGAAGATAGTGACCGCCGGGGCAAAGACCATTGATGTGGCCGCCGCGCTGAAGAACGTGCGGGCGTTGAAGCCGAATGAGTTGGGCACGCCCGTGCTGTATGCTACGGGGGTGGAAGCCATTCCGCAAACGGGCGCCTTGCTGCCTGTGGAGGGCGAATGGGTGATGCAGGCGGGCGAAGGCTTGTTTCTGTTGGATAAGGATTTCCGGCTGGTGAAGCAACTCTTCCGCAACGATGTGGACATTCAGATGGAGAGCGACGGTTCGATTTCCTCTTCTTTCGATCGGACGTTGGGGATAGGCGGATACGATGCTTCGCTCCGTCAGTTTCGTGCCCCGTACTTCGACATCTCCCGGAAGCCCTACCGGAGAGGCATCGTCAATTTGCCTTGGGACGACTTGCACGCTTCCTCCCAACCTTGGACGGGGGGCGATGTGGTCAGTTGCCTTCCCTCGAAGGGACTCGGTCACAGCCTTTGTGTGACGGAAAGCGGCTATATGGCTCCCGAATCGAATTCCTCGCAGCTTTACACGTTCGGGGTGAAGGGCGATACGCTGTGCCGCTTCACCGTGAACAATGCACCGGATTACGTGCCGACCATTGCTAACGCGCGAACCGGAGAGCGGAATCATCTCTATATGTACGAGGGAAAGCCTCGGGTACGCATGGGCTATGACCCTATTGTTTACGAGTTGGAAGACGCCTCCACGCTGAAAGCCGTGTGGCGGTTAGACTTCGGCGGTTTGAAGCGTCCTACGAAGAAAGAAGTGGTGGAAGGTTCGTATGACGACCTCCGTGACGTTTGGTTTGTGGAAGGCTGGCTGGAGACCGGGCGTTATCTCTTCCTTCGTTTGTCTCAAGGCTATGATTGCTCCAATACTCGGAAGGCAGGCAAGGTGAAGCTCTACACCATATTATATAATAAGCAGACGGGCGAAGGCTTCTCCCTGCCACCGGCCCAGGATGAGAAAGGGCTTCCCTGTTATCCGGACATAGCGTTTGAGTATGAAGGCAAGTTTTTCTTCGGCTTCCCGACAGGCGAAGTGGACGGGCGGCTTTACATGATTTACATCGGCCAACAGTTGAAGAAGTTGTTGCCGGATGTGCCTTCCGTTCAGGCGTTGAAGGACAAAGAGGTCGTGTTTATGATGATTTAATACAGAAACAATATGTTGAAACATTATCTGAAAGTGGCGCTCCGGCTGATTAAGCGGAGCCTGCTGTTCTCCTCCCTCAACATCCTGGGGTTTGTTATCGGGCTGACGGCGGCATTCCTCATCTATCTGTGGGTGGTGGATGAGCTGACGTATGACGATTGTTTCCGGGACGGGAGTCGCATCTACCGGGTGACGGAATTGGCCCGTGAGGCAAGTGGTGAAATCAAGGAATCGGCCCTCACGCGCAGACCGTACGGCAGAGACCTGAAACAAGAGTTCCCCACCGTGGAAGACGCGACGGCTATCAAATACGAGGGGAGTAACTCAATTGAAGCGGATAACGGAAAATCCATAAGGACTTTCCGGGTCTATACAGACAGTACGTTTTTCCGTTTCTTCTCGTTCCCGGTGGTGGAAGGAAACCCTGAACTGATGAATGAAGATTTAGGCAATGTGGTCCTCTCGCGTGAACAAGCCCATAAGTTCTTCGGAAATTCATCGGCCATAGGCAGGAAGCTGAAGTTTTCTTTTGGTACCGTCAGGTCTATAGAGCGTAATTATACGGTAGTAGGTGTGGTGGACATACCCCGCAAGAGTCACATCCGGTTCGACATGGCCATCCCGATGGATGCCTATGTTAGAAGCAACTGGTATGACTTCAACGAAGCCATCAATGTATATGTGAAGATGAAACCGGATGCCACGCTCGACAAAGCCGAGGCGCAGGCCATGAACCGTCTGCCGGGCACGCACGGAAGGGAAAACGTAAGGCTCTCTTTCCAAGCCCTGCACGACATCCACTTGCATACCCGCTTTGTCGATCCGCAGGTGAAGAACCACGGCAATTTGGCCACGGTTTATCTGTTCATTGCCTTGGCGGTGCTCATCATCTTCATGGGGGCGTTCAACTTCACCACGCTTTCTACCGCCCGTGCCTCGTTGCGCTACAAGGAGATTGGCGTGCGCAAGGTGACGGGGGCCAAGCGGCGGACGCTCATCGGGCAATTCCTCTCCGAAGGCATGGTGCAGGCGGCCATTTCACTTCTGCTGGCGTTGTCGCTGACGGAACTGGCGCTTCCTATGTTCAACCGGCTGATGGATACCGAGCTGACCCTTTCGTTCAGTTGGAGTGTCATAGCATTCATTGTCTTGGGCATTATCGGTGTGGGTTGCCTGGCGGGCAGTTATCCGGCTTTTTATCTGTCCTCCATAAATCCGTTGCTGGCCTTCAAGGGCGGGCGGAAGACGGGACGCAAGGGCGGGCTGATACGCGGATTGGTGTGCGTACAGTTTGTCATCGCCTTGGTGTTGATGTTGATGACGGCCATCGTCTTCAAGCAACTTCATTACATGCAGAACAAGGACATGGGGCTGGACAAGGAGAACATTGTGTCCATCTATACCAATTTACTGTATCAGGCGGAAGATTTTAAACGAGAATTGTTGCGCAATTCCGACATCAAGTCAGTGACTATGTCTGCACCCATCGAAAACTTTGGCGAGGGACTTAGTTACGAGGACGGGAATATGGTAACCTACACGGATATTGATGGACGCACGGACTCTCTGCGCATGGTGATGATTTTCGCCGATGGCGATTTTGTGAAGACCTTTGGCATGGAAGTCATCAAAGGAGAACTGATGAATGCGGATTTCTCCGATTATTGGAGTGGAGGAACCCATACAGCAGTGATCAATGAAACGGCCTGGCGGGCTATGAAGGTGGCCGATCCCATCGGCTTGGAAATAAAGTCCGCATGGGGCGGTTTACCTCTCCGTATTGTGGGCGTGGTGAAGGATTTCAATTTCCAGTCCATGCGGGAGAAGATAAAGCCCGCCTATATCTGGTATAGTCCGGAGGCGTTGCAATACCTTTATATAAAGATTGCGCCGGAGCGCAAACAACAGACCCTTGCTTTCATCAAGGAAAAGTTTGAGGAGTTTACCCAGCGTGAAAACACGTTCATCAAGGAGTTCAACTACCAGTTCTTCTCCGACAAGTTGAACCAGAACTATGCCCGCGAACGTCAGCAGAGCCACATGTTGCTGTTCTTCACCGTGCTGGCCATTGTCATTGCGCTAATGGGCGTGTTCGGCTTGGTGGCCCTCTCCGCGGAGCAGCGCACCAAGGAGATAGGCATCCGCAAGGTGAACGGGGCGCACTCGGACCGCATCGTGCGCATGTTCTGCCGCGAATACTTGGTGTGGGTGGGCATTGCCTTCGTGGTGGCTTGTCCGTTGGGCTATGTGCTGATGAGCCGTTGGCTGAGCGCCTTTGCCTATCAGACGCCCATCAGTTGGTGGCTCTTCCTGCTGGCGGGTGTGCTGATTGCGGCCATCACACTGCTGACGGTCATCGGGCAGACGTGGCACAAGGCTTCGCAAAATCCGGTGGAGTCGTTGCGTTACGAGTAAAATTTTATGTATGAAGAAAAAAGACTGTATGTGCAGGCCGACGACATTAAATGTGCAGGTGCATTACATTTAATGTGCCGAGCCATTACATTAAATGTTATCCGCCTTCACATACCATCTTTTTTTAAGTTAGAATACCGGATTTATTAATTCGCTGATTATTAAAATAATAAATTATAGAACGTGAGATGGAAAATCAAGAGAACTATTTGATACGGACAGTAAAGCTGTCAAAGATATTCCGCACGGAAAGCGTGCAGACAACGGCGTTGAACGAGGTGAATCTCGTGGTGCGCGAAGGCGAATTTATAGCCATTATGGGACCTTCGGGCTGTGGCAAGTCTACGCTGCTCAACGTCATTGGGCTGTTAGATAACCCCACGTCGGGCGAACTGTGGTTCATGGGGCAGGAAGTGTCCCGCTGGAAGGAAAACGAGCGTACCGACTTGCGCAACGGTAACTTGGGCTTTGTCTTCCAGAGTTTCAACCTGATAGACGAGTTGACCGTATTCGAGAACGTGGAACTTCCCTTGCTCTATGCCGGAGTAAGTGCCCGTGAACGGGCGGAACAGGTGAACCGGGCGTTGGAACGTATGCAGATAGCCCACCGTACGGAGCATTATCCTCAGCAACTCAGCGGAGGTCAGCAACAGCGTGTGGCCATTACTCGTGCCATCGTGACCAATCCGCGTATCATCCTGGCCGACGAACCTACGGGTAACCTGGATTCTGCCAACGGTGCCGAAGTGATGTCCTTGCTGAAGGAATTGAACGCCGAGGGAGCTACCATCGTGATGGTAACTCACTCCGAGGAGAACGCCCGCGAGGCACGCCGCATTGTCCGCATGATGGACGGGGTGATATTGACGGAGAGCGGGGTATAGCTTAGTCAATCACCCATTCCTTCCGGTAAGCCTTCGTCTTTTCGGGGGCGTAGTACATGCCTTCGCGGGTGGGCAGCTTCAGGATGTAGGTACGTCCGCTGCGGTTTTGCAGGAAGGTGGAGCGCAACCAGGGGTTAAAGTCTTTCAGTTGGGCGTAGGTGATGCCTTTCTGCTTGGCATAAGAGGCGAGGTTGTCAATGCCTGTGGTCACGGTGTCCGTGGCGCAGGCAATGGGCGGGTAGAGCTGTTCGCTGCGGAGGATGAAGCCGTAACGCCTGGGGTCGCTGAGCACAGCCTTGGCGGCAAGCAGGCGGAACATGTAGCGTGATGTCTCCTCTACCAGCCAAAGGTCGGCAGCGTGGGCGGCCATCTGTTTTTGCAACTGCGAACTGATGCGGGCTTGTCCAGCGTTGTAGGCGGCAGCCACGCTGAGCCAATTGCCGTAGCGTTCGTATGAATCCTTCAGGTAGCGGCAGGCAGCGCGGGTGGCTTTCTCAATGTGGTAACGCTCGTCAATGTTCTGGTTTACCTCCAAGCCATATTCGCGTCCGGTGCTTTGCATGAACTGCCACATGCCGGCGGCTCCGGCGGGCGATTTGGCCAGATGGTTCAGCCCGCTTTCGATGACGGCCAGGTACTTGAAATCGTCCGGTATGCCGTTGGCTTTCAGTATCGGCTCGATGACGGGGAAGTAGCGGTTGGCACGTTTGATAGATAGCATCGTGGTGGAGTGCATGTAAGTGAACGAGAGCAGTTCGCGGTCCATGCGCTCGCGGTAGTCGTAGCGGTCCAGGCGGATGGTTTGTCCGGCGAAGGTGATTTCCAGGGGCACGGAAGGGGAGGCCGTCAAATGGGACACGTCATTGCGCACGGTGTCTTGTTGGGAATTGAAACAGGCGTTTCCGAGCAGGAAAGGCAAAGAGACGCCCACACACAAGGTGAGGGTGGTGGTCAGTACGGGGCGGATAAATTTCTTATTCATATTAATGGATGTGTTTAGTTATGTATGGATAGTCGTTCCCAAATACGGCGGGGAATCAGTCGCCAAAAAAACACTAATAGGCGGTAGCGTCCGTCGATGATGACTATACGTTCCTGCCTTTCAATGGCTTTCACGATGCGGGCCGCTACTTTGTCCGCCTGCATCAGCATTGGGTACTTCCCGCCTTTCAGCAAGTCCGTGTCCACAAATCCGGGGCGGATGTCAGTGAAGTGGATGGCAAGTTTCTGCATGTGTGCCAATTGGGCCAAAGCCTCGATGTAGGTGTTCTGAAAGCGTTTGGTGGCCGAATAGGCGGGGGCGATGCCCAATCCTTTGGTGCCGGCAATGGAACTGATGACGGCAATGTGTCCTCCGCTATGTTGCTTGAAGTAATCGAATGCTGTGGTAATCATCCGGATGAAGCCGCCGACATTGGTTGCTGCCGTATTTAGTTCGGTGTCTGTTCGCAGGTCGGGATTTTGCGAACCTATGCCGGCGGCCAGCAAGAATACGTCCATGCCGCCTGTGCGGCCGATAAGTGCACGCATTTGTTGGGGAGCATCCTCTTGGGTCACGTCCAAAGGCTGTATCTCTACTTGTCCCGGATGTTGTGCTTGAAAACGTCGCAACTTCTCCTCGCGGCGTCCGGCAATGCCGAGTTTCCAGCCTTTGCTTGCCAATAGTCTGGCGACTTCCAGCCCGATGCCCGAGGTTGCGCCAATGATAATGGCTATAGGATTTTGTCGGATATTCATGGGTTTCTATCAAGTTTATCTTATCAATTTGCCGCAAATATAGGCAAATCTGTCCTAAGCGGCTTATAATGTTTGATTAATTTCTTTGTGATTTCTTGAGAAAGTCCGATATTTGCTTTCCGAAAACAGGAATATTTTAATGTTTAATAGGAATAGAATATGGAAAAAGTTGTGGTTAATTCGTATGAGGATTTTGAGAAACTGGTAGGGCAGCGCATAGGCGTGTCGGAGTATGTGCAGATTCCGCAGGAGCGTATCAATCTGTTTGCCGACGCTACGTTGGATCATCAGTGGATACACGTGGACACGGAGCGCGCCAAAGCGGAAAGCCCGTTTAAGAGCACCATTGTTCATGGCTATCTTACGCTTTCAATGTTGCCTTATTTGTGGAATCAGATTATAGAGGTGAATAACCTGAAGATGATGATAAATTACGGCATCGAGAAGATGCGCTTCGGACAGGCCGTATTGTCAGGCCAAAGCATCCGTTTGGTGGCCGACATGGTGTCGCTGGTCAACTTGCGTGGCACGGCCAAGGCCGAAATCAAGTTTGCCATCGAGATAGAAGGCGAGAAGAAGAAAGCGCTGGAAGGCGTGGCCGTATTCTTGTATTACTTCAACAATTAAGGCGCGGACGGCTGGGGGCGAGGCATTCCCTCCATAGATGCCGCAAGGCTATGAGAGGATGATAGAGCAACATGCGCGGACCGGCGTAGCGCATGACTTGACGCATCCTCTCTTTCATATCCCGTTTGTAGCAATGGATGGGGCAAAGCCGGCAGGTAGGTTTGGCCTTACCGAAGGGGCAATGCGTCAAACGGGCGTGGGCGTATTCCAGCAATTCCTCGCATGAGGGACATAAGTCCGCATTCTTTTCTTTCCTCCGGCAATACAGGCGTATCATCTTTTCCACGATGTCCTTTTCTTCTTCGATGCGTGTATGTGTCATGACGTTATCCGTAATCTGTAGCGTTTTTTAGAATGGCGCCGGTGCAGAGAAGTGTAACTTGCTTCCGCTGACGGGATGCGTCAACTCCAGTTGTTCGGCGTGCAGGTAGAGCCGATTGGCTTTTGTCTTTCCGTAAAGCAAGTCGCCTCTGATGGGACATCCCAATCCATCCGGGTGCGCGGCGTGTACACGCAACTGGTGAGTCCGTCCCGTGAGCGGATAGAAAGCCACGCGGGTATGCTCCTCCTTACGCTCTAACACCTCGTAACGTGTCACGGCTTCCTTGCCTCGCTCGTAATTGACCTCTTGACGCGGACGGTCGTGCGGAGTGGGGGCCAGGGGCAGGCGGATATCTCCTTGGTCGTCGGGCACAAGCCCTTCCAACAGCGCAATGTAACGTTTCCCTACAGCCCGTGTCTCAAACTGGGCTTGCAGTTTTTTGTGTATCTCCTTCGATTTGGTTATCAGCATCAGCCCCGATGTGTCCATGTCCAGCCGATGCACCACCATGGGACCGTCCGCTTCCGGCAGATGTTCCTGCATTCGGCTGAGTACAGAGTCTGTGTCTTCCCGTCCGGGTACGGAGAGCATCCCTGCAGGCTTGTTCACCACGACTATCCATTCATCTTCATAAACGATGGGCAATGGCAGCTGGGCGGCTTGGCGGGAGCGCGCCGTGGCATGCGCCTCGTCCACCTCCAGCCCTTGCAGCATGTGCTTCAGGATGGGGGCGCACTTGCTTCGGCAGGCCGGATAGTATTGCCCGTGGTGCCTGATTTCGGTCTTGGGCGATTGTCCCCACCAGAATTCGGCCATGCAGAGTGGTTTCCATTTATGCAGGTAGGCTTGTTGGAGCAGTTTGGGGGCAGCGCATTCACCAGCTCCCGCAGGCGGAGTACGTTGTGGCGTGTCGGCAAAGAGTTCGCAAAGGTCTTTCACTTCGCCCCGTGCGTTCAGCATGCGGAAGTGCCAGAAGAGGCGCATTTGCAGGGCGGCCGAACGGCGCTTGCGTTCGGCTTTCAGTTGTTCTATTTGCTTGGCTTGGAGAAGCAAGGCTTTTTGAGCCGGCTGGCAACGCGCTTCCCAGGCACGTTCGGCGCGTTTGTATTCGGCTTTCTGAAATTGGCTCTCGCGTATCAGGGTCGCTTCCTCCTCAGGCGTAAGCCCTCCCGCTTGTCGTTGGGTTTGTCTGCGTGCCTTGGCCGCTTTCAGGTCTTCGCGCATGCGGGCTAACGCTTGCCCGGCTTCTTGTTGCAGAGCTTGGGCTTCGGCTTGCAGATGGAGGTAGGCTTCATCCGTTTCCAGCGTACGGATGCGGGCGTTGATGTCAGAGATATTCTTTTCCTCTTCTTTAAAGAAACTGCCCGGTTGAAGCAAATCGTAAACGGGCGGGACGAAGTAGGGCAGACGGTTGGTGCCGTTCAACGTGCCGGAGAAGGCGGCCAGAAAGCCCAAACGGCCTTCTCGTGTGCGCACCACCAGCACGCCGAACATTTTGCCTTTATCCAATTCCTCTTTCCACTCAGCCTGTTCCGCCAGATAACGCTGCACTTCCCCTGCCGCCAGGATGCAGAGCGGATGAGGCTGGTAGTCAAACGGATTGGTGAATTTCATCGGAAGTTCGATGCCTTCGATAGAGGCGGTAAAGAAGTGCAGCATCTCGCTCCCGTCGTCGGGATGAGATGCTCTCTTCCGTTTCTTGCTTTTCAGCCAGGCCGCCTTGCGTGCCTCGTAGTCCTCACGCCTCCTTTCCAAGTAATTGTCCGCCATGAATCAGGTTTTTATTTGATTGCGTCGGCAAAGGTACTAAAATTTGCCGGCTTGCAAGATATAATCTATTTATTTACGATTCTGCCGTCCAATAAGTATAGACACTGAAACGTCCACTTTTTTGAGTCCCCTCCGGTAGATGCATAAGTGCTTTTCTTATTTGTCGGACTTCCCTATATATGTTGTTTAGAAAGGCTCGGAGAAAAGCTGTTTATGCTAAAGTGAAATCTATAAACTAAGGTTTCGGTTGTACAACTCAAGACTTCGGTTGTACAACCGAAGCTTTCAGTTATACAACCGAAGCTTTCGGTTTAAGTTTATACTTCATGCGAATCAGGAGTTGAAAATTGCTTCTGATTCGTGTTTTAAAAGTTTGTAATTCAGTTAATTATCTCATTAT
>CALUOR010000033.1 GCA_944322285.1 uncultured Bacteroides sp.
TGGCCTGTTTCTTTCACACAACAAAAGTAAACATTCCAGCCGTATTTTCTTTCATTGCGCAAATCTAAGGGAACGTAGTGAAGCATCTCCCAGTGGTGCAGGAGATTCTTCGCTTCGCTCAGAATGACAAATACAAGAGATTTTCTTAAAAATCCATATAATCCGTGTAATCCGTGCCTAAAAATAAATTCCCATTTAATGCACACTTTCATCCCACGCAAAGTCTAATTTTGTACACATACTTATTGCAGAGATTATCGCCAAGTCCGAAAAAAGTAGTATATTTGCTTACTCAACTTAGAAGACAAGGATTATGGAACAGCCGGTTTTAAAATTCTACCCTGTGGGAATACAGACTTTCTCGGAACTCCGGGAGAGGAACTATGTGTACATAGACAAGACGGAATACGTCTACCGCATGACGCACTCCGCTGCCAAATACATGTTTCTCAGCCGTCCCCGCCGCTTCGGAAAGTCGCTGCTGGTCAGCACGCTTCACGCCTATTTCGAAGGACACAAAGAACTCTTCCAAGGACTTGCCATAGAGCGGCTGGAAAAGGAATGGACACCCTATCCGGTGCTGCGTTTCGATATGAGTACGGCAAAACATATTGGAGAAAAACAGTTGGTGGAAGAACTTAACGGGAAATTAGTTGAATATGAAAGAATATACGGACAAGAAGAAAGCCATGTCAATCTGAACCAACGTATGGAAGGGCTTATCAAACATGCATACGAACAGACTGGCAGGCAAGTCGTGGTACTCATTGATGAATACGATGCTCCGTTATTGGACGTCATGCACGAAGAAGCGGACTTGCCAGTCCTGCGGAACATCATGCGCAACTTCTACAGCCCGCTGAAAGCGTGCGACCCCTACCTGCGTTTTGTGTTTCTGACCGGCATCACCAAATTCTCCCAACTGAGCATCTTCAGCGAACTGAATAACATACAGAATATCAGCATGGATGAAACCTATGCCGCCATCTGCGGCATTACGGAAGAGGAGATACGCACACAGATGGATGCGGACTTGGATGCGTTCGCCGCCAAACAAAAAACCGACAAAGCGGGTATCCTGAACAAACTGAAAGAAAACTACGACGGGTATCATTTCACCTGGCCTTCGCCAGACATTTACAATCCATACAGCTTGTTCAATGCCTTCGACACCGGAAAACTGGACCCGTTTTGGTTTGGCAGCGGCACGCCGAGCTACCTGATAGAGATGCTGCGAAAGTTTGGAATGAATGCCATCCAGCTGGGAAGTACAATGGATGCAAGTAAAGAAGATTTCGACGCACCTACGGAACGGCTGACCAATGTTGTTCCGCTGCTTTACCAGAGCGGCTATTTCACCATTAAGGATGGCATGGCGGAATTGGGCATTTATACGTTAGGAATTCCGAACCGGGAAGTAAGACTAGGCTTAATGAGGAGCCTCATCCCCTACTACGTGAGTCCGAACACGTTTTCCGTATCCACCGCATTGATAACCATGGCCAAAAGCCTGTATCGGAATGACATGAATGCCACCCTGCAAGCCATGCAAACGTTCCTGTCAACCATTCCCTATGCGGACAATACTCATTATGAGGGACATTACCAACAAGTGCTCTACATTCTGTTCAGCCTGTTAGGCAACTATACCGACATTGAGGTGCGCACCCCGCGCGGACGGGTGGATGTGGTGATGCGAACCGCCCATACCTTATATATTATAGAGTTGAAGCTGGACAAGGATGCCGACACCGCCTTGCAACAGATTGACCTGAAACAATACCCCGAACGCTTCGCCCTCTGCGGACTGCCTATCGTAAAAGTAGGAATCAATTTTGATAAGGAGAAACGGACAATTGGGGAGTGGAAGATAGCTAACGTAGAAAAACAATGAAAAAACTAAGCTCTATACTTATCGTGGATGACAACCGGAGCGTGCTCTCCGCGCTGCAACTATTGCTGAAACCCGTATTCGATCGCATTCTTACCCTCAACTCGCCCGTCACCTTGCCCTCAGTTCTGCGGCAAGAGCCGTGGCAAGTACTGCTGCTGGATATGAACTTCGGCGCGGGCATCAACAACGGAGGGGAAGGACTATATTGGCTACATGAAGTGAAACGTATCTGCCCCACCCTGCCTGTGGTACTATTTACGGCTTATGCGGATATTGATTTAGCCGTGAAAGGCATCAAGGAAGGAGCCGCCGACTTTGTGGTGAAGCCTTGGGACAATCAGCGGCTGATAGATACACTGACCACTGCCGCCCAACCAAAACAACAGGCACTCCCCCGACCGGAAACTCCTCTGATGTACTGGGGAGAAAGCCGAGCGATGCAGAACTTACGCAAACTGGTAGAAAAAGTAGCGCCTACAGATGCCAATATTCTCATCACCGGCGAAAACGGAACAGGTAAAGAAATGCTGGCACGCGAACTGCACGCTCTCTCCGGCCGACGAGAAAGGGAGATGGTGACCGTAGACATGGGTGCCTTGACGCCCAGCCTCTTCGAAAGTGAACTCTTCGGCCATGTGCGGGGAGCCTTTACCGATGCCCATACGGACCGTCCCGGCAAGTTTGAAGCCGCTAATCACAGCACACTTTTCATGGACGAGATAGGTAATCTGCCCTACCCTCTGCAAGCCAAACTGCTGACCGCTCTCCAGCGGCGCAATGTGGTACGTGTAGGCAGCAATACGCCCATTCCTGTAGATATCCGGCTCATTTGCGCCACAAACCGTAACCTGCCTCTGATGGTAGACCGTGGAGAATTTCGCGAGGATCTGCTGTACCGCATCAACACTATTCACTTGGAAATACCACCTTTGCGCGAGCGTCCCGAAGACATTCTTCCCCTGGCACGCCTCTTCACCGCCCGCTTTGGTAAACAATATGGCCGCCCGGACCTCACGCTAAATACGGAAGCGGAAGAAATACTGCTGCATCACCCTTGGAAAGGAAATATCCGCGAACTGGAGCACACCATCGAAAAGGCCATCATCATCAGCGACGGCACCGACATTACACCTCAAGCATTTCACTTACAAGCCCCGCCCCGAACTGCCACCGACAGCCCGTCCGCCACCACTTTAGAAGAAATGGAGATACAGATGATACGTCAAGCGATGGACACTTGTAGCGGAAACCTTTCCGCCGTAGCCGCCCAATTGGGCATCAGCCGCCAAACACTGTATAACAAGATGAAAAAATACGGACTCTAACTTTACCCGCTACCATGAACAGCCGCCTGCACACCCGGTTGCAATCCTACCCACTATGGGTTACACTCACCCTGTTGCTGACCGTCTCGGCCAGCATTGCATGGATACATACCACGTATAGTGCGGCCATCCCGTTTACTCTGCTTGCAGTCTATGCCCTCTACCAACAGATCCGGCTCCATCGCCAATATGCCCGCAAGGTGCTTTTCCTGCTGGACGCCATCGAAAACAACGATTACAACATACGTTTCAACGAACACAACATACCGGGAAATGACCGTCTGATTCATCACGCCCTCAACCGAATGGCACAGATATTGGGCCAGGTAAAAAATGAAACGGCCCAACGGGAGAAGTACTACGAACTGATTCTAAACTGTGTGAATACGGGCATCGTAGTGTTGAACAGCCGGGGAGACATTTATCAGAAAAATAACGAGGCACTGCACCTACTGGGTATGGAGGTACTGACACACATCAGCCAATTGACACGCATTGATGCCCAACTGCCGGAATTGTTTTACCGCTGCCGACCGGGTGACAAACTACAAACGACCTTTACCAACGAACGGGGCACGGTAAACCTCTCCGTCCGTGTAAGCGGCATTACCATCCGGGAGGAATCCTTGCGCATTGTAGCCCTGAACGACATTAATCACGAGCTGGACGAAAAAGAGATAGATTCCTGGATGAGACTGACACGGGTACTGACGCATGAAATCATGAACTCCGTCACCCCCATTACTTCGCTAAGCGATACTTTGCTAACCCTGACAGAAGGAAAGGACGAAATACACCAAGGACTGCAAACCATCAGCAATACAGGCAAGGGGCTGTTGTCCTTCGTAGAGAATTACCGCAGGTTTACCCATATCCCCACACCCGTACCTACGCTGTTTTATGTAAAAGGCTTTATCAACCGCATGGTACAACTGGCCCGTCATCGTTTTCCGGATACGTGCACCGACTTCCACATCAACATCTGTCCGGATGACCTTATCCTGCATGCCGATGAACATCTTATTGCCCAAGTGATGACCAACCTGCTGACAAATGCCTTGCAAGCCCTCGGAAATCAAAAGGACGGACACATCAGCATCCACGCCTATTGCGATGAAAATGAAGCAGTGTTGATAGAAGTGTCGGACAACGGACCGGCTATCCCACCCGAAGTGGCCGAGCATATTTTCATTCCTTTCTTCACCACGAAAGAGAATGGCAGTGGCATCGGCCTGAGCATCTCACGCCAAATCATGCGACTATCCGGCGGAAGCCTCACCTACGTACCCGGAAAGGAAACCCTGTTTGTGCTGAGATTTGACTGAAGAAACATAAAACGCAGAGGCTCTGCTATCTTGCTGTTTTGGCCGATAATTTCTCCAAAACATATACTAACAGAAAACCAACCAACATCAGTACCATGGCTTCGATGATATAAGAGTCTGGGAGGATGTTGGTTTCTATGGGCATGCCGTGCGAGTTGTCAGTAATTTCCTTCCACGGCCACACTTTATTGAGCGAGCCGAGCATGAAACCCGTCAAAGTGGCTAAAGTGATGTTGCGGAAATGACGTAAAGCATAGGACAGCAAATGAGAAAAAGCGGTGATACCAATAAAGGCTCCCGCTGCAAACAGAAGCAAGACACTGAAATCTAACGCCTTCACCGCCTCCATGATATAGAAATATTTACCTAACAGCACAAGGATAAAACTCCCGGAGATACCCGGAAGTATCATGGCGCAAATAGCGATGGCGCCACATAGAAAAATGAATAAAGGATGCGTGGATGTCTCGGCAGGTGTGGCAATCGTAATATAAAAAGCAATGATGGCTCCCACTATAAAAGAGAGAATGGTTTTCCAGTTCCATTCTTTAATGTCCTTGCCAACGAACCATGTGGACGCCAAAACCAAGCCGAAGAAGAAAGCCCATACCAACACCGGATAGTCTGTCAGCAACCAAGTAATCACTTTGGCTAATGAAAAGATACTAAGACCGATACCCAACAGCAGAGAGAATAAAAAGTTACCGTTGATGCTCCGCCAAAATTGCATCCAATGCCCGGTAAAAAACAGTCGCGCACTCCTCAGATTGAAACTTTTAATGGTTTCTATCAGTTCATCATAAATGCCCACAATGAACGCAATGGTTCCGCCCGATACGCCCGGCACTACATCGGCCGCCCCCATACCTATTCCTTTGAGGGTTATTAATGCATAATCTTTCAAATTTCTTTCCATATATAAATGATAATTTAGCGCGCGCAAGCGCGCTTCAATGAAGAATTAAGAATGATGAATGAAGAATTTAGGCTGCGCTGTTATAGCACATTCTTATACCGCATGGTATTCTTCATTCTTAATTCTTCATTCTTAATTTAAAGCGCGCTTGCGCGCGCTAAATTCCCATTTTACTTTTCAAATTACCGGATTGTGAGACCCGCCAAACTTATTCAAATGCTCTTTCAGCAACTGAATACATTCATCTTTGCTACAGTCCTTCAACATCTGGCGGACGCCATCCATCGTACTTTGCGGAAGCGAATCCTGACTGATCCGATTATAATAGTCAGCTTTGCCGGTGTCCTTCAAGAGGAGATAAATGATGGTCAGACGTTCGTTCAAATCCGGATACGACGGATCAAGCTTCTCGACATTATGCAAGGCCTTCAATGCGTAATCAAACAATCCGGCTTCAACTCCGTAGTATGAAATAGCCATCCAAGTATCCGCTTCAGGCATAAGTTTTACCGCTTCTTCCCACGTTGCAATGCATTGCTCCTCATTTCCGTGAGAGGAATAAGCAAGTCCTTTTAGAAGATAAGCCTCAAGGTTAAAGCGATCCACCTGAAGAGCCTTGTCACAATATTGGATGATTAGCGTTGCGCATTTTTCGAGATCTAAATATTTCAGACAAAGAGCCGCATCGGAATATATAGACGAATTAAGCAGATTACCGTCTTTCTCACCACGAATCACTTTATCCAGATGCTCATAAGCTTCAGCCCATTCACAAGTCTCCAATTTATTGATTCCCATCAGGATGTGCATGAATGATTGCGACATTGAATTGTACTGAATAGCTTTCTCATAATTCTCCTGAGCCTTCCGACTATTATGCAACATTGAATAAGCATAGCCTTTCAACATGTAAGCGTCTCCGTATTCAGCATCGGACACCAAAGCATACTCACAAGCGTCAATAGCTTTGTCGTATTGTTGGAGCTCAAAGTAACAACGGCCCAATCCATACCAATATGAGGGTGAATAAGGATTAGAGTCTATCAGTTTATTAAAATAAATAATAGCTTGTTGGAATTTGCCTATAGCGGAAAGGTAGTCGGCCATTGCGGCACAATAATCCACATTATCCGTACTCCATCGCCAATGTTCCAGCCATTCACCTGCTTTATCCGCATGGTTAGTTTCTATATACATGTAAACCACATCAATAATGTTGTTCTGGCTGTATTTATACTCCAATGTGTCAAGTTCCAACTCAGCGTCATCCTCCCTACCGTATTCCAACAACAACCTGGCCCGAAGTATAGTTACATCATCTCCTTCTTCCTCTATCTGCTGAAGAATCTGTCTTGCTCCTTCACGGTCTTCCCTATCCAGACGCTCATAAGCTTGTTCTACCAGCAAATCTGTATTGCCGGGATGCAGGCTTAAGGCATATTGCATGACTTCATCGGCTCTTACAAAATCATTGTGCCTCGCATACCATTCGGCCAAGTCGGCAAAATCTTCTGCATCTAAATAGATATGTTGGTGTGCGGCTTTGGCCATCTCGTAAGCATGAGCCATTTCCATCATTTTCCGATCTCTATCCGATTGCAGCTTTTTGTTGGTCATTATGCTCTGTGTTTATATTAAGTAACTAATCACATTTAATTTATACTATATCAGGAGTTAAGGAGTTAAGGAGTTAAGCCGATAGTAGGCTTATCATGTACCCTAAAAATATTGGCTTAACTCCTAACGGAGCGTTGCTCTCCCCCCGATAACGGGGGAGCAAGGAGGGGGTTCGAAGTGATAACTCCTTAACTTCTTAACTCCTACAAATAATATCAATTAATTCTGTACACTTACTTATCACTTATTAATTTTTCCCCACGTGTCCTTCAGGCCGACCGTACGATTGAATACCATTTTGTCTGGTGTTGAATCGGGATCGACATTGAAGTATCCGATGCGCTGGAATTGCAAGTAAGTCAGCGGCTTCATACCGGAGGCAAACTTCTCAATATAACAGCAGGGCAAAACCTTCAAAGAGTCCGGGTTAATGATTTCCTTCATGGCCGTCAAAGCATCGCAATTCTTGGCTTCACGGATGGCTGCCAATTCGTCACGAGGATTCTCGACTTTCCACAAACGGTCGTACAGACGCACTTCTGCCTCCAAGCAATGAGCACAGCTGACCCAATGGAGCGTACCTTTTACCTTACGATTGGCACCGGGCATACCGCTTTTTGAATCGGGGTCGTACTCGCAATACACCTCCACGATTTCGCCCGTTTCGTTCTTCTTACATCCTGTACATTTTACGATGTAAGCATTCTTCAGACGTACTTCCTGACCGGGAGTCATGCGGAAGTATTTCTTCGGTGCGTCTTCCATAAAATCTTCACGCTCCATCCACAACTCGCGACTGAACTCAATGGTGTGACTTCCTTCCTCCGGACGTTCGGGATTGTTGATGGCTTCCAATTCCTCCACTTGTCCTTCGGGATAGTTTGTGATAACCAGTTTGACCGGATTGATAACGGCCGAAATGCGGGTGGCACGTTCGTTTAGATCTTCACGCACAGCACTTTCCAACAAGGCGAACTCGTTCAGCGCATCATAAGTAGTATAGCCTATCTTGTCAATAAACTTATGAATAGATTCAGGCGAATAACCACGCCGACGGAATCCGCAGATGGTCGGCATACGCGGATCGTCCCAACCGTTCACCAAGCCTTCCTTCACCAATGTCAGCAGGTTACGCTTGCTCATCAACGTGTAGCTCAGGTTGAGTTTATTGAATTCATACTGACGCGGGCGATTGTCATTCAAGTCTTTACCATCCTTCAGCCAATCGATGAACAAGTCATACAACGGACGATGCACCACGAACTCCAACGTACAAAGTGAGTGGGTAACACCCTCAAAGAAGTCGCTTTGCCCATGGGCGAAATCATACATCGGGTAAGCTTTCCATTTGGTGCCCGTGCGGTGATGCGGATGCTTCACCACCCGATAGATAATGGGGTCGCGGAAGTGCATGTTGGGATTGGCCATATCTATCTTGGCACGAAGCACCATGGCGCCCTCCTCTATCTCTCCACTATTCATTTTCTGGAAAAGTTCCAGGTTCTCTTCTATCGGCCGGTTACGGTAAGGGCTCTCCACACCCGGCTGGGTAGGAGTGCCTTTCTGCGCGGCTATCTCTTCCGAAGTCTGCTCGTCAATGTAAGCCTTCCCTTCCTTAATGAGGCGGATGGCGAAGTCCCATAATTGCTGGAAATAATCGGAAGCATAATATTCGTGTCCCCATTGATAGCCCAGCCAGCGGATGTCTTCCTTGATGGCCTCAACATATTCCACATCTTCCTTGGTGGGGTTCGTATCATCAAAGCGCAGGTTGCACACGCCTCCATGTGCCGCCGCTATGCCAAAATCTAAGCAGATGGCTTTGGCGTGTCCTATGTGCAGGTATCCGTTGGGCTCGGGCGGAAAACGGGTCTGTACTCTTCCTCCGTTTTTACCTTCGCTCAAATCGTTCTCTACAATCTGTTCAATGAAGTTCAGGCTTTTCTTTTCGCCGGTTTCTTCGTTCTTCAGTTCAGCCATATTCTATTTATATTAATTAAATGTGCTGCAAAAGTACTACTTTTGTATGAAGTGAGAAAACTTTTGTATGGGTTACACGATTATTTATTCACATTCTTCACTTCAAACCATGCAGAATAAGCTTCGCAGGTTTTAAGCCCCGTGCCTTGGCTTCCAACACAATCTCACCCGCTTCTTTACCCGCTTTCACAATGGCCGTCAGTTGGCCGCTGAAAGCATGCATCTTGGGCAGGTGGAAGAGGTCGAGGCTGGCGGCATTGCCATTGGCTCCGGCGGCATACGTGCCGGCTCCGGTCACGGAGAAGTTCACTAAGCGGTCATCGAAGGGACAAAGGTTACCGTCCTTGTCAACCACACGCACGGTGACGTAAGCCAAGTCCTTGCCATCGGCCGTAAGCTCGGCGCGGTCGGGCACCAGTTCCAAGTGATGGGGACGTCCGGCGGTGCGCACTGTCTTTTCTTCGGCCACTTGCCCGTTCTTATCATAAGCCACCACCTTCAGTTCGCCCGGCTCGTACACCACGTCCGTCCACATCAGGCGATAACGGCGTTGCAACCACAAGGAATCTTTGCCCTGCAAGGCGCGTGCCTCGTCAGCCGACAGTTTACGTTGCTTGCCATAGCTTTTGCCGTTGACAAAGAGCTCGGCTTCGGGATAATTGGTGTAGACAAATACGGGAGTAACCTTGCCCTTACGTCCCGGCCACGTCCAGTGGGGAAGCACGTGCAAGGTATTGGCTTGCTTGTTCCAAAGGCTCCGATAGTAGTAATACCGGTCTTTGGGAATGCTGGCCAGGTCGATGATGCCGAACACGGAGCTATGGCTGGGCCAAGCATCGGTGTCGTAAGGCGAAGGTTCGCCCAAGTAGTCGAAGCCTGTCCACACGAATTGGCCCATCGTCCAAGGATAGTCATCGGCCAGAGCCATGTCTTCATCGGGCACATTGCTCCACGAGCAAGACTCAAGGTCATAACCGGAAGATTGATGGTCCTCGTACACGGCCTGCTTTTTCAACTCCACGGGGAATTTATACACGCCCCGTGAGCTAACCGTAGAGGAAGTTTCCGAACCGAGCACCACCGACTGGGGCAGAAGATCGTAAGCCTCCTGGTAGCGGAAAGTGCGATAGTTGAAGCCCGGCACATCGAGCAAGGTGGCAAAGCCATTGTTGAGCACGCAGGTTACTTGGTCCATGCCGCAGGTAACGGGGCGCGTGGGGTCCTCGCGATGGCAAATGCCTTGCAGGAAAGCGGCCACTTTATACCCCTCGGCACTGCATTGAGTAGGCACTTCGTTGCCGATGCTCCACATCACTACAGAAGGATTGTTGCGGAAATGGTGCAGCATGTTCACCATGTCGCGCTCCGCCCACTCGTTGAAGAAGCGGTGGTAGCCGTTCTCACACTTGGCGATGTCCCATTCGTCAAAAGGTTCCACCATCATCATAAAGCCCATCTCGTCACAAAGCTCCACCAGTTCGGGGGCGGGCATGTTGTGGGAGGTGCGGATGGCATCGCATCCCATGTCCTTCAGCAAAGTGAGTTGGCGGCGCAGGGCGGCCACATTGATGGCGGCTCCCAAGGGACCCAAGTCATGGTGGTTGCACACGCCTTGGAACTTACGCAGCTTGCCATTGAGCAAGAAGCCCTTGTCGGCCACGATGGCGATGCTGCGGATGCCGAAGCGGGTGGTGTACGTGTCTACCAATTTATCGTTGAGATAGAGCTTGGAAACGGCCTTATATAAATAAGGTGTCTCGGGTGACCAGAGTTTAGGCTGATTTACCAAGAGATTTTGCTCGAAAGGTATGCCCGAATTCACCCGGCGCAAATGGTCTTTCGTAGCTACCACCTTGCCTTCGGGGTCGATAATCTTGGTCAGGATGCGCACGTCCTTGCCCTCGACACCGGCGATGGTGGTGTTCAGGCGGACAGAAGCGTAAGCTTCGGAAACGTATGGTGTAGTGAGATGTGTCCCCCATACGGGCACATGGACAGGGTCGGTCTGAATCAGGCGCACGTTGCGATACAAGCCCGCGCCGGGATACCAACGGGAAGATTGGGGCTGGTTCTCCAAACGTACGGCCAAGGTGTTATTCTTTCCGTCTTTATTCAGATACGAAGTCACGTCTACATGGAAAGCATTATAGCCGTATGGCCAGAAGCATACTTCCTGCCCGTTGACATACACACGGGCTTCGCTCATGGCTCCGTCGAACAACAAGGTGACTTGCTTGCCCGGCGTGGTATTGAAGGTAGTGCGATACCAGCCCACGCCCATGTAAGGCAAACCGCCCGTACGTCCCGTCTTAACCGTGGCCTGCGTCTCGAAGTTCTGGGTGACGGCCACCTCCTGCAAGTCATGCTTGCGGTCGAAGGGTCCGTAGATGGCCCAATCGTGGGGCACGGTCACCGACTCCCATTTGCTATCGTCGAAAGCGATGCTTGCGGCACCGGCCACATCGCCCTTCGTAAACTTCCACCCCTCTTCGAGCAGGGTCTCCGAACGTTGCGCCAGGCTTCCTAAGGAACACAAAGCGCAACAAAACGCTATCAATAGTTTCTTATTCATATTCATAATATCATTATTCTTTAAAGGCATCCATAATCACCGTCGGACGGCCGTCCTCCGTAAACGCTCCCAAGGCATATTGGCTAGGCTTGCATTCCGGCTCCCAATAGAAGACGCCTTTGCACTTGCCGTCCGTGTTGTCCCGGCTCTCTCTTATCAGGCGGGCCAATTGTTCTTTGCCGGCCTGAAGAATGGATTCGGCGGCCAGCTTGCCTTGCTTGTCGGCACACTGCATACCCGTCTCCACAATCATCACGTCACATCCGTAGCGGGCACTCACGCTCTTCACGTTGGCGATGCACTCCGTGATGGTGCGCTCCGGCGTATATTCGGGGTGCTCCATCATCGTCCAATAAGGATAGATGGACATACCTATCATGTCCCACTTGCCTCCATTCTTCTTCAACTCGTCGAAGAACCACGTGTAAAGTTCAGCGTTATAGCCGTTATCCAAATGTACGATGGCGATGGCTTCGGGGAAGACCGACTTCACGGCATCATAACCCGTGTTGATGAAGGCGGCCAGGTTAGCCCAGTTGGCACGGTATTTTATCTCGGTAGAAGTGGTGTTCGACTCCTTCACATCGCAGGCACGGATGTCGTAGGAAGCGCCGCTCAGCGTCTGGTCTTCATCCCAAAGCATGCCCGGACGAATCTCGTTGCCCACCTGCACCCACTTGGGTGTAACCCCTGCCGCTTTCAATGCTTGGAGAACCTCGGTGGTATGTTCTGCAATGGCGGCCTTTAAGTCCTGCAAAGCCAAACCCTTCCAGGAAGCGGGCTTGTGTTGCTGACCGGGGTCGGCCCACCAGTCGCTATAGTGAAAGTCCACCATCACGTCCATGCCCAAGTCTTTGGCACGCTTGGCCTTGGCCACCATGTCGGGCGTGTTGCACCAATTATCATGTGCCTTGGGGTCTACCCACACACGCAGACGGACAGCGTTCAAGCCTAACTCCTTCATTAGGGCCGTACACTCCCGCTCCTCGCCCGCGGCATTGTAGAAGCGGTGTCCTCCGGCTTCCATTTCCGTTATCCAACTGATGTCGGCACCCTTGGCAAAGCCGTTATCCACTACGGGCGTTTCCTCTCCACCCTTACTATCATTGTTCCCGCAAGCGGAAAAGCACAACATAGCCCCCAACGCGAGGCCGAACAAACTGAGATGTTTCATGGTCGTAATATTTATTAAGAATTTCCACAAAGATACTTAACTTTTCGAAATAAACAACCATCAATGAGGAAAACATTACGCCTAAAAGAAAAGGAAAGGAAGAGAGCGGACGGGCGCAATCGTTTGCAAGACGCAGACATCCAATAATCCGCCTCTCATAAAAGCGCGCCAAAGGATTCGGCTTACTTTTGCGAAGTTTTTAGCCAAAGGCGCACCAAACTAAAAATTAATCCCTATCTTTGGCTACAAAACCTTTGGCCATGAATAAACCGCAGATTACCATCAAAGACATCGCACGTGCCTTGGGCGTGTCGCCCTCCACCGTGTCGCGCGCCCTGAAGGACAACCCCGACATCAGCCGCGACATGCGCGAACAGATACAAACCTACGCCCGCGAACATAACTACAAGCCCAACGCACAGGCCATCAACCTGCGGGCGGGACGGACGAACACCATCGGCGTCATTGTGCCCCAGATGATACACCACTTCTTTTCGTGCGTGCTGAGCGGCATCGAGCAGGCGGCCTCGCAAGCCGGATATAACATCTTGGTGGCGCAAAGCAACGAATCCTACGAACAGGAAGTCAGCATCACCCGCTCGTTCCTTTCGGCCCGGGTGTGCGGGGTCATCGCCTCCCTGGCCAAAGGCACTTCACACTACGAACATTATCAGGAATTGCTGGACAACAACATCCCCATCGTCTTCTACGACCGCATCTGCACCGGCGTACGCACCGAGCGCGTGGTGGTGGACGACTATGCCGGCTCGTTCACGGCGGTGGAGTACATGATACAGACGGGATGCAAGCGCATCTGCTTCTACGGAGCCGACCCGCACCTGGAAATCACCAAGAACCGGCGCAACGGTTACCTGGACGCCCTGCGCAAATACCACATCCCGGTGGAAGAGGACATGATGCTCCTGTGCGACACGCGGGAAGAGGCCATCGCCCTCACGCCCGACCTGCTGGAGCGTCCCGACCGCCCGGACGGCTTCTTCGCCATCAATGACGAGACCGCCGCGGGCATCCTCTATGCCTGCAAGATTATGGGCGTGAAGGTGCCTGAGGAGGTGTCCATCTGCGGATTCACGAACGGCACCATCGCCCAAAACACCGACCCGAAGCTGACCACCGTGGAGCAGCATGGCGAAGAAGTGGGGCGGAGCGCGTTCGAAATCCTGCAAGAGAAGCTGGACGGCACGGAGAAGAGTCCGAACAAGATTGTGCGGACAAACTTGGTAGTAAGAGGAACAACGAAATAAAATAATCCGATCATACACATGAAGACAAAACCTGATTTAAGTTTCTGGAAGCTGTGGAACATCAGCTTCGGTTTCTTCGGCGTACAGATAGCCTACGCCCTGCAAAGTGCCAACATCAGCCGGATATTCGCCACCCTTGGCGCCGATCCGCACAGTCTGAGCTATTTCTGGATATTGCCCCCGCTGGCGGGCATCCTGGTGCAGCCCCTCGTGGGAGCGGCCAGCGACAAGACGTGGTGCCGTTTCGGGCGGCGCATCCCCTACCTGTTCATCGGGTCGCTCGTCGCCGTGCTGGTGATGTGCCTCCTGCCCAACGCGGGCAGTTTCGGCATGAGCGTCAGCACCGCCATGGTGTTCGGCCTCTTCGCGCTGATGTTCCTCGACACCTCTATTAATATGGCCATGCAACCGTTCAAGATGATGGTGGGCGACATGGTGAACGAAAAGCAGAAAGGACTGGCCTACTCCATCCAAAGTTTCCTGTGCAACGCCGGAAGCCTCGTGGGCTATCTCTTCCCCTTCCTTTTCGCCTGGGTGGGCCTGAAGAACACCGCCGCACAAGGCGTCATACCGGACACGGTCATTTGGTCCTTCTACATCGGCGCTGCCATCCTCATCCTCTGCGTCATCTACACCTCGGTGAAGGTGAAGGAAATGCCCCCGAAGGAATACGCCGAATACCACGGCATCACGCAGGAGGAGGAGAAAGAGAAGGTCAGCATGTTGCGTCTGCTGGTGCGCGCGCCCAAAGCATTCTGGACGGTAGGGCTGGTGCAGTTCTTCTGTTGGTTCGCCTTCATGTTCATGTGGACGTACACCAACGGGAGCATCGCCGCAAACGTGTTCGGCGCGCCCGTCACGGAGACCTTGGTGGATGGTGTGAAGCGTGTCGTGCTGGACACCACCAGCCTTCAGTATCAAGAGGCCGCCAACTGGGTGGGCGTGCTCTTCGCCGTGCAGGCCATCGGGTCGGTGCTGTGGGCGGTGTGCATCCCCCTGTTCAAGAACCGCAAGGTGGTCTACGCCCTCAGCCTCGCGCTGGGCGGCATCGGGTTCATCTCCACCTACTTCATTCATAACCAATACCTGCTGTTCGTCTCGTTCATCCTCATCGGGTGCGCCTGGGCGGCCATGCTGGCGTTGCCTTTCACCATCCTGACCAACTCGCTCAGCGGGGGGCACATGGGCACGTACCTCGGCCTCTTCAACGGCACCATCTGCGTGCCCCAGATTGTGGCCGCCGCCCTGGGTGGAAGCATCCTCGCCCTCTTTACGCCCGAAGGCGGTCTGCCTCCGGAGATTAACATGCTGGTCAT
Organism: uncultured Bacteroides sp.; assembly: GCA_944322285.1. Taxonomy (GTDB): domain Bacteria; phylum Bacteroidota; class Bacteroidia; order Bacteroidales; family Bacteroidaceae; genus Bacteroides. Next base: position 15,385 of record CALUOR010000033.1, read on the forward strand.
GGCGGGCGTCATGCTCATCGTGGGAGCCTGCTGCGTGGGAATTATTAAGGAGAAGAAATGAGAAGCGTGAACAGTAAGAATATCACACAACCGGAGGAAACTCCCCAACGGGCCTACAAGCACTTGTAGCGAGGGCATAGCAAACTCCCCACCTTTGATGACCAAACTCCCCACCTTTGGTAACCTAAGGTGGGGGTGAGAATGGCACCCTCCGGGCGTATGATTAGAATAATTTACAAAACAAAATCGAAACATCCATGAAACGATACCTCATCACCGACGAATGGAGCATCCGCGAAGACGGATTCCACACCGATTACCTCCGCATGACGGAGAGCGTCTTCAGCTTAGGAAACGGGCGCATCGGGCAGCGCGGAAACTTTGAAGAGCCTTACTCCAGCGACAGCTATCCGGCGTGCTTCGTGGCCGGAGTTCCTTATTTGGACAAGACCCGCACGGGCTGGTGGAAGAATGGTTACCCCACGTACTACACCCGCATTCCCCGCGCCGCCAACTGGAACCGCGTGCGTCTGCGCCTCTTCGACGAGGAACTGGACCTGGCGCGCTGGGGCATTGACCAATACAGCCGCGAGCTGGACATGCGCCGGGGCATCGCCTATCGGGACATGGAAGTGACTTCGCCCCGCGGCAAGAGCCTGCGCATACACGTGGAGCACCTGACGCACATGGCACAGCCCGACCTCTGCTTGGTGAAATACCGGGTTACTTCGCTGAACTACACCGGGAAGCTCTCCCTCATGCCCCTGATAGAGGCTAACCTGAAGGACCACTCCGAAGTGACGGGCGAGCGCGTGTGGAACATCCTAACCGAAGGCACCACGCCCCACGTGGCCTACCTGCACACGCAGACCCGGCACGAGGATGCCCAGGTGTGCTACGCCCTCAGCTACCGGGTGGAGAAGAACCACCGGGAGACACCCCACAGCCCCATCCGCATCGAGAAGGAGGACACCGTGGGCTTCAGCGTGGGCATCGACGTGAAGCCGGGCGACACCGTGTCCCTCGAAAGCTACGTGGCCATCACGTCCTCCCTCTATTACGAGCGGAAAGCCTTGGTGGAGACCTGCACCGGACTCGCAACCGGGGCACGCGCCAAGGGTTGGGATGCCCTGACGGAAGAGCACTGCCGGGCGTGGGAGGACATCTGGCGCGAAGCCGACGTCACCATCGAAGGCGACCCCGAAGCCCAGCAAGGCATACGCTACTGCATCTTCCAACTCTACCAGACCTACCGGGGAGACGACCCGCGACTGAACATCGGTCCCAAGGGCTTCACGGGCGAGAAGTATGGGGGTAATACGTATTGGAACACCGAGCTGTGCTGCGTGCCCTACTTCCTGCTGGCCACCTCGCGCCCCATCGCCGAGAACCTCCTGCGCTACCGCTACAACCAGCTGCCCCAAGCCATCGCCAACGCCCGTGCCTTAGGCATCGGAGGCGGAGCCGCCCTCTACCCCCAAGTGACCAGCAACGGGGACGAGTGCCACAACGAGTGGGAGATTACCTTCGAGGAGATACACCGCAACAACATCATCATCCATGCCATCACCCGACACGCCAGTACCACGGGCAGCATGGACTACATAGCCGCCTGCGGACTGGAAGTGATGATAGCCATATGCCGTTACTGGAGCCGCCGGGTGTCGTTCTCCGAGCAACGGGGGCAATATGTCATTTTGAGTGTGACGGGGCCGGACGAGTATCAGAACAACGTGGATAACAACTGGTACACGAACTACAGCTGCGTACAATGCCTCAAGTCCACCCTGAAAGCCATCCGCCTCATCGCGGCCGAACGTCCGGAGGACTACGCCCGCATCTGCCGCACGACCGGTTTCAATCCCGCGGAGGAGAGTGCCCGCTGGGAGGACATCATCCGCCGCATGTACTTGCCCGAGGATAAGGAGCGGGGCATATTCGTACAGAACGACGGCTTCATGGACAAGGAACTGCGCGACACCTCCGCCATCCCTCCGGAGGAACGCCCGCTGAACCAGCACTGGTCGTGGGACCGCATCCTGCGCTCGTGCTACATCAAGCAGGCCGACGTGTTGCTGGGACTCTATCTCTATGGACGCAACTTCGACACCGACACCCTGCGGCGCAACTTCCGCTTCTACGCCCCCATGACGGTACACGAGTCGTCCCTCTCGCCTCACATCCACTCCATCCTCGCCGCACGCATCGGCGACATGGAGCAGGCCTACAACCTCTTCATGCACGCCACCCGCATGGACCTGGACGACTATAACAACGAAGCCGAACAGGGACTGCACGTCACCAGCATGCCCGGTGCCTGGATGGCCCTCGTGAGCGGTTTCCTACAGACTTACGTGATAGACGGCACGCTCTGCTTATCTCCCCGGTTGCCTTCCAAATGGCAAGGCTACACCCTGCGGCTGAACTTCCGGAAGCGCACGCTCCGTGTCCGGGTGACGAAGGAAGGCACGGATATTACCCTCCTCGAAGGCGAACCGCTTACCGTCCGGGTCTGCGGGGAGGAACGAATGGTGGGAGGATGACTCTACGAAACTCTTACAACTCCGCCTCTGTCCATTCCCCGTCATGCAACTCCATGACGTGCCGGTAGCCCGCCCGACGCAGGGCATGGAGAGCGGCTTCGCGTCCGGAGTCGATGCGGTCGGGATAATGGGCGTCGGTGTTGACCTGAATGCGGATGCCTAAGTCGTGCAGAAAGGAGAAATAGCGCGCATCGGGATAGAACACGCCCAACTCCTGATAGGCTTTGGTATTGACCTCCATCTGGAGACCTTGACGGGCGATGTCCTCGAAGTAAGAGCGCACCAAGGCGTCATACCACGGCTCGTCCATGATGCCCGGACGCATGTAGGAGGCATTATAGTGTATCTTGTCGGCATGGCCCACAATGTCGAATCCTCCATGGCGCAACATGGCCGTGGAGCGGGCGTAGTATTGGCGGACGGCCTCGCGCACATCCCCGTCAAAATGCTCTTCCACCATCCGTTTGAACTTATCCGCCGGCAGGTCGGCGTCTACAATCCTTCCCTCTGGGTCGCGCAGGAGGTGGACGGAGCCGATGCGGTAATCTAAGGGCAGATTGGCGAAGCGGGGCAAAGCAGGATTATGACACTCATCGAGGTAGTCTATCTCCAAGCCGATGTACAGTTCGATGCGGTGTCCGTACGTGCGGCGCATACGGTGGAACTCGGCCAGATATTCATCCATGCGGTCCCACTCCATGGTCCATGCCGTGGGGAAAGGCAAGGGAGCATGGGAGGAGAAGCCCAAGGAGGTGAAGCCCCGGTCGATGGCAAAACGGATGTGGTCGCGCATCTGGCACCGCCCGTCGCAATAGGACGTATGTGTATGATAGTTCGTGAGAGTCGCTTTCATGATTCTTCTATTTCGCTTAGTTCCATCCATCGTTCGGTTTTCTCATCTATCAGTCCGTCCACCACGGGCAGGCGTTTGGACTTCTCGGTCAGCTCGTCCACGGAGAGGGTACCGCTGCACAGAGCCTCCTCCAAGGCTTTCTTTTCGGCTTCCAGGGCGGCTATTTCCTGCTCCAACGCCTCGAACTCTTTCCTCTCTTTATAGCTCATGCGGCGGGGACGGTTGGCGTTACGGGCGGTGGGAGCGGTCTCCTTAGCGGCGGGTGCCGGACGGGGAGCGGCCTGCTGTTCGCGCTCGTGGCGGAGGCGGGCTTCCTTCCAGGCACGGTATTGGGTGTAGTTGCCGGGGAAGTCGCGGATGTCGCCCTGCCCGTTGAACACCAGCAGATGGTCCACCACCTTGTCCATGAAATAACGGTCGTGGCTCACCACGATGACGCATCCGGCAAAATGCTGAAGGTAATCCTCCAGGATTTGCAGAGTGACAATGTCTAAGTCGTTGGTAGGCTCGTCCAGCACCAGGAAGTTGGGATTACGCATCAGGACAGTGCAGAGGTAGAGCCGACGGCGTTCGCCCCCGGAGAGCTTGTAGACATAGCTATGCTGGGTTTCGGGACTGAAGAGAAAGTGCTGGAGGAATTGGGAGGCGGTGAGTTTCCTTCCTCCCCCAAGGTCGATGACTTCGGCGATGGCGCGCACCACGTCTATCACCTTCATCTGCTCGTCAAATTGGAGTCCCTCTTGCGAATAGTAGCCGAAGCGCACGGTCTCGCCCACGTCCAGCGTACCGCTATCGGGCTGCTCAATGCCCATCAGAATTTTGAGGAAGGTGGACTTGCCGGTGCCGTTGTTTCCCACGATGCCCATCTTCTCATAACGGGCAAAGATGTAAGAGAAGTCGTCCAATATCTTCAACTCCCCGAAGGACTTGCACAGGTGGTCGGCCTCGAAGATTTTGTTGCCTATGTAGGACGCTTTCACATCAAGGCGCACCTGAGTGTCGTACGTGCGGCTCTTGGCTACCTTCTCTAACTCGTAGAAGGCTTCCTCACGATAACGTGCCTTGTGTCCACGGGCCTGGGGCATACGGCGCATCCACTCTAACTCCGTACGATAGAGGTTATTGGCACGCTCCACCTCGGCGTTGTGGGCATCAATGCGCTCCTGGCGTTTCTCCAGGTAGTAAGAATAATTGCCTTTGTAGGCATAGAGGGTGTGGTTGTCTATCTCCAGGATGCCGGAGCATACGCGGTCGAGGAAGTAGCGGTCGTGCGTCACCATGAGGAGGGTCACGTTGGTGCGGCGCAAATAGTCCTCCAGCCATTCGGTCATATCCAAATCAAGGTGATTGGTAGGCTCGTCCAGCATAAGGAAATCAGGCTCGCTGATGAGAGTGTCGGCCAGTGCCACACGCTTCAGCTGGCCTCCGGAGAGGTTGCCCACACGCTGGTCGAAGTCGCGTATCTTGAGTTGGGAAAGTATCTGCTTGGCCTTCAGCTCGTGTTCCTCGTTATGGTCTCGCCCGTAGTGGAAACAGGCTTGGAGCACGGTCAGTTCGGCCGGATAGTGGGGTGTCTGCTCCAAGTAGCCCACACGCAAGTCGCGCCTATAGGTGATGGTGCCGGAATCATGCCCTTCCTTGCCGGCAAGGATGTTGAGCAGAGTGGTCTTCCCGCTTCCGTTGCGGGCGATGAGTCCCACCCGCTGCCCCTCGGCCAAGCCGAAGGAGATGTCCTCGAACAGCACCCGGTCGCCAAATGATTTAGTCAAGTTTTCTACCTGTAGGATTGGAGTCATAATATATGTAATATGGTATAACGAATGATATTGAATACTTCTTATTATTTATTGGTTCGGGGTTCATCTTGGCGAAACATTGGCCTCGCCTTCACGAAACAAAAGCGTCTCCTTGGCGAAACAAAACCATTGACCGGACTTAAAGAGCGGACGCATACGCCTCGGAAAGATTGACCGGTTCGCCCGCTTTCACCTTGCTCCACACCAGTTTCATGGGGTCTGTCCACGTGCCGGTGGTCAGGTTGAGCAAGACGGGAGCCTCGCGGTTTCCATCGATGAGCGTGCGCCACTCCAGCCCATCCACTTCGTTATTCAGTATGACGCACAGCACGATGCCCAAGGCCAACCAATGCTCTTTCTTCTTGGGAGCTATCACCTCCTTGTCCACCAGCTCTTGCAGGGCTTGCACATCTTCCTCCATGCCCTGGAAATCCCTCTTCAACACATCCTTCACGGTCTTTTCCACCCACTCGTAAGCCTCGTTTATTTGATAAATCTCAGATACACGCACCGGTATCAGCTCGGCGGGATATTTCACACCCGGCTGACGCGCCTGTAAGGAGGCGATGACTTGCCTGGCTTCATCCACAGGCTTTCCCCGCCCGGTGGTAAAGGTACACTCGAAGGCAAGGTCGCCGATGCCCAGCACCCAAATATGCGACACGTAGTACGTACCTTCCTCCATGAACATTTCTTGGCTATAGGCACACTCGCGCTCTCCTATCTTTATCCGCTGGGCCGAAGGATTCTCACGCAACTCTTGCTCCACCGAATCCCGCCCGAAGGTAGCGTTCCCCCGATAGGCCGATATGCGGAAATTGCCCGTCCATACATCGGGATTATAGAAGAGGAAGGCTTCGGCCGTATCCTCAAACTCTGTCCAGTCTGCCGGATAATCCATGGCAAACCAGGCTCCGGGGGCTATAAAACGTTTCGTCTCTTTCATATAAGAATGATATTTTAATTCCCGTTTACTGCCTGCAAAGTTAACATTCCTATGTGTTTTCCACAAGCTCCGTAACAAAAATGTAACATCTGTTTCATGCCTACGTAATAAAAAGGCCTCACTTTTGCATTGCTAAAAAATAAAACATACATTTGTAACTGATATAACAAAAGCATCGACACATGAAAACATTTCAAATATTAGTCGTAGACGATGAAGAAGACTTGTGCGAGATTTTGAAGTTCAACCTCGAAAATGAAGATTACGTGGTGGATACGGCCAACTCAGCCGAAGAAGCCCTGCGCATGGACCTCAGCAAGTACGACCTGCTTCTGCTGGACGTGATGATGGGCGAAATATCGGGCTTCAAGATGGCGCGCATGTTGAAGCAAGACCCCAAGACGGCACACATACCTATCATCTTCATCACCGCCAAGGACACGGAGAACGACACCGTGACGGGCTTCAACCTGGGAGCCGACGACTACATCTCGAAACCTTTCTCTCTGCGCGAAGTGGCCGCACGCGTCAAGGCCGTGTTGCGCCGCACCAATATGGGCGAGTTCGACCAGCCGATAGAACAATTGACGTACAAGACCCTCACATTGGACATTGTGAAGAAGAAAGTGCTTATCGATGGAGAAGAAGTGCCTCTCACCAAAAAGGAATTCGAGATACTGAAACTCCTTCTCCAAAACAAAGGACGGGTATTCTCGCGCGAGGACATTCTCAACAAGGTGTGGAGCGACGAAGTGTACGTGCTGGACCGGACCATCGATGTAAACATCACCCGCCTGAGAAAGAAAATCGGGAATTATGGCAAATGCATCGTAACACGCTTGGGATATGGGTACTGCTTTGAAGCCGAATAACATACGCCGTTACCTCTCGTTCAGCCGCAGGTTGTTCCTGTCGGTCATCCTGTTGTTCCTCGTCTTTGCGGTGAGCGTCATTGCTTTCCAATATCAACGGGAAAAGACCTACAAGATAGAATTGCTCAACCTGCAGTTGCAGGATTATAATGAGGACCTCTATTATAAACTTCAGGCCACGCCGGACACTCTTTGGAATTCGTTTATGGCTGACTATCTGAAGAATAGTTTCAGTCCGGAGCACCTGCGTGTGACCATCATGGACTTGCAGGGGGATGTCCTCTACGACAGCGCAAGGGACAGCGCTCAAATGGAGAACCACTTGATGCGCCCTGAAGTACAACAAGCCTTGTCCAACCTGCACAAGGGGTATGACGTAAGGCGTACTTCGGCCACCACGGGCGTCACCTATTTCTATGCCGCCACCCATTGCAATGATGTCATTATCCGCACGGCTTTGCCCTATAGCATCGACCTAGCCAAAGCCCTGGCCGTGGACAAGCATTACATCTGGTTCATCCTGCTTGTCACCATTGTGCTGATATTCATCTATTACCAATTCACTTCCCGGTTGGGCACCGCCATCACCCGCTTGCGCCAATTCGCCAAACGGGCCGACCGAAACGAACCGATAGAAGACCTTCAATTGGCCTTCCCGCACAATGAGCTGGGCGAAATCTCAGAACATATCATCCAAATATACAGACGCTTGCGCGAGACGAAAGAAGCGCTTTACATCGAACGCGAGAAACTCATCACCCACTTGCAGACCTCACGTGAAGGTTTGGGCGTATTCACTCGTGAGAAAAGAGAAATACTGGTGAACAATCTGTTCATCCAATATAGCAACATCATCTCCGACTCCAACCTGGAGACCACCGAGGACATCTTCAGCATCCGCGAGTTTCAGAAGATAACCGACTTCATCGACCGGGCACAACGCCGCCCCATCGGTAAGGACGAGAAACGCATCTCGCTCAATATTAACAAGAACGGACGCATCTTCGTGGTGGAGTGCATCATCTTCCAAGACCTCAGTTTCGAGATAAGCATCAACGACATCACACAAGAGGAAGAGCAAATACAACTGAAACGCCAACTCACCCAAAACATAGCCCACGAACTGAAGACACCCGTGAGCAGCATACAGGGTTATCTGGAGACCATCGTAGACAATGAGAACCTTCCGCCTGAGAAGATGAAACTGTTTTTGGAACGGTGCTACGCACAAAGCAACCGCCTGACCCACCTCCTGCGCGACATCTCCGTGCTGACCCGCATGGACGAAGCCGCCAACCTGATAGACATGGAGAAAGTGGACCTCAGCGTGCTGGTAAACAATATTGTGAACGAATCGGCCTCCGACCTGGAGCAGAAGCACATCACCGTCGTCAACTCGTTAAAACCACACATCCAGTTGCGCGGAAACTACACCCTGCTCTACTCCATCTTCAGTAACCTGATGGACAACGCCATCGCCTATGCAGGCACTAATATCCATATCAATATCAGCTGCTTCCGCGAAGACGAGAATTTCTATTATTTCAGCTTCGCCGATACCGGTGTGGGTGTAGCCCCCGAACACCTGAACCGCCTCTTCGAGCGTTTCTACCGGGTGGACAAAGGTCGCTCGCGCAAGTTGGGAGGCACCGGCTTGGGACTGGCCATCGTAAAGAATGCCGTTCTCATTCACGGGGGCACCATCTCCGCCAAGAACAATCCGGGAGGCGGGCTGGAGTTCGTATTCACGTTGGCGAAAGATAAATAAAAGTCTACACCCGCTTTCTGTACGTCATGGCCGCCACGAGGCAGAACAGGATGGCAAATCCGGACAACGCCGCATACTGCATCCATAGGTCGGCCAAGCTGGCTTCCTTGAGATAAACCGAGCGCATGATTTCGATGAAATAGCGTGGCGGAATAGCGTAGGTGATGCACTGCGCCCACCGGGGCATGGAGGCAATAGGCGTGAACAGACCTCCCATCAGCTGGAAGATGACGATGAAAGCAAACATCACGAAGATGCTCTGCAGGATAGTGGTCGATTGGTTGGCGATGGACACGCCCAAGCCGGACATGACAAGGCTGAACAGGATAGCAGCCAGATAAATGTTCGCAATATTCCCTTCCGGCACCAGTCCGTAGACCAGCCAACCGATGAGCATCCCTACCGTTACGACAAGGATACCTACCACCCAATAAGGTATCAGTTTCGACAAAACGAACTCCAACCGCCCCACCGGTGTGACATTCATCGCTTCGATGGTGCCGGTTTCCTTCTCGCTAACCAGATTGAGAGTAGGCAGGAACCCGCAGATGATGATGAGCAGCACCACCATGAGTGCCGGTATCATGTAGTTGCGGAAGTTGAGCGTCGGGTTATACAGGTTGAGGACGGAGGTCTCCTGTATCGGTACGGTGACGCCTTGTTCCTCTTGCCAGCGTGAAAGAGTATTGACGATGGACATCGTGGCGTATTGTGTGCCCAATGTCCCCTTCGTTGCATTCACACCATTAGCTTTTATGTCCAGTGCAGGCTTCTCGCCGTTTATTAAGTCCTTCAGATAATCTTTCGGGATGGTAACAAGGACATCCGCATTTCCGTCCTCTATCTGCCGGAACGCTTCATCATAACTTAAATAGCAACCCGTTACGGACAAATACTCTGATGCATCCATGTCTGCTATCATGCGGCGGGAGAGCTCCGTGCGGTCATTGTCTACTACGGCAACACCTACATTCTTCACATCAAGTGTCGCCACGAGAGGGACAATCAGCATCACCAGGATGGGCATGATAAAAACGACATATTGCATGAGCGGACTACGCCGAATTTGTATTACTTCTTTTTTGAGTAATATCTTCAATGTATTTGCATTCATACAGCCTTCATTTTTTAGCGTTAAACTTCTTGATGGCCAAAGCCAATACAACCAATGTCATTCCTGCCAAAACCAATACTTCCGTCAGCACGTACCCGACGGGAAGCTGCTGAATCATCAATACCCGCATGGCTGAAATATACCAGCGCGCCGGAATGATGCACGAGAACCATTGCAGAACCAACGGCATGTTCTCCACCGGAAATATCATGCCGGACAGCAACACCACGGGAATCATAAACATCACACCGGAAACAAGAAGAGCCGATACCTGTGTAGAGGCAATGGTGGAGATAAGCAGTCCCAACGCAAGGGCAAGAACCACATACAGGATGGTTACCCATATCACATTGATGACGCTGAAGGAGAAAGGCAGACCCAACACGGTATAGCTCAACGCCAGCACCAGTGTCAGGATGATGCACGACAACAGGAAGTAAGGCACCAGCTTGCCAAGAATGATTGTCCGGGGACGGACGGGAGAGACCAACAGCAGGTTCATCGTGCCGGACTCCTTCTCGCTGACAATGGACACGGAGGTCATCATGGCACAGATAAGGATGAATATCATACCCATAATGCCGGGAACAAAGTTGTAGGCACTCTTCAGTTGCGGGTTATAAAGCGTGTTGGCCACGACCGGGATGCCTGTCGCAGAACTGATGACACTCTCCAAATAAGCCGTGGCGGTCTGCGCCATCGTGGTATTGGAAGCGTCCACGATAATCTGATGTTTCAGCCGGCCGTCTTCTGTGCGGAACACTACAGCGGCATCCGCCCGGCCTTTCCGAAGAATACTTTCCACTTCGTGATAAGGCACGATGCCTTCAAACGTGAAATAGGAATTGCTGCGGAAACGGTCTATAATCTGTTTGGTCTCGTCTGTATGCTGCTCCACCACAGCAACAACTTTTACATTGTTGACCTCGGTGGAGATGGCGAACCCGAAGAGCAACAGCAACACAACAGGCATGACCAGCACGACCGTCACCGTGCGGAAGTCGCGCAGAAGGTGAAGCACCTCTTTCTTTATGAGTGATTGGAATATAGACATTAGTAATTAAGAATTAAGAATTAAGAATTAAGAATTAAGAATTAAGAATGAAGAATTAGGAATGAAGGGTGAAGAATGGGGAACGAAGACATATATGACAGGTTGTATCCGAAAATTCTTCATTCTTCACTCTTCATTCTTCATTAAAATTAGTCTCCCCTTTTCGCATCTTTCGCCACAATGCGAAATACCTCGTCCATGGTTCCGGCTTTATACTGCCGTTTCAATCCTTCCGGGCTGTCCAAAGCCTCGATACGTCCGTCCACCATGATGGAGACGCGGTGGCAATATTCAGCCTCGTCCAGATAATGGGTGGTGACGAAGACGGTCATGCCTTCCGAGGATGCCCGGTAAATCATTTCCCAGAATTTGCGCCGGGTGGAAGGGTCAACGCCTCCCGTAGGCTCGTCCAGAAAAACGATGTCCGGCGCATGAAGCGTGGCTGCCGTAAAGGCCAGCTTCTGCTTCCAGCCGAGGGGGATTTCCTTTACCAAGACATTCCGCAAGTCTTCCATGCCTAACGCTTTGAATACTTCGCCGGTCTTCTCCTTTATCTTCCGTGAAGACATGCCATAAATGGTGGCAAAGAGGCTCAAATTCTCCCACACGGTCAGGTTCTCGTAGAGGGAGAATTTCTGGCTCATGTAGCCGATGTGCCGTTTGATGTCCTCCGCCTGACGGAGGATGTCGTACCCGGCCACAGTCCCGCTGCCTGATGTGGGATAGCTGAGTCCGCACAACATGCGCATGGCGGTGGTCTTGCCCGCACCGTTCGCCCCCAAGAATCCGAATATCTCGCCCCGGTGTACTTGCAATGTGATGCGGTCCACAGCGGTGAAGTCTCCAAACTTCTTGGTGAGGTCTTTTACCGATATTACTATTTCCTTATCCATCGTCCTTAGCCAATTTAATGAACAAATCTTCTATATTCCCTTTGGCCGGCCAGATGCGGACATCCTCCAGACCTTTCTGCCGGAGTCTGCTTGCTGCATCGTCCGGATTGAAGCCATCGCCCGCCACAACATGCAGAGCGGCTCCGAAGGTGTAGCAGTCTTTCACCCCTGGCAACGTACGCAATTCTTCCAAAAGCGGATGCATGTTTCCGGACGAAGCGTTGTAAAGGTTCTTGTCCATGCCTTCAATCAATCTGCCGGGTGTATCCACATCAAGAATCCTTCCTTTGTTTATCAGGGCGATGCGTTCGCAACGCTCGGCCTCGTCCATGTAGGAGGTGGAGACGAGTATCGTGATGCCTTTTTCCCGCAACGTGGCCAGCATGTCCCAGAACTCGCTGCGCGACACGGCATCCACTCCGGTGGTAGGTTCGTCCAGCAAAAGGACCTTCGGGCGGTGTATCAGCGCACAACTCAGGGCGAGCTTCTGTTTCATCCCTCCGGATAAGGCTCCTGCCCGGCGGTTGGGGAACTTCCTCAGCTGGTCGAATATCGGGGCTATCAGGTCGAAGTTGTCCTTGACGCTTACCCCGAACAGCGAGGCGAAGAAGTGCAGATTTTCGCTGACGGTAAGGTCGGGATAAAGGGAGAACTTCTCCGGCATGTAGCCTATCTCGGTGCGCAGTTTCCGATAATCCTTCACCACATCCCGACCTGCCACGGTGGCGGTGCCCTCGTCCGGAGTGAGCAAAGTGGTCAGTATCTGATACAATGTGCTCTTCCCCGCACCGTCCGGCCCGATAAGCCCGAACAGGGAGCCTTCGGGGACGGAAAGGCTTACGTGGTCGAGAGCCGTGAGCCGGCCGTATCGCTTGGTGACTTCTTTTATATCTATCAGGTCGTTCATGAGAATGTTTTTTTATTTGAGTGTAAAATTGAAATCATCCCCTCTTGCACCTCCGTCCAGCCGAGGCCGTGCCTTCGTCCAGCCAAGGCGATGCCTTCGTCCAGCCAAGACAATGCCTCCGTCCAGCCAAGGCGGCCGGTCAGTTTCAGAGACGTACCTCCCCATACTGCCCAAGCTTTAGCCGGCCATCGTTTTCCACCGCAACTTTCACGGCATAGACAAGGTTGGCTCTCGTGTCCTGCGTCTGGATGGTCTTGGGGGTGAACTCGCTTTCCAGGGCTATCCAGATAATCTTGCCTGCATATTCATATTGCTCGTCCCCGCCGAAGTCGGCTATGACAGTCACCTCCTGCCCGAGGCGGATGTGAGCCAGTTGGGAGGCAGTGAAATAGCAGCGGAGATAGATGTCGTCGAGGTTTGCCATCTTGAAGAGCGGCCGTCCGGGAGTGGCATATTCACCCTGCTCTGCGTATTTTTGCAGGACTGTTCCGGTTATCGGTGCGGTGATGCGGCTTTTGCGTATCTGCTCTTCTATCTGTTCTTTCTGGTATCGCAGGGCAGAAGCACTTTCCGTGATGGAGCTGCGGTTCTTGTCCAGCGTAGAAAGCAAGCCTTCCAACTGTCCGCGCAAGGTACGAAGCAGGGCATTTGCGTCATCGCTTTGTTTCTGAGTGGCGGCTCCATTGGCCAGCAGACGTTTAATGCGGTCGCATTCATTCTGCTGGTGGGCAATCTGCGACCTTAATGCAGCAGCCTGTGCCGCGATGTCGGGCGATGACTTCTCGGTGGCCAACTGCTGGCTCCACAATTGTTTCCGCTGGAGCGAGAGCAGCGTGGTGTCCACCAGTCCTACCTGTTGGCCGATGGCGAGGCTGTCTCCTTCCTCAATGGCGAGCGACACAATCTTTCCTCCGGTTTCTGCTGATACGGTTACGGTGTTGGCTTCGAAAATGCCGGTGGCATCATACTTCTCTTTATGCCGGCAGGAAGCCAGAGCTATAAGGAGGATTACGGATAATAAGGTTATCTTTTTCATCGGTTCAGTGTGTATTTAAGTTGATAGATACTTTGCAAGAGTTGGATTTCATGATAGGAGGCTGTCAGGCGGGCCTGCTTCTCGTCTGTCAGCTTGGTCAGCAGACCGGTAATGTCTGTCACGCCGTTGTCCAACTGCGATTCGGCAGCTTTCCGCACGTTGGTACGCAGTTCCACAATCCGGTCGTTCTCCTTCATGACGGCTTTCAACTCGTCTATACGGTCCAGTTGCGAGCGGGTCTTCAAGTTGGTGTTGAACAGGAACACGTCACGCTCCACGGCTATGTGGTCCGACGACAGGCGCAGTTTCCGTCTGTCATTCTTTTTATGATAGAAAGCTCCTATGTTCCATGACACTTTCAATCCCGCCAGGATGTTGAAAGAAAGGTCACGGTTCATCATGCTCTCGAAATAGTCGAAGCCCGGATAGCCGTAGTAAGCTTGGGCAAACAATCCTATTTTGGGCATTGTGCTTGCAGTGATACTTGCGTTCCTTGCCTCGTTGGCCTGTAGTTGTGCCTCGAAATGCCTCAGTTCCGGACGGTCGGGCATCAGACTTTGCGGGATAGAGGCATCCGGCTTCAGCAATTCCTCCCCGACAAGACCCTTTCCCGTGAACAGTTCAAGTATTTTCCGGTAACTCTTCGAGCTACTTTCGGCTTGGATAAGTTGTTGGGCAGTACTGAGGTATTGCGCCTCCACCCTATCCACATCACTTTGCATGGCGGTGCCGTTCTTTTGCATGACCCGTAGTTTGTCAAGGTTGGCCTGGAGCAATGCCTGGGTGTTGCTGATTTGTTTGATTTGTTCCTCCATGAGCAGTATTCCAAAATACAAATCCTCCACACGTTCGCGGATGGCATAAAGCTGGACATCCAAGGCAGTTTGCCGCTCCGCATCCTCGGCACGTTCAATCTTCCGTCCGGTCTTCGATGCGCCTCCGTCCCAAATGTTCTGGCTGATGTCCGCACCTATCTTATATTGCCATTCGTTCAATCCGGAAATGTTCGCCCCTGCCTGACTGACGATTCCTGCCAGCGACTCTGGGAAAGAAGGCGTTGTATTCTGAACGGTGCCTTGTGCATACACATTGATTTGAGGCAGCCAGCTTTTGTTGATATCCGACAGGTTCGCGTCTTTTGTTTGCGCAAGCAAATCATACTTCCGGATGAGCGGATAGTTGCCTTGCGCAAGCTTGACGCACTCTTCCAATGTCACTTGGGCGGACAGACGGACACTTGCGAACAGTGACAATGTCAAGAACAGATACTGTTTCCACATAATCAATTGATTTTAAGTTTCTCCAAAATAGTCTTTACATTCTCTCTCTTGCGCCGTTTCAGGAACTCTTCGTAATCTCCATAGGCACTCCCTATGGCTCCGTAAACAATAGGAGCCGCCATGAACGGGAACACATTGAGCGATACGATGTCAATCAGCAGCATCCGCGCATCGACTCGGCGGCAAAGCCCTTTGGCGGCATATTCGTCAATCTCTTGCTGCAGATTGTCCAAAACTTCATTCACAACACTCTGTACGTTTCTTTTCATCGTGTCAACCTGTTCCGGACGGGAGAGCACTTCATTGACGATGAACCTCGGCAAATCCCGGTTGGCCGCGATGAAGTCGAAGTGACGCTCGGTTCCTTGCCGAATTCTTTCTTCCAAAGGCAGATTGGCGTCGCCGACGGCACTCAACAGAATATCGGCCAGCATGTTTATCTTCTCCGACACAATCCGCTCAAAAAGTTTGTCCTTTGTCCTGAAATAATAATGGAGCATGGCATGGGTCACGCCAGCCGCTTCGGCTATAGATGCCGTTCTTGCACCGGCATATCCCTTTTCAAAGAATTCTTTTTCTGCCGCTTGAAGGATTTTTGTCTCTGTGTCTTGAGAATGATTTTGTTCCTTATTCATAACTTAACATTTATGTTTGACTAAGTTGATTAACAAAATTGTTAGCACAAACATAGAAACTTTGTTTGAAACTGCAAAAACTTAGGTGGACAAATTCAAGAAAAATAACATTTCCCTTAGTACGTCAACGCACCATAGATTAAATGGGCAACTATCCAAGGATAAATAGCCAAGTATCCAATAAGAATCGGGCAAGTATCCAACGATACTATCATAGCTGTATAAGGCAGACAGTTTTTCGGATTTAAGAAGGCTGAATATTATTTCTTAACTCTAACATTTGGCTTAAATGCCACAGATTTCTTAACTTTGCACCTACTTTTATTATATGTTTATATGAAAACAATCAGACGAACCTTCTTCTCCTTGCTGCTGACAGCCACCTGCACGTTGGGCGTACATGCGCAAGAGAATCAGTCATACATCCTGCACACCATTGAAAAGGGGCAGAGTTTGTATTCCATCTCCAGCATGTATGGCGTGAGCCAAAGTGACATCATACGCCTGAACCCCGGAAGTGACCAGCGGATATATGTAGGACGCAAGCTGCGCATACCTCGAATGAAAGCCAATGCCACGGGCGAGACGTTCCACACCATCGAATCTGGCGAGACGCTCTATCGGCTCAGCCAGCAATACGGCGTGTCCGTGCAGGCCATCTGCAAGGCCAATCCCGGTCTCAGCGTAGTAAACTTCCACGCAGGAGAGGTCATCCGCATACCCGCCCCTACACCTGAGCCAGAAGCCGCTACGCCAGAGACTCAACCACAAGATTCCACAACCCTGCGAGCCGAAGTGAAGCCCCGATGCCGCGACATGCACAAAGTGGGACGCCGGGAAACGGTGTACAGCATCAGCCGTGAATATGACATCACGGAGGAAGAACTCATAGCCGCCAATCCCGAGCTGAAAGGGAAAAGCAAAATTAAACGGGGTACTTTCCTTTGCATCCCTTACCCGAAGCCTTCGCAAAAGAATGACGAAGCCTTGTCGAAAGAACCGCCGACGAACCGCGAACTTTTCCGTGAGAACAGTGTAAAAGCCAAGCAATATCAGACGCTTAAAGCGGCCGTCATCCTCCCTCTGCTACCCGAAGGCGGACAACAAAATGAGTCGGCACGCATGATAGAATATTACGAAGGATTCCTCATGGCCGTGGACAGTTTGAAGAAAGCGGGCGTGTCCATCGACCTCTATACGTATAACTCGGGGCCGCAAAAGGCTTCCATCCAAAAAGTATTGGCCAACAAAGAATTACAAGATGTCAACATAATCTTCGGCCCTTTGTATCAGGAACACATCCAGCCGCTCACCGAGTTTGCACAAGCCAAAGGCATCCGGCTGGTGATACCTTTCACATCGAAAGACAACAGCGTTTTCCGCAACCCGTACATTTATCAGATAAACACGCCGCAATCCTATCTATATTCGGAAGTGTATGACCATTTCTTCCGCCAATTCCGCAACGCTCACGTCATCTTCCTCAACACCCGGGAAGGTGCACAAAACAAGGCGGAGTTTATCAAAGGATTCAAAGAGGAACTGGACAGCCACTCCATACCTATAACCTCCCTGCCGGACACAGTGACGGCTCATACGCTCAGCAAAGTTTTACGCCCCGACCGGGAAAATATCTTCGTCCCCACCTCGGGCAGCAACGTAGCACTCATTAAGCTTCTGCCTCACCTGACCGTGACCGTACGCCAAAATCCGGAAGTACCCGTCCACCTCTTTGGCTATCCCGAATGGCAGACTTACACCAAAGATCATTTGGAGGCCTTCTTCGAGCTTGACACGTATTTCTACTCCTCTTTCTACACCAACAACTTACTGCCCTCTGCGGCCGAATTTACCCGCAACTACCGGCACTGGTTTGCCAAGGATATGGAGGAGCGTTACCCCAAATATGGCATGTTGGGCTTCGACACGGGTTATTACTTTCTGAAAGGCCTGGCTCAATATGGCACTACCTTTGAAGAGAATCTGAATCGGCTGAACGTGACATCCATACAGACGGGATTCAAGTTCCAACGGGTCAACAACTGGGGAGGATTCATCAACAGGAAAGTGTTCTTCGTGCACTTCACTAAGAATTATGAGCTTATCAAGCTAGATTTTGATTAACCCTGACAAAACTAAGTACAAGGAATGAAATTTAATAAGACATTACTTATAAGTATTCTTCTGCTGGGTGGTTGGGTCGTGGCATCATACGCGCAAGTAGGCGAGCAACGCTACAACTTCTCCGTAGGCGTCAATGGAGGAATTAACATCAACTCCGTCAGCTTCTCGCCAAGCGTACAGCAAGGCTCGCTCATGGCACCTACAGGTGGCATTACCCTACGCTACATCTCGGAGAAATATTTCGGCATGATATGTGGTGCCCAACTTGAACTTAACTACTCCCAACAAGGATGGAGCGAATTTTATGAAGATTATCCCGATCTATCCTATACACGTAAGATGAACTACGTCAACATTCCTTTTCTTGCCCATCTGGCTTTCGGCAAGGAAAACCGAGGCCTACAGTTTTTTATCAATGCCGGCCCACAAATAGGTTTTCTCTTGAGCGACAGCCACACGATAAGCGGGAATTGGGAGGACTACACGGGCATCATCGTTGAGCAACACGATGCCCCTATCGACAATAAGTTCGACTATGGCATCACCGGAGGAGCGGGCGTAGAGCTGCGCACCAAGATTGGCCATTTCCAAGTGGAGGGACGCTACTACTATGCTCTCTCCGACTTTTATAGCACTACGAAGAAAGATTACTTCTCTCGTGCCGCCCACGGTGTCATCAGTGTGAAAGTGGCTTATCTATTCGATTTGATGAAATAAACACTTTGTTTTCCTCTATACGAAAAAGATGATTACATTTCCTAATGCAAAAATCAATTTGGGGCTGAATATCGTGGAGAAACGGCCTGATGGATACCATAATCTGGAAACAGTCTTCTACCCTATCCCTCTGGAAGACGCCCTTGAAATAAACTCAGCGACAAAAGATGCCGAAGCAACCAGCACACTGACTCAGACGGGCATCAGCGTAGAGGGCAACAGCGAGGATAACTTGGTGATGAAAGCCTATCGGCTACTGAACGAGTATTACCGGATGCCATCCATACAGATTCACCTGCATAAGCATATCCCTACGGGTGCCGGATTGGGGGGAGGCTCAGCCGATGCAGCCTTCATGCTGAAATTGCTGAACGAGTGCTTCGAGTTGCATATCCCAACTGAAAAGCTGGAGGAATATGCTGCCCGCCTAGGAGCCGACTGCGCTTTCTTTATCCGTAACCAACCGGTGTATGCAGAAGGTATAGGAAATTTGTTCACCCCCATCGAACTCTCGCTGAGGGGCTATGGTTTGATCGTGGTCAAACCAAATATCTTTGTCTCTACACTCAATGCCTTTGCCAGCGTCAAGCCTTGCCACCCACAGTTAAACCTGAAAGACATCATTCGCCGCCCCGTACACGAGTGGAAGGCGTATATGGTAAATGATTTCGAAGCGAGCGTATTTCCGCAATTCCCAGCCATCAGCGCCATCAAGGAAGAATTATATCGTCTGGGAGCCGTCTATGCTTCCATGAGCGGATCGGGTTCCTCGGTTTATGGATTATTCGCGCCAGAAAAAGAACTGCCCGATCCTAATTGCGAACCGGGCAGCAAAATATTCAAGCTGAAACTATCCTGATTATTCCCTATCAATAGACCTCGACTTTAGCAGCCAACGCCTTTGTCTTGTCACGCAGGGCTTCAAGGTCGCTTCCCAAAGGTGCGTTGCACACCACTACACCCATGCGACGATTGACACGTGTCGCAGGTTTGCCGAAGATACGGATGTCCGCGTCTTCCTCGCACGTCACGTTTTCAATGCCACGATAATTGGGCTGCTCCTGACTGGCGACAGGTGAAAGGATGACCGCACTGGCTCCCATCCGCAACAACTTCACACCGGAAATAGGCAAGCCCAACACGGCGCGTAAGTGCAACTCAAATTCATTCAGATTTTGCGTGCCCGCCAATGTCACCATGCCTGTGTCGTGCGGACGAGGGGATAACTCGGAGAAATAGACTCCGTTTTCATGGCTCAAAAAGAACTCCACGCCCCAAATACCGGCACCACTCAAAGCGCAAGTCACCTTCTCAGCCATCATCTGCGCCTCCTTCAAATGTTCAGGATCAATGGGCGCCGGCTGGAAGCTTTCGCGATAGTCTCCACTCTTCTGCACATGACCGATGGGCGGACAAAACAACGTAGGACCATTCTTTTGGGTAACGGTCAGCAAAGTTATTTCACTATCAAATTTGATAAACTCCTCAATGATAAGTTCCTTGATGTCGCCCCGGCTTCCGTTACATCCATATTCCCAAGCATGTTCCAACTCCTCCGCACTCTTCACCAATGATTGTCCTTTGCCTGAGGAGGACATCAACGGTTTCACCACGCAGGGGAAACCTATTTTTCCGGCGGCTTCCTTCAATTCGTCCAAAGATTTGGCATAATAGTAGCGGGCTGTCTTCAAGCCCAATTCCTTGGCTGCCAAGTCACGGATGGCCTTTCGGTTCATAGTGTAGTTGACGGCACGTGCGCTGGGCACGACCTGAATACCTTCTTTTTCAAAATCGTATAAGCGTTCGGTACGGATAGCTTCAATCTCAGGTACAATGATGTCCGGTTGATGTTTACGTACTACTCGCTCCAGCGCATCACCGTCAAGCATACTGAAAACTTCGCACTCATCGGCTACCTGCATGGCGGGTGCTCCCGCATACGAATCACATGCAATGATATGTTGTCCCAAACGTTGGGCAGCAATCACAAATTCTTTTCCCAGCTCGCCAGAGCCTAATAATAGAATCTTTTTCATTAAGTATATGTTAGTTATTGATGCTGTTCTCTCAACAAGTCATTAACGGTCTTCACCGGATTAAATGTCGTCAAAGGCACCTCAACAAAGACGGTATTCCAATCGCTCATCGCCCCATTCCACAAACCGGGAAGTTCAAGCGCCTTCAAATCTTTGCCGTTCTTAGACTTCCGCGAAATAAAGCCTGTAGCCTTGTCTACGTAGTTCACCAAATCGAACTTATGTCCCTTGTAATCACGCACGGCACATACCAAATCTACCGGATTGAAGTGCGTGCCCTTCTCGAACATGCTCTTCTTTTCGGGGTCATTCATATCTATCTGCGAGCTTTCGAGGATTTGCAAAGAGATGGTGCCGTCCGGATTGTAAGCCAAGAAAGGACCTCCACCAGGCTCGCCCACATTCTTCACCATACCGCACACACGCATCGGACGATTCAGTTTCTTCTTCAGGTAGATAACCAATTCGGCGTCTTCCAGATTCTTCACTTCCGGATTCTTGCAATGCAACTGCTTTTGTAGGAATTGCAGGATTTCAAGCACTTGTTCATGCTTGTACTTGCCTGTATCCAGCAGTTGCAGATAGGCGAAGGTTTTTTGTTGCAAGGCCACCAACACGCCCGCCAACAGTTTCTTGTACAACACCGTGTCACCCTTCAATTTGTCGGGCACCACGTTATCTATATTTTTTACGAATATTACATCCGCGTCAAGGTCATTCAAATTCTCTATCAACGCCCCGTGTCCGCCCGGACGGAATACAAGATTACCCTTGTCATCGCGGAAAGGTCGGTTGTCCATGTCTGCAGCGATGGTGTCCGTGCTGGGCTTTTGCTCCGAAAAGGTCACGTTATAGTCCACGCCATACTTCTTGGCGTACTTCGAGGCTTTCTCTTCCACCAAAGCCTTGAACAATTGGCGATGTTCGGGCGAAACAGTGAAATGTATATTCACCTTTCCATTCTTATTAGCGGCATAGAGCGCACCTTCTACCAAATGTTCCTCTACAGGCGTACGGCTTCCGTCTTCATAACGATGGAATTTCAGCAAACCTTTCGGCAGGGCGCCATAGTTCAAGCCTGCGGCTTCGAGCAGAGCCGCTACCACAGATTTGTAATTGCCTTCGGCCATCAGAACGGGAATATCTTTTCCCGTATTCTTCTGACATGCCTCATTCAGGTCATCATAGAATGCGAAGTGTTCAATCTGAGCAAAAAATTTCTTTTCAAAATCCGTCTGAGGAGCATCATAGTTCGCGCCTAAGAATTCAAACATATTCTTGAACATGCGACTTGCCGCTCCTGACGCGGGCACAAACTTCACTACAACCTTGTCAGTTTGTGTATAAGCTTCCCACGCATCCAAGTACTTTTTCTGGTCATCAGCATCAGGGGACAAGATTCCATCCTCTACAGATGCGGCTGAGAACAACTTCAGGTACGGGAAACCTTTTTTAAAACAAGCCAACTGCGTGGCTATTTGCTCTTCTGAGATGCCTTTCTTCTCCAGCAACTCTTTGTCTTGAGGTGTTAACATAATATATGGAATAAGTGATAATGAATTTTTGCCCAAAATTACAAAAAAACGCCAATAGGCAAGAAGATAATGCGGAAAAAAACTATCTTTACGCCCATAAAATTATGAACGACTATGATTACCGAGGATTTTTTTACCCCTGAGGAGAAGAAACTTTTGTTCGTCCTCTATCGGAAATTACTAAAATTATCGGGCGACACGCTCCTGAAGGGTGATTGCCGCAAGCTGAAATTTGACCTTGTACACTCCATACAAACCAATCGCATACACCGCGACGTATTCGGACTGAACCCCCTCATAAAGGACATGCAAACAGCTGTCATCGTGGCCGAAGAAATAGGCATGAGACGAGCGTCCATCTTGGGAGTGATGTTGCACGACTCTGTCCGGTGCGGCACCTACACCATTGAGGAGATTAACCGCAATTATGGCGAGGACGTGGCAGGCATTATCCGGGGACTTATCCGCGTCAACGACTTGTATGACAAGAGTCCCACCATCGAATCGGAGAACTTCCGCAACCTCCTGCTCTCGTTTGCCGAAGACATGCGTGTCATCCTCATCATGATAGCCAGTCGCGTCAACATCATGCGCCAAATAAAGGATGCCGAGAATGACGAGGCACGCCGGCGCGTAGCTGACGAAGCGGCCTATCTCTATGCTCCTTTAGCCCATAAATTGGGATTGTACAAACTGAAATCGGAGTTAGAAGACCTCTCACTAAAGTACACCGAACACGATGTCTACTATCATATCAAGGACAAGCTAAACGCCACCAAGGCCGCACGAGACAAGTACATCGAAGCCTTCATCGGCCCGATACAGAAGAAGTTGGAAGAAGCCGGATTAAGATTCCACATCAAAGGCCGCACCAAGTCCATCCACTCCATCTATCAGAAGATGAAGAAGCAGCAATGCCCCTTCGAAGGCGTGTACGACCTCTTCGCCATACGTGTCATCCTCAACTCCGCACCCGACAAGGAAAAACAGGAGTGCTGGCAGGTGTACTCCATTGTCACCGACATGTATCAGCCCAACCCCAAACGCCTGCGCGACTGGCTTTCCGTACCCAAGAGTAACGGCTACGAATCGTTACATATCACGGTGTTAGGGCCTGAAGGCAAGTGGGTGGAAGTACAAATACGCACAGAGCGCATGGACGAGATAGCCGAACGAGGCCTTGCCGCCCATTGGCGTTACAAAGGAATCAAAGGAGAAAGCGGGCTGGACGAATGGCTTACCTCCGTGCGCGAAGCGCTGGAAAATTCGGATAGCGACCTCGAAGCCATGGACCGCTTCAAACTCGACCTCTACGAGGACGAAGTGTTCGTCTTTACCCCCAAAGGCGATCTCTTCAAGCTGGGCAAAGGCGCCACAGTGCTCGACTTTGCCTTCCACATTCACACCCAAGTGGGATGTCGTTGCATTGGCGCCAAGGTGAACGGACGAAACGTCCAATTGAAGCAAGTGCTCCAAAGCGGCGACCAGGTGGAAATATTAACATCGAACACCCAAACGCCCAAGCAAGACTGGCTGAACATCGTCACCACGTCAAAGGCACGAACCAAGATAAAACAGGCCTTGAAGGAAATGGCTTCCCGACAAACGGCCTTCGCCCGCGAGATGCTGGAACGCAAGTTCAAGAACCGCAAGATAGAATATGACGATCCCACCATGATGCGGCTCATCAAGCGTATGGGCTATAAAGTGGTCACAGAGTTTTATCAGGCGGTGGCCGATGAAACACTGGACGTGAACGACATCATCGACCGCTACGTGGAGCAACAAAAGCGTGAAAACGATGCGCATGAAGAGATACAATACCGTAGCGCCGAAAGTTACAACCTTACCTCGCCCTCCAAAGAAGAAACTTCGACGAAGGAAGACGTACTGGTCATCGACCAGAACTTGAAAGGGCTGGATTATAAACTGGCCAAATGTTGTACCCCCATCTATGGTGACGATGTTTTTGGCTTCGTCAGTGTTACAGGAGGCATCAAGATACATCGGTGCGATTGTCCCAATGCGGCAGAATTGCGCTCACGATTCGGATATCGCATCGTCAAGGCGCGCTGGGCAGGCAAGAGTCAGGGCACGCAATACCCCATCACTTTGCGCGTAGTGGGACATGACGACATTGGCATTGTCACCAACATTACTTCCATCATCTCCAAAGAAACGGGGATTACCTTGCGTAGCATCGGCATCGATTCCCATGACGGCCTTTTCTCCGGCACGCTGACCGTCATGGTGGGTGATACCGGACACTTAGAGGCACTCATCAAAAAATTGCGCACAGTGAAAGGGGTGAAGCAGGTGGCAAGAAACTAAATTTCCGGAAAGCACCTGATGAACCGAGAAAAGGAGGAGCAAGAGGAGGAATACCAGAGCCTCGCCGTTTTTCTTCAGCCTGCTCTTGCGGATGAAGAACAAAACCTTCATTGAATCCTGTTTCATTTCACCTCGTTTTTAGCGTTACAAAATTA
Organism: uncultured Bacteroides sp.; assembly: GCA_944322285.1. Lineage (GTDB taxonomy): Bacteria > Bacteroidota > Bacteroidia > Bacteroidales > Bacteroidaceae > Bacteroides. Next base: position 39,980 of record CALUOR010000033.1, read on the forward strand.
GTAAAATAGGGAACAGGTAAATCCTGCACAAGAATATGAAAATCAGCGAAGTATGGTACATTTCAGGTGCTTTTTTCAGTGACCCTAAAAAAGGACCCTAAATTTGCCCCTCATAACTTCCCCGAAACGCTATTTTTTGCCACCCGAAAACCAACAAAAAAGCTCCAATTCCATTGGGAATCAGAGCTTTTCCTAATCTTGCTTTTCCAAGTTGCGGTGCGTACGGGACTTTAACTTACACAATCGGGAAATCTCATAAAAACACAATATATTGGTAATAACCAACTTATTGCAGATGAACTATATTACTAAATATCATTAAATACCTTTTGCTATTCCAATTATTGGGTGTATATTTGGGTGTTGAATTTCAAACG
>CALUOR010000034.1 GCA_944322285.1 uncultured Bacteroides sp.
GCATATACGCCACCACCGAATATATTGAGGCTTTCTTCCGGAACTTGATCCTATCCGAGCATAACGAATTGAAGAACAGGACGATGCTTGTACAGGAATCTTTTCCACAAGAAAGACAAAGTGCAAATGTAATAAATGAGATACCACCAAAGTGCAATATTTGCACTTTGGATTGCACTTTAGAGGAAATGGCGGTACTCAACTTCTTGCGGGAACAGCCCAAAGCCACCCAAAAAGAGATTGCTGCACACATAGGCAAATCTGAGCGGACCGTCAAGACCATCACCGTGAAATTGGTTGAGAAAGGCATTATCGAACGAAAAAACGGCAAAAGGAACGGTTTTTGGGAAATTAAAACAATGGTTTGAACTGCAAAATTATCGTTGATGGAAGAGAAAGAACTCAATTAAAAAAAGACTATTTTATATGAACGACTCCAAAGGCAACCTCCTCCTCTACCAGACCGAGGACGGACAGACAAAAATAGAAGTCACACTCGCCAATGACACCGTGTGGCTCACCGCCGACCAAATGGCAGAGTTGTTTCAGCGCAATAAATCTACCATTTCGAGGCATATAAAGAACGTGTTTGAGTCCGGAGAATTGAAACCGGATATGGTAGTTGCATTTTTTGCAACTACCACACAGCATGGCGCAATTAAAGGAAAGACCCAAACCCATACTACGGCTTTCTACAATCTCGATATGATTATCAGCGTAGGTTATCGTGTCAATTCCCACCGGGGTGTCCAGTTCCGTATCTGGGCAACACAGGTGTTACGGGAATACCTTATCAAAGGATTTGCGATGAACGATGACTTGCTGAAACGTGCAGGAGGCGGTAATTATTTCGATGAGCTTCTGAGCCGAATCCGTGATATTCGCTCGTCCGAAAAGGTGTTCTATCGCAAGGTGCTGGAGATTTATGCACTCAGCATCGACTATGACCCCCGGGCAGAGGCTACGCAGATGTTCTTCAAAACCGTACAAAACAAAATGCACTTTTCGGCTCACGGACATACGGCGGCAGAAGTTATCTACCAACGGGCGGATGCCAATAAGGATTTTATGGGTTTATCCTCATGGACAGGCGGATTGCCCAAACGCACAGATGCGGAAATAGCCAAGAATTATCTGTCTCCCGAAGAACTGGATACGCTGAACCGTATTGTCAGTCTGTATCTTGACTTTGCTGAGCTTCAGGCGCAATCGCATAAGCCGATGTATATGAAGGACTGGATTCAGAAACTGGATGATTTTCTGAGACTCTCCGGCAAAGAACTTCTGACCCATGCCGGAACCATCTCCGCAGAGCTTGCCAAGCAGAAAGCGAATCAAGAGTATGACAAGTTCAAGGAACGGACGCAATACGAGCTTTCACCCGTAGAAATCCATTTTCTTGAAAGTTTTGAGAAAGAGCAGAAAAAGTTGAAAAGGAAATAACAGAGATTAGGAAATAGAATTTTACAGTATCAACAAAATACAAATGATACTGTAAAAAGCAAGAATGATACTGTAAATGATACTGAAACATTTCACAAAGAACAATGAGAACCACAAAAATCCTTTTCCTCCACGGCTTCTTTGCTTCGGGCAGTTGCATACCTGCCCAAGCGTTGAAGCAAGCATTCGCAGACAGAGCGAAAGTCCTCACGCCCGACCTTCCACTTCATCCTCGCGAAGCATTGACATTTATTACAAGTCTTTGTGAGCGTGAGCATCCCAATGTATTGATGGGCAATAGCAACGGTTCTTTCTTGGCACAAATAGTGGCATCACGTTTGAGAATACCTGCCCTGTTGGGCAATCCCCATTTTGAAATGACCCGTTTCCTTTCCGAACGCATTGGAGCGCATAAGTATAAATCACCACGAGCCGACGGACGGCAACATTTCGTGATAGACCAACTGCTGATAGACGAGTTTGCCGGCATACAAGCCCATCAATGGGATGATTGCCATCCGGAAATGACCGACCACATTGGGGGACTATTTGGAGAAAATGACCATTTGGCTCACTTTGAACCATTGTTCTTGCAACATTATACTCATGCTTATCACTTTCCCGGTGCCCATACACCTACAGCGGAGGTGGTACAGGAGTATTATGTGCCGCTGGTAGAAAGGCTCATAGAATAAGAGAGACTGTGTCAAAACGGAAAAGGATAATCTAAAAAATAATAAATTGTCAGTCGCCTTTTTATCTTGACACACCCTACTTGAATTTAATATGTCCTTTACAAAATTCTCTACTTCAAAACAATCTCCTCAAATCCATCGAAAGAAATTCGCCCGAATAAACCGCGCCCAACTCGAAGGTTTAGCGGAGCAGGGCAAACTTGCTAATCGGCGTATCCATCAGAATGTCTTTATTGATGGTCGCCTCAATGATGGCCGACTGGATGAACTTCCGTGGCTCTTTCATCCTATCCGTTATTACCTGATATTCAGCTCACCTTACCTTCCACTCGAGAACTCCTCCCGAAGCGTCTTTCTGTAGCTGGGCTTCTATCTTCAGGCCGGTGGTTTTTATCGGCTCGAAGTCGAGGCTGTTGTAGCAATCCTTCTGCACGGTATAGGGCGAGAGGGCTTTGACCGGTTGCCAAGTATCGTCTTGCTTATAGTAGAGCTTCCAGGAAACGGGTACGCGGAAGTTGCCGTCATAGTGGTCAAAGTCCAGCCAATAGACTTGTACGTTGGCTACTTCGTAGGGCTGGTCGAAGGTGTAGGCGATGGATTCGCGAGTGCCTTTCTTCAGCCACCAATAGAAGTAGGGCTTGGAAGTGTCGGACGAGCTGGCCGGCTCCCACTGGTCGTTGACGCCCCATGCATAGGCGAATGTGGCCGCCGATTGGGGTGCATCCTTCTGTATAGGTGCCTGTATCATCCACGTCTGTGCCCGGCTGGCTATCGTAGGTTGGGGTGTTGGACGGGCTTTGTCGGCAGAGGCGGGTATCCATACGGCCATTTGGTCGGCTCCGCGGTTATTCCATACGGAGTAGGGGATGGCCACAAAGGGCACTTCGGTCGGTTCTCCCTGTGCGCTCACTTCGTAGGCGGTGCCGGTCAGCTTGACCACACCATTCAGCAGGTTGGCATCGTAGGTGGCTTGAATGGGCGTACCATCGGGGATGAACTTGTTGAACACGGTGCTGTCCGCCTGGTCTTTCCCTTCCAGACAATAGACGATGGGGCCTCGCTCGATGGCCAGCTTGCCTTGGTCGTCTTGCACGTGGGCGTTGGCTTGGATGCGACGCACGGGCATGGGAAACGTAAGGGAGATTTCATCACCTGCTTGCCAGGAGCGTACAAGGGTGGCATAGCCGTCTATCAACTGGGCTAATTGCTTTTTCCCGTTGACGGTCAACTGATAATCGGGTGCTTGGTCGGTGAACGTATAGAGGTCGGATGGCACGGGATTCTCTTGTGCCCATCCGGGAATGCGCAGGCGGATGGCAAACTCCTGGGCCGTTTCCGGCTGTATATTCAGTACAATCTTCCCATCCCAAGGGTATTGGGTGGTTTGGCGGATTTTTACCACGTTATCTGTTGTTTTCAGTGTGGCGTCTCCCTGTATGTACAGGTTGACATAGAGGTCATTGCCTTGGGTGGCATACATGTAGTTGGGGACGGATGCCATGAAGCGGGTGATGTTGCCCGGGCAGCAGGCACACCCGAACCAAGCCTGCCGCTCGTGTTGACCCATCGACTCCAACGGATTGTCGTAGAAGAAACGGTCTCCGCTAAGCGATACGCCGGAGAGGACACCGTTGTACAAGGCACGCTCCAACACATCTTCGTATTGGGATTCTCCCGTGGCCAGGAACATGCGGTGATTCCAATACACGTTGGCGATGGCCGCGCACGTCTCGCAATAAGCCGTATGATTATGTAGCTCGTAATCGGGGCCGAAACCTTCTCCCTGTGCCCGCGAGCCCATGCCTCCGGTGATGTAGAGCTTGCGCGACACCAAGTTCGTCCATATCCGCTGGAGAGCGTGGAAGTAGGCGGTGTCGTGCGTCAAGGCGGCTACATCGGCCACACCAGAGTAAAGGTAGCCGGCCCTTACGGCATGTCCCACAATCTCGTCTTGCTCAAGGATGGGCTTATGGTCCTGGCTATATTCGCTCAAGGCATGTCCGTCTGTGCCCCGTCCGGTTTCTTCGATGAAGTATTTGGCTGTTTTCAGGTATTGTTCGTTGCCCGTCACCTTGTATAGTTTGGCCAAAGCCATCTCTACAATCGGGTGTCCGGAGGGTACGTGTTTTTGTCCCTCGCCGGGACCGAAAACCTGGCACACGAGGTCGGCGTTTTTGATGGCTACATCCAGCAAGGTGCGCTTGCCCGTGGCGCGATAGTGAGCCACGGCGGCTTCATACAAGTGGCCGGAGTTGTAAAGCTCATGGCTGTTTATTTTCTCCCATTTGTGTGTGCCCCACCATCCTGAAAGCCGGGTACATCGGTTGGTGACGCATGTGGTCAAATACCCGTCAGGCTCTTGGGCGGCGGCTATGAGGGCAATGACGCTATCCAGATAGGCATCCAAAGCCTGGTCGTACTTCACGGCCAGCGAGTAAGAAGCTCCCTCGATAATCTTGTACGGGTCGGTGTCATCGAAAGAGAAATCGCCCCGATGCTCGCCTCTCTTCAATCCGCCGGCAATGGCAAAGTTATCGAAACGTCCGTTCTCGCATTCCCGAAAGGCAGAGGGAATAGATACGGTGCGGTTGATTTCCACACGGGGTTTCCAGAAGTCATCGTCCAGATGCACTTGCGTGAAGCTGACTTCTTGGATGGGGGCATCCGGTTTTGTGTACGTGTGGCAGGCGGACAGGCTCACGCCCATCAGCAAGCCCGCCAAGGCAGATTGAATACTTCTCATAAGGTGTTTCCGTTTAAAAATGATTTTCGCAAATTTAGGGAGAAAAAGCTGAATATACAAATCTATTTTACAATTGGAATTTGTACTTTTGCCGGGAAAATGAGAGAATATGAAGATAGAAAACCTTTACGACCTCTTCCGCCAATGCGAGGGAGGAGTTACGACCGATAGCCGTCATTGTCCGCCCCGTTCATTGTTCGTGGCATTGAAGGGCGACACCTTTGACGGGAACCGCTTTGCGTCCAAAGCCTTGGAGGCCGGATGCGCTTATGCCGTGGTGGACGATCCGTCCGTGATACCCGCAGGCGATATTCGTTACCTGCTTACGGATAATTGCCTGCTGACTCTTCAAACCTTGGCGCGCATCCATCGCCGGACGTTGGGCACACGCATCTTAGGCATTACGGGCACTAACGGGAAGACCACGACCAAAGAACTGATAGCCAGTGTGCTGAGGACGCGTTATAACCTGCTCTACACCGAAGGAAATCTGAACAACCACATCGGTGTGCCACTCACCTTATTACGCCTGAAGCCCGAACACGAGCTGGCGGTGGTAGAGATGGGCGCCAGTCATCCGGGGGACATCAAGGAGTTAGTGGACATCGCCGAGCCAGACATGGGACTTATCACCAACGTGGGCAAGGCGCACTTGGAAGGCTTCGGCTCCTTCGAGGGCGTGATGCGCACCAAAGGCGAGTTATATGATTTTCTCCGCACCCGTCCGCAAGCCTTCATTTTCCTGCATGCGGACAATCCTTATTTGCAGAAGATGGCGGAAGGCCTTTCCTGCGTGACCTACGGAAGCGGGGAGGGGGCCTCTGTTCAAGGGCGAATGACCGGTTGTTCACCTTTCCTTGACTTTGTTTGGCGGAAGCGGGGTCAATCTTTGGCGCATCCCGTGTCAACGCGCCTGATAGGCAGCTACAACTTGCCCAACGTCTTGGCCGCCGTGGCCGTGGGTGATTATTTCGGGGTAGATGCCGATGGGATAGACAAGGCTTTGTCCGAGTACACCCCGCAAAACAACCGTTCCCAACTGAAGCGTACGGCGGATAACACCCTCATCATAGACGCTTACAATGCCAACCCCACCAGCATGATGGCGGCTCTCGCCAACTTCCGCCAAATGGAAGCACCGCACAAAGCCGTTATCTTAGGCGATATGCGTGAGTTGGGCAAAGATAGCCTGGACGAGCATCGTAAGATTGTGGACTATCTGCAAATGTGTGGCTTTGAGCAAGTTTTCTTGGTAGGCGACCAGTTCGGGGCTATTCCTTCGCCTTACGCCGTTTATCCCGATGCTCCGGCCTTAATCGCCCACTTGCAGGCACAAAAGCCCACCGGCATGACCCTTTTGATAAAAGGCTCCAACGGCATCCACCTGAATACGGTGGTAGATTATTTATAACCTTTTGCCCACTTGCGGGTCAACAGATACCGGCCCACAAGCGAGGCAAGCAGGGCACCCGTGGTGTTGGCGGCAAAATCCAGCCAGTCGCCTCCCCGGTAGGTGGTGCAATACTCTTGCAACAACTCTATCGCCCCGCTAAACAGGACGGGGCAGAGCAGGGCGCCTATCCAAGCGTGCCACAAGGGAGCGTGTGTCTTCCGGTGTGCGCGTATGAACTCCAGCCACAACATGCCCGACAAGCCGAAGTACATGCACACATGCACCACCTTGTCCATGCCGGGGATGGAGCCAATGTCCGTCTGGGGTGGCTTGAAGAAAGACAAGTAGATAACCGCCAGGATGATGCAGATAGATACCGGATATTGTCTGATGTAGCGAATCATAGCTAATTATTTTCTCTAAATGTAGGGCAAAAGTAGGAAATATTTTCTATATTTGCGCCATTTCCTAACGATTCGTAACAAAATGTAAGAAGAATATTCGTATGACAGCAAAAAACAACAGGGCCAACTTTGGCAGCAAATTGGGCGTAATTCTCGCTTCGGCCGGTTCGGCGGTAGGCTTAGGCAACATCTGGCGTTTCCCTTACGAGACGGGTGAGCACGGGGGAGCGGCTTTTATACTTATTTATATAGCTTGTGTATTGTTCTTCGGCATTCCCATCATGGTGGCGGAGTTTTCCATTGGCAGACGTTCACGCTCCAATACGGCGCGGGCTTATCAGATATTGGCGCCCGGCACGCCATGGAAATGGGTAGGACGTATGGGTGTGTTGGCAGGCTTCCTGATATTGGGGTATTATTCCGTGGTGGCGGGCTGGACGCTCGACTACATCGTGCAGGCGGCTACCAACAGCTTTGCCGGGCAGTCGGCCGATGGCTTTATTCATGCGTTCAACGGCTTTGTGCAACATCCCTGGTTGCCTGCATTCTGGATGTTGGTGTTTATGCTGATGACTCACTTTATTGTGGTAAAAGGGGTGGAGAAGGGCATTGAGAGGTCGTCCAAAATCATGATGCCGATGCTGTTCATTATCCTGCTGGTGCTGGCAGGATGTGCCATCTCTTTGCCCGGTTCGGGAAGCGGCCTTAAATTCCTGTTGATGCCCGACTTCAGCAAGCTGAATGCCGACGCGCTGCTGAGTGCCATGGGGCAGACTTTCTTCTCGCTCAGTGTAGGTATGGGGTGCCTGTGTACATATGCTTCTTATTTCCGTAAGGATGTCAATCTGCCCAAGACGGCGCTGAATGTGGGGCTTATTGATACTTCGGTGGCGGTATTGTCGGGGCTTATTATCTTTCCGGCGGCGTTTGCGGTAGGTATCCAGCCCGATGCCGGTCCCAGCTTGCTGTTTATCACCTTGCCCAATGTCTTTCAGCAGGCTTTTGGCAGTTTGCCTTGGCTGGCGGTGCTTTTGTCCGTCATGTTTTATGTGTTGTTAGCCTTGGCGGCTCTCACTTCTACCATCTCCTTGCATGAGGTCGTAACGGCTTATTTGCACGAAGAGTTTAACATGACACGGCGCAAGGCGGCTATTCTTGTGACCGTTGGCTGCTCTATCCTTGGTGTACTGAGTTCGCTCTCGTTGGGTCTGGGCAAGGAGTTGACTATCTTTGGCATGACCTTGTTTGACTTCTTCGATTATCTGACGGCCAAAATTATGCTCCCCTTGGGCGGCTTTTTCATTGCCATCTTCACCGGCTGGTTTCTGGATAAGCGCATTGTGCGGGAAGAGGTCAGCAATAACGGCTCGCTGAAGATGTGGATATACCGTTCGTGGCTGTTTTTGCTGAAGTTTGTTGCGCCGATAGGCATTGCGTTTATCTTCATCAACGAGTTGGGACTGCTGAAATAATACGCTTTTATGCGAGGATTCTTCCGTGCTTTCTTTTATTTCTCCCGTTCGGAGCGTAGGGGGCTTATCGTTTGGTTGACGCTTATTTGGGGGGTCATCTTGGCCAATGGAGTTTATCGTTATAGGCAAAGCCGCGTTCCTTCCACAGAGGAAGAACTCGAGGCTCAGAAGGAAGCGGTAGAGGAATATCGGGCTTTTACCGCTTCCGTCCGGCGTAGGGAAGCGGAGGAAAAGCAGCGTTGGCAACGTTCGTGGAGCGGTTATTCACAAGACAGGGAAGAGCCGGTGTTGGCTCCGTTCGACCCTAATATGGCGGACTCGGTGACTTTCCGCAGATTGGGGCTTCCCAGCTGGATGGCACGCAATATTCTTCGCTATCGGGAGAAGGGAGGCAAGTTTCGCCGCCCGGAGGACTTCCGCAAGATTTATGGGCTGACCGATGAGCAATATCATGCCCTGTCTCCTTACATCCGCATTGCACAGACGGATACAGATACGCCTCGTCCGTCTCTCTTTCTTGTGGAAAACCGAAAAGACAGTCTCCTTCAACCTAAGGTAGAGAAGTATGCGCCGGGTACGAAGGTCGATTTGAATCGTGCCGACACCACCGAACTGAAGAAGATACCCGGCATAGGCAGCGGCATTGCCCGGCTCATTTGGGGCTATCGCCAACGTTTGGGCGGTTTTTACCACATCAGGCAATTGCGTGAAATCAACCTGGATGATGGCAAGCTGGCCGAATGGTTTATTATCGACACCAGTGCCTTGGTGCGTATTCCCGTCAATCGTGCGGGTGTCAATCGCCTGAATCGGCATCCTTACATCAACTTCTACCAGGCCAAGGCCCTTGTGGAGTATCGTAAGAAACACGGTCCTTTGAAGAGCTTGAAGCCTTTCCGGCTTTATGAGGAGTTTACTCAGGAGGATTTGGAGCGTATAGCTCCTTATCTCAGTTTTGAGTAAGAGGGTGAGGTTTTAGGCTGGTTGCACTACCTCTCCATCCTTCAGATGAATCGTTCGGTCGGTCAGTTGTGCCAGTGTCTCATCGTGCGTCACGATGACGAACGTCTGCCCCAGACGGTCGCGCAGGTCGAAGAAGAGCCGGTGCAGTTCCGCCTTGTTTTGGCTGTCCAAGCTGCCGGAAGGCTCGTCGGCCAGTACCACGGCAGGACGGTTGATGAGGGCACGGGCTACGGCTACCCGTTGTTTCTCTCCGCCGGACAGCTCGTTCGGTTTATGCCCGGCACGGTCGGCAAGGCCCAGCAAGGTCAGCATGTCCGCGGCGGTTTGACGGGCGTCCGTTTTACTGCGTCCGCCAATCAGGGCGGGTATCATCACGTTCTCCAAGGCCGTAAACTCGGGCAACAGTTGATGGAACTGGAAGACGAAACCGATGTGCCGGTTGCGGAAGGCGGAAAGCTCACGTTCCTTCATGCGGCCGGTCTCGATGCCGTCTATGCGTACGGTGCCGCTGTCCGGGCGGTCGAGTGTGCCCATTATCTGTAGCAGGGTCGTTTTTCCGGCTCCGCTGGGGCCTACGATGCTCACCACTTCGCCCTGGGTTATCTCTAAGTCGATGCCCCGCAACACTTGCAGGCTGCCGAAGCTTTTGGTTATTCCTTCTAATTGTATCATATATTCCTTTTGTGTTTTTATTTCTATGGCCATGTTTTTCCAATCTTTTTTATCTGTTTGAAAACGCACGTACGTGTCGTTAGAAGCGCATGTACGTGTCGTTGAAAATGCATGTACGTGCGTTTTTGACAGCATGTACGTGCGTTTCGAACTGCGTGTACGTGCGTTTTTAACTGCATGCGCACGCGTTTTCACAGCCTCTTGATGACGTATTCCGCTAGGTAGCAGCCGAAGACGGCGGGCATGTAGCTCACGGTGCCGCAGGTGGACTTCTTGTTCGTCTCGTCTTCCGTCAGCAGCACCGCGTGCGGGTCGGCCTGCTCGGTGCTGAATACAACGGGCAGTTTGTGGCGGATGCCCATCTTCTGCAACCGCTTTCGTACGGCTTTGCTCAGCCCGCAATGATACGTGTCCCAGATGTCGGCAAAGCGTATCTGCGTGATGTCGCTCTTGGCGCCCGCTCCCATGCTTGAGACGATTTTGAGGCGCCGCCGCAGGGCTTCGGCTATCAGGTGGCATTTGGGGGCCAAGGTGTCGATGGCGTCTACTACGAAGTCGAACCGGTTCGTGTCCAGCAGTTCGGGTATTTGTTCGTCCTTGAGGAAGACGGGCAGGACGTTTAACTCGACTTCGGGATTGATGTCGCGGAAACGTTCGGCCAGCACTTCCGCTTTCGGTCGTCCTAAGGTGGAGTGCAGGGCGGGCAACTGGCGGTTTAAGTTTGTCGGCTGCACGGTGTCGGCATCCACAAGGGTCAGGTGTCCCACTCCGGCACGGCACAGCATCTCGGCGGCGTAGGCTCCCACTCCGCCCAAGCCTACTACCAATACACGGGCGTCACTCAGATGTTCCATCTTCTCATCGCCCAGCAAGAGGCGTGTACGTTGTTTCCAGTCTTCCATCACGATTCTTTTTTAAACCATTTGTAGAACCAGCGGCCCACCTTCTCGTAGTGTTGGCTTTCGTTGCTTCCCTGCGGATTGGAGAATGATACTACTTCCTGCGGGTCGCCCAGTTGGTCGGGATAAAGCACAATCAGGCTGTTGTTCGTGAAGTATTTGCCCAATTGGTTGGGCAGCTTCTCGAACGAGCTGTCGTAGGAGATGGAGCCGCGGCGGGCGCTGATGACTACCAGCAGATGGTCGTAGTTCACTTGCCCGGTCAGCAACAGCAGGTCACCCCAGTCGTCCAGCCGGGAGAATTCGGTCAGGGTGCTGCTGTATTTCTTCCGGACCAATGCTTGCAGATAGTTCCCGGTGCGCTCGTTGGAGAAGAAGTGTACGCGGCATCCCAGCGTATTGCCCATGCGGCAGAAGTGTTCCACCCACTTATAGAAGCCGGCTTCGTATTCTGCTTTGGGAGGAACGGCCACGATGATGCGGCGCAGGGTGTTGATGGGCATCAGGAAGCGGGCTACCATCACTTCGCGGTGGAGGCCTTTCAGCAGACTTTCGGTCAGCATTCCGAAGAACGAATCCACGATGTTCACCTTGTAGTGCAAGCCGATGATGACGTCGGTCACGTTATGCTCGCGTGCCGTATGGATGATGCCCGCCGCAATGTTCAGGTCGTAGCGGCTGATGCAGCTAAGCTCCACCCCGGCCGAGGCGGTGATTTTGGCGGCGCGTTCCAAGTGGCGTTTGCCTTGTTGCTCCAGCCGGTCGGAAGATGAGTGGTCATTGATGACGTTCAGGGCCACTAAGTTATCTTTCTGTTTGGTGTCGCGGATGACCAAGGCCAGGTTCATCAGATAGTCGATGGTGGCGGGGTTGGCTATAGGGATGAGAATCTTCTCTGGCACGTGCGAGTGGTCTTCCTCCGGATTTACCTCGCCCATGGCTATTTTGCGGGCGGCCCGCTCGGTGGTGAAGGAACTGACAATGCAGGTGACGAGGATGAGCAACACCGTCCCGTTCAGCACATCTTCGTTCAGCAGGCGGCTCCCGTCGGGCAGGATAATCTGATAGCCCACCAGCACTGCGGCCAGTGTGGCGGCTGCCTGCGCGTTGCTCAGTCCGAACATCAGCTCGCGTTCGAGCACGGACATGCGGTATATCTTCTGCGTCAGCCAGGAAGCAATCCACTTGCCTACCAGTGCCACCACAATCATCACCCCGGCCACTTTCAGGGCGTCGCCTTCTCCGAAGATGACATGCACGTCAATCAGCATGCCCACGCCTATCAGGAAGTAGGGGATGAACAATGCGTTGCCCACAAATTCCAGGTGGCTCATGAGCGGAGAGACGTGCGGAATGAGCCTGTTCAGCAACAAGCCTACCATGAAAGCGCCCAAGATGCCTTCCATACCAATCAGTTCCATCAGGCCCGCACCGAGAAAAACCAAGGCCAGCACGAAGATGTATTGCATCACGCTGTCGTCGTAGCGTCGGAAGAACCAGCGCCCGATGCGGGGAATGGCATACGTCAGCACTACGCCAAGGATGATGAAGCGCACGATGAGCCATAGCCAGAACAAGCCTCCGCTTTCCCCCTTGAACACGCCGCTGATGACGGCCAGCACCAGCAAGGTCAGCGTGTCCGTCACGGCCGTACCCCCTACGGCGATGCTCACGCTGCGTTGGCGCGAGATGCCGTAACGTATGACGATAGGGTAGGCCACGAGTGTGTGCGAGGCGTACATACTGGCCAGCAATATGGACGTTATCAGGCTGTATTTCAGTAAGACTACGTTGGTCACCAAACCGATGCTGATGGGGATGATAAATGCCAGCAGGCCCAGCACGATGGCCTTTCCCCGGTTCTTCTTGAAGTCCGCCATGTTCATTTCCAGTCCGGCAAGGAACATGATGTAATACACGCCCACTTTGCCGAAAAGCTCGAAGCTGCTGTCACGTGCCAGGATGTTGAAACCGTGTTCGCCAATGGCCAGTCCTGCCAATATCATGCCGATGATGTGCGGGATGCGCAACTTGTTCAGCAACAAGGGCGCAAACAATATGATGAGCAGCACCAGGAGGAATATCCAGGTGGGATCGGTTACGGGGAGTTCCAAACTGAAGTCTAACCAGTCCATGAGATTGCGTTTTTAAGGTTTCGGCCTGCAAAATAACAAAAAAGTTTTTAGTTTAGAAACTATTTGTTGTAACTTTGCGCCCGTTATACATATTAATATAGAATTATTTTTTAATACGAAAGGAACAATATGAAAGTAGCAATTGTTGGAGCAAGCGGAGCCGTGGGACAAGAGTTCCTGCGTGTGCTCGATGAACGGAATTTCCCGATAGATGAACTGTTGTTGTTCGGCTCGAAGCGTAGCGCCGGCACTCACTACACTTTCCGGGGCAAGGAAATAGAAGTGAAGTTGCTGCAACACAACGATGACTTCAAGGGCGTGGACATCGCCTTTGCTTCCGCCGGAGCGGGCACTTCGAAAGAATATGCCGAGACCATTACCAAGTATGGCGCAGTCATGATAGACAACTCCAGCGCTTTCCGCATGGACGAAGACGTGCCTTTGGTAGTGCCCGAAGTCAATCCCGCCGATGCCCTCAACCGTCCGCGCGGCATCATTGCCAACCCCAACTGCACGACCATTCAGATGGTGGTTGCCTTGAAAGCCATCGAGCAGTTGAGCCATATCAAGACCGTACACGTATCTACTTACCAGGCAGCCAGCGGTGCCGGAGCCGCCGCCATGGACGAACTTTATACGCAATATCGCCAGGTGTTGGCCGGCGAGCCTGTCACCGTGGAGAAGTTTGCCTATCAGTTGGCTTTCAACCTCATCCCGCAGATTGACGTATTCACGGACAACGGTTACACCAAGGAAGAAATGAAGATGTATAACGAGACGCGCAAAATCATGCACAGCGATGTGAAGGTCAGCGCCACTTGCGTCCGTGTGCCTGCCTTGCGTTCTCACTCCGAAAGCATTTGGGTAGAGACCGAACGTCCCATCTCTGTAGAAGAAGCCCGTGAGGCATTCTCTAAGGGCGAAGGTCTGGTGCTGATGGACAATCCCGCCGAGAAGGAATACCCCATGCCTTTGTTCTTGGCCGGTAAAGACCCCGTCTACGTAGGACGCATCCGCAAGGATCTGACCAACGATTGTGGCCTCGCCTTCTGGATTGTAGGCGACCAGATAAAGAAAGGTGCCGCCCTCAATGCCGTGCAGATAGCGGAGTGGCTGATTAAGGAGAAAGCGTTGTAAATAAATTGATTAGTATGACAACCGTTTTGATAGATGATAGCGTAGAAGGTAAGGCTTTTGTGGAGTTATTGCGCAAAATGAGCTTTGCCCGTGTTTTGACTGATACGCAGGAGAACGATTGGTGGAATACTATTTCCACGGCTGAACGTCAGGCTATTGAAGAAGGTCTGGCTGATGTTGAGGCTGGGAGAACGTTTCCTCATGGCGAAGTAATGAAACGTTATGAGCAGTGGTTATGAAATAGAGTGGTCTGCACGTGCTGTGGCAGACGTTGACCGGATTGTTCATTATATTGAGGAGGAGTGGGGTATAAAAAGTACGAGTAGATTTATTCAAACGTTGCAAAAAGAGATAAATCGAATTCGTGCTTTCCCTTATGCTTTTCCTATGTCTGGTACAAATGGTGTGCGTCGCTGTGTGATGTCAAAACAAAATACAATATACTATCAAATAAGAGATTCAAGAGTATACTTGCTTTCAATATTTGATAATCGTAGGAACCCTTCCGATTTAGAGGATATTGAGAACGTATAAAATGATTTTAATGATATGAAAGCCCGTCATTAGCCTGTCAAATGGTAAATGACGGTTTTTCAATTATCTATCAGCTTATACCCAATCCCCCTGACGTTCACTATCCGTATGCGTTCGTCCTTCGATAGCTTGTGGCGCAGCTTGGTGATGAACACGTGCAGGCTGCGCTGGTTGAAGAAGGTGTCATCGCCCCAAAGGTCGAGCAGGAGTTGGCGCATGTCCGTCACCTGGTTGCGGTTGAGGCAGAGGCGGCGCAGTATCTCGCTCTCCCGATAAGAGAGTTGCTGCGTCAGCCCGGTGTGGGTCAGCGTCTGTGTTTGGCTGTTGAAGAGATAGTGTCCAATCTCGAAGGTATGGGTGGCCGGTTTGTCGGACATCAAGGGGCAGGCGCGCCCCAGCAATGCTTTGATGCGTACTATCAGTTCCTGCATCCCGAAAGGTTTCTTCAGGTAATCGTTTCCTCCCAGCTCGAAGCCCTCCACCACGTCGTTGATGGCGGAGCGGGCGGTGAGGAAGAGCACGGGCGTCTGCTTGTCCGTCTTGCGGAGGCGGCGCACCATCTCGAAGCCGTCCATGCGGGGCATCATCACATCGGCCACCAGCACGTCGGGCTTCTTTTGAAAGAACAGTCGCAAGCCTTCTTCCCCGTCTTTAGCGAGGCGGATGCGGAAACCCTGCCCCTCCAGGGTGTCTTTGATAATCATGGCGAGGGTCGATTCGTCCTCCACTAATAGTATGTCTATCAATTCCTCATTCTTCATTCTTAATTCTTAATTTAATAATGAACTCGCTTCCCCTCCCCGGTTCGCTCTCCACCTCCACCGTGCCCCCGTGCCGCTCCACCATCGTCTTGACGTAATACAGGCCGAGGCCATAGCCCTTCACTGGGTGTAGGTTGCCCGTGGGGACGCGGTAGAACTTGTCGAACACATGTGCCAGCTTGTCCTTGGGGATGCCGATGCCTTTGTCCCGCACGGAGAGGATGAACGCGCCGCCTTCCTGACGGGCCTCTACCTCCACCTCCGCCTGTCCTGCGGAGTACTTGATGGCATTGTCCAGCAGGTTGCTCACGATGTTTGAGAAGTGCGTGCGGTCAGCATTCACCTCCAAGCCGGGTGGCGTGAGGCGGGTGGAGATGCGGACGGGCTTGTCCGCCTTCAGCTTGTGTTGCTCGATGAGGGGCGCGAGGATGTCGGCGACGGGAAATGTCGTCCGGTGCAGGCGGAAGCTATGCCGCCGCTCCATGGAGAGGGAGAGAATCTGCTCCACCAGTCCGCCCAGCCGCGTGAGTTGCTCCTGGCAGATGCGGAGGTAGCGCGTGCGTTTCGTCCCGTCGGCATCGGCGCCGAAGTTCAGCAGGGCATCGTTGGCGGCGTAGGCCACGGCGATGGGCGTCTTCAGTTCGTGGGTCATGTTGTTGGTGAAGTCGTCCTTCATCTCCTCCAAGGTGCGTTGGCGCAGCAGGATGCGGATGAGGTACCAGAAGGAGAAGCCCAGGACGAGGAGGATGACCGCCGATGTGGCCAGGATGCCCGCCATCTGCCGCAGTACGTGGCCGTGTATCGGCTCCATCGTGAGGAGGTAGAGCCATTTGCCGTGCAGGTCGTAGCTGTATTCATACGTCTTGGCTTCGGGAGACGGAATGTAGCCCGGCGTGCCGCTCGTGGCAAGCGTGTCGCCTTGGTGTAAGTGCGTCAGGCGGTAGGGGACGATGATGTCCGCGCGATGAAGCTCGTCGCACAGCAGGCTGTCGTAGGTGGCGAAGTCAGGGGCGCATAGCACGTCCAGCCCGGAGTGCAGGCCGCGTTGGAAGTAGCCCGCCAGTTCCTGCATCGTCTTTTTCCCTCCGAAGAACGAGTCCGGGCTGTCGTTTACATGCAGGGACGAGTCGATGGCGGCAGAGTCCCGTCTCGTATGTTGTTCCAAATAAATGTAGGTAGAGTCGCCCTTCTGCTCGGTGGTGATGGTACGGCTCTCCACGTAGGGCGTCTTCTGGTTATATCCGGCGGAGACGCTCACTTCGCCGTGCTGCCCCAGTGAATCCTGCCTCATCCGCTCGATGCGCAGCACCAGTTCGTTGTAGTCGCTCAGGCGCATGGCTTCCGCGATGTCATGCTCCGTCGCCCGGCATTGCGTGCGGTAGAGGTTCACCAGCCAATACGCCTGGTAGGCGAAGATGGCGGCGAGGGAGAGGACGACCACGAGGGCGATGTATCTGGAGGGCAGTTTCATAAACGATAATTTAGCGGGCTGTTTTTAGGCACGGATTACACGGATTGGTCACAGATTTCTTTTGTCATGCTGAACGTAGTGAAGCATCTCCTAGTGCGTTCGGGAGATTCTTCGCTTCGCTCAGAATGACAAATACAAGAGATTTTCTTAAAAATCCATGTAATCCGTGTAATCCGTGCCTAAAACTAAATTCCCATTTGCCTGCAAATTTATCGTTTTCTTCCTTTCCTCTTTTAGGTTGATAAGACTAAATAACACTTCCGGTAAGACTTGGTAAGCTGCTTCCTGCCTGCCTTACGGTGGAGAATGCCGTACTTTGTGCCCGTCTTCCCGCCGGAAAGTCACCGCCTCCCCGCCGGGAAGTAATAGCATCAGTGGCACCTTTGCCTATCATCAGTGCCACTGATGATATGACGAGGCAGCGGAAAGTCCGCCTCTTTCCGCCGGCAAAGCAGGGACAAGGTGGCGGGAAGGCGGGGACGAACATAGGAGAAAGAAGAATGAAAACAAGGATAAGAATGAAACGAATGAGCTATTTGCTGCTTGCCCTGCTGGGCTCGGCAAGCGTTTATGCACAAGAAATGAGGACGGACAGCCTTTGGGCGGACAGCCTGATGCAGACGCTGCCCGAAGTGATGGTGACGGGCGAACGTCCCGTGGTGAAGGCCCTGGCGGGGAAGTTGGAGTATGACCTGCCCCGTCTGATAGAGGGCAAGCCCGTGGACAACATCTATGATGCCCTAAAGGAGTTACCCGGCGTGGCGGAGATGAACGGCGGGCTGACTCTCGGCGCGCGGGGCGTGACCATCGTCCTGGACGGCAAGGTGACAAACATGAGCACGGAGCAACTCTACGCCCTCCTCCGGTCGATGCCCGCCGACCGCATCGAGCGGGTGGACGTGATGTACAATGCCCCTGCACGCTACCAAGTGCGCGGCGCGCTGATAGATGTGCGACTCCGTCATCGCATCGGCGACCCGGGCACGCTTCAGGGCGAGGCATACGCCCAATATGACCAGAGCCACGAGGCCAGCTTTCAGGAGCGCGCTTCCTTGATCTATAATGGTGGAAAATTCTCTCTCGACTTTCTTTACTCTCACACCCACGGCAAGGACTACAACACCAGCGACAAGGAAGCGCGCCACTGGCTGGAGGCCACGGACGAGACGCACTACATCGAGAACCATGAGGTGGCACGCAACCGCAACCATACGCACAGCTTCCGCCTCGGCACGGACTATCAGATAGGGAAAGACCACAGTCTTTCCTTTGCTTACAACGGGAGTTACCACACCCGCCACGTCCGCCAGCACACCACGGGCACGCAGACGGCGGAGAACCTCAGCAGTCGTACGTCGTGGCTGCACAACGGTCGGCTGGACTACCGCACGCCCATCGGTTTCTCTGCAGGAGCGGAGTTCACGTGGTATCGCACGCCGGGCACCCAGTTGCTTCATAGCGAGATGGAGGACACACGCTTGGATTTCTATACCACGGACCTGCAACGCATCAACGCTTGGAAGTTCTACCTCGCGCAGGAGCATTCGCTGAAGAATGGTTGGGGGCTGAACTACGGGGCCATCTATACGACGAGCGTGGACAACTCGCAGCAACTCTATTATAATGAAGAATTAGGAATGAGGAATGAAGAATTGCCGCCCGACATGCGGTCGCGCCGCAGGGAGCAGACGTTGAACTTCTACGCGGGCTTCAATAAGAACTTCGGGCAGAAATGGATGCTGGACGCTTCGCTGGCGGGGGAGTGGTATAAGACGCCCGTGTGGGATGAGTGGGACGTGTATCCCGTCTTCAATCTGACCTACCTGCCCAAGCCGGGGCATATCCTCCAGTTGGGCTTCAACAGCAACAAGAGCTATCCCGCCTATTGGGAGGTGCAGGACGCCGTGTCCTACTTGGGCGGGGGCTACTCCGAGATACAAGGCAACCCGCTCTTGAAGCCCGCGAAGTTTTACCAAGTCTCGCTGAACTACGTGCTGAAGTCGAAGTACGTCTTCGCCGCCTGGTTCAATCACAACAAGGATTACGCCGTGCAGACGCTCTACCAGTCGCCCCGGGAACTGCTGGAGATATATCGTTCGGTGAACTTCGACTTCCTGCAACAGGCGGGTGTGCAGGCTTCCGTGCCCTTCAAGGCGGGCAAGTGGTTGGACTCCCGCCTGACGCTTATGGGCACTTGGACTCGTGCAAAGGACGGGGATTTCTACGACTTGCCTTTCGACCGGCATCTCCTGACGGGCATAGCGGTGTTGAACAGCACCTTCACGCTTCCCGTCAAGCCCGACTTGCGCCTGACGCTCAATGGCTTCTTCCAAAGCGGAAGCATCCAGGGTATCTATGACTTGCCCGCCAGCGGCAACCTCGACTTGTCTTTGCGCTATGCCTTCGCCCGGGGCAAATGTGTCCTCACGGCGTGGTGCAAGGACATCTTCGAGACGGCGGGCATCAGTCCCCGCATCCGCTATGAACGCCAGTGGGTGACGAACGATTACTCGTGCTTCCGCAGCGTGGGCGTGTCCTTTGCGTGGAGGTTCGGCGGCTATCAGGAGAAGAAAAGGGAAGGGGTGGATACGTCGCGGTTCAAATAAAAGGGATATATCCATAAAGAACGAGGCTGCTTCCAGTGATTGGGAACAGCCTCGTTCGTATAGGGGGAACTTATGCTTTCTTGCGGGTCGCCCGTCCTTTGCGTTTGGGGCGGTCGGAGTTATTTTGTAGGGCTATCAGCTTGAGGCAGGCTTCCACATTAAGGTCTTCGGGCGTGATGCCTTCGGGTATCTTGTAGTTGCTGCCTTTGTAAGCGATGTAGGGACCGTAGCGGCCATTCATGATTTCCAAATCAGGCTCTTCATCGAACTTCTTGATGTGACGTTGGGCTTCGGCCTGGCGTTTGCTTTCTATGAGTTCTACCGCTTCGTCCAAGCTGATGGTCATCGGGTCGGCGTCTGCGGGCAGGGAAGCGAATACGCCGTTGCACTGCACGTAGGGACCGTAGCGACCGTTGCTCACTTTCACTTCCGCTCCTTCGTGTTCGCCCAAGGTGCGGGGTAGTTTGAAGAGCTTCAGGGCTTCATCCAATGTGATGGTCTCGATGGACATGCCTTTCTCCAAGCGGGCGAAGCGTGGTCTGTCTTCATCTTCCGCGTTTCCTATCTGTACCATGGGACCGAAGCGACCGATTTTCACCGATACCGGTTTGCCGCTGACGGGGTCGGTGCCCAACAGGCGTTCTCCTGCACGGTGTTCGCTCTTGGAGGCGAGCGTGTTTTCTACAGACGGATGGAACTTCTTGTAGAAACGCTCCAACACATCAGTCCATTTCTCTTCTCCCTCGGCTATCTCGTCGAACTGCTTTTCTACGGTGGCCGTGAAGTTGTAGTCCAGGATGTCGGGGAAATATTGGGTCAGGAAGTCGTTCACCACCATGCCGATGTCCGTAGGTATCAGTTTGGATTTCTCGGCTCCGGTCAGTTCCTTGCGGGTCTCGTCCGTGATGCTTTTGCCTTTCTGCAGGGTCAGTACGTTGTAGTTGCGTTCCTGGCCCGGCTTCTCGCCTTTCACTACATATTCGCGTTGTTGGATGGTAGAGATGGTGGGGGCGTAAGTAGAAGGACGTCCGATGCCCAGTTCTTCCAGTTTACGCACCAGGCTGGCTTCCGTGTAGCGGGGCGGCTGTTGGCTGAAACGTTCGGTGGCGGTCACTTGGGCGTATTCCAGTGCCTGTCCTTTGGTTAAGGGTGGAAGCAATCCGGTTTCATCATTCGCATCGGCCTCGTCATCGTGTGATTCGCGGTAGACGCGCAAGAATCCGTCGAACTTCACTACCTCGCCTACTACGGTAAATTCTTCCGCCGTATTGCTCATACTGATGGTGACGGTGGTTTTCTCCAGTTCGGCATCGGCCATCTGCGAGGCGATGGTACGTTTCCATATCAAGTCGTACAGACGTTTCTCTTGGGCGCTGCCCTCTATCTTTACATGGTCCATGTAGGTGGGGCGGATGGCTTCGTGCGCCTCCTGCGCTCCTTTGGTCTTGGTCGTGAAGTGGCGGGAGTGCAGGTAACGTTCGCCCATCTTGGCGGTGATGGTTTCGCGTGAGGCGGCAATGGCCAGCTCGGACAGGTTCACAGAGTCGGTACGCATGTAGGTGATGTGTCCCGATTCGTACAGGTTCTGCGCTATCATCATCGTCTGTGCCACGGAGAAGCCTAATTTGCGGGCTGCTTCCTGTTGCAGTGTAGACGTGGTGAATGGCGCTGCCGGACTTTTCTTGAGCGGGCGGGTGGTAATGTCGCTGATGGTAAACTCGGCGTCCTTGCAACGTTCGAGGAACTTGCGGGCTTCCTCCTTCGTCTTGAAGCGTTGCTCCAATTCCGCTTTTAACTCCACTGTCTTGCCGTTTTCATCGGGCACGGGGAAGAGTGCCGTTACGCGATAGGCGGCTTCGGTATGGAAGTTTTGTATCTCGCGTTCGCGCTCGGCTATCAGACGGACAGCCACGGATTGCACACGGCCTGCCGAAAGGGCGGGCTTTACCTTACGCCACAACACGGGCGACAGTTCGAAGCCTACAATGCGGTCTAATATACGGCGTGCCTGTTGGGCGTCCACTAAGTTCAGGTCTATTTGACGCGGATGTTCAATGGCGTTCAAGATGGCGTTCTTGGTGATTTCATGGAATACGATGCGCCGCGTGTGTTCGGGCTTCAGACCCAACACTTCGTACAGGTGCCAGGCAATGGCCTCTCCCTCGCGGTCCTCATCGGATGCCAGCCACACGGTTTCGGCTTTGGCGGCTTCTTCCTTCAGTTGGGCGACTAATTTCTTTTTGTCCGCCGGTATTTCGTATTGCGGAGCGAAATGGTTCTCAATGTCTATACTGAAGTTCTTCTTGCGTAAATCGCGTATGTGACCATAGCTGGACAAGACTTCATAGTCCTTGCCCAGAAACTTCTCAATGGTCTTTGCCTTGGCCGGTGACTCGACGATAACTAAGTTTTTCTGCATATCTTTGACTTTGTAGCGGGTATCTCCCGTTGATTTTGCCCGCAAAAGTAGGAAAAAAACTACGTTCTTACCTTATTATATATGAATTATATCAGAAAAAAATCTAAAAACGGAAACTTACGCCCCCTAAGAAGTTGAGTCCTTGGGCTGGGCAACCTTCATAATATTCATAGTTTTTATCCAGCAGATTGTGGATGCGGGCATAGACAGAAAGCCCGTTGCACAATTCATAGCTGCCATGAATATAAAGGTCGCTTACCGGGTCAACTTGAACGTCTGTTTCCGTACGTTCAATGTGTCGATACCCCACAGCAAGCTTGAGCCCCGATAAAGGCGAGAATCCTATCTCCGCGTGGGCATCCAAAGCAGGTTTGAAGCGTAGAATGATGTTTTCGCTTGTTTCATCGGTGTCCCAATGCCGATAAATGGCCGAAGCCTGTAGACTGAACCATTGTTTGTAATTGTAAGTCACCTCACCGCCTACGTAGACGTTGCGTGTGTCGGCTTGAAAAAGAAGCCGTTCGATGCAGTCGATATATTCAGGCAATATTATGCTACTCCAGGAATTATTGTCATTGAATGGAAGCATATATAAGTCATTTTTCAAGTCCTGATAACCTCCGTAAATGTTGAACCATAATTCATTGACCGGACTTGCCTTGAAGCCGATGGCTGCGTTCATTTGTTCGTAGGTGGCGTCAAGCTGATGGTGAAGCACGGAGTAAGGGTTGTATTGTTCCATCCGTTGGAAGTCGTTCGTGAGTTTTCCTCCCGTTGCCTGCGCATAGAGCACGTAGCTGTCGGCAAACTTGTATTGCATGGACACGTCTGGCGCCGCGCGGAATTTTTTGCCGAAGCCGAATGCCATATCGATGTTGGCTCCAATTTTTATTCCCCAAGAATTGTGGTTGTATTGATAGTAAGGATTTAATCCGACGGAAGTGTAATTGTCGAAGTCGGCATTTTTGTAGAAGACATTATCCATGTTGAAACCGATGCCAACGGACTGCGCGTCAGAAATAGAGCCGCTCACTATGCCTTTGGTGCGTACGATGCCTTCGCGGATATCGCTCGCTATAGGGTCGTTTTGGCGTTGATAGAGCAACAGGTTTGTTTCGGCTTTGTAGCTGATGGGTTGCTGGTTATTCCGGTTTACGACCCCTACATGCACATTGCCTGAGGTAAACTTTTGTTTATGGGCAAATGCGTATGGCTCCAGATTGAAGTTGTGCAATCCGAAGTTACCGGCTATGTTCAAATCCAATGCCTTGAAGTTATGCAGATAACTGATGCGGGCTTGTGTCCGATAATAGCGTGGCTTCCATTGCTCTAAGTTGTCTATGCCTTGCCCTTCACTGCCGTTGCGTCCATCCATAGCGAACGTCACGTTCAGCCGGTCTTTGGGGGACAGGGTAAACAGGTAGTTGGCGAGTGCGTCCAGATTATTGTAAATGCCATAGCCCAGACGGACATAGCCGGCTTTTGTCTTATCCTGTTTCTCACGGATGACGTAAGGGCGCATGGTGCCAATGGGCAACCGGGAAGCAGGTTGCAACGTTTCGTTATACTCCACGGCTTTCTTGCTCACCGTAGGTTCTTCAATGCGGGGCAGCACGTTGACCTTGGAGGCATCCATGATGTCCGGGTTGTATTCCTGTTCCACCACCACCGTGCGTGTCAGCGTGGTGTCTTTTGCCTGTGTTTGGGCTTGCAGGTGCAGAGGAAGGGCAAGGAGTGTCATTCCTCCATATAAAAAGGGTAATAGATTCTTTTTCATACGTTCAAGTCTTTAAATGCGTTCATAAAACCATGTCATTAGCACATTGGCACATTAACATATTGGCACATTCTTTTATTGGGGATTTTGAGTCTCTTCTTCCAATTTGTCCAGCCGCTCCTTTATCATGTCGGCGATGTTGTCGTCCGCCTGATAGTTTTGTTGTAGGCTGAGCAGGTATTGGCGTGCGTCCAGTTTCTTGTCCATCGCCACATAGACGTCGGACAGGAGGATGAAGCTGCGTGCCAGCCAATAGGCGTGCGGCGTGCTCTGCTCGATGTAGTCCAGTACTTCTTTCTCGGCCGCGGCATAATCACCTTGGTCGTACAATTGCTGGGCCAGCAAATACTTGGCCTCGGCACCGTACAAAGTGCGTGTATCTTTGGCTAATACTTGCAAGTCCGCCGTCGCTTTTTGCGGGGCGTTTTGGTTAAGGTAAGCTTTGGCGCGATAATACAACGCCTCGTTTTGCAGTTCGGGTGTCAGCTTGGACAGAGCCAACAAGGCGGTGGCAGCCTGAATGGTTTCTACATCGTCTTTCAATAATACACCGCACCGCAAGGCACCCAGCAAGCCCACTTGATGATGCTCGGCGGTAGAGGCGCGTGCCGTCAGTTGTTTGTAGTCGGCCAATGCTTCGGCATACTGTTGGCGGTTGAAAAGGATTTCCGCATGAATGGGCAACACTTCCACAGCATACGGGCTGTCGGGATATTCGAGCAACCGGCTCGAATGGAGCAGGGCCATGTCGTCATCCTTTTGCTGTTTGCCGATGAGGCAGAGGTAATAATGGGCGTTCAGCCGGAAAGCGCCTTCGGGATAGCTTTGCAGGTAACGTTCCAAGCTGGCGCGTGCGGGTTGCAGGTCGCCTTTCATGTAAATCTTCTCGGCGGCGATGTAGGTCAGCGAGTCTTGTTCGCTGGCTTCGAAGCGTATCTGTCCGGGCATCTGTGCGGCCAGGGCGGCATACTCGTCCACCCGGTTGGCGTCTACATAGATGGACTTCAGGTCGCGCATGGCAAGCCGGGCTTCCTCGCTGCCCGGGTATCGGGTGATGACCTGTTTGTAGGCTTCGATGGCCCGGTCGTAGTCTTCATTTTGATAATAGAGCAAACCTATTTCAGCGGCTGCCTTGCGTGCCAACGGGCTTTCGGGGTATTTGGTCAGCAACTCTTGGAAGGTGACGATGGCTTGCGCGCTCTCTTGGCTTTGTACGAACGAACGCCCTTTCTCGTAGAGTCCGCTCACGGCATAGGGCGAGTTCGGATATTTCTCGGCCAAACGGTCGAGCAGGGCAACTTTGGCGTTATAGTCCTTCTGCAATCCGGCCACCAAGGCCAGTTGGTAGTAAGAATAGTCGCCCGATGCGGCTCCCATCCGCTCGGCTTGCGTGTAGTAGCGGGTGGCTTCATCGAAGCGGCGCACGTTGAGGCAACAGTCGCCCAAGCGGTTGTAGGCATCGGCCTGTGCCGCTTTGTTCTCGCCTTTCTC
This sequence comes from uncultured Bacteroides sp., assembly GCA_944322285.1. Taxonomy (GTDB): domain Bacteria; phylum Bacteroidota; class Bacteroidia; order Bacteroidales; family Bacteroidaceae; genus Bacteroides. The sequence continues at coordinate 25,016 of CALUOR010000034.1, forward strand.
TAATTGTACGTAGCGGCTGAAGTAGTTTTCGGCCGTGGCATAGTCTTTCCGGTGGAAGGCGATGTAGCCCAAGTTGTAATGAGCCAGGGCGTACATTTCGCTTTGGCGGTCGGTCGTGCGGCCCAGGTAGAGGTGGAAATCGTTCGTGGCTTCCTGCATTTGATTCAGCCGGTAATGCGATTCTCCCCGCCAATAGAGAGCTTCCGCCTGTTCTTCCAATCCGCTGTTGCCGAAGACGGAGGCTTGTTGGTAAGACTGGCTGAAGTAATCAATGGCCTTGGGGAAGTCTGCGTTGGCAAAGGCTTGTGCTCCTAATTGGAAGAGGATGCGCACTTTGGCTTTCAGTATCGTTGGGGTGGGGGATTGGATGCGGTTGATAGATTGGAGAGCCGTCTCGTAATTGCGTGTCTCCATGTACACATCCACCAAGTAGCCGCTTACCCGGTCGGCATAAACCGATTGCGGGAAGTCGTTCAGGAACTTCTCGAAGGCTGTGACCGACTCGCCAAAAGCGGAGTAGGACGTCTCGTGCAGGCAGAGGGCATAGTTGTAGGCTGCCTGCTCCTGTACACTTCGGTCGGCATCCGAGGCGGCAGCTTGCTCAAAAGCCATGCGCGCCTTGTTCTTGTCCGCCATCTTCAGGTAGGCCAAGCCCGTGTGCAGGTACGCGTTTTGTGTCAGGGCGTCATCCTCCGTGGTGATTTTTCCCAAGAGCTCGGGCACACGGCTATAGACTCCGCAGTGGTAGCATGCCATTCCATACATATAGGTAGCATCCCGGCGGGTCAGCGTAATTTTCTCTGCCTGCTCAAAAGCTTTCATCGCTTTTTGGTAACTTCCCGTGTGATAGGCGGCGGAGCCGATGATGCGGAACATCTCGTCCGCATACTCTTGACGGGGGTAAGTCGTTACATACTCGCGGGCGGTCTTCTCAGCTTCGGCATACTTGCCTTGGATAAGTTGGATTTCGGCTATATAATAAGGTGCCAACGTACGGTATTTCTCCATGTCGCGCGAAGCAAGAAAACTTTCCAACGCTTCGTCATAGCGTCCTTGTGTGTAGCGGATGTAAGCCACCTGGTAGGTGCAGTCGTCCGCATAGCGGTCGCTGAGGTTACGCAGGGCTTCGAACCAGATGGCGGCGTCTTGCAGGCAGCCGGTACGCAGGTAGGAAGTGGCCATGCGGTAGGTCATGTCATCGCGTTCGCCATCGGGCAACAACTCTAAGCGGGAGCGGCCGAACAACATCAGCGCACGCTCGTAGTCGTAACGGAAGAAGTAGCCTGATGCCATCAGGGCATAGATGCGGTTGGCATGGGGCGTGTCGGGATATTTGTCCAGATAGTCGGCCAGCAGGTCGAGGCTCCGAGGGTCTTGCACCTCGTAGGAGGCACATACCAGCATGTATTCGGCTTCTTGCCGCTCTTCCACCAAGGACGGTTGTGCTCCCTGCCTGTCAACCAGTCGGATAAACGTTTGCAGCGGAGCAACGGAAGCCGTATAGGCTTTCTGTTGGAAAAGGTTCCTTCCTTCTTGGTAATACCTTTGAAGGTCTGTAGCCTGCGGGTCAGTTTGTGCGGTGGCCAGCAGAGGGGCACAACACAAGGCTGTGCATAGTATTCGTGAAAACTTGTTCTTCATATATAAATGATAAATTAATGTGCTAATATGCTAATGTGCCAATGTGCTAATGGGGCTGCGCTGTGTTTGCGCTGGCGTGTTTTCATGCCGCAGGGCATTAGCACATTGGTATATTAGCACATTGACACATTGCGGGCTCCGCCCGCTAAATTCCCATTTTACTTATTCATCTCTAAAAACATTCCTAATCCTTTTCGTATGGACTCCAATCCGAATTCCTCCGGACGGATGTCCCGCAGGGGCAGGAAGAAAACCTCGGCGGCATCGTCCATGGCGGTGTAATGCAACGTGTCTTCCACCCGGCAACGGAAAAACATATCGAGCGTATGCACCAGGAAGCCTGAGTATAGATACAGGTTGGGCAACGAGAAAAGGTATTCCGTGCGGGTCACCATCAGTCCCGTTTCTTCTTTCACTTCACGTGCTACTCCCTCTTCGCCCGTCTCGTACATGTCAATAAAACCGCCCGGCAGGTCCAGCGTACCTTTGGCGGGGTCTTTGCCTCGCCGACACACGAGCAATTCTTCGCGGTCATTCTGGATGAGCGCCACCGTGGCCGATGACGGGTTGAAGTAATACACAAACCCGCAATCGCGGCAGGCTTTCGACTTGCCGTTGTGTACCTCGAAGTGGACGGAGCCGCATCGGGGGCAATATTTAAACAATGACAAAGGATGTTCGGTCATCAGTCCAAAAGTTAATAGGTTTATACTCTGCGGCAAATATAGCCATTTTTTTAATAGGACGAAAAGACGGGGCTTAAATTCCCGTGTTTCACTCCGAAAACCGAGCCGCCCAAGTATCCAATATGAAAAGCCCAAGTATCCTTGGATAAATCGATGAATATCCAATGATACTTGGGCTAGTAACCAATGATTCTTATTGAGGTACTTCTTTAGTTGGTTATTTCTAGTTTAATATATTTGTTTTCTGTTTCATATTGCATATTTCCCTTTCCCTGCCACAAATTCTGTTCTTGGGTTTCGGTGAGATAAAGAGTCATAGGATTACTCTCACTAGTGCCTTTTTGGTTTCCGCAAGACAAATAAGTCAGTTTTGGATTGTTTGTTATATCCAATTCGGTCAAGTTGCAACGATTGCACTCTAAACTTTCCAAGTTTGGATTATTGCTTAAATCCAATTTATTAATTGGGATAGAAGTACAACTTAAATCGTTTAACAAAGGAAAGAGACTTACATCTAGTTCTGTAATATTCAAGAAAGAACAATCCAATGATGTTAGTTTTGTATTGTTTGTCAAATCCAATTCTGTAATCTTTGTAAAGGAACAAGATAAATCTGTCAATTCTGTGTTCTTACTCAAATCCAGCTCAGTGATTGATGTTTCATGGCAATATAGAGTGTTAAGTACCGTGTTATTTCTTACATCTATTGAAGAAATGCCAGTTCCTCTACAGTTCAACTCTTTTAATTTTGTATTCTTACTTATGTCAAGTTGAGTAATACTTGAACAGTTTACCATCCATAGATACCACAATTCAAGATTATGACTAACATCAATTGATGAAAGTAATGTGCAACCATTCAAATCCGCATGTTCCAATTTGGTGTTCTTACTTAAATCAAGATCAGTAATGTCAGTATACTGACACATAAGATGTACCAATTCAACATTATTGGAAATATTCAGTTCTGAAAGTTTTGTTTCCGAACATTCTAAATCTGTAAGTTTTGTATTTTTACTCAAATCAAGTGCCGCAATATTTGTTCGAGCGCATAGAAGGCGTTCCAAATCCAAATTATTGGAGAGATCTATTTCTGATATACCGGTCTCTTGGAAACTTAACATTTGGAGTTTGGTATTTTTGGAAACATCCAATTCCTCCAACTCAGGATTCCCGGTACAATCTAAGGCATTTAAATTGGGTAAATTAGAAACATCCAACGTTGTTAGGTTCTTGTTCATAGCTACCAAAGTTACTAAATCAGTGAAATATTCCAGTCCATCCAGATTGACTATTTCTTCAGCAGCTTCATCCAAATTTAAGATTTTAACTTGACTAATCTTCTCTTGATTAAGCGTCACGTTCACATATCCGTTTTCATCTTTTTCAAATGTCACATTATTCATTGTTTCCGCCAGCTTAATCAGCGGTAAGTTCGTAATCAACACTTCCGGTACGTCTTTTTTCCAAATGATACCTTCATCGGGTGTCTCAATGGTATTAAACCAATACCGTTTCCCCGCTTCAAAACCGCTGAACGATGTAAGCTCGCTCAAAGACATTTCCAAATCCTTATCATTGATGCTGACGGTCAATGTACCATTGGACGCATCGTCACCCGGGAAGAAGAAAAAGTAGAAGTCGGTTGTGCGGCCGGACGCAACGGTCAGGCCGGAGAAATCAAATGCGCAGGTTGAAGAGGTTTGGGTAGATGCAAGTGCATTATTCGCAAATTCGAACTTCGCTATGGAACCGAAGTAATTTCCTTCACCCGTAACGGTTACATTGGTTATGGTTTTATCCTCAGAAGTCGCGTTGGTGTAGGACACACGGATTAAGGAGCAAAGATGCTGGAAAGCAAGTTGCGTATTGTTTCCATCTATGGTGGCATCGGCATACATATACATAGATTGACGCATGTATTCCTTCCACTCTTCTGCCGAACCGGTCGTAATGGTTGCTGTGGGAAGTGTCAGTGTCGCTGCACTTTCGGTTACATTCCCTTCTTGTGCCGGATAGATGGCAACTACACTTGAATTGTTCGCGAAGTTACCTTCTCCCACAAAGGTTGCTTCAGTGCTTGATTCCTCTTCCGTATAACCTGAAATGGTGAAGGTGCCGGACGTGGTTGTCGGATTCGTTTTATCGTAGAGCGTAAAGCTGTCATTTTCGTTCCACATAAAGATTTCACGGGATTCGTCTTCCGTGCCCAATGCGATTTGCGCGCGAGTTTGCGGAGCCATGGTGGCGTGCAAGGTGACAACGCCTTCTGTCGCCTCGTGCCCGGCTTCCATAAAGTCATCGTTCTGGCAGGATGCCGCCAGCAGGGCGAACGGCAACACGGCCCATCCTAATTTATTGTAGAGTTTCATAATGGTTATGCATTTATATGTTTTGTGTGATTAAATGATAATTTAGCGGGCTGTTTTTAGGCACGGATTGCACGGATTGGTCACGGATTTACTCAAGGTGTCCTTGTCATGTCGAGCTTGTCGAGACATCTCACGTAGCGCATGGGAAAGCATGATGTGAGACCCCTCGACTACGCTCGGGGTGACAGAGACATAGCAAAAAAACTAAAATCTCTGTGAAATCCGTGTAATCCGTGCCTAAAACTAATTTCCCATTTACACTATAACAAATCGTAAATTGTAAATTGCTAAATTGTAAATAAACTAATACACTCCTCCATTCCCGAAATCCTCACCGGAAGCTCCCGGCTTGAGCGTGCCGTCGGAAACAGTTACATTCTTGTTCGCCGATTCATTCTGCCACTGCGTTTCCCAAAGAGTCATCAACGATTCGGGCAAAATCAGCTCCAGTTGTTGGTCTGCACCATCGGTGGTTTGCTGTAATCCGCACCCAAGTGTTTCCAGCTTGGTGTTGTGGAGCGCGTTCAGCTTCGTCATTTGGTTGCCTTGGCAATTCAAGGCTTCCAGATTCGTGCAAAGCGTGATGTCCAGTTCCGTCAGCGCATTGTAGCTGCAAGTCAGAACTCTCAATAACTCCTTGTTGGCGGCTACATCGAGTGCGGTCAACTTATTGCTGGAAATATCCAAGACATTCAAGTTGGTCTGTTTGCTGATGTCTATGCTTGTCAATTTATTGTCAAAGCAATACAAAGAAGTTAAGTTCGGCACATCCGGCAATATCAATTGGGTCAAGCTATTTTGGGAGCATTCTACGCTTTGTAGCTTCGTATTGACACTTAAATCTAATTTACCGTTTTCATCTATGGATGCTCTGGTTGTTGAGTTGTTGAAACAATTGTTGCAAAGAAGTGTTTCCAATTCGGTTAAGCTCTCAAAATTCACAGTGGTAAGCGGATTCCCCGAACAATTCAGATATGTCAGGCTTGTTGTTTCAGATAAATCTAGCTCAGTCAATGAGTTTTCGGAGCAATCCAAATAAGTCAGATTGGTGAAGATTTCCACTCCTTCCAAGCTGGTCAGCTCTTGATTACTCAAATTAAGTTCCGTGGTTTTCTGAATCTCTTCGGGGGTGATGGCCAGATTTCCTTCCGCATCCTTCTCACCCAAGCCAAGGTCTTCGAGGGCGGAAACCAAGTTCTCATTTTCAGTCTTATCTATCTGCATATTGAGTGAGGTCAACTTTATCTGATATTCAGTTACTTTATTGTCCGCTGCCACAAAGGTGAAATCAATCACGATGGAACTTTCTGTGGATGGGGCGGTTACGCTCAGTCCTTTGCCGTCTGTAGTCTTTTCAACTTTCCAATCGTTAGTTTCAGTTTCTTCGGTAGTCGCCTTCGTTTCGGGGGTGGAGGTTTCAAAGTCCCATCTTCCGCCCATGGAAGCTACGTTAATGGTAAATGTTTCATTGGGTTGTACATACAGTTCTCCGTTGGTAATAGGCTTGGCTTCTTCTCCTTCCCCACTAGGTGTATAGGTAAATGACAAACCTTCGATGTACTTCGGCACATTAATTGTTCCACCGGCATAAGTAAAGGCATAATAAGAACCTTTGTCCTCTACATTCGTAATAAAGCCGCTGCCGCTGGTTCCATCGTCACCGCTGACTTTCGTCCACGTCTTGCCTCCGTCTACCGACAAGTAAACGGCATCGGCAATATAGCCCGTACCCAGTTCAGAACCTGTCTTCAGCTGAGGAACCGGCGCCGAGCTGCCACTGCTTCCACTATGTCCGTCGTCTCCGTCTTCACCGTCCTCACCGTCTTTTCCATCCTCACCATCCTTGCCGCTGGCGCAAATGGCGTTGCCTTTGTCATCGGTCAGCAACTCGCCGTTCAGCGTCCAATACCAACGTCCGTCGTCTTTCTGTACAACACCGATAACGGGCGTCACGCCATCGGCTCCCTTCGTGCCATGATAAAGCGTAACATCTCCCTGACGGTAGAAGTGGATGGTGTAACCGATGACGGTGTCGCCTTCCTTTACCTCCTCTACACCGGTGATGTAGTCATTTCCGTTCACCAAAGCCTGCAAGGCGGTAATGTTCTCATTGGCCGTTTTCTGCCATTCCTCCAAAGCGGCAATGCGCTCCTCCTGGCTGTGGATGGCGTTCCATACATCCGTGTCGTCATAGTCGCAGCCACCCAGACCAAGCGACAGAAGACACATCGTTGCGTAGATTAACTTTCTCATACAGTTCGTCTTTTTACACACCTACAGGCTCATTCGGTGCCGGTTATTACAGCTTGTTTCGTTGGAAGAATAGGGCATAAAAGAAAGTGTGAGCCTTTTTAACTAGATCCCGTTAAATGGCTCTGGACTGCCTGCGTAAAGGATGTAGAAAAGGGCTCACACCTTTGGCTGTATATGTAGGAAATACATATATACGAAACCAAAGGAAGAACGTCTTCTTATTCTATTTACGCATTGAATTGTCCAGATTCTATAATGATAAGATGAAAATTGCTATTATCTTAATAATAAGCTGGGTAACTTAATACAAAAGGAGCGTTTATTACAGAAGTTTAAGAACCATTTTTAAGAACCATTTTTATATTATGGAAAAGCAAATCTTCTTATCTGACATTCGTTATCACTTCAATTTGAGGAAGCCAAATAAAGACAAGGCTACTAATATCTACCTTGTTTTGTATTTCAACGGCAAACAAATCAAATTGCCAACGGGATTAAAGGTTAATCCGTATTATTGGAACAAAGACAAGGAAGAAGCCTATATTAGCTTTAAAATAAACAAGTCTGATAACGATAATAATAAGATTGTCAACATTAGGATAAGGGAGATTAAAGATTCATTTGATAGATTCAAGGCTTATATTTGCGATAATCCTAACTTAATTGACAATATCAAGCCTATAATAAGAAGATTCATTTATAACAAAGAAAACGTAATTGATAAGAAAGCATCTTCTTTGCTGTTTGAAGCGTTTAAGAAAGCATATCCAAATGAAGAATGCGGAACATATAAGACAAATTATTATAGACTAAGCAACTTTATCCGATATTATAAGGAAAACGCATTTGAAGATATTATCAATGTCGTATTAACCCAAAATATGTTGGATAGATATAAGAACTATCTTATTAATAAACAAGAAAACGGAGTGCAAAACATTAATGATAGATGCGAGATTGTCAAGCGTCTAATTAATGGGATATTGGCAGTTAATGAAGAATATAAGATATATGGGATTAATAAGGTAGAATATATCAAGATAAAGGATAAGAGGAAAAAAGAAGATTCTAAGAAGTCACCATTAAAAGATGAAGAAGTTAATAGATTAGCCAAATTAAAATTAATGGGAAAAGAAGAAGAAATAAGAGATATATTCTTATTGCTTGTGTATTGTGGTATGAGAATAAGCGATATTGCAAGCGTTGTAAATGCCCCTATTAACTTGGATAATGATAACGAAGAAGAACACATTATTTTGACCAAAAAGGAAAGTGTTGAGGCTGTTATTACTTTCAACAAACAAATGAAAATGATATTGAGGAAGTATAAAGACGGATTCAAGTATGTCAATATATCCAAGGTTAATAATGTCATTGATACAATGATAAAGATTATAGCGAAAAAGGCTAATCTAAGGCGCAGGATTCAATGGAAAGAACAAATGGGAGACAATACCATTATTACAAAAGAAAAGCCGTTATATGAGATAATAAGCAGTCATTTCGCAAGGCATACGTTTATCACCAACAAGATTATTGAGGGTTGGCAAGCTGATAAGCTATGCTTCGCCACTGGGCACACTGACGATAAAATGATTAAGCAAATATATACGCATTTATCAAATGAAAACAAAATTAACATAGTGCTTGAAGAAAAAAATAGGATAAAAAAGAAGAATGCCAGCAAATAATCGTATATTTGTCGCCAGTATTAACCAATAAATGTAAGATTATGGATGCTAAGCAAATTGAAGCAATGCAAATTGCACGAAGAACTAAGGCTATTAAGGCTTTTAATCCCGAATATAACTTTGAGGGTAAGACGCTTGAAGATTTGAAGCGTTATATGGAAGAAAACAATATCAAAATGTCACGTTCAAAAAAGGAAGATAAGGAAGAAAAAGAAATAAGCATTGATGAAGTAATCAATAATCTAATTGATGATTCGGCTAACGCTAAGACCGATGAAGATAAATTGAAGTTTTGGGACAAAATTCAAAAATGTAAAACCATTAAACATATAACTTCTGAAATTGCAAAGAAAAAAGAAGAATTGGAAGTGATGGAAGCACAACTTCAACAATTAAAGGAAGAAATTAAATAAACAGATAATAAACAAGGCAGATAAATTACTATCTGCCTTTTATTTTTGTCATTCCAAATTATAACGCTTGATTATCCTAAATACTTGGATTGTATTAAACTTGCTGCCTTTTGATGTAACAAAGCCATTTTCATTTAATTTCCTTGCTATTTCGGCTTTATTTGAAGTTGTCTTTAATAATGCTTCAATCATGGACTTTGCACGCTTATTATTTTCGTTGTTATCCGCCTTTTCCTTTATTACTTGATAAGACAATTCACGCCATTCTTTTTTAAATGTGGCGTTTGGTCTGCCTAATTTAAATCCTTGCTTTTTCTTTTCTGCCAATGCCGCCTTTGTCCTTTGGCTGATTAATTCCCTTTCCGATTGTGCCAGCGTGGCAAATATGCCCAATGTCAACGTGTTAAAGTCTGGGCAATCCAAGGCAACAAAGTTAATTCCACTATCACGCAAATTAAATAAGAAGCTAACCTTTCTTGATAACCTATCCAACTTAGCTATTATAAGTGTGGCGTTTTCTTTTTTGCATAAAGATAAAGCCTTATTTAATTCTATTCTATTATCGCATTTGCCACTTTCTTTTTCGGCAAATTCATTAATCAATTCAACATCTTGCTTTGAATTGAGATAATTCAATACGCTACTTCTTTGGGCATCTAATCCCAAACTTTGCTTTTGTGTCGATACTCTATAATAAGCTACATACTTCATATCAATCTACTTTTATTGTTTCTTCTGCTGGCAAATATAGATATAATATCCTGAATAACAAAGAAATAACGAACATTTGCCGTATGTTATCTAAAATAAATCTGGAATAAGGGGGTTGACATTTCCATGATTTACACTATACTTTATAGAGGATGAATATATTTATTATTAAAATAAACCTTTTAAAAGGCATCTAATATATTATGATTATGAATGATTCAATTAAAAGTAAAATCAGTGATTCAGTTAAAGCCTATTATCTTACAGAAGCTGGAATTAGGCATAAAAACAAATTAGCCTCAACTATGCGTATTAGAATGAGACAATATAATAATTTCCTTAAAAATAATATCAATAAAACAAGTTATAACAATGAGCAAATTCAAAAGTAATATTTCAGTAGACAAGTTGGAACTGACTTATCTGTTAACACATGAGTTTACGGATTTTATAGATAAATACATGGAATCCTATAATGATAGATTGGATAATACGGACAAAATAATATATGAATGCTATAATGAGTTTTGTCTTGCTATCCCAAATGATACAATATATAATGATTATCGTATTGAACTTGATATATTAATTAGAGATTATAACGAAGAACAAGGATTATTTTATAGAAGAATAGGAAAATTGTTCTATGGAAGCAATCACCCTCTAAGACAACAATTATATATTATATTGGATAATCAATCACTTTATAATAAAGATATTAATTTCTTGTATTATATAGCAGATAGCCTTAATCTTCAATTTCTCAAAATATCAAAATTGGAATTAGCATTTGATTTTAATAGAAGTTTTATTGATAGATTCTACTCAATTTTAAAAGATGAGGATTTTACACCTATTATTTTTAATAAAAGATATAAAGACATGGATGAAGAAATAGGGGAATTGTTGCATGTTTCAACGGGTACAAGAAATAAATTAAATAAATTCAAATCGTTCTATTTAAAGAGTAATTCTAAATGTACTGATGGACTTGAATTAAAATATTATGATAAGGCTAAGGAGATTAAAGATAAGAATTTTGAAAAGCAATATATTATTGATAAATTGAAATTTAAGAATGTCTTTAGACTTGAAATAAAAACCAATCATAAGAAACTCAAATATACACTTGACAAGTTGGGGTTGAATGATGAGGATTTGTATATGAGATTGGAAGATAAAGAACTATTGCTAAAGGTCTATTACTTGCTTCTTCATAGAATTATCAGAATTGAATATAAGAAGAAAGTATATTCTCTTTTAGATTTTATATTAGAATAGATTTTTTATTTTAATCTATTTTTATACATTTCCCAGCCTAATTGTTATAGGCTGGGAATTGCCTTTTTTGCTTCATTGATTCGCTTATTTTCCTCTTATGTTCTTCCGTCAACTTCCGTCCTTTCAATGACTGGCTTATCTTCTTCTTATGCGTTGCAAGTTTCTTCCTGCCTTTTAATTTTGCTGAAATCTTCTTTTTTGTAAGTTCATCCATTCCGTATTTTTATAATAAATAGTAGGTAGGTTGGTTTTTACCATTAAATTTTGTCCTGGAAAATATCTGCAAAACCGTTATAGTAGGTAACTTGAATTAAGTATATTTAGTTGGTAGGGGTTACATAAATACCATGTTCCTAACCGTGTTATTTCTTTGTTGAAATCAGATGAAAGATAAACGGAAAACCGTATTTATTAGCCTTATTTTGGAAGAATATAATAAATAAGACAGCAGGAAATGGCGTTTTAAGGCTTCCTGTTGAATTTAATTTATTATCATGTATGATTTGTTATTTTTGAAATAAAAGCCGCTTAAATCGCTCTGGAATCAATCTTAAATTAATTTGGATTTTATTTTCTGGATTGCAGGATAATCAATACTTTAGCCAGCGATTAAGAACCATTTTTAAGAACCAAATTTTGTAAAGTGATGGAAATAAAGGCAGGTAAGATATTGTCCAGATTCTTTAACGTAGAATAAAGCTAAACGCTTCCTAAATATGTCTTGTTGCCATCTGCAACGCGCCAAAGATACGTAAAGTTTAGCAAAGAACGTTCATTTGTGAGCCGTTATTTTGCAAATATAGTGATTTTTCTTGTCAAAATATAAATTCTTGACGAATTTCCATCAAGAAAGGAGGAGATTCGTACAGCATTTGCCCGTTGAAATCAAGCCGACCGCATCCTGTCATATTGATGCCAATTCCGTTTAATTGCTATCGGAAAAGATACATATCCCCGTTTTCGCTGACTCTTCATTTATTCAAAACCGATGAAATAGAAACGTATAAAAATACCGCGTCCGAAAACACTTAAGTGTTTGGGGTCGGAACAGTTAAGTGTTATGCAGCCAACACTTAACTGTTTTGATGACAATACTTCGCCGACTGAGCGCAAAAAGTTAAGTTTTTCGGAGGAAGATGTCGCCCAATCCGCTAACAATTGTAAAATGCATCTTAACAAACCTTTCAAATCAGGAAAAACGCGTTTCTAGAATTTGTAAATATTCAAGCAAAAATCACGCTATCAATCTGAATATAAGCGAATAAGCGTTTCCGAAATCCGTTCTTTCCGTTCCATCCCTGTCTCGCTCCGAAACAAACGATTCTCGGCGATTAGGAAATACAAAGTGTAAGGAGTGACAAAATGGTAATTTAGCGGGCTGTTTTTAGGCAGGATTTCACGGATTAGACAGATTTCCTTAAACAAATGGTGTCTGTCATGTCGAGCTTGTCGAGACATCTCATGTTATACTGAGTATGTGCTACGTGAGACCCCTCGACTACGCTCGGGGTGACAGGGCAAGCCCTTTAAAGAATCCATGTAATCCGTGTAATCCGTGCCTAAAACTAAATTCCCATTTAACAAAATCGTAAATCGTAAATTGTAAATTGCTAAATCGTAAATGAGCTAAATTCCCATTTCTAGCCCTTTTATTTGCCAGATAGGTTGCAAACACTTACTTTTGGGCATCATTTAGAGAAAGAGATAATAATATGTATATGGAACATTTGGAGACGTTGGCCCGTAAAGTGTGTGAGGTGGCACGCGAGGCCGGACATTTTATAAGGGAAGAGCGCAAGCGGTTTAAACAGGATGCTGTGCGTGAGAAACGGGTGCACGACTATGTGTCCTATGTAGACAAGGAATCGGAGCGGCGTATCGTGTCTGCCCTGCGTACGTTGCTTCCCGAGGCAGGGTTTATCACAGAGGAAGGTTCGGCTGTTTATCAAAACGAACCTTGTTATTGGGTCGTAGACCCGCTGGATGGCACTACCAACTATATACACGATGTATCGCCTTACTGCGTAAGCATCGCCTTGCGTAGTCGGGAAGCATTGCTGCTAGGCGTGGTTTATGATCCTTCGCTTGACGAATGTTTTTATGCCTGGCAAGGCGGAGGTGCTTACCTGAACGGTGTGCCCATGCATGTGTCCGGTGTAGATTGTGTGGAGAATGCTTTCTCATTCATCGAATTGCCCTACGAGGCCGGGCACTATAAACAGACAGGCTTACACTTGATAAACCGGTTGTATGGACGGGTGGCAGGCATACGCATGAACGGATCGGCGGCATTGGCTTTGTGCTATGTGGCGGCTGGCCGCTTTGATACTTGGCAGGAAGCGTTTATAGGCAAATGGGATTTCTCGGCTGCGGCATTGATGGTGATGGAAGCCGGTGGACGGGTGACTGATTATTATGGCAGTCCGCATTTCCTGGAAGGACATCATATTGTGGCCACAAACGGATTGTTGCACGATGAAGTGTTGCGTCTGCTTTCAGAGGCGCTTCCTGAAGGAATGTAAGGAGGTTGGCGTGTCAGGCAATTCATTGATGCTTTGGTTACAATCCGCGTTCCGCCTGCTTTTTCCGAGGCGTTGCGCCGTATGCGACACTACATTGCAGGACGGTGAAGAAGCGTTGTGCTTTCGTTGTAATATCAATCTGCCCCGCACATATTACCATTTGGAGAAAGACAACGAAGTGGACAAAATGTTTTGGGGAAAGATCCCTTTGGTGCGCGCCACATCTTATATATTTTACCAAAAAGGCGGAGATTTCCGCCGCATCCTGCACTTGCTGAAATACAGCGGACATAAAGATTTGGGTAATACAATGGGACGGATGATGGCGGCAGACATTGGCAGAAGCGGCTTTTTTGAAGGCATAGATGTCATTGTGCCCGTGCCTTTGCATCCGGCCAAACTGCGGCAGAGAGGATATAACCAAAGCGAGTGTCTGGCCAAGGGTATATCGGAAGTAACGGGCATTCCGGTAGATACGGCAACCGTAAAACGTCGTGTACATACCTCTACCCAAACCCGAAAGTCAGTCTACGAACGCTGGGAGAACGTCCACGATATATTCTATGTTACCGACAAAGCCAAGTTTGCGGGTCGTCATGTGCTCCTTGTGGACGATGTGCTGACAACAGGCGCTACCTTGACTGCTTGTGCCGATGCGCTGGCCGATGTGGAGAATGTGAGATTCAGTGTGTTGACGCTGGCGGTGGCGAGAGGATAAAGCTTTGAATGAGTTGCGAGGAAGTAGAAAAGAAAAAGGAGAAAGACGGAATCTTTCTCCTTTTAGTACCCAGACCCGGTACAAGGCATAGAAATCATAGGAAAATAAAAGAATTTATCTTCCTTATTATCAGTTATTTGCATCTTTCTTATTTTCTCCATTTTTGCCATATTTTGCCCATTTTTCGTCATTAAGTACACTTTTAGTACACTTTGAAATTCCATTTTCTTTTGTAC
>CALUOR010000035.1 GCA_944322285.1 uncultured Bacteroides sp.
ATTGGTTACTTAATAGTAAATTGGTTACTTAATAGTAAATTGGTTACTTAATAGTAAATTGGTTACTTAATAGTAAATAGTAAATTGTAAATGGTCAATGGTTAAGTTGTAAATGAACAAAATTGTAAATTGTAAATGGTAAATAGTAAATGAATAAAGATATTGTTACCGGGGCGGAAGCCCTGATGCGTTCGTTGGAGCACGAAGGGGTAAAGACCCTCTTCGGATATCCGGGAGGCAGCATCATGCCGGTGTTCGACGCGCTCTACGACCATCGCCATACGCTGAACCACATCCTGGTGCGCCACGAACAAGGCGCCACCCATGCCGCGCAAGGTTTTGCCCGCGTGTCGGGCGAAGTGGGCGTATGCTTAGTCACCAGCGGGCCGGGGGCCACGAACACCATTACGGGCATAGCCGACGCCATGATAGACAGCACGCCCATCGTAGTCATAGCCGGACAGGTGGGCACGGGCTTCCTGGGCACGGACGCCTTTCAGGAGGTGGACCTGGTGGGCGTGACGCAACCCATCTCGAAATGGAGCTACCAGATACGCCGCGCCGAGGATGTGCCGTGGGCCGTGGCGCGGGCTTTCTACATCGCCCGCAGCGGAAGGCCGGGACCCGTCGTGCTGGACTTTGCCAAGAACGCGCAGACGGACAAGATGGAGTATGCCCCGGCTACGGTGGACTTTATCCGCAGTTACCAGCCCGTGCCCGACATGGACAGGGAAGCTGTCCGCCAGGCAGCGGACCTCATCAACGCCGCCGAACGCCCGCTGGTACTTGTGGGCCAGGGGGTCGAACTGGGAAACGCCCAGGCCGAGCTGCGCGCCTTCATCGAGAAAGCGGGACTGCCTGCCGGACGCACCCTGCTGGGACTGTCGGCATTGCCTTCCGACCACCCGCTGAACAAGGGTATGCTGGGCATGCACGGCAACCTCGGGCCGAACATCAACACCAACAAGTGCGACGTGCTGATAGCCGTGGGCATGCGCTTCGACGACCGTGTGACGGGCAACGTGGACACCTATGCCAAGCAGGCCAAGATTATCCACTTCGACATCGACCCCGCCGAAATCAACAAGAACATCCAGGTGGACGTGGCCGTATTGGGCAACTGCAAGGAGACTCTGCCCGCCGTGACCGAACTGCTGAAACCCGCCACACACCGGGAGTGGCTGGACAGCTTCCGCGTCTATGAGGAAGTGGAGGAGGAAAAGGTCATCCGTCCCGAGCTGCACCGCCCCGCCGGACGGGAGCTGAGCATGGGCGAAGTGGCGCGCGCCGTCAGCGAAGCCACGGGCAACGACGCCATCCTGGTGACCGACGTGGGGCAGAACCAGATGATGTCCGCCCGCTACTTCAAATATACGCGTGAACGCAGCATCGTCACCTCGGGAGGCTTGGGCACCATGGGCTTCGGACTGCCCGCCGCCATCGGGGCCACCTTCGGCCGGCCGGACCGCACTGTCTGCGTGTTCATGGGCGACGGGGGCTTGCAGATGAACCTGCAGGAACTGGGCACCGTGATGGAGCAGCAGGCGCCGGTGAAGATGATATTGCTCAACAACAACTACCTGGGCAACGTGCGCCAGTGGCAGGCCATGTTCTTCAACCGCCGCTACTCGTTCACGCCGATGCTCAACCCTGACTATATGCAGATAGCCGCCGCTTACGGCATCCCGTCCCGCCGGGTGATGGAGCGCGGGGACTTGCCGTCGGCCATCAGCGAGATGCTGGCCGCCGAAGGTCCCTTCCTGCTCGAGGTCTGCGTGGAGGAGGAAGGCAACGTCATGCCCATGACGCCGCCGGGAGGCTCGGTGAACCAGATGCTGCTGGAATGCTAAAACAATGGACAATTGACAATGAACAATTGACAATTAGAAAAGTATCCACTAATTGTCAATTAAAAAAGATTCACTAATTGTCAATTGTCAATTATCAATTGTCAATTAAAAAGTTATGGACAAGAAACTATATACCATCATCGTTCATTCGGAGAACATCGCCGGCCTGCTCAACCAAGTGACGGCGGTATTCACCCGCAGGCAAATCAACATCGAGAGCCTGAACGTGTCCGCCTCGTCCATTGCGGGCGTACACAAATACACCATCACCGCATGGACGGACCCGGACACCATCGAGAAAGTGGTGAAGCAAATCACCAAGAAGATAGACGTCATACAGGCGCACTACTTCACGGATGAGGAAATCTACCAGCACGAAATAGCGCTCTACAAGCTCACCACGCCCGCCTTGGAGCAGACGCCCGGAGTGTCGAAGGTCATCCGCAAGAACCACGCCCGCATCGTGGAGGTCAACCCCGTCTTCTCCATCGTGGAGATGAACGGCATGAGCGACGACATCACCCACCTCTACGAGGAGTTGCAGGCCTACGACTGCGTGCTCCAGTTCGTGCGTTCGGGCCGCGTGGCCATCACCACCAGCTGCTTTGAGCGCGTCAACGAATACCTGGCCGAGCGCAAGGCGAAATATGAGGCAAGCAAAAAACAATTAAATGAAGAACGATGAATGAAGAATAAAGAATTGCCATGCGGCGTGATTGCGCAGCCTAATTTTTCATTCTTCATTCCTAATTCTTAATTAATAATGAACAAGATAGGAACCTACCAATTTGTGGCCGAGCCTTTCCACGTGGACTTTACGGGAAGGCTGACCTTGGGCGTGCTGGGCAACCACCTGCTGAACTGCGCCGGCTTCCATGCCACCGAACGCGGTTTCGGCATGGCCACCCTCAACGAAGACAACTACACGTGGGTGCTCTCCCGCCTGGCCATCGAGATGGACGAGATGCCCCGCCAGTACGAGGACTTCACCGTACAGACGTGGGTGGAGAATGTCTACCGCCTTTTCACTGACCGTAACTTCGCCGTGACCGACAAGGACGGACGGCGCATCGGCTACGCCCGCTCCGTGTGGGCCATGATCAGCATGCACACACGCAAGCCCGTCGACCTGCTGGCGATGCACGAGGGTCACATCACGGATTATGTATGCGACGAGCCGTGCCCCATCGACAAGCCCTCGCGCATCAAGGTACGGGCCACGGAGCCGACCTTCGCCTTGCAGGCCAAGTACAGCGACATCGACGTCAACGGCCATGTCAACAGCATCCGCTACATCGAGCACATCCTCGACCTCTTCCCCCTCGACTTCTACCGCGACCGCCGTGTCCGCCGCTTCGAGATAGCCTACGTGGCCGAGAGCTACTACGGCGACATACTCTCCTTCTACCTCGACGATGAAGGAGACGGACGCTATGCCGTGGAGATAAGGAAGAAAGGAGAGGAAGCGGAGGAGCCCGTGTGTCGGGCATCGGTGATCTTTGTCTGAGACTCGACAAGGAATCATGTAACATGATTGTGGGAATCATCCTACATGATTGTAGGAATCATGTTACATGATTGTATCCCGAGTCTGAGACACGGCATCCTTTAAATGGACAAACGATTATCATTAAATACTAACTAAAACAAAAAGAAAATGGCACAAATGAATTTTGGCGGTGTGATGGAAAACGTCATCACCCGCGAAGAGTTTCCCCTGGAGAAAGCTCGTGAGATACTGAAAGATGAAACAATCGCCGTACTGGGCTACGGCGTACAAGGCCCCGGACAGGCTTGCAACCTGCGCGACAACGGTTTCAACGTCATTGTAGGCCAGCGCCCCGGCAAGACGTACGACAAGGCCGTGGCCGACGGATGGGTGCCGGGCGAGACGCTTTTCGGCATCGAAGAAGCCGCCGAGAAGGGCACCATCGTCTGCATGCTGCTCAGCGACGCCGCACAGATAGCCGTATGGCCTAAAATCAAACAATACCTGACGCCGGGCAAGGCGCTGTACTTCAGCCACGGCTTCGGCATCACGTACAAGGAGCGCACGAACATCATCCCGCCCGCCGACATCGACGTCATCATGGTTGCCCCGAAAGGCAGCGGCACGTCCCTGCGCACCATGTTCCTCGAAGGCCGCGGACTGAACTCTTCCTACGCCGTTTATCAGGACGCTACGGGCCGGGCTACCGACCGTACGCTGGCTTTCGGCATCGGCATCGGTTCGGGCTATCTGTTCGAAACGACTTTCAAGCGCGAGGTTTACTCCGACCTGACCGGCGAGCGCGGCTCGCTGATGGGCGCCATCCAAGGCCTGCTGCTGGCCCAGTACGAAGTGCTGCGTGAGCACGGACACACGCCCAGCGAAGCCTTCAACGAGACGGTAGAGGAACTGACCCAGTCGCTGATGCCCCTCTTCGCCAAGAACGGCATGGACTGGATGTACGCCAACTGCTCCACCACGGCACAGCGCGGCGCCCTCGACTGGATGGGCCCGTTCCACGATGCCATCAAGCCCGTCATGGAGAAGCTCTACCACAGCGTGGAGACCGGCAACGAGGCCCAAATCTCCATCGACAGCAACTCGCAACCGGACTACCGCGAGAAGCTGAACGCCGAGCTGAAGGCCCTGCGCGAAAGCGAGATGTGGCAGACGGCGGTAACGGTGCGCAAGCTCCGTCCGGAGAACAATTGATTAAAGGAATGAGCTTATAATAAAGAGAAGGTGTGCCTTGAGACATTGTCCCGGCACACCTTCTTTGTTGTGTACGGATGTTCTGTTTGTCAGCCCGCCTCGCCCGAGAGGAACCGGCGTACCCGCTCCGCCGCATCACACCCGCTCGCCATGGCCCTTACCACTAACGAAGCGCCATTCGCAGCATCGCCGCACACAAACACGTTGGGGGCGAACTGCGGCAACTGCGGCTTCAGGAAGCCCATGGCCAGCAGTACCAGGTCGACCTTGATGACTTCTGGCTTGCCCACGGCCCGCATCACGGGGCGACCGCCGTCAGGATTGGGCTGCCATTCCACTTCCTGCACCTCGGTTCCGACCACTCTGCCGTCCTTGCCGATAAAGCGCAGAGTGTTTATGTTCCACCGGCGCACGCATCCTTCCTCGTGGCTCGACGTGGTCTTGAGCGTGCGCGGCCACTGCGGCCAGGGGTTCTTGGGGTCGTCGGGACCGTCTACGGGCCTGGGCATGATTTCTATCTGCGTCACGCTGCGGCATCCCTGGCGGTGGGCCGTGCCTATGCAGTCGCTGCCGGTGTCGCCGCCGCCGATTACGAGCACGTCCTTCCCCTTGGCGCTGACCAGCTCGTTGGGTTTTATCTCGGCTCCGGCCAGCACGCGGTTCTGCTGCGCCAGCATGTCGAGGGCGAAGTGCACGCCCTTCAAGTCGCGGCCTGGGATATTGAGATCGCGCGCCTGGGGCGTACCGGTGGCTATCACGTAGGCGTCGAATCCGTCGGGAAGATGTTCCACGTCAATCTCTTGGTTGAATTTAAACTCTATGCCTTCGGCGCGCAGGATGCCCATTCGGCGGTCGATGATGGCCTTATTCAGCTTGAAGTTCGGTATGCCGTAGCGCAACAGTCCGCCGGCATCCTCGTTCTTGTCGAACACGGTCACCAGGTAGCCTGCCAGGTTCAGACGGTTGGCAGCTACCAGTCCGGCAGGTCCGGAGCCTATCACTGCCACCTTCTTCCCGTTGCGTTCGGGATGGTGTATGCCGACGTAGTTCTCCTCAAAGGCATGCTCCGTGATGGCCGTCTCGTCCTCGCGGTTGGTCGTAGGCTCGTGCTCCACCAGGTTGAGCACGCAGGCCTTCTCGCAAAGTGCGGGGCATACGCGTCCCGTAAACTCGGGAAAGTCGTTGGTGGAGTTGAGCAGGCGGTAGGCCAGTTCCCAGTCTCCTCGGTACAAAGCGTCGTTCCACTCGGGCGGCTTGTTGCCCAGCGGGCACGCCCAGTGGCAAAAGGGCACGCCGCAGTCCATGCAGCGCGACGCCTGCTGGCGGCGGTCGCCGGAGTTAAGAGTCTGTTCCACTTCGCCGAAATCGTGTATCCGGTCGTGCACGGGGCGGTATCCCGCCTCCTTGCGGTGTATGGTTAAAAATGCTTTAGGGTCTCCCATAATGATGATAATTAATGCTTTATGTAGAATAATTCTGTTGCCTTCCCTTTCTGCATCAGGGTGTAGTCGGAATCACCTCTTGGTGCAATTCCGACTACACCCTGGTGTAATCTCAGCTACACCTTGGTGTAATTTTGGCTGCACCTTCGGATAGGTTTGCCCGTTGCTTGCCCGGTTAGTAATCGCGCTGCATGTCGGCAATCTTCTGTTGCAGCTTTCTTACCTGCTCTTCCTGCAGCACGCGCTTGTACTCGATGGGCACAACCTGGATGAAGTCTTCCACGTAACGCCCCCAGTCGTCGAGCATCTGGCGTGCCAGCTTCGAGCCGGTGTACAGGTAATGCTGGCGAATCAGTTCGTGCAGCTCCTTGCGGTAAGAGCTTTCTTCCACGAGGTTGATTTCCACCATGTCCATGTTGCAGAAGTAGTCGAAGTCGTGGCGTTTGTCCCACACGTAGGCCACGCCGCCGCTCATGCCCGCCGCGAAGTTGCGCCCGGTCTCTCCCAGAACAACGACGCGGCCTCCGGTCATGTACTCGCAGCAGTGGTCGCCCGCCCCCTCGACAACGGCAATGGCCCCGGAGTTGCGCACGGCGAAGCGTTCGCCCACCTTCCCGTTGACGTACAGCTCGCCGGAAGTGGCTCCGTAAAGCCCCGTGTTGCCGGCTATGGTGTTGTCCTCGGCGTTGAAGTTGCTGCGCACGGGCGGCAGGATGGCGATGCGTCCGCCGCTCAGTCCCTTGCCGAAGTAGTCGTTCGCCTCGCCCTCCAGCTTGAAGTTGACACCCTTCACGAGGAACGCGCCGAAGCTCTGGCCGGCGCTTCCCTTGAACTTTATGTTCACCGTGGAGTCCGGCAGGCCGTTTTCGCCGTGCTTCGAGGCGATGAGTCCGCTGAGCATCGTACCCACGGCGCGGTCGGTATTCTTGATGGCATAGTCAAGATTCACCTCCTCACGCTCGTCGACGGCCCTTTGGGCGGAACGTATCATCTGGCGGTCGAGCGCATTGTCGAGGTCGTGCGTCTGGCCGGAAGCGTGGCGCAGAGGGCATGCTTCGTCCTCTTTGTGCAGCAGACGGGCGAAGTCGAGCATCGCCGGCTTGCTTCCTTTCTCCACCGGCTTGCGGACAATCAGTTCGGTATGTCCCACGATGTCCTCCAGCCTGGAGTATCCCATCACGGCCAGATACTCACGCACTTCTTCGGCCAGGAAGGTGAAATAGTTGACCAGATATTCGTACTTGCCCATGAAGTGGCGGCGAAGCTCCGGATTCTGGGTGGTCACGCCCAAGGGACACGTGTTCAGGTTGCACTTGCGCATCATGACGCAACCAAGCACGATGAGCAGCAACGTGCCGAAGCCGAACTCCTCCGCGCCGAGCAACGCCATGAGGATGATGTCGCGTCCGGTCTTCAGCTGCCCGTCCACCTGCAGCCTCACCTGGCCGCGCAAGCCGTTCTTCACCAGCGTCTGTTGCGTCTCGCTCAGGCCTATTTCTGGCGAGATGCCCGCAAAGCGCATGCTCGACGCCGGACTGGCTCCCGTTCCGCCTTCGGCTCCCGATATCACGATAAGGTCCGCCTTGGCCTTGGCCACACCGGCCCCAATGGTTCCCACACCGCTCTCGGCCACCAACTTCACGCTGATCGCAGCCTTGGGGTTGACGTTCTTCAGGTCGAAGATGAGTTGCGCCAGGTCCTCGATGGAGTAGATGTCATGGTGAGGCGGCGGCGAGATGAGCGATATGCCGGGGATGGAGTGGCGCGTCTTGGCTATCACCGCGTCCACTTTGAAGCCGGGCAACTGTCCGCCCTCGCCGGGCTTCGCGCCCTGCGCCACCTTGATTTGTATCTCCTCGGCGTTCACCAAGTATTCGGTGGTCACCCCGAAGCGGCCCGAAGCCACCTGCTTGGTCTTGCTGGAGAGCGAGATGCCGTCAAGCCGGGAATAGAAATGCTCGCTGTCCTCGCCGCCTTCGCCCGTGTTGGAGCGTGTGCCGAGCTTGTTCATGGCCAGGCAGATGGCCTCGTGCGCCTCCTTGCTGAGCGCCCCGAAGCTCATGGCTCCCGCCACAAAATGCTTTACGATGGCGCTTACCGGCTCCACCTTGTCTACGTCTATCGGCGTGGCGGCGCGCTTGAAGTCGAAGAAGTCGCGCAGAAATATAGGGTCGTCCTTGTCGTCCACGAGCTTTGCAAACTCCTTGTACTTGGCGTAATCGCCCGTCCTCGTGGCAAGCTGCAGCGTCGCTATAGTCTCAGGATTCCATGCGTGGCGTATGCCGTCCTTGCGGTAATGGAACTGCCCGAGGTTGGGCAGGAATCCCGTTTCGGCCTTCCCGGCGAACCCAGCGTCGTGCATGGCGACGGCATCGCGGGCGATTGTCTCCAGGCCGATGCCCCCGATAGTGGACGTCTCCGTGCCGAAGTATGTCTTGAGCAGGCTCTCCGACAGGCCGACCGCCTCGAAAATCTTGGCTCCGCGGTACGAGCGGATGGTGGATATGCCCATCTTCGCCATGATTTTCAGCAACGCTTTCTTCACCGCCTTGATGTAGTTGGCCTCGGCGGTCTCGTAGTTTTCCTGCACCTTCCCCCGCTTTACCAGGTCGTCGAGAATGGCAAACACCATGTAGGGGCACAATGCCGACGCGCCATACCCCAGCAGCAGGGCGGCGTGCATCGGCTCACGTATCTCGCCGCTCTCCACAACCAGGGCTGTCTGCACGCGCTTTCCCACGGAGATGAGGTAATGATGCACGGCACTGACGGCCAGTAAGGACGGTATGGCGGCATGCGTCCGGTTGATGTCGCGGTCGGAAAGGATGATGTAGTTGCAGCCTTCGTCCACGCTGCGGGCGGCCTCCTTGCAGAGATGGTCGAGCGCGGAACGCAGTCCGTCCTCACCCTTGGAGCACTCGAAAAGCATCGGCAGCTTCACGGTGTTGAACCCTTTGTAGCGGATGTTGCACAAGATGTCGAGCTGCGTGTTGTTCAGTATCGGATGGGGCAGGCGCACCATCTTGCAGTTAGACTCGTCCGGGCGGAGTATGCCTGAACCAACGCGGCCGATGTATTCGGTGAGCGACATCACGAGACTTTCGCGTATGGAGTCGATGGCAGGGTTGGTCACCTGGGCGAACTGCTGGCGGAAGTAGTTGAACAACAGCTGCGGACGGTCGCTCAGCACCGCCAACGGCGTGTCGTTGCCCATCGCCGCGGTAGGTTCCTGCCCGTTTACGCACATAGGTATTATGGTGTTGTCGATGTCTTCGGCACCATATCCGAACATCAACTCGTGCCTTACCAGGTCGCCGACGGCATTGTCCACCTTGCGGCCGCTCTTCAGTTTCTCCAGCTGAATGCGGTTGGTGGACAGCCACTGGCGGTAAGGATGCTCGGCGGCGAGCTTTTCCTTTATCTCCCCGTCATAGTAAATCCTGCCCTCCTGCGTGTCGACGAGCAGAATCTTGCCCGGCTGCAGGCGGCCTTTCTCGGCTATCTCAGACGGGTCGAAGTCCATCACGCCCACCTCGGACGCCACCACCATCATGTCGTTCTTGGTAATCGTGTAGCGCGCCGGGCGCAATCCGTTGCGGTCGAGCATGCCACCGGCATAGCGTCCGTCGCTGAAGAGCAACGCCGCCGGACCGTCCCAAGGTTCCATCAGGATGGAGTGATACTCGTAAAACGCCTTCAAATCTTCAGATATTGGGTTCTTGTCGTTGAAGCTCTCGGGCACCATCAGCGCCATGGCGTGAGGCAGCGAGAGGCCCGACATCACGAAGAACTCGAACACATTGTCCAGACTGGCCGAGTCGCTCATGCCCGGCTGCACGATGGGCGACAGTTCCTTGACGTCGCCAAGGGCGTCGGAGCCGAGCACGCTCTCCCTGGCTTGCATCCATCCGCGGTTTCCGCGTATGGTGTTTATCTCGCCGTTGTGGGCCAGGAGGCGGAAAGGCTGCGCCAGGCTCCATGTGGGGAACGTGTTGGTGGAGAAGCGCGAGTGTACCAAGGCCAGTCCGCTGGTGAAGTATTTGTTGGTCAGGTCGGGATAATACTGGCGCAGCTGCAGGCTGGACAGCATACCTTTATATATGATGTTCTTGGAAGACAGCGAGCACACGTAGAAGTCCTTGTCGTCCACGCGGCGCTCTATGCGCTTGCGGATGACGTAAAGCGTCCGCTCGAACTGCGGCACACGGTCGTCCGTGACGCCCGTAACGAAGAGTTGCTTGATGTCCGGCTCGCTCGCCAGGGCGGCCGCTCCGAGACAGTCTGGCTGCGTGGGAACGTTGCGCAGGTGCATCAGCGACAGGCCTTCGCGCTCTATCTCCTCAATCATCACGCTCAATATGTCCTGCTGACGGGCGGCGTCCTTGGGCAGAAACACCAGTCCCGTGCCATACTTTCCCTTCTCCGGCACGGGTATTCCCTGAAGAAGTATGAATTCGTGGGGTATCTGCAACATGATGCCCGCGCCGTCGCCGGTCTTGTTGTCGGCACCCTCTGCACCGCGGTGGCGCATGTTCTCGAGCACCTTCAGCGCGTTGTCCACGAGTTCGTGGCTCTTGCCTCCATGGATGTTGACAACCATTCCTACGCCGCACGCGTCATGTTCGTATGTATTGTTGTATAATCCTTTCGTCATATTTCTATCTTTTAAGTTACCTGTTAATATGCCGCAAAAGGCGCAGCCGGCTTCACAGCCGTCCACACCTGAGTTTTGCAGCTAAAGTTATGTCTGTGCTGGATTTGCCACCCCCGGACGTCGGTTTTGCCATGACTGGACGAAGGCACTGCCATGACTGGACGAAGGCATCGCCATGACTGGACGAAGGCATCGCCATGTCTGGACGGTGGCAGTGCCATGACTGGACGAAGGCATCGCCATGACTGGACGAAGGCATCGCCATGTCTGGACGGTGGCAGTGCAGACATGCGAAGCGTCACCGGATGAACAGCAGTTCGCGGTATTTCGGCAGCGTCCAAAGCTCGTCGGCCACGATAAGCTCCAGCTTGTCTATCTGGTAGCGGATTTTCCCCATCTTGGGCTCCACTGTGTCGTGGTAGGCTATCGCCTTCTCGCGTTCGTCCGCTATCTTGTTCGCCACCTTGCGCGCGTTGATCAGTTCCTCCACACCCGTCTCGATGGTCTTCGTGCGCTCGGCTATCTCCTCGATTAGCTTCATGTTGCGCGCGCAGAGCTTGTCGGCCTTCTCCGCGGGGAATATCTGGCGCATGTTCTGCACGTTCTTGGCCAGCTGGCTCTGGTAATGGGTGGCCACGGGCACGATGTGGTTCATCGTGATGTCGCCCATCACGCGGGCCTCTATCTGTATGCGCTTGGTGTAAGTGTCCCATTTCACCTCGTTGCGCGCCTCCAGTTCCTTGCGGCTCATGATGCCGAGACTGTCGAACATGTCCACGCTGGCCTTGTCGAGATAGCGGTCGAAGATTACGGGGCAGCTCGTCTCGCAGTCAAGTCCGCGCCGCTTGGCCTCCTCCACCCACTCGTCGGAGTATCCGTTGCCGTCAAAGCGTATCGGCTTGCACGTTTTTATGTCCTCGCGCAGCACGTCGATTATGGCCTCGGTCTGCTCTTGTCCCTTGGCGATGAGCGCGTCGACGCGCCGCTTGAAGTCGGCCAGGGCCTCGGCCACAGCGGCGTTCAGCGTTATCATTCCACTTGCGCAGTTGGCCTCCGAGCCCACGGCGCGGAACTCGAAGCGGTTGCCCGTGAAGGCGAATGGCGAGGTGCGGTTGCGGTCGGTGTTGTCGATGAGCAACTCGGGAATCTCAGGTATGTCGAGCTTCATGCCCTGCTTGCCCACCATGTCAAACAACTCCTTGCGGTCGCTCTTCTCTATATGGTCGAGCAAGTCGCTGAGCTGCTTGCCCAGGAACGACGATATGATGGCCGGGGGAGCCTCGTTGGCGCCCAGGCGGTGGGCGTTGCCCGCGCTCATTATCGAGGCTTTGAGCAGTCCGTTGTGCTTGTACACACCCATCAAGGTCTCAACAACGAAGGTGACGAAGCGCAAATTGTCGTTTGCCGTCTTGCCGGGAGCATGCAGCAGCACGCCCGTGTCCGTGCTAAGACTCCAGTTGTTGTGCTTGCCCGAACCGTTGACACCGGCAAAGGGCTTCTCGTGCAGCAGGACGCGGAAGCCGTGCTTCCTTGCAACCTTTTTCATCAGGGACATCAGCAGCATGTTATGGTCAACCGCAAGATTGGTCTCCTCGAAGATGGGGGCTATCTCAAACTGGTTCGGGGCGACCTCGTTGTGGCGCGTCTTGCAGGGAATGGCCAGTTCCAGTGCCTGAATCTCCAAGTCCTTCATGAACGCCTGCACCCTGTCGGGGATGGTGCCGAAGTAATGGTCTTCCATCTGCTGGTTCTTCGCCGAGTCGTGTCCCATGAGCGTGCGTCCCGTCAGCACCAAATCCGGGCGGGCGTTGTACAGCCCCTCGTCCACCAAGAAGTATTCCTGCTCCCAGCCCAGGTTGCAGATGACCTTCTTCACCGCCGGATCAAAGTAGCGGCATACTTCCGTGGCGGCCACGTTCACCGCATGGAGTGCGCGCAGCAACGGGGCCTTGTAGTCGAGCGCCTCGCCGGTGTATGAGATGAAAATTGTCGGTATGCAGAGCGTGTCGTCCATGATGAATACGGGCGAGGTGGGGTCCCAGGCGGAGTAGCCGCGGGCCTCGAAGGTGTTTCTGATGCCGCCGTTGGGGAACGAGCTGGCGTCCGGTTCCTGCTGCACGAGCAGCTTACCCGAGAACTCTTCTATCATTCCGCCCTTGCCGTCGTGCTCGATGAAGGCGTCGTGCTTCTCGGCGGTGCCCTCGGTGAGCGGCTGGAACCAGTGCGTGTAGTGTGTCACGCCGTTCTCTTCGGCCCACTGCTTCATGCCGGCGGCCACGGCGTCGGCTATGGAGCGGTCAAGCGGCGAACCGTTGTCTATTACGTCAATCAGCGTCTCGTACACCTGCGGCGGCAGGTACTTGTACATCTTGGCGCGGTTGAACACATACTTTCCAAAATACTCCGACGGCCTTTCCATCGGCGCAATCACTTCCAAAGGCTTCTTCTTGAAAGCGCTTTCTACTACTCTGAATCTTAAGTTTGTCATCGCGTTTAATATTAATTGTTATTCTTTTTACCTTCACTTGGATAAAGAATCACAGCCATTTCCTTATCCGTTCCATCGCCTCGGCGCAGTCCTCGTGGTTTCCGAAAGCCGTAAGCCTGATGTATCCTTCGCCGCTCGGCCCGAAACCTACGCCCGGCGTGCAGACCACATGGGCGTTGTAGAGCATGTGTTCGAAGAACCGCCAACTGCCTTCTCCATTCGGAACTTTCACCCAGATGTAAGGAGCGTTTTCCCCTCCGAACACCTCCAAGCCGAGGTCCGTCAGCGTCCGACGCATCGTCCGGGCGTTGTCCATGTAGTAAGCGATGGTCTCCCGTATCTGCGCCTTGCCTTCCGGCGTATAGGTTGCTTCCGCGGCACGCTGGCTGATGTAGCTTGTGCCGTTGAACTTGGTGCACTGCCGCCTGTTCCATAGTTGGTTCAGGGCGATACGCTCGCCTTCCAACGTGGACGCGGTCACCTCCTTCGGCACCACCGTATAGCCGCACCTTACGCCCGTAAAGCCTGCTGTCTTGGAATAGCTGTGGAACTCCACGGCCACCTTCTTCGCCCCCTTTATCTCGTAGATGGAGTGTGGGATGTCAGGATCCTGTATGTACGCCTCGTAAGCCGCGTCGTAGAAGATGAGCGTGTCGTTCTTC
Source organism: uncultured Bacteroides sp. (assembly GCA_944322285.1). Lineage (GTDB taxonomy): Bacteria > Bacteroidota > Bacteroidia > Bacteroidales > Bacteroidaceae > Bacteroides. The sequence goes on from CALUOR010000035.1 coordinate 13,798, forward strand.
AGCGCGTAGTTGACCCACTTGCGAAGCTCGTCCTTTGATATCACCGTGCCCGTCGGATTGTTGGGATAGCAGAGGTAGATGATGTCCACCCGGCGGTCGGGCAGCTGCGGGACGAAGTTGTTTTCGGCCGTGCAGGGCAGGTAAGTCACGTTGCTCCACCGCCCTTCATCAAGAACTCCCGCACGTCCTATCATCACGTTCGAGTCGATGTAGACCGGATAGATGGGATCCGTCACGCCGATGCTGTTGTCCCAGCGCACCAGCTCCTGTATGTTGCCCGTGTCGCTTTTCGCCCCGTCGTTGACGAATATCTCGGACGGGTCCAGGTGGATGCCGCGCGGCAGGAAATCGTTTTTCACGATAGCCTCGCGCAGGAACTGATACCCCTGTTCAGGCCCGTAGCCGTGGAAGCCTTCGCGGGTGGCCATCTCGTCGACGGCACGGTGCATGGCCTCCGTCACCGCGGGGCAGAGCGGACGGGTAACGTCGCCTATGCCCAGGCTGATGACATCCGCATGGGGATGCGACACCTTAAAGGCGTTCACCTTCTTGGCCACGTCGGCAAACAGGTAGTTGTCGGGAAGTTTCAGGAAATGTTCGTTTACTAATGCCATACCCTTTTTTATTTACGATTTTTTTATTTACGATTTACGATTTTTCTATTTACGATTTACGATATAAATTGTACTTCGTAAATTGCTAAATTGTAAATGAATTAAGTTCTTCATTTATATTTCTATTTGTCCTTCAAATACGATTTCGGCCGGCCCCGTCATGTAGACATGGTTGTCCGCCTCGCTCCACTCTATCTCCAGCGTCCCTCCGTCCATCACGACAGCGCACTTACGTCCGGCACGCCCCGTCAGATGCGCCGCCACGGCCGTGGCGCACGCTCCGGTTCCGCAAGCCAGGGTGACGCCGCTGCCGCGTTCCCACACCCTCGTGCGGATGCGTCCGTCCGCCATTACGGTGGCAAACTCCACGTTGCAGCGTTCGGGGAACAGCGGATGCGTCTCCAGCACGCCCCCTAAGCGGACGACGTCCGCGTCCTCCGGCTCCTTGTCGGCGAAGACGACGAAGTGCGGATTGCCCATGGAGACGAACGTGCCGTGAAGCGTTTGTCCGCATACCGTCACGATGCCTTCCCTCATCGACCCATCCGGCGTGGCGAGCAGCGCACGGTCGGCCAGGCACGGCTCCTGCATGTCCACCGTCACACTCTTCACCCGCCTGTCGCCGTCGGTGTGCAGCGTCAGCGTCTTGACGCCTGTCCGCGTCAGCAACCTTACGGTGGTCTTGTCCGTCAATCCTTTCTCGTAGACATACTTGCCGATGCAGCGCGAGGCGTTGCCGCACATCAGGGCTTCCGACCCGTCCGCATTGAAGATGCGCATGGTGAAGTCGGCTTCCGGCACCGTCGAGCGTCCTATCAGCACCAGCCCGTCACTGCCTATCCCCGTATGGCGGTCGCTCCATCGGCGTGCCAGGCAGGCGGGATTGGCTGCCGGACTACCATATATATATATGTAGTCATTACCTGCGCCCTGCATCTTCGTGAATTTAACTATAGCTGCCATTTTGATATCTATTATCCTGTTTTTGTGTCTTTGTGACTTTACACGGTGCAAAGATATGATATTTTGTTTTCTTATTCACCTAAAAGGAGACTTTTAATATCTATCTTTTTAAGAGAAATATCGAATTGAAAGCAGAGACGGCGCTTTGCTTTCAATCTGATACAATATTGCATCAATATATATCTAAATGAATTATATATCGATTTTGTCTTATCAAAAAGGCCGTGTTTGCAGGCTAAGGATTACAGATTGTATTATCTTTGCGGCATGGTCTTTACATGATGATAGCGGAAAGACGCATTCAAAGTGCTACATAGGCAGCTTCTTCCTGCCGGGAAGAGATACCATCAGTGGCACTGATGGTAGTCATCAGTGGCACTGATGATAACCAAAGGTGCCACTGATGATGGGCAAAGGTGGCACTGATGCTATTTCTTTGTAGGAGGAAAGGAGCGTCTTCCCGCCATCAAGACCCCTTAAAGGTAGTGATTAAAGCAGAATAAGATTATGTGTGGCATTGTTTCAATTTTCAACATCAAGCAGCAAACGCCCGCTTTGAGGCAGAAGGCGTTGCGGATGAGTGGCAAAATTCGTCACCGCGGACCCGATTGGAGTGGCATTTATTGTGGCGGCTCGGCCATATTGGCGCATGAGCGTCTGGCGATTGTTGACCCGGAGTCGGGTCGTCAACCTCTTTTCAGCCCTGATAAGAATCGGGTGCTGGCCGTCAACGGAGAGATTTACAACCATCAGGACATACGCCGGAAGTATGACGGGAAGTATCAGTTCATGACGGGGAGCGATTGCGAAGTCATTCTCGCGCTCTATCAGGACAAAGGCGACGGCTTCCTGAACGAACTGGACGGGATATTCGCCTTCGCGCTCTACGATGCGGAAAGGGATGAATATCTCATTGCGCGCGACCCCGTCGGGGTTATTCCTCTTTATTATGGATATGATGAGGAAGGACGGCTGTACGTGGCAAGCGAACTGAAGGCGCTGGAGGGGCAATGCGCCCGCTATGAGCCTTTCCCGCCGGGACATGTCCTCACGAGCCGTGACAAAGCTCCCCGGAGGTATTATCAGCGGGATTGGTTCGAGTATGAGAACGTGAAGGACAATCCGGCTGACGTGGACGAGTTGCGCAATGCGCTGGAGGAGTCTGTGCGCAGGCAGCTGATGAGCGATGTGCCCTACGGGGTGCTGCTGAGCGGCGGGCTGGACTCGTCCATCATCAGTGCGGTGGCGCAGAAGTATGCCAGGACCCGCATCGAGAGCGGAGGGACGGAAGCCGCCTGGTGGCCGCGCCTGCACTCCTTCGCCGTAGGCCTGCACGGGGCGCCCGACTTGGAGAAAGCCCGACTGGTGGCCCGGCATATCGGCACGGTGCATCACGAGATAAACTATACGATACAAGAGGGGCTGGACGCACTGAACGATGTGGTGTATTTCACCGAGACGTATGACGTCACCACCATCCGCGCCTCCACACCGATGTATCTGCTGGCGCGTGTCATCAAGAGCATGGGCATCAAGATGGTGCTCTCCGGCGAGGGAGCGGACGAGATATTCGGAGGCTATCTGTATTTCCACAAGGCGCCCGACGCCCGCGCTTTCCACGAGGAGACGGTGCGCAAACTCTCCAAGCTGCACCTGTATGATTGCCTGCGCGCCAACAAGAGCCTGGCGGCTTGGGGCGTGGAGGGGCGTGTGCCGTTCCTCGACACCGAGTTTCTGGATGTGGCCATGCGCCTCAACCCGGCGGCCAAGATGTGCCCCGGCACCACGATAGAAAAACGCATCCTCCGCGAAGCCTTTGCCCCTCTTTTGCCAAGCGAAGTGGCATGGAGGCAGAAAGAGCAATTCTCCGACGGTGTGGGCTATTCGTGGATAGACACGTTGAAGCGCATTACCGCCGAACGGGTGAGCGACGAAGAGATGGTACATGCCGCCGAACGCTTCCCCATCAATCCGCCGCACAACAAGGAGGAATATTTCTATCGCACGCTCTTTGCCGCCCACTTCCCCAGCGACAGCGCCGCACGGAGTGTGCCCAGCGTGCCCAGCGTGGCGTGCAGCACGGCCGAGGCATTGGCGTGGGACAAGGCTTTCGCCGGGATGAACGACCCCAGCGGACGGGCTGTAAGCGGGGTGCATGAGCAGGCGTATGCTTCTTAACCAATTAAAGCCGAATATCCCAAACTTCCTGAATATGACACTGTTTTGCCGGATAAATACAATTCTTTGGTAAAAATGTTCTTGCATAGGTGCAAGACTTACCCTATTTTTGCAGTTCAAAACTGAAGTTGGGAGAATGAAGCAGACTTATAGAATGGGCCTTGACATCGGCTCTACCACGATGAAGGCCGTAGTGCTGAATGAGGAGGACAAGATCGTCTTTACACGTTACGAAAGACATAACACACGGATACAAGAGAAATTGTTGGAAATGTTATCTGCCTTGCGGGAACAGGTGGGTGACGTGTCGGTGACGCTTCATGTGACGGGATCGGTAGGCATGGGCGTGGCCGAACGTTGCGGTTTGCCTTTCGTGCAGGAAGTAGTGGCCGCGACGAACTATATCCGACGGGAGCAGAACGGTGTTTCTACTTTGATTGATATCGGCGGGGAGGATGCCAAGGTGGTGTTCTTCCGAAACGGGGAAGCCACCGACTTGCGCATGAACGGCAACTGCGCGGGCGGCACGGGGGCTTTCATCGACCAGATGGCTATTCTGCTGAATGTACAGACCGATGAACTGGACGCCTTGGCGCAACGGGCGGATCGTGTCTATCCCATCGCCTCGCGCTGCGGCGTGTTCAGCAAGACAGACGTGCAGAACCTGATAGCCCGTAGCGTGAGCCGTGAAGACATTGCGGCTTCGGTGATGCATGCGGTGGCGGTGCAGGTGGCGGGCACGTTGGCTCATGGATGCGACATTCTGCCTCCGGTGATGCTGTGCGGTGGGCCGTTGACTTTCCTGTACGCCTTGCGACGCGCCTTTGCCGATTACCTGCATTTAGAAGACTCCCACTTTATTCTTCCCGAGAATGCTCATCTTATCCCCGCTTGGGGAGCCGCTTTGGCCAACACCAAGGAGGATGTAGCTTCATTATCCGCTTTGCGAACAGCCATTTGTGAAGGACTGGCTGTAAACTATACCCCGTCTAATGCTTTGGAACCGATATTCACCGGCGAGGAAGACTATGCCCGCTGGACAAAGCGCATCGGTGCGGGAGCTATCTGCCAAAAGGCATTCACAAAGGGAAAGGAAGATGTCACAATAGGCATCGACTCCGGTTCCACCACCACCAAAATCGTGATGCTGAACAACCGGGATGAATTGCTCTTCAGTTATTATCACGGGAATGAAGGCAACCCGGTGGCCGCCGTGGAGCAAGGCTTGCGCAAACTACAGGAGGATGCCGGAAAGGCCGGCACGGAACTGAACATCACGGGAAGTTGCTCGACGGGCTATGGCGAGGACCTCATTAAGGCGGCGTTCGGACTGGACGGGGGTATTGTGGAGACGATGGCGCACTACGGAGCGGCCCGGCATTTGAACAAAGACGTGTCGTTCGTGCTGGACATCGGCGGGCAGGACATGAAGGCGTTGTTCGTGGAGGACGGCGTCATTCACCGCATCGAGATAAACGAGGCCTGCTCTTCGGGATGCGGCTCGTTCCTCGAAACATTCGCCAAGTCTTTGGGGTACAAAGTGGATGAATTCGCGCAAGAAGCCTGCCGCGCCTCCAAGCCCTACGACCTGGGTACCCGGTGCACCGTGTTTATGAATTCGAAAGTAAAACAAGCCTTACGCGAAGGAGCCTCAACGGCAGACATCGCGGCAGGGCTGTCCTACTCAGTGGTGAAGAATTGCCTCTACAAGGTGCTGCGCCTGAAACACACGGAGGAACTGGGCCGGCACATTGTGGTACAGGGAGGCACGATGAGAAATGATGCCGTGGTGCGCGCCTTCGAGAAGCTGACGGGACGCGAGGTGACGCGAAGCAGCCATCCGGAGTTGATGGGGGCCATGGGATGTGCCTTGTACGCACGCCGCTATGCCGGACAGGGCGTGTCGTTGAACGATATGTTGTCACACGCTACCTATGCCACGCGCCGACAGCAATGTCAGGGATGTGAGAATGCCTGCCTGATAACAGTTTATCGTTTCGGGAACGGCAATCGCTATTATTCGGGCAACCGGTGCGAGAAGATATGGGGCAACAAGGGGGCGGATTACAAGCCGGGGCGCAACGCGTACAGCCGGAAGCTGGAACTGCTGTTCGGCCGCGAGACGCGGGTAGAGCGAGCACGAGCCGTCATCGGCATTCCCCGCTGCCTGAACATGTATGAGGAATATCCCTTCTGGCACACGCTGTTGAGCCGTTGCGACTTCCAGGTGGTGCTCTCCACACCTTCTTCGTTCTCTAAATACGAAGAGCGTGTCCGGCTGGTGATGTCCGACAATATTTGCTTCCCTGCCAAGCTGGTGCATAGCCATATTCAGGACCTGGCCGACCGGAAGGTGGACCGCATCTTCATGCCTTTCGTGGTGTACGAACATCTGGAGGGAGGGCAGAACAGCTATAACTGCCCCATCGTATCGGGATATTCCGAAGTGGTGCGGAGCGTGCAGCATACGGGCATCCCGCTGGATTCGCCGGCCATCACCTTCAAGGACGAACACTTGCTGTACAGGCAATGCCGGAAGTATCTGGGCGATTTGGGCGTGAAAGACAGCCGGATAAAGGAAGCGTTCGAAGAAGCTCTGCGGGCACAGGCCCGGTATGAGGAGGAACTGGCGGCTTACAACCGGAAAGTGCTGGCGCAGAGCCGGGCCGAAGGCGGGCTGACGGTATTGCTGGCCGGACGCCCCTATCATGCCGACCCGCTGATACAACATAAATTGTCGGACATCGTGGCCTCCATGGGTGTGCATGTCATTACGGACGACATTGTGCGGGGGGAATCCATCCCAGTGGACGACGTGCACTTCGTTCCCCAGTGGGCATACGCCAACCGCATCCTGAAAGCCGCCAAATGGGCCGCCATGCAGGGCGGAGACGTGCAGTGCATGGAACTGACGTCCTTCGGTTGCGGGCCGGACGCGTTCCTCACCGATGAGATACGGAGCCTGCTGAAGCGTTACGGCAAGACGCTGACCCTGCTCAAGATAGACGATGTGAGTAGCACCGGCTCGCTGAAGCTGCGGGTGCGCTCGGTCATCGAAAGTTTGAGATTCTCTACCCGGACGGATGAAGGAGCCTTGCCCGTGCAACCTTTCATTACGACTCCGATATTTGGCGTGGAAGACCGCAAGCGGAAAATCCTGGCCCCGTTCTTCACGCCGTTCATCTCGCCGCTGGTTCCTTCCCTGATGAAGGTAGCGGGATATGACGTGGATAACCTGCCTGGAAGCGACGAGACTTCGTGTGACTGGGGACTGCGTTATGCCAACAACGAAGTCTGCTATCCGGCTACGCTCATCGTGGGCGATGTGGTAAAGGCATTCAAGGAGGGGAAATATGATCCCGCCACTACGGCGGTGGCCATTACACAGACGGGCGGGCAATGCCGGGCGTCCAATTACATTTCGCTGATAAAGAAAGCGTTGGTGGAGTCGGGCTTCGGAAGCGTGCCGGTGGTTTCTATGGCTTTCGACAGCGGCTTGAAGAATAATCAGCCGGGCTTCAAGATGCCTTGGCTCAAGATGCTGCCCATCATATTAAATGCTTTGTTGTACAGCGACTGCATCGCCAAGTTCTATTATGCGGCGGTAGTGCGCGAGACGAAACCGGGAGCGGCTCTTCAGCTGAAGGACCGTTACCTGAAGATTGCCCGAAACGCCATCGAGCGAAACGCGCCGGACGATTTAACAGCACTTCTGACTGACGCTATCAAAGATTTCAACGCCATTACTTGCGAAGACAAGACTTTGCCTCGTGTGGGCATTGTCGGCGAAATCTATTTGAAGTTTAATCCCTTCGCTCAAAAGAATATTTGCGAATGGCTCATCGGGCAGGGAATAGAGGTCGTGCCTCCCTTGTTGAGCGAGTTCTTTGTGCAGAGCTTTGTGAACTACGAAGTGCAGAAAGCCAGCGGCACAGACCGCAAGAGAATGCCAGCGGGACTGATACATTGGGTCTACGGGAAGTTATGGAAACGGATAGAGAAGTTTAACCGGATAGGAAGCGGCTACCGTTACTTCACGCCTTTCCACAACATCTACGACGAGTCGCGGGACGCATCGCAAGTGGTGTCGCTGAACGCCCAGTTTGGCGAAGGTTGGCTGTTGCCGGGCGAGATGGTCTCGCTGGCCAGGCAGGGCGTGAACCATGTCATCAGCCTGCAACCCTTCGGGTGCATCGCCAATCATATCGTGTCCAAAGGCATCGAGAAGCGCGTCAAGGATTTATATCCCCGGATGCGCATTCTCTCGCTTGACTTTGACAGCGGCGTAAGCGATTTGAACATCGTCAACCGCCTGCTGCTCTTTATTGACGGGCTGAAATGAAGCTTATCGTTTCCCTTCCCGAAGCGCCCGGTACATGGTTTCCTGAATGCGCTCCCGTATCTCCAGCACCATCAGCAGGTTGTTCCAAGGTTGGGGGTAGACACGGTTGCTTAGGAATACATAGACCAACTTATTGTCCGGGTCGCACCAGGCGCAAGTGCCCGTAAACCCGGTATGCCCGTAGACTGAAGCCGGCGTTGAAGTCGAGCAAGGATTGCTTCGCGGACGCTGCGTGTCCGGTTTGTCAAAGCCTAATCCCCGGCGGCTGATACGTGAAGTGCGGGTGGTGAACACCTTGCAGGTCTCCGCACTCAGATAACGGTGCCCACGGAAAATGCCTCCGTTCAACAACATCTGATAAATGCAGGCCACTTCGGAAGCATTGGAGAAAAGTCCCGCATTGCCCGACACTCCGCCAATGAAAGCCGCCGACTCGTCGTGGACATACCCGCGCAACACTTCCTTGCGGATGAAATCGTCTTCGGCCGAAGGCACTATAGCTACCTTAGGAAGATGCTCCAGCGGATGATAACCGGTTCGTTTCAATCCCATAGGCCGATAAAACTCTTCATTCAGGAATTGATCCATCGGTTTGCCTGCAATGGCTTCTACGACTTGTTGAAGCAGGATGAATCCCACACAACTATACCGATAGCGGCGGGAATATAAGCGTGCGTCTGCTATCTGCTGCATCATCTCGTCTTTGAACGAAGCGTCCAGCCACAAGCTATCACAGACATGCAGGGTGTGCCGCGTTGTCCGGACGGGAGAAGTCAACTCCGGACGGAAGCGGAAAGAGGGATTGGCCCATGTGTTGCGGGCTATCTGGGCCGTGTGCACACGGTCGCGTCGGGCGGAGAATAACGATCCCTTATAACTGGCCGAATCGATGGCTTCCTGATAAAACAGAATGGTGCCAGGCAATCCGGATTCATGAAAGAGGAGACTGCTGAGTGTGATGTCCTGCTTGTTTGTTCCGCGCAGGAAAGGCAGATACTCCGAAGCACGGTCGGTCAGACTTAGTCTTCCTTGGTCGTAGAGTTTCATGACGGCTAATAATGTGGCGGTAGTCTTGGTCAAGGAAGCCAAGTCGTAGACATCGGTCGGGAGCAATGGGTGGGTACCGTCTTGTGTGCCGAAAGTCTTGTTGTAAAGTTCCATCCCGTCTTTCCAAATGACCACCTGGCAGCCGGGATAAGCCCCTTGGCGGATTCCTTCTTCCGCTATTTCGTCTATCTGCGCCAGGCGTTGCGCGCTCATTCCATGCTCGTTGGGGTTGTAACGAGGCCGGGTATGCGCTTCCAGAGTCACACCTGTGCCAGCGGGGAACGCATTGCCGATAGAAGCAGACAAGCGACCGTCGGCTCCGGCTTCTCCGTATAACAGAGCGGCCGTATGTTGCTGCACATCCTCATGGGTGGAATGAGCCAGAATCACAGCATCGGCCCGTTTCAATGCTTTCTGCAAAGGTGCGGCGTCTAGAAAATCTATATATAATAGGTAGACTACGGGCTTGTCCGTTTGCAAGGTGTTCAGGAAGTCCTGGCAGAACTTCAGGCGGTCTGTCGTCACGCATACCAACAGGCGTTGGCAACTCTCGATGCGGCGGAGCAGTTCCGCACGCTGATAGGCATCGGTCTGCGGCGTTAGGTTACATTCTATGGGAGTGACATACTGGCTAAGCTGATTTAGGAACGGGCGGAAGTCTGTTTTTGAAGCACCTACATGCAACACAGCCACACGTTTGGCCGAAGGATCCAACGGAAGCGCATCATTGCGGTTGCTCACTAGGGTGGTCGAGGCCAGGCGCAAACGGGATATGAGCTTGCGGGCATCGGCCATATTCAGGCGGGTGGCAAGTCCGGACAGTTGGACATGGGGCTTCCGGTTCAGCCCGAGGGCATATTTATAGGCCAGCACCTTGCGGCAACGGTGGTTGATTTCCTCCTCGGACAAAACGCCCTGCCGGATGGCATGAAGTATCGCATCCACCTCTTCTTTGATGCGCCGGGGCACTAACAGGACGTCATTACCGGCTTGCAAGGCACGCAGGCAGACAGAGCCTTGCCCTCCGGCACCTTTCATTACCAGGGCATCGGTAAAAACCAGTCCCCGGAATCCCATTTCTTCCTGCAGGAGTCCGCGTACGATGCGAGAAGACTGACTGGCAGGCAGTCTTTTTTCCGGTTCTATAGCGGGTACGGCCAAGTGTCCCACCATGATGCCGCTTACTCCGGCTTCTATGGCCTTGCGGAAAGGATACAATTCGATGCTGTCCAGCCGTTCGCGTGTAAAAGGCAATGTAGGCAACGCCGCATGAGAGTCAACGTTCGTGTCGCCGTGCCCGGGGAAATGTTTGCTCACCGACAGCACGCCGCCCTCTTCCAAGCCGCGTGCATAGGCCATGACTTTACGTGCCACGTTGTTCGGGTCTTCGCCGAAGGAGCGAGTGTTTATCACCGGATTCTTGGGATTGATGTTCACGTCGGCCACGGGAGCAAAGTTTACCTGTATGCCCATCTCGCGGCATTCGCGCGCCACTTCCCGTCCGTATTCATAGAGCAAAGAGTCGTTCTGGATGCATCCCAGCACCATGTTGCGCGGAAACCGGGGCGTGTCCTTCAGCCGCATGGCTAGTCCCCACTCACCGTCTAAGGTAATCATCAACGGGACGTCCGCCCACTCTTGCGCACGGTTAGTCAGTGCCACTTGGTCTTGTATCTCGCCTTTGGAGAACAGCAGTCCGCCAATCTTGTAGTCTTTGACAACTTTACGCAGCAAGTCTACGTTCGCCTTATCCTGCGTGGGGGCTATGGTGTAAACCATTAACTGCCCCACCCGTTCCTTCAGATTGAGCGTATTCATCACGGAGTCCACCCATTGCCGGCAGCACGCGTCTTCCTCCGTTCTCTGTAGCACGGAAGCGTTGCCGCACAACATCGCGGCCACCGGTAGCAAGCACGCGATAATGAATAATCCGAATCGTTTTTTCATCGTTTCAATCCTCCTCCAATGTTAGTTTCCATACGCCTACATGCGCACCGTTGCGTCCGGTGTGCATCACGGCCACGTCCTTCCCGTCGGCATTCTTATAGAAAACGGGCGCATCCATGTTCGTGTGCGAATGTCCCCCCAATATCGCGTCAATATTCCGCGTTTGCGTGGCCAATAGTTCATCGTCCGCGTCTTCCGGCCCCGGAAGCTGAAAGCCCAGATGGGACAGGCATATCACGACATCGCACCGTTCTTTCCCGCGCAAATCATCCGCAGTCTTTTGAGCAGCGGTTACAGGGTCTTTATAAACCACGCCCCCGCATTTGTCCATCTGCACCAGCCCTTCCAGCTTGGGCCCTAGGCCGAATATGCCAATGCGCAACCCCGCCCGCTCAACAACGGCATAAGGCTTCACCTGCCCTTCCAGCGGCGTGCCACTCACGTCATAGTTGGCGCAGACAGTAGGACAGCCGGCAAGCTGCATCAGCCGCACCAGATTCTCCAGGCCGAAGTCAAACTCATGATTCCCGATAGCGATGGCATCATATCCCATGAGGTTCATCATCTTAGCCTCCAGCTCTCCCCGATAGAAATTATAATAAGGTGTGCCTTGCGAATAGTCACCACAGTCCAACACCACGGTGGCGGGATGTTCCGCGCGGAATTGCCGAATGAAAGTGGCACGTCTGACCGCCCCGCCTTTTCCCGCGTCAGGATCGGCCGCACGGTTGTCCAAAGGCTCCATGCGGCTGTGCGTGTCGCTGGTGTGCAGCAGATAAAGCGTCTTTGTCTGTTGGGCCGCAAGCGTCAGCGCCATGCAGAATGCCCCTATAGTCAGTAAGAATAAACGTTTCATATCCTATTTTGTTATGCTGATTCTACCTTCCGTCCGGGCCGTTATCTTCTTTCCGGCCTTTGTCTGTTGTTCCACGTACTTCATGAAGAGTCCACGCAGCGTGGCTCCTTCCGGGCATATTCGTTCTTGGGCCCGCTTCAATGCCGTCATGCCGTCATTGCCTTCCGCCAGATAGTCGATGGTCGCGATGGTGTAAAGCTGGTCATCCGCTATCGGCTTTCCGCCCACCCATGCCTCCAGCACTTTTCCCTCCTTGTTAAGGGCCATCGTTACCCCGCTCACTCCTTCGCCTCCCCTCCTTGCGATGTTCTCCATCAGCGCGCGCAGATCAACGCCCTTCAACGTCAGCAGGCAGAGGGAATTCTCAAAAGGCAGGATTTCGTAAATGTCTCCTGTGGTAATAGGCCCTTGGGTCAGCACGTTGCGTATACCTCCAATGTTGACCAGCCCCATGTCGGCCGTCTTTCCAGTGATGTCGCGGGCGGACAGACGCAGCACGTCGGCTATCAGGTTGGAAAGCGGACTTTCCGGCCGAAAGCGGTCCATGCTGACGGCAGCTTCGCCTTTCACTTCGTTCATCACACTATCCATGTCTGCCTTGTAGGGTGCCAGCAAGGCGATGGCTTCCATGTCAGGGCTGGCATCCCATACAGAATCCATCGATATCCGGTAACCTTCAACGGACACAACTTCGTATCCGGCCCTACAGGATGCCAACATAAGGGAACTGCTGATGGCAACTCCCATGATCCATTTTAGTCTATTGGTAGCTATTTTCATTTTCATTCATGAGTCATAAAAACTTCTTCGCACAAAGTCGCACAAAGATAGCGAGAATCGGGGGAATACCCAAAGATTCATAATATTTATCTCCCAATTTTTCGCACTGAACGGAACAAATTACTACCTTTGTCTGCTTTAACAAATAGCAGAAGAAGGAATGGAAAGAAAAAAACTTAACATACTTATGAAGCGGGCGTTGCTCATGTTTAGTTTGTGGGGAGGACTGGTAACAGGTGCTCAAGCTCAGGCTCGTTTCACATCGAACACCCAGTTGCATCGTGCAGGGCAAGTCGAATGGAAACATCCGCTGACCGTACAATACGTCATTACCAATACGGGCACAGAACCGCTGGTGCTGACGAATGTGGAACCGGATTGTGCTTGTACCGCCGCACAATGGACGCAGACACCGATTGCTCCCGGTGAAAAAGGCACGGTAGACGTAACGTTCGATGCCGAAGCTTTGGGGCATTTTCATAAGTCGGTGGCCATTTATACTAATGCCACGCCCCATTTGGTCTATTTGTCCATGGAAGGGGAGGTCGTGAGTGAGTTAAAAGATTACAGCCTGACGCATCCTTTCCGCATCGGCCAGATATGTATTGACAAAGAGGAAATAATCTTCCCCGATATTCAGCATGGCGAGCGTTCTACAGTATATATTGATGTAGTAAACTTGTCTGACGCCTCTTATGAACCGGTATTGATGCATTTGCCCTCTTACCTGACTATGAAAGCCGAACCGGCACACCTGCAACAAGGCAAAAGGGGCAGAATTGCACTGACATTGGATTCGGAAAAATTGCGCGACTTAGGACTGACGCAAACTTCAGTTTATCTATCGCGTTTTATGGGCGATAAAGTGAGCAAAGAGAATGAGCTGCCTGTATCGGTCGTGAAATTGCCCGATTTCTCCGGTCTGACCGAAAGTGAACGTTTGAATGCGCCCGTTATCCGTCTTTCCACCGAAGATTTGGACGTCAGTGACCGTTTGGCCAAGAAGAAAAAAATACGGGAAGACATTGTCATTACCAATGAGGGGCGTTCGCCTTTGCATATTGGAAAGTTGCAAGTGTCACATTCGGCACTAGGGGTTAGCTTGAAGAAAACAGTATTGCAACCCGGTGAATCAACACGTATGCGAGTGACAATAACCAAGAAGCGCCTGAACGGGCGTCAACGTCCCCTTCGCCTGTTGATGATAACCAACGACCCGCAACATCCTAAGATAGAAATAGACATAGCCACTGCACGTGCACCAAAATAAACTTAAAATTAAGAAAACATGATTATGGAACATCCGGAGAATAACGCAGAATATAAAGGATTGGTAGTGAATGCGGGTATTGAGCAACCGGCATCCGTAAATCCTTATTTAAAAAACCGTCCACGCCGGAAGAGGCATGAACTGAGCGTGGCAGATTATGTGGACGGCATAGTAAAAGGCAATACAACCGTATTGGGGCAAGCTGTAACGTTGATAGAGAGTCTGAAACCCGAACATCAACTTGTAGCACAGGAAGTGATAGAAAAATGTCTGCCCTATACGGGCAGTTCCATCCGGATAGGCATCAGTGGCGTGCCGGGCGCAGGGAAAAGTACATCTATCGATGCCTTCGGTCTGCATGTGCTTGAAAAGTATGGCGGGAAGCTGGCAGTATTGGCTATAGACCCCAGTAGCGAACGGAGCAAAGGAAGCATTTTAGGCGACAAGACCCGCATGGAGAAGTTGTCCGTACACCCCAAGTCGTTTATCCGTCCCAGCCCATCGGCTGGTTCGCTAGGCGGAGTGGCCCGCAAGACGCGTGAAACAATCATCCTGTGCGAAGCTGCCGGATTCGATAAAATATTTGTGGAAACCGTAGGTGTAGGCCAAAGTGAAACAGCCGTACACTCCATGGTTGATTTCTTCCTGCTGATACAATTGGCTGGTACGGGCGATGAACTGCAAGGCATCAAGCGTGGTATTATGGAAATGGCGGACGGCATTGTCATCAACAAAGCCGATGGTGATAATTTAGAGCGTGCCAAGCTGGCCGCAACCCAATTCCGTAATGCGCTGCACTTATTCCCGGCTCCCGAAAGTGGCTGGACGCCCCAAGTCCTTACTTACTCCGGCTTCTACAATCTGGGAGTGAAGGAAATTTGGGACATGGTCTACCAATATATAGATTTTGTAAAAGCAAACGGCTACTTTGACTATCGACGCAACGAACAGAACAAGTATTGGATGTACGAGACCATTAACGAGCACCTTCGCGACAGTTTTTACCACAATCCCCAAATAGGAACCATGCTACCAGATTGCGAGCGGCAAGTGCTTCAGGGAAATCTCACTTCGTTTGCCGCTGCTAAGTCCTTGCTTGACACCTACTTCAAGGAAAGATAAATACACTTTCCCAAGGAATTTATAGAAGATATACTGCATTGCCCCTGTAAGAGCTACTGAAATGGTCAGTGCGGTATAATCTTCTTTTTTACCCTCTAAATATAAAAACAAAAACGAATTGTCTCATTGTTTGAAATAAAAATCATATCTTTGCCCTGTGAATTTCCAGCATCAAAGTGTTGAGCCGTTAAAATGGAAAGGACAATATTATTTACGAAAGGTGTTATTGAAATTACCTTCTAAAGTCAAACTTCGCAACTTTGATAATTGGAATGGAGGTAATTCAATAGCACCCACACTGATTTGTATATCTCATAGGTAGATGATACAAAGGTGTGGGTGTCTGTTGTTTTATTCATTCCAATGGCAATGCGAAGGCCTGACTTTAAAGTAAAACAATGAGATTCCCACACCTTTTTGCGTTTAAACATTTCCGATGGGAACAGGAAATACAAATGAGTGGTATAACAATGAACAGATTGAAAAAACTTTTTGGAATGGGACTTGCCGCAAGTTCGTTGTCATTATCCGCCTGGGGAGTAGGCCAAAGAGCCGTGCCCAGTAGTGTACGACTATTGTTTGTGGATTTTGGCGATGTTGCATCCCTTTTTACGCGACAATGAGATTGACAAAGTTAACCTATTTTGTGCAGAATACAGAGGGATATCATTCTTCTCTCTGTATTCTTTTCTTTTTCAGACATCTTATTTTTCCGTACGATTAGCGATCGTCAAGCTGTACGATTAAGAATCGCACACACGTATGATTAATAATCGTGTTGCGCTGGCAACTATATTCATAACTATATAATAAAGGATAATCTTACACATAAAATGGATTTTAATAATTATCTGCGTATTGTTATTAGGAGTTTTATTATTTTTGTTGCCAAGTATAAAATAATTTCGACAGACACCTATATGCTACAGATAAGAAGGACGAGAATAGAAGAGTTGGATAAGTTAATGGACATCTTTGAGCAAAGCAGACGCATCATGCGTGAGAGTGGAAACTTGAAGCAATGGACAGGCGGGTACCCTACACGGAAGATAGTGGAAAAGGATGTTAAGGATGAAAATAGTTATGTATGTGTAGATGAAGCGGGGGAAGTTATAGGCACCTTTGCATTTATATATGGTGAAGATCCTACATACACTCGCATTTATGAGGGAGGCTGGTTGGATGATGAACGACCCTACGCCACAATTCACCGATTGGCAAGCACGAAAGATAGTCATGGAGTAGCGGCTGCTTGCTTAGATTGGTGCGCAAGGCAAATCTCGAACTTACGGGCGGATACGCATCGGGACAACCATATCCTACAGCACATTCTATTAAAGCATGGTTTCACTTATTGCGGCATCATTTATCTGCAAAATGGGGATGAGCGATTGGCTTATCAAAAAATCATTTTACCATAACGAATGGAGGCACGTATGCAGTACCTGTTACGTTCCTCCAATCATTTATGCCATATTATATATCACATCCGCTCGGGAACCTCGATGCCCAACAGCCCCATACCCAAACGCACTATCTTGGACACTTCGCGCGAGAGGGAGAGACGGAATGCGCGTACATCCGGATTTTCTTCACGCAAAATACTATAATCGTGATAGAATTGATTGTATTCCTTCACCAAATCATAGCAATAGTTGGCTATGAGGGATGGACTATAATCCTCTCCCGCTTGCTTTACCACCCCGGCAAAATCGGCCAACATCTGAATCAAGCCTTCCTCTTTAGTACTCAGCTCAATACCTGCATGAAGCTGTTCGGGAATGGCGATACCAGCTTCGGTCGCCTTGCGCAATACGGAACGGATACGCGCGTAGGTGTATTGGATGAAAGGTCCGGTATTTCCGTTAAAGTCAATGGACTCTTTGGGATTGAACGTCATGTTCTTACGGGCATCCACTTTCAAGATAAAGTATTTCAAGGCGCCCAAGCCTACGATGCGGGCAATATCATCGGCCTCAACTTGCGTCAGCCCGTCCAGTTTACCCAAATCCCCGCTTGTCTCCTTGGCGGTTTCTATCATTTCGCCCATCAGGTCGTCGGCATCCACCACGGTACCTTCGCGGCTCTTCATCTTCCCTTCGGGCAATTCTACCATGCCGTATGAGAAGTGAACCAGGCTCTTGCCCCATTCAAAACCCAGTTTGTCCAACAGGATGGAAAGCACCTGAAAATGGTAGTTCTGCTCGTTGCCCACTACATATATCATCTTATCAATGGGATAATCGGCAAAACGTTGCTCGGCCGTACCGATGTCCTGCGTCATGTAGACCGATGTCCCGTCGGCACGCAGCAACAACTTTTGGTCGAGGCCTTCAGGCGTCAGGTCGGCCCATACGGAACCATCTTCCTTGCGATAGAAGAGGCCTTTCTCCAATCCTTCAAGCACTTTCTTCTTGCCTTCCAGGTAGGTGTTCGATTCGTAGTATATTTTGTCGAAGGTGACACCCATCAGCTTGTATGTCTCGTCGAACCCTGCATATACCCAGTCGTTCATCTTCTTCCAGAGGGCACGCACTTCAGGGTCGCCGGCTTCCCACTTCACCAGCATCTCGCGAGCTTCCTTCATCAGCGGTGATTCAGCTTCGGCCTTCGCCTTGGCGTCTTCCTCGTTCATGCCTTGAGCCATGTATTGCGTCATGAATTCTTTCACCTCAGCCTTATAGTGCTTGTCGAACGCCACGTAGTAATCGCCTATCAGGTGGTCACCTTTCTTTCCGCTCGATTCGGGCGTCTCGCCATTGCCGTATTTCAGCCATGCCAACATAGATTTGCAGATATGAATGCCACGGTCGTTTACGATGTTGGTCTTTACCACCCGATTGCCATTGGCGGCAATGATATTGGCCAAAGCGTTGCCCAACAGATTATTACGGACATGGCCCAAGTGCAGGGGCTTGTTGGTGTTGGGCGAGGAATATTCTATCATGACCAAGGGAGACTGCTTCGTGACGGGCGTAAGTCCGTAGTGCTCATCGGATTGGATATCGTTCAGCATGCCTATCCAAGCCGACGAGGCGATGGTCAGGTTCAGAAAACCTTTGATGACGTTGAACGAAGCCACCAGTTCGGGCACGTTTGTCTTCAGGTATTCGCCTATCTCCTGCGCCGTCTGCTCAGGTCCTTTCCGGGACATGCGCAAAAAGGGGAAAACCACCAACGTCAAGTGTCCTTCAAATTCTTTTTTCGTCTTTTGTAATTGCACCTGTGCGGCAGGCACTTCTTGGCCGTACAAAGTTTTCAGCCCGTCAATGACGGATGCGGCCAATTTCTGTTGTATATCCATAATGCTAAAAACGTTTTCTTTGTGGGTGCAAAGATACGACATTCTTCTCAATTAAAAAATAGTGATGTCCCCTCATTTCTTCCGTGCGGCTATGGCCAGCAACACACCCAAAGCCACACCCAGCAAGGCGGCAAACAAGACGCGGGCCTCGCTTGGCAACAGGAAAGTGACGGTGTGGGCCGGAACCCAGAAAAGGGGTATTGTTTTCTTAAAGACAAAATTCCATTGCACGTCCCAATTCAGCCCGGTAATGATGCGGGTCATCGGGATAGGCGTCAGCAACGCACGCGCCGAACCTCCGCATGCCAGGATGTGCGTGTCCGTAATCTTGTGAAAGGTCATGAATACCGGGGCGAAAATGCCGTTCATCCCGATGGAAATGCAGAGGGCGACCAGCACTTTAGCCGGGCAGAGAGAGGCACTCATCAGACCTGTGGTATCCTGCATCCCGATATACTCCAAAGCTACCGGCACACCGGTGGAAAAAATAATCATGGCCAGATTGATGCCCATCCCGAAGATGCCCCATACGACCGCACGGGGGAATATGCCGAACTTCGGCTTCAGATAGCTGCCCGTGCTGAGGCGCAATCCCAGGAGTTCGCCCAATGTGGACAAGACGGCAAACTTCAAGAAGCTCATCACCATGCCGTGGCTGGCGTTGAATGTTTTATACCATTCGTACACAGAATCCGAAAGGACAAACGGTGCGAACAAGGCGATTACAATCACAATGAATATAAAATCGGACTTTTTCATGGCAATATAATATCGAATTATAAAATTGATTAACGCGGCAAATATAGGAATTATTTTTTGTATATCGCTTTTTTCTCCTATCTTTGCGCCCACTGAACGAATCAATTATCCGAATGAACAATATACCAACTGTTACTAAAAATTTGCTGATTATAAACGTGCTGATGTTTCTCGGCATGTTGGTGGCGGAAAGTTATCAAATTGACCTTGCCGATTATTTAGGGCTTCATTTCATCCTTTCGGAGCATTTCAATGCCGCCCAGCTGGTCACCTACATGTTTATGCATGCGGGATTCACACATATTTTCTTCAACATGTTTGCCGTGTGGATGTTCGGCCGCATTTTGGAGCAGGTATGGGGGCCTAAGCGTTTTTTGTTTTATTATTTGGTATGCGGCATCGGCGCAGGCCTGATACAGGAAGTGGTGATGGGCGTGCGCTATTTCAGCATCGAATCGGGCATGCCCCCCGAAGCCGTCCAGGCCGTTTACGACCAGGGGGCACAGGCGTTGAGGTCGAACATGAATTTTGTAGACCCTGCCATGGCCAGCCTGAATTTGGTGCTTAACGGGACGACGGTGGGCGCTTCGGGTGCCGTGTACGCCATTCTGTTGGGCTTCGGAATGTTGTTTCCCAACCAGCCGATGTTTATCTTCCCGTTGCCCATGCCTATTAAAGCGAAATACTTTGTTATCGGCTATGCGTTGATTGAACTCTATTCAGGCTTTGCCAACAATGCGGGCGACAATGTAGCCCACTTCGCTCACTTGGGTGGCATGATATTCGGTTTCTTCCTTATTCTATATTGGCGAAATAAAAACAGAGGAAATGGTTTCTATTATAACTGATTTGAAAGACAAGTTCCGCCGCGGCAACATGTGCCTGCAACTGATTTATATCAATGTCGCGGTGTTTGTGACAATCTGGCTGGTGGAGGTAATACTGATGCTCTTCAACCAAAGCATGGGCGGCTGGCTCTCTTGGCTGGAGCTTCCGGCTTCCTTCACACGCGCCATTATGCAGCCTTGGTCGATTGTGACGTACATGTTCCTCCATGCGGGCTTCTTGCATATCCTTTTCAATATGCTTTGGCTCTATTGGTTTGGCATGTTATTCCTACAATTCTTTTCGGCCAAGCATTTGCGGGGACTTTATATCGTAGGAGGCATTTGCGGAGGCCTGCTCTACATGGTAGCTTACAATGTGTTTCCCTACTTCCAAGGAATGGTGGAGCATTCACTCCTTTTAGGCGCTTCCGCATCGGTGCTGGCCGTCGTGGCCGCCACGGCTTACCGGGAGCCTAATTACCCGGTCGGATTATTCCTGATAGGCACCATAAGACTGAAGTATCTGGCATTGGTAGCCATCGGATTGGATCTGCTTTTCATCACCTCAAGCAATGGCGGAGGCCACATCGCCCACCTAGGAGGAGCCTTGGCCGGATTGTGGTTCGCGTCTTCGCTAAACAAAGGCAAGGACATCACGAAAGGAATCAATCGCCTTTGCGATGCTTTGGCCTCGCTCTTCCATCCCCGTCCCCGGAAGCCTAAAATGAAGGTACATTACAACACCGAGCGAAAGAAAGACTATGATTATAATGCTCGGAAAAAGAACCAGTCGGACGAAATAGACCGGATCCTCGACAAGCTGAAAAAATCGGGATATGAAAGTCTGACCGTTGAAGAAAAGAAAACCTTGTTCGATGCCAGCAAACGATAGAGGTTTCCCATGAAGCTTATCAGAAATTTCATATTATGGATAGGAATTGGGGGCAATGGATTATTTATTCTCTTGTTGATTGCCACTGCTTACAGCCCCTATATAGACCCGACCGTGCATCCTATACGCTCTTGTTTGGGGTTAGCATTTCCTGTCTTTTTGCTGGCAAATATAGGCTTCCTGTTATTTTGGCTTTTAATTCGTCAATACAAAGTGGCATTGTTGCCTTTAGCGGGCCTCTTACTCTGTTATGGCCAAATCCGGACCTATTTCCCTATTAATTTCCACACCGACCATTTGCCAGAGGAAAGTTTAAAGATATTGTCATATAACGTCATGCACTTCAATTCAGGCAAAAAGGTGAATGGGGAAAATGTGATATTGACCTATCTTCAAAATAGCGGAGCGGACATCCTATGTATCCAGGAATTTACCGCGCATTCGTCCCCACACTTGACTCAGAAAGAGATTGACCGCGCATTGCACGATTATCCTTATCACCATATTGATAGATTAGGCAGCTCAGATATTAGTGCCAACAACATTGCTTGTTATTCCAAATATCCCATCCTCTCAGCCCAGAGGTTAAATTATGTCAGCGATTGCAATGGGTCGATGATATACGAGCTGAAAGTGGGAAAAGATACTTTGATGCTTATCAATAACCATTTGGAATCGAACAAGCTGACCGCCGAGGACAAGCAGGTGTATACGGGCATGTTGACTGACCCGAAGAAAGAAAAAATGAAAAGCGGTGCCCGATTATTGCTAGGCAAATTGGGAGAAGCATCGGCCATCCGTGGTCCTCAGGCCGATGCCGTAGCTAAGGCAGTACGAACCTCGAAACACGCTAAGGTCATTGTGTGTGGAGACTTCAATGATACCCCTATTTCGTATGCCCGGCGTGTCATTGGACAACACATGAACGACGCTTTCACCCAATCCGGCCAAGGATTGGGCATCTCATACAACCAGAACCGGTTTTATTTCCGGATAGACCATATCCTGGTAAGTAAGAATCTACGGACTTATAACTGTACGGTAGACCGGAGCATTAAAGATTCTGACCACTATCCGATATGGTGTTATGTCACTCCTAAAGGATAGCAAGGCACCGTGCTTGGGGCGTAGGATATAAAAAAATGGCGTTATGAGGTAATATATTGTGAAAAAAGAGCTATATTTGCAACCTTGTAAAAGTGTGGAAATTAATTAATAAAGTAATCATAATAAACTAAAAGTAACATGCAAAACAAAGGATTTGTAAAGGCTTTTGCAGTTCTGCTTACATTGGTATGCGTGTTCTACCTTTCGTTCTCTTTCGTGACCCGTCATTACACGAACAAAGCGAAGGAATATGCGAAAGGAGACCCGCATTTGGAACAAGACTACTTGGATTCATTGGCCAATGAGAAAGTGTGGTTGTGGAACTGGAGCCTGAAAGATTGTAGAGAGATGGAAATCGGTTTGGGTTTGGACTTGAAGGGTGGTATGAACGTCATCCTCGAAGTGTCTGTACCGGATGTTATCAAGGCCTTGGCCGACAACAAACCCGATGAAGCCTTCAACAAGGCACTGGCAAATGCCGCCCAGGAAGCGAAAACAAGCCAAGAAGACGTTATCACATTGTTCATCCGGGAATATCACCGGCTGGCTCCGGATGCATCTTTGGCACAATTGTTTGCTACTCAACAACTGAAAGACAAAGTAAACCAAAAGTCAACCGATGCTCAAGTAGAATCCGTATTGCGTTCGGAAGTCAAGGCCGCCGTTGAGAATTCATACAATGTATTGCGTACCCGTATCGACCGTTTTGGTGTAGTTCAGCCAAACATTCAAAGTTTGGAAGACAAGATGGGACGTATCATGGTGGAACTTCCCGGTATCAAGGAGCCTGAACGTGTGAGAAAATTACTCCAAGGATCCGCCAATTTGGAATTCTGGGAAACTTACAGTTCGCGTGACATCGCGCCTTATATGCAATCTGCCGACAACAAATTGCGCACTATTTTGGCCATGAACGCCGATACAACAAAGGTAGAAGCAACCATGACCGAAGAACCGAAACCGGCGATAAGCACCGCTGATAGCTTGGCCGCCGCATTAAAAGGCGAGACTGCTTCGCAAGATGCAAACTTGGCCCAATACAAGAAAGACCATCCATTGCTGGCATTAATGCAGGTAAATCCGAATGGAGGCCCTGTTGTAGCATACGTCAATTACAAAGACACGGCTGAAGTGAATAAGTATTTGGCTATACCGGAAGTGCAGTCCATCTTCCCCAAAGACCTGCGCTTAAAGTGGGGTGTTTCTGCCGCAGCTTTCGACCCGAAAGCACAGACATTTGAATTGTATGCTATCCGTTCTACTGAACGCGATGGACGCGCACCGCTGGAAGGTGATGTGATTGTAGATGCTACAAATGACTTTGACCAATTCGGTCATCCGGCTGTAAGTATGACAATGAACACCGATGGTTCACGCCGCTGGGCACAGCTGACCAAACAAAATGTAGGAAACAGCATCGCCATCGTATTGGACGGCTACGTATATTCTGCCCCCAATGTACAGAATGAAATTACGGGAGGGCGTTCTCAAATTACCGGCAACTTCACTCCGGAAGAAGCCAAGGACTTGGCCAACGTATTGAAGTCCGGTAAGATGCCCGCTCCTGCCCACATCGTACAGGAAGATATTGTAGGCCCATCGTTGGGTCAAGAATCCATCGAAGCCGGTATTATTTCCTGCATCGTTGCCTTCATTCTGTTGATGGTGTACGTTTGCTCCATGTACGGTTTCACAGCCGGTATGGTTGCCAACGGTGCCCTGTTGCTCAACTTCTTCTTTACTTTGGGTATTCTTTCTTCCTTCCAGGCAGCTCTGACCATGTCCGGTATCGCCGGTTTGGTATTATCTCTCGGTATGGCGGTAGATGCCAACGTGTTGATTTTTGAGCGTACTAAGGAAGAACTTCGTTTGGGTAAGAAAGTGAGAGACGCCTTGAAGGATGGTTACTCCAACGCCTTCTCCGCTATCTTCGACTCTAACTTTACATCTATCATCACCGGCGTTATTCTGTTCTATTTCGGTACAGGTCCTATCCGCGGATTTGCCACAACGCTAATTATCGGTATCGCTATTTCGTTCTTTACAGCTGTATTCATGACCCGTCTGGTATTCGAGCACTTCATGGACAAAGGCAAGTGGCTGAACCTCACGTTCGAGACTCGCTTGTCGAAGGGCGTGTTGCAAGACACGAAGTACAACTTCATGAAATATAACAAGACGTGGCTCACTTCGGGGTTGATTATTGTCCTTATCTGTGTAGGCTTCCTCGTCACACGTGGATTGAGCCAAAGCATCGACTTCACCGGTGGTCGCAACTATCAGGTGCGTTTCGAGCAGTCGATTGAACCTGAACAAGTACGTGAACTAATGGAAGGTCAGTTTGACGATGCTAACGTGACAGTAATTGCCATTGGCACAGACGGCAAGACGGTTCGAATCAGTACAAACTACCGCATCAATGAAGAAGGCAACAATGTTGACTCGGAAATCGAAGCCAAATTGTACGAGGTGCTGAAGCCGCTACTCACGAAAAACATTTCATTGGAGACTTTCATTGACCGTGACAATCACACGGGAGGCAGCATCATCAGTTCGCAGAAAGTAGGTCCGAGCATAGCCGATGACTTGAAAGTGGCAGCCGTATGGGCCGTTATCTTTGCCGTGTTGGGCATTGGCCTCTACATTCTCTTCCGCTTCCGCAACATTGCGTATAGCGTGGGTTCTATCGCTGCGTTGTCATTCGATACCATCTTGATATTGGGTGTTTACTCCATGTTCTGGAACATTCTTCCTTTCTCTATGGAAATAGACCAGACCTTTATCGGTGCTATCCTAACCGCTATCGGTTACTCTATCAATGACAAGGTGGTTATTTTCGACCGTGTGCGTGAGTATTTCCACCTCTATCCAAAACGGAACACATTCCAGCTGTTCAACGATTCGCTTAACTCTACGTTGACCCGTACGTTGTTCACTGGTTCATCCACATTGATAGTACTGGTGGTAATCTTCATTCTAGGTGGTGAAAGTATCCGCAGTTTCTCGTTCGCCATGGTTTTGGGTGTTGTATTCGGTACGTTCTCATCATTGTTCATTGCTTCTCCTATCGCTTACAAGTTGTTGAAGAAGAAAGGCGAAGTCTCTGAAGAGACCGCTATTGAGAAGAAATAGGAATTATCCTAAATATAAAAAGAATAAAGAAGGTGTGTCGTAATGAGCGATGCGCCTTCTTTTTTTCGTCAATTACAAAAGAAAAGTTCGCAATCTTCAAGC
>CALUOR010000036.1 GCA_944322285.1 uncultured Bacteroides sp.
AAAGGAACAGCATCAGAATAAGCCCTACTGTTGGTACTATATAGCAGAGGCTTAACACCGCCTTGTCTGAATATTTGGTATTGTATCTATTGTCCTGATATTTTTCTACTAAAGCGTTTATTCTTTTTTTATTGTAATGTAGATATATTACAATCCAGGGCAGAAAACAGCCGATTATCCCTATTATTCTTCTTGTTCTACCGGATGTATTGGGTAAAAAGAAATCCCCAGTTAAAAGAAACGACAGTATTAGTACGGCAAACAAATAAGCCATCATAATAATTTCTGCCAATATACAAGTGGCTCCAAAACGAGGGAACTCCTTATTTTTTAAGCAAACCATATAATACCTATAAAACATGTAATCAATAATCTTTTTCATAAGCTGTTGTTCCAAAATCTTGATTGCATTTTTGTCTGTAATGGTTTGGCAAAGAGCTGCGTTTAGCAGCTAACTTGGCTTGTTATAGATAGTTATTTTGCCATATTACAAAAACAACTTGTTTTGTGCACTGTTGCAGTATTTGATTTTAAGGTGTTTACACATTCCTCATATTCCTTTTCTGTATAAAGAACCTTATCTTCAAAACCTGTTGCCCAAATTTTCTGAACGTCTTCTTGTAAATATGGTTTTATAATTTGTGACATATTGCTTTTTAGTATTGTCACCATTTTCTTGACCTCGAACATTTTTTCATCTAACCAGTCATGTTCAGGCAAATGTGCAGGACTTGCTATGATAAATTGAATTTTATCTGGCATAACAGAAAAGCAATCCAGTTTATTGCCATAGGTCAGCGGTACAAAACAATGCCTCAAGTCTTTTATAAGTTGTAGCAAGATACTATTATCTGTTTCTGCATTATATAATATCGGTTTCTTTTTGTTAGTATTGATAGTTATACAATGACATTTTCCACTTGAAAATAAATATCCATATAAACCGACGGAATTTACTTCAGGGGCTTCTTTCAGGGATATTCCTTTTTCATATAATGGAAGCAACGACAAGTAAAGAGTATAATCGGAAAAGCATTCACCATATATATGAGCCATATCCAAAGGAGATAATCCATTTTCATCAACTACTGATATATCCGCTCCTGATTTGATTAATAAAAATGCGCAGTCAATACAATTATATCCGCAAGCCGTTAATAAAGCTTGCCCCATAATTTGGGGTTTATTTTCCGCTAATTCATCTATAATCAATTTTAATATTTCTAATTGTCTCATTATGGCATCTTTCCCATATTGCTGCCGATTAACGGTCCATTTTAATAGAGATGCTGCATCATAGTTGATTTTTGCTCCTCTCTTTTGTAGCCACTTAAACAATGAGACATCACAATTCCCACAAGCCGGGATGTAGAGATTGTACCAATCTTCATCCGTTAATGGAGAAACAGAATTTACTGTTTCAATATACCTGATTTGTTCATCTAAGTTTGAACAATGTCCTATATATTGCTGCAACTTATTTCGTTCTTTAGCATTCATATTTTATCAATAATGTATTAATAAATGCGCCTTTAGGTATAGGATATTTCGATAACCGACGCCCGGCAGGTGTGTTTCCTAATCCTGCCCCGCCAACTCACTTTTCCGAGTTGCCCAACTCGTTTTGCTGAGTTGCCCAACTCGCCGAGCTGAGTTGCCCAACTCAGAACTTTGAGTTGCCCGACTCACGACTTTGAGTTGCCCGACTCACGGAAGCGGGTCGGGCAACCTGGCGGGACGGGTTGCGGAGGCTTAGCCCAAGGGGTTCTCGGTCGTGCCCTCGTTGTCCTCGCTGCCGCCGTTGTCGTCGCTGCCGGAAGCCGTGCCGCTCTCCATGATTTTGTCCAGCCACACGAAGTCGGCTTTCTGCATGGCGGCTTTCATTTCGTCGGCGGGCTGGAAGTTGACGTTCA
The DNA here is from genome assembly GCA_944322285.1 of uncultured Bacteroides sp. Lineage (GTDB taxonomy): Bacteria > Bacteroidota > Bacteroidia > Bacteroidales > Bacteroidaceae > Bacteroides. The sequence goes on from CALUOR010000036.1 coordinate 1,914, forward strand.
CGCGCTTCACGTTGTGGGCGGTGAGGTCTTCCTTGCGCTCGGCGCCCTCGGTGTTGAGGGTGACGTTGAACGTGCCCCAGTCGCCCAGCTTCACGCTCTTGCCGTCCAGCAGCAGGCGTTGCACCACCTTGCGCAGCTGGCGTATCGCCATCGCCGCCTCCATCGGGTTGAGGGTCGTTTCGTCGGCTATCAGCATAGCCACTTCGTTCTCGTCCACCATCTTCGTGGTGTACTGCACGGGATACCATTTCTTCGGCGCGTCCGGGTCGGACGGGTTGGCGCGTTGCACCGGTTTCAAAAAGATACTCATTGTTTTCTGATTTTTAAATTGTTTATAATGGGATGCAGATAGCAACCTGTTACGGTTGCTTATCTGCGTGTTATTCGCATAATTATTTCTATTTATACAAATGGTTAATCCCATTCGATTTCATCTCCTTTCTCTCGAAGAATTTTATATATTTCTTCTTCGTTTTCTATTAAAGAGATGATGATGTCGGCAAAGCGTTTTGCTTTTTGCTCGTTTTCTGCGGTGTCCTCAAAATAAGCTGCGTAAGAACCAGCTTCAGGGTCGCTTTCCATACTTTCCAAAATATCCGGTGCATTTTCTGCCAGATAGTAGTTAAAGAAAGCATCCCAGTTGTAACCGTTCATGTATGCTTCTTCGTTTATCTCATTCATTTTTTGCCCCACTGCAAGCGGCTTCTCTTTTTCGTCCTCAAAAAGCAGAACGATGTTTCCAGAACCATTTGTGTAAATTTGGACATACTCATTATTAAAGATGTTTCTTCCTTCTGTTGTTGCCATAATCTTTTTATTTTTAATTGTTTTACTATTGCGGATAATGTATTAATAAACGCACCTTTAGGTATAGGATATTTCGATAACCGATACCCGGCAGGCGCATCCCACGCCCCAAAGATACGAAAAGAATCGAAGAAACAACCATGTGGTTGGCAAAAGTTGCAGAAGAATTTTTCGGGAGGGAGGAAAAGGTTGCCGCAGGGCATAAAAAAAGCCTGAACGGGTCAGGCTTTAATCAGTGAGTAGATGAAGCGGAGCTTGCGGCGGAGTTCGCCCGTGTCCAGCCCGGAGAGGAACGCCTGCTCGTAGGACAGGCCGTAGAACACCTCGCGGAACATGGCGACCGCTTCCTCCGTGTCCACGTCCGCGCGGATTTCGCCTGCCGCCTTCGCCCGCCCGATGTTGTCGCGCCACAGCTTGCGGTCTTTCTCGAACAGTTCGGCGAACTTCGCTTGGGCGTCGGGGTAGTACTGCCGCACTTGCATCAGCAGGTGGAAGTAGTAGAAGTTGTAGCTGCACCCCTGCGGGTTGTTGCCGTCGTCCAGCAGGCCCACGATGCGGCGCATGGTGCGCTCCACGCCCTCCACGTGGTGGCCGATGAACTCCAGCAGCGTGCCGCCCTCGAAGCTGAACTTCTGCTCCGGGTCCTGCATGGCGAAGATGTACTTCTCCACCACGGCGTTGAACAGGTCTTGCTTGAAGGGGTAGTAGTAAATCAGCCCCCACTTGGACAGCCCGCAAGCCTTGGCGATGGTCACGAGGCTGGCTTTCTCGTAGTTCATCTTGGCGAACACCCGCAAGGCGTTCTCCAATACTTCTTCCCGGTTGGTTATCATGATGCGTAATGAGTTTTATGTTTCGGTGGGCGAAGATAGGGAAAATCGGGGGTTATGGCAAGTAATTCAATGAGACATTGTATCAAATGCTAATCATTTCCGGCAACTAATCGCTATTTGGGTGATTAAGTCGTTTGCTTCCGGCATATAATTTCATGACATACGAGATTGTCATTGCCACCGCAAGATAAAGCATGATGATTGCGCCAACAATCCAACAAAAGTAGAAATTGTTTTCATCAGACGGTGGGGGATTTTATGCGGGACAAGGATACGCAATTGGAGTATGTATTGGGGATGATTGCGGGGGAGTGAGCATCTCCCTATGTTACCTTTCACAGCGGGCCAAAAACTCCGCCGGAGTCATTACAGGCAAGCCGAACTCTTTGAACCCGGTGGCATCGCGGGTAATGATGAGGTCGGCTCCTGCCTGTAGGGCGGAGAAGTATTGCACGGCATCCTCAAAATCGGACGGGCGGGAGGCGACGGCATCGTTTATGACTTGTCTGTTAATAGGCGATACGATACACAAAGCCATCAACTGTTTTATCTTTTCTGTGACTTGCTCGCGTGTTTTCACTTTGCGCATAACGTAAGCCATATTAACAATAGTCAGCGAAGAAATAATGAGGGATGTTTCTTTGTGATATGCCATATCTATGATAGTCGCTGCATCCTCATAGAAAGGCTCACGTTCCGCACTAAAATCCACCACTACGTTGGTGTCAAGGAATACTTTCATTTGGCCCACTCCTCCCACATCTTTTCTGTTTCACGTTCAAAGTCAAAGCCTTCGGGCAGTTTACCCATACTCATATTCCTTACCTCCGGAGATATTTCCCTGTTTGCTGGAATATGCGGAAACACCAATTCCTTATCGGCCTCCTTTTGGCCGATTTCTTCATACACTTTGTCGGCCAGCCACTTCTGGTTGTCGGGGCTGAGTGACTGTATCAGGTTCCAAATGCTCTCTAAAGATACGGTTGCATTCATACGCTTGTCATTTAAGGGGTTAGGATAGTGCAAAGATAGGGATTATTTTTATACGTGCTAACTTATGAGGGCGTTTTCTCACAACTACCCCATCGGGTAGTGCGCGTCCCGCCCCGTCTTCCTAACTTTGCGACAAAAAACAATAAAAACTGATTATTATGAATGGATTTAGATTAAAGGCAGCTTTTGTAACCCTGTTATTAAGTGTATCGTGTTTGGCAGCGGAAGGGTATTCTTTCCAAGTTGTTCGGCAAGGCACCGGCCGGCAAGCCGTAGTGTTCATCCCCGGCTTCGCCTGTTCCGGGGAGGTTTGGCAAGAAACGGTGGAAGCAATTAAGGACAGTTGTACGTGCTATGTGCTTACGATGCCCGGTTTTGCCGGTGTGGCTCCCGAAGCGCACCCTTCCTTTGAGGGATGGAAGCAGCAAATCATCCGTTTCATCGAGGAGAAACATTTGGAGAAGCCCGTGCTGGTGGGGCATAGCATGGGCGGAGGATTGACATTGGCCGTGGCGGCCGACCGTTCGGACTTATTGAAAAGTGTGGTTGTGGTAGATGCCTTGCCCTGTCTGTCGGCCTTGTATAACCCCGGTTTCCAAAGCCAGGCGGAAGTGGACTGTACAGGCATTGTGCAGCAGCTGATGGCGCAAGACGATGCGCAATTTGCCCGTCGGCAACGCCTGAGCGCGGCCAACCTGACCACGGACTCCCTGCTGTGCGAACGGCTGGTGCAATGGGGCACGACTTCCGACAGGCGGACGTATGCACAGATGTATTGCGATTATTCCAACACCGACATGCGTCCGATGCTGGGGCGGGTCAAGGTGCCTGCCTTGGTTCTGCTGGAATCTTCTTTCCAACGAATGGCTCCGATGGTGGAAGAACAATTCAAAGAACTGCGGACCGTACGCTTAGAATACGCCACCCAGGGGCTTCATTTCATCATGCGGGATGATTGGGATTGGTTTATCAGGCAGTTCAAAGGTTTCTTGATGTACAACAGCGGTGAGTAGACAGGAATAGCACAGGTTCCATTTGGGAACACATGGATACTTCCTATCTATCAGGACAAATCTCGTCTACATCGCCTTTCTAAATCAGCCCCAAGTTGGCCGCGATGCCCACGGCCTCAGTGATGTTTTCCGCCTGCAGCTTCTCGAAGACGTTCTTCTTGTGATACTTCACGGTGTTGGCATCGATGAAGAGGGCTTCGCTTATCCGGACATTGGAAAGGCCCATGGCGGAGAGGCGCAGGATGTCGCGCTCACGGTCTGAAAGGATGAGTTCCTCCCGCTTCTTCCAACGGCGGGCGGCGAAGGAGTAGACGTAGCGGTCTGCACAGGTTTTGTCCGTGATGAGGACATCGCCCGCCTGGGGAGTAGGCGACAGGGAGACCACGCACAGCGCCAGCCAGATGTCGCCCTGCGGGCTGAGCAAGACGGGCGTCAGCTTGTGATGGATGAGGTACGTGCGGCGGTCGGTCATGCGGATATGGAAGTCGTAATCGATGGAACAGTGCAGCCTCTTCTCCACCGGAAGCTGATAGTAGAATCGGAAGCCCGCCTTGTTGATTTCCAGCAATCTGTCCATATCGTCGGGCGGGACGACCTCGAAATAGAACGCGTAACCTTTCCGCCTGACCTCTTCGGGCGAGCGTCCGCAAAGAAACAAGGGGTTGGGCGACACGTAGAGGAAATTGCGCCGGTTGTAGTCGATGAGGTAGATGCTGTGGTTGGTGCTGCGTGCCAAGGCATCGGCCATCGCCACGCACGGTTCGGCACGGGTGTAGTCTTCGTCGGGGATGTCCATCCGGCGGGAAATGGGGGAGAAGAAGGGGGCGGTATGTTCCATGCGGCCAGTTGTTAAATGGGTTATGACAGCGCAAAGATAGGGATTTTTCGGTAGATTTATATGTCAGCACATTGAGTGGTCTCATCTTTCTCTCATGTACAATATTTTCCATTTTAAAAACACGAGCGAATTATTGCCTCCAAATCAGCGCAGTATTTGCTCTCAGTCAGCGCACTGTTTTTCCGCAAACAGCGCAGTGTTTTAGGGGTAAACAGTGCGCCGATTTAACGCAAATAGCGCAGTGTTTCTAAAACGTATAAATAGCTAATATTCAAGCATATAGCTATTTCAGCAAGGTTTAAAGAGCAATTTTACCCCAATTTTTACACATTCATTAACAGTCAAGAAGGCTAATACCAAATAATTCTTAAAATCAATTGTATACCTTTTTCAAAATAGCAAAAGTCAGTTTTCAGGCGGTTATGCAGAGATGCAGATGATTTACATTCACACTAACTTAAGGAAAGTTTTCCTCGTGAACTCGAAGCAATTTTTCCAAGGAAATGAGTATATTTAACAATATGGAAGCGAATATTTTCCGTGTTTTTAGCAGGTGAATACATTTATTTGTTACCTTTGCACGTGGACGGGAAAGTTTCCCGCCCGTACATATTGATTTCAAGAGGCGTTATGTCTTCTTCTTGTATGTGAAAAGCCTAGGAAACTTCAATCACGTGAACAAGAGAGGATATGATAGTCTCCACGCATATGGCGTGGGGCTGTTATTCCCATATCTGTTCACAAAGGTTTTCCTAGCACCTTCACATTAGGACGTGGCATACAGTTCCACGCCTCGTGTGTATATACGGCCCTTGTGGCAGCTGGAGGGCGCAGCTAAAATCTAAGCGTATGAAACGAGTCTTATTCATTTTATTCATTAGCTTCTGCTTTGCAGCCTGTGGTAGTACAAAAAGGACCTATATTACAGATTATTCTCATCAAATCGAACTGACAAAGTATTACTTTCCAGAAATCTATGATTTATACTGTAAGGGTATCGTAGTTATTGATGCCGTATATTCTGAAGAAAAAGATGGTGACTTTGATATAAAAATCAAGTATCATTATAGAAATTGAACTCATCTTTATAATAGTAGAGAATGCTTATAACCCTTAATACATTAATAATATGAATAAAGAGAATTACAATCAAGGAAAGTCTGTAAAGTGTGGAAAGAGCACGGACAGTATTGAAACGTTGACAAAGTTGTGTAACGAAGAAGCTGCCAAACTGGCTGCAACAATGGAAGTGCCCGCTCAGTCAGTAGAGGAAGTTGCGTTTTGGATCGAAGACATTCCGGAGCTTATCTGTGTAGGAAAGTTCAGCAGAGACGCAAGTGGTTCTGTCGTGTATCAGCTTGATTTTTCATCATCAACGTTGTAACGTAAAGACCTATTGGGTATCACAGAATAACGCCCCATGCAGTCTGTATCTTTAAGGACGCATGGGGCGTTATTTCTTCGAGCCGTTCCACTCTCGTTATGTGTCATTGCTCCGCCACGACGCTGGTGATGGGGTGGCGGTTGCCCTCCACGTTCGTGAGGAAGGCTTTGGCGGAGCCGAAGTTGAGGTACATGTCCAGGCGGATGGGGAGGTGGTTGTCGTCGTCGGAGATGAAGAAGGTGATGACTTCTTTCTCTTCTTTCGCCTCGCCCACGTACTCTACGAAGGAGAAGACCAGGCAGCGGTAGGTGATGTCGTTGTTGGCTTTCACGTTCTCGATGCCGCGGTATATCAGCGTCTGCTGCTCGACGCGGCGGCCGGTGGCCATGGGGAAGTGTACTTTGTCGCCCACCTTGAAGTCGGTGGCCTTCCACGAGCGGGCCTGGCCGAGGATGCTGAGCATGTCGAAGATGCAGCGGCTGTCTTCGTACTCCATTTCTTGCGTCTTGCGGTCGGCGGGTTTGTACCACGTGCGGCGTTGCTTGACGTGGGAGGTGCCGTCGCGGTAGGCGAACCAGGCTTCGTCCTTGGTGTGGCGTTTGCCTTCCTCGGCGGCTTTGCAGAAGTATTGGGGTTCCAGTTGGTCGGTGACGTGGCAGACGAGGGTGTCGCGCATCTTGAAGAAGAAGTCGGCGCGCTTGCTGGTGTGTGACTTGAGGCTGAAGCGGTAGCCTTCGCGGCCTTCGTAGGTGGCTTTGTCGGTGGTCAGTTCGGCGTAGCCCACTTTTATCCAGATGAACTTCCAGTTGAACATCAGGTCGTAGGAGACGTGCTCTCCGGGCTGGAAAGCGGTGTTGACCGCCGTGCATTGGGCGTCGGCCCGGGCGGCAAAGAAACAACATGCCAGCACGGCCAGCGTCATGCGGAGCTTTTTCATAAGTTTCATGTTTTGGTTCATAACTGCTTTTGTTTTTTGTTTATCGTCTGTTGTTAGTTCGGTTCTTTTTGTCCTCGTCGGGCTTCTGTTTCTTCAGGTCCATGGGCTTCTGCTGGTCCAGGGGACGGTCGGTGGGGTTCCAGGACTGTTGCAGGTCGAAGTTGGCTTTCAGCTCCAGCACTTGGTAGTAGTAATACACTTTTTCGGGCTGAAGCTTGGCCTCGTAGTCGCCCGTGTCCCACTGTCCGTTGTTGTTGGCGTCGTCGATGAGGCGTGCGCCGTACTTGCCGGGCGGCAGGTAGTAGAAGTCGGCGTGGCCATCGACTACGGGCACGGTGCGCACCACGGCGTCCTGCTCGTTCAGCAGTTCGACGAAGGCCGTGGGGGGCGCTCCCGCGATGTCGAACAGGATGGCGCCGTATTCTTCAACGGTCTTCACCTTGAACTCGTTCTGTATCTTGTCCGTAAACAAGCCGTACAGGCCGTGTATGGCCATGGAGTCTACGGCGAACTGGTAGCTCTCGCCGGGCGTCCAGTCGGCGTAGATGTTGTAGAGCTTCAGGTCCAGGGAGTCGCGGTGGAAGTCGTAGGGGATGTCCTGCCACAGGGAGTCGACCTTCAGTTGCAGGTGGATGGCGGAGGTGTCGATGCTTGCCAGCGGTTCCTGGAAGGTGAGGGAGATGTAGTCGTACACGTCCATGGACGACGGGGCGTAGACTTCTACCGGGAGGAACTCGGTGGGCAGGACCGGCTCGGGGGCTTCAATCTCGTTGCCCTCGGCGTCGCGCTTCTTTTTCTTCTTGGCCTCTTTGCGGAGTTCTTCCAGCTTCTTCTTGTCCGCCTCGGCCTTCTGCTCCATCAGTTTCTTGTAGCCGACCTTAGACTGCAGGCGCACGGTGTCGATGCGTTGCACCAGCTTGCCCAGTGTGTCCGTCTCCATATAGGTCAACTCCGCACGCAGCGTGTCCTGCTGGTAGAGCAAGGAGTCTTTTATCCAATAGTGTATGGTGTCGTTGCGTCCCGTGGTCTGCTCGATGACGAAGGCGTCGCGCTCGTCGAAGTTCAGTCCGCGCAGCAAGGGGAGCGTATCGGCGGGTGCCGTGAAGTAGAGGCTGAACTTCTGCGGAGTCAACCGCTCGGTCTTGGCCAGGCGTTGGTTGAAGTATATCTCCTTGAAGCAGCGCAGCAGGATGTCGTCCGGCAGGTAGTGCGTGTATTGACGCTCCACGATGGTGTCGATGGTCAGGGAGTCAATCCAGGTCGTGTCCTGGCGCATGCGGAATTCATAACGGGGGATTACGAGCGAGTCGTTCCAGGCAATCTGCTCCATGGGTTGGGAGAAGTAGACATTCTGGTCGGCGTCCTGCAAGGCGTAGATGCGGTAACTGCCCGGCGCCACGCCCCGGATGGAGAAGCGTCCCCGGCTGTCGGTGCGCCCCACACGCTCGAAGGGCATCGTGGTGAAAGCCGTATCGGACAGGTTGGAGTAGAGGCCTACCAGCATTCCCTTCACCGGCTCCAAGTTCGAAGCGTTCAGCACCGTGCCGGATACGGCCATCGTGTCCAGCCTGTCGCCCGTGGAGAAGGTGAAGGTGAACAGTTCCAACGGATTGCCCTCGTTGTTGTCCTGTATGGCGTCGCCAAAGTCGATGGTGTACGTCGTGTTGGGCTTCAGCGTGTCGTTCAGGTTGACGATGACCCGCTTGCCGCTGGTGCGAATCTCCGGCTGCTGTATCTGAGGCGGGGATATGACCACCTTCTCGTTGGGCTGGTCCAGCTTGATGTATTCATCGAAGGTGATGGAGATGCGGTTGCGGTCGTAGTTCAACTGCCCCGGCGCGGGACGGCTCTCTACGAACACGGGCGGGTCTTCGTCTATCGGTCCACCCTCAATGCGGCCTATGCTGGCACACGAATAAAGCAGCACGCCCAGCACAACGGGCACCGGCAAACGTTGTATAAACAAGGGGTTATGTTTCATCCAAAGGATTGTCTTCTTGAGAATGTTCATGCTATCTGCAAACTATAAATATACATTTGCAAAGATACAACATCTATCCATACCCGCTAACGATGGGATAAACTTTTTAGATTTTTATCACACCCAAACTTAAGAAACACTCCGTTTTATGCACACCGAAACAATGTTTCGTCAAGACCGAGACAATGTTTGGCCAAGGGCAAGGCTAAGCGAAATCTAGATAGAAAGCTGCCTTATGCAATTTGCCGATGAGAAAGGCATGTATTATTTGGGGCATCAAGCAAAAATAAATATCTTTGCAACATATTCACCCAATATAATAGAGAGCCATGGTTTATCATCATTTTTCGGTTTTGGTGCATCGACAGGCAGAGAAGTATGGGGACAAAGTCGCCCTGAAGTACAAAGATTACGATGCAGGACGCTGGATACCTATCACGTGGAACGAATTTTCACGGAAGGTGAGGCAGGTATCCGATGCCTTGATAGCTTTCGGCGTGGCGGAAGAGGAAAACGTGGGTATCTTCTCGCAAAACAAACCGGAGTGCCTGTACGTGGACCTCGGCGCATTTGGCGTGCGAGCCGTCACCATTCCGCTGTATGCCACCAGCTCGCCGGTGCAAGTAAAGTATATCGTAAATGATGCCCAAATACGCTATCTTTTTGTAGGCGAACAATTTCAATATGACGCCGCCTTCCGCGTCTTAGGCTTCTGCCACTCTCTGCAACAACTCATCATCTTCGACCGCAAAGTGCAGAAAGACCCACGTGACACGACCTCCATCTATTTCGATGAATTCCTGCAAGCCGCTAAAGGGTTGACCCATCAGGCCGAAGTGGAGGAGCGCACCGCACGGGCTTCGTACGATGACCTGGCCAGCATTCTCTACACCTCCGGCACAACGGGCGAACCCAAGGGAGTGATGCTACATCATTTTAATTACGATGAGGCCATGCGCATCCACGACATCGCCCTGCCCCAGCTTACGGAGCGTGACGTGTCTCTTAACTTCCTGCCCTTGACACATGTCTTCGAACGGGCATGGACTTACCTTTGCCTGCATCGCGGAGCACAAGTATGCATCAACCTCCGTCCGCACGAAGTACAACAGAGCCTGAAAGAAATCCGGCCTACGGCCATGTGCAGCGTGCCCCGCTTTTGGGAGAAAGTCTATTTGGGCGTACAGGAACGCATCGCACAAGAAACGGGAATGCGAAAGGCCCTGATGCTGGACGCGCTTCGTGTAGGCCGGGAACATAACATCGACTACATACGTCAGGGAAAAACCCCGCCTCTGATGTTGCACTTGCGCTATAAATTTTATGAGAAAACGGTTTATACCCTGCTGAAAAAAACCATCGGTCTGGAGAATGGCAACTTCTTCCCCACCGCCGGAGCGGCCGTAAGTGATGCTATTTGCGAGTTTGCCCATTCCGTAGGCCTCTTCATGCTGGTGGGATACGGGCTGACAGAGTCTACCGCCACAGTGGCCTGCTTCCGCAAGCAAGGGTTCGAGATAGGCTCCGTAGGACAAATAATGCCGGGATTGGAGGTAAAGATTGGCGAGAATGATGAAATTCTCCTCCGTGGCCGAACAATCACCACCGGATATTACAAGAAACCGGTCTCTACCGCCGATGCCATCGACAAGGAAGGCTGGTTCCACACCGGAGACGCCGGCTATCTAAAAGGAGACCACCTCTATCTGACCGAACGTATCAAGGACCTCTTTAAAACTTCCAACGGCAAGTATATATCTCCCCAAGCACTGGAAACCAGGTTGATATTGGACCGATACATCGACCAAGTGGCCATCATAGCCGACCAACGCAAGTTTGTGTCTGCATTGATAGTGCCTACCTATGACCTGGTGAAAGAGCTGGCCGCCAAACGAGGCATTGCCTATGCCTCCATGGAAGAGTTGCTGCAAAAGCCGGAAGTGCTGGACTTCTATCGCGAACGTATCGACACCTTGCAACAACCCTTTGCCCACTATGAGCAGATAAAACGCTTCACACTCTTACCCGAGCCGTTCAGCATGGAGCGAGGGGAATTGACCAATACGTTGAAATTGCGCCGTCCGATAGTGGCCGAACATTATCAAGACGTGATAGATCACATGTACGAAGAATGAAACGTTTATACCTCTTCTTGGTGCTCTGTCTATTCGTAAGTCTGGAGATGCAAGCTACCCGGCCTGACAGTTTATCTAAAGGACGTCCGGCGCATTACATCGGTCTGGAGATGCGCCCAAGCTATGTCTTCCCCACCCGAACTTTCTTCCGTGGGGAAAATGCCAATGGAAAGGCTATAAACACGACCTTTTCCGCCCACTTGCGTTATGCCTTCCGTTTTGCCTCTGATACCCGCTTGGGGAGACTCTATCCGCATACTTATCAGGGCATCGGATTGGCCTACAACAATTTCTTCAACAAAGCGGAAGTGGGCACGCCCGTGGCACTATATGCATTTCAAGGCGCCCCTATTGCTCGTTTGACAAAGCATCTATCAATAGACTATGAATGGAACTTCGGTGCCGCATTCGGATGGAAGAAATATGACCCGGTGGACAACCCTTATAATGTGGTGGTGGGGTCCCGTGTTAATGCTTACCTCAACTTAGGCCTTTTCTTGAATTGGCAGCCAAGCCCTGACTGGCGCCTGACCGCCGGTGTGGACTTGGCGCATTATTCCAATGGAAATACAAATTATCCTAATTCAGGCGTCAATACCCTGGGAGCACGTGTGGGCATCGTACATGCCTTTGGTGAAACAAGACAAGAAGCCAAACCTTTACGTGAAAAGGCATTGCCCATGAAAAGACGCTTCAGTTATGACCTCATTCTCTATGCCTCCACCCGTAAACGTGGCCTCATTTATCCCGACCATGGAGAGTTGATTCCGGGGTCCTTTGCCGTAATCGGAATGAACTTTAACCCTATGTATAGAGTCAATAAATATTTCCGGACCGGTGTGTCGCTCGATGCACAATACGATGAAAGCGCCAACTTAATGGAATATCTGGCAGAAGAGACCAATGGGGAAATGAAATTCTACCGCCCGCCTTTCCGCGAACAATTTGCCGTAGGCCTTTCATTACGTGCGGAGCTGAATATGCCCATCTTCTCGGTGAACATTGGCATCGGACGTAATGTCATTTGCAAAGGCATTGATACGGACGTATTCTATCAGGTGCTGGCTCTCAAAGCGTTTGTCACCCGCCGGTTCTTCTTGCATGTAGGCTATCAATTGAGTGACTTCAAAAATCCCAATAACTTGATGCTAGGATTAGGATGGCGATTCGGTCAACCTTAAACAATGGAATACAAGGTTACAAAAGTTCGATTAATTCTTTCAAATCCTTAATGTGATAAGTTGGACGGAAAGGCAATTCACTTCTGCCTTCCACATCATAGAACACTTGATGCATACCGATCCCGGCCGCACCTACTATATCTTTCTCCCAGCTATCACCTATCATCAGAGAGTCTTCCACATACGATTGTGTGGCCGAAAGAGCAAAATGAAAAATCGGAGCATAAGGTTTGGGGACACCTATATCCTCGGAAACAATGACTTTGCAAAAGTATCTCTCAAGCCCCGCCAAACGAATCTTACCGGCCTGCACTTCCCGCAAACCATTGGAAAGAATATACAAATGATAGCGTTCTTTTAAATACTCAAGCACTTCAGATACGTGCGGTGTCAAAACTTTGGGAGCAAACAAAATAGCATCGCTCGTATGCATAGGGAATACACAGAGAGTGTCATCCAAATCGAAAAAGAGATTCTTATACCTACGAAACATTTCAAAAACTCCTCAATTTGGATGACACTCATAACTCAATTACAAGGAAACGACCTTCTCAAACCTTTCCAAGAACAAGTCCGCCTCGTCCATCGTCAGGCACAGCGGCGGAAGCAGGCGGATGACGTTCGTGCCGCTGACACCCGTGAAGACCTTCTGCTCGTGCAGCAGGCGCGAACGCAATTCCTTGATGGGCTGCTCGAACTCCATGCCTATCATCAGGCCCCGGCCACGCACTTCCTTTATCTGAGGCAGCTTCTTCAGTTCCTCCAAAAGGTGTGCGCCGACCTGTGCGGTATTCTCAATGAGACCCTCGCCTTCGATGACGTCCAGCACAGCCAAAGCTGCCGCGCAGGCCAGGTGATTGCCACCGAACGTAGTTCCCAGTTGACCGTAGACGGGCTTGAACTCCGGGCTGATGAGCACGGCACCCATGGGGAAACCGTTGCCGATACCTTTTGCCACGGTTATCATGTCCGGACGGATGCCGGTGTATTGGTGGGCGAAGAACTTGCCGCTGCGGCCATATCCGCTCTGTATCTCGTCGAGGATGAGGACGGTGCCCGTCTGTGTACACTCCTCACGCAATGCCTGCATGAATGCCGTGTCGGGCACTTGGATGCCGCCTACGCCCTGGATGCCTTCGATGATGACGGCGCATACATCGCCTTTGCGAAGCTCTGTCTGCATAGCTTCGATGTCGTTCAAAGGCAGGTAAGTGACGTGTTGGTTGGCGTTGACGGGTGCGATAATCTTCGGATTGTCCGTCACTTCCACGGCCAGCGAGGTACGTCCGTGGAAGGCCTTGGCGAAGCTGACGATGCGTGTCCGTCCGTTGTGGAAGGAGGCCAGCTTCAAGGCGTTCTCGTTGGCTTCCGCACCGCTGTTGATGAGGAAGAGCTGATAGTCGTCATAACCGCAGACCTTGCCCAGGCGTTCGGCCAGTTGTTGCTGGAGCTTGTTAATCACTGAATTGGAGTAGAAGCCCAAAGTGGCTACTTGCTTGCTTATCATTTCCACATAGTGCGGATGGGCATGGCCGATGGAGATGACGGCATGGCCTCCGTAGAGGTCGAGGTACTCCGTGCCTTGTTCGTCCCATACGTGGCAGCCTTTGCCCCGCACGATGTTGATGTCGAATAAAGGATATACGTCGAAAAGTTTCATATGAATGAAGAATTTTTTTAAAACGCGCTCGGTTTCAGTCTCAGCCCCACCGTCTCCTCTAAGTTAAACATCAGATTCATGTTGTGAACGGCCTGGCCGCTGGCACCTTTCAGCAGGTTGTCGATGCAGGAGATGATGAGCAGCTTGTCGCCGTGCTTCTCTAAGTGGAGGAGGCACTTGTTGGTGTTCACCACCTGCTTCAGGTCGATGTTCTTGTCCACCACGTGCGTGAAGGAGTCTTCCGCATAATATTCTTCGTAGATACGCGTCAGTTCCTCGATGCTGCATTTGTTCTTCACCACGATGGTGGCAAAGATGCCGCGCGGGAATGCGCCCCGGTAGGGGATGAAGTCTATCTCCGAGTGGAAGCTGTTTTGCAACTGCTGTAAGGATTGCTTGATTTCGGGCACGTGTTGATGCTCGAACGCCTTGTAGACGCTCAGGTTGTTGTCGCGCCAGCTGAAGTGGCTGGTTGCGCCCGGTTTGACACCCGCACCGGTGCTGCCCGTGATGGCGTTCACCGTGATGTCGTCGTTCAGCATCAGGTGTTTGGCCAAGGGGAGCAGTCCTAACTGGATGCAGGTGGCGAAGCAGCCGGGATTGGCCACGTGCTGCGCCTTGCAGGTGGCGCGGCGGTTCAACTCGGGCAGTCCGTAGACGAAGTCGTTGCCCTCGGCCTTCAGGCGGTAATCCATGGAGAGGTCTATCACCTTCAAGCCTTCGGGCAGATTGTGGCTGTCCATAAACTTGCGCGTGTCGCCATGGGCGGTGCAGAAGAAAAGGCAGTCTATCTCGTCCAAGGGGAGTTGGTCGGTGAAGCGGATGTCCGTTTCGCCATACAGTCCCTCGTGTACGTCGGTCACACGGTTGCCCGCATTGCTGCCGCTGTTGATGAAGGCGATTTCCGCCTCCGGGTGGTTGATGAGCAGGCGGATGAGCTCGCCGGCCGTATAGCCTGCGCCGCCTATAATTCCTATCTTTATCATAATTATCGTTGGTATCTGTTAGGTTCTTCGGGGATAATAAGCAACAGGATGACGTAGATGATGGCACCGGTGATGATGGCGGTACATACGCTCAAGATGGCGTAAATCACACGCACAAGCGTTGGGTCCATCCCGAAATAATTGGCCAGCCCGGCACATACACCGGACAGCATGCGTCCCGTGCGGGGACGGTAGAGTCTCTTGGGTTCGTCCATGGAATGAAGGTTGTTTATGGTTTATAAATGTTTACACACGGATGATTGTAAGAACAAAGCCGGATGATTGTGGGAACAAAGCCACACTATTGTAGGAACAAAGCCGGATGATTCCTACAACAAAGCCGGATGATTGTCCGCTCCTCCCGAAATCCGCCTACAGATACTTCTGAGGCGGGTGGGGAGCAGTTCGGGTATCATTCTGTTTCCTTTACAAACGGTGGCTTATTCCATCTCGTCCTTATGGCAGGCGTAGTAGGCGCGGAGCGGGGTCGAGAGCACCTTGATGAAGCCCTTGGCGTCCCCGGCTGTCCAGCCCTTCTGCATTTCGCCGTATTCGCCGAACTTGTTCTTCACCAGGTCATCCTCGCTTTCCACGCCCACGGTGTGGAAGCCGTAGGGACGAAGCTCCAGGATGGCGGTGCCGTTCACGTTGCGCTGGCTGGAGGTGAGCATGGCCTCGATGTCGCGCATCACCGGCTCTAAGTATTCGCTCTCGTGCAGGAACATGCCATACCAGTTGGCCACCTGATCCTTCCAATACTGCTGCCATTTGCTCAGTGTGTATTTCTCCAAGAAGCGGTGCGCGCCGATAATCAGCATGGGAGCGGCGGCCTCGAAGCCCACACGACCCTTGATGCCGATGATGGTGTCGCCCACGTGCATGTCGCGCCCTATGGCGTAGGCCGCGCCAATCTCCTCTACTTTCTGGATGGCCTTGATGGGGTCGTCGTAGCGTTCGCCGTTGATGGCTTTCAATTCGCCCTGCTCGAAGGTGAGGCGCAGTTGCTCGGTACCTTCCTTGGTGCAATGCTTCAGGTAGGCGGTCTCCGGCAAGCCTTGTGCCGAGTCGAGGATTTCGCCTCCGCAGATGCTTGTGCCCCAGATGCCTACGTTGTACGAATACTTCAGCTTGGCGAAGTCGGCGGCAAAGCCGTGCTTGTTCAGGTAGTCAATCTCCTCCTGACGGCTCAGGGCCATGTCGCGGGTCAGCGTGATAATCTCCACGCCCGGTGCCATCACCAGGAAGGTCATGTCGAAACGCACCTGGTCGTTGCCTGCACCCGTTGAGCCGTGGGCGATGGCGTCCGCACCGATTTCGTTGGCATAGCGTGCGATGGCCAGTGCCTGGAAGATGCGCTCGGAACTGACGGAGATGGGGTAGGTGCCGTTACGCAACACGTTGCCATACACCATGTACTTCAGGCTCTTCTCGTAATACTCGTGCGTCACGTCGAGGGTGACATACTTCGTTGCGCCCAGCTTGTAGGCGTTCTCCTCGTTGGTCTTGAGTTGCTCGGCACTGAATCCGCCTGTGTTGGCGCAAGCCGCATGTACTTCGTATCCTTTCTCCTTGGCCAGATACATCACGGTGAACGATGTGTCCAGCCCGCCGCTGAAGGCGACTACTACTTTCTTTCTTTCCATAATCTATAAAAGCCCCTCCCCGGCCCTCCCCCGTAGGGAGGGAGAAAGGGCATGTTTTTTTGAATTATATAATTAATGTATGGTGTCTTCCCCCTCCCTACGGGGGAGGGAGGGGTGGGGCTTTATATTTTGTCTTCCTCATGCAACGCCGGGTCATACAACATCGCCGTGCAGATGCAGAACTTACGGTTCTTGGCCACCAGAATGTCGTGGTTAATGCAACCCTCGCATCCCTTCCAGAAGGCGTCGTCGTCCGTCAACTCGTTGAAGGTGACAGGCACATAGCCCAACTCGGTGTTCATCTTCATCACCGCCGCCCCGCTGGTGAGGCTGAATATCTTCGCCCAGGGCCAACGCAGGCGTGCCAGGCGGAACGAGGCTTGCTTGATGCGCTTGGCCAGTCCGATGCCTTGATACTTGGGGTGTACGATGAGGCCCGACGTGGCCACGTATTGCTTGTTGCCCCAACTCTCGATGTAGCTGAATCCGGCAAACTCCGTGCCGTGCAGGGCGATGATGGCTTTGCCTTCCTTCATCTTGGTGGCTACATATTCGTGCGTACGCTCGGCGATGCCCGTGCCGCGCTTCTTGGCGGCCTCGCGGATGGTGTCGAGTATGGTGTCTACATAAACTTCATGGGAGGCGTCTGCCACCATGACTTCTATTTCCTTTACGTCCATTTCTACTTATTCTATATCAATCTTTATGGTTTAAACATTCGGTATGGTCTCAGACAAGAAAGCGCGGATGTCCTCGTGCGCGGCCCCTTCGTCCAACACCAGCATGATGGTGTCATCGCCGGCGATGGTGCCCAGGATGTGGTTGCATTCGCGGTTGTCTATGTCGTAGGCGATGCTGCTGGCATAGCCCGGGCGGGTGCGGATGACGGCAATGTTGCGCGAGAATTGCAGCGACACGAAGCCCGTCGACCTCATCATCTCGCCTGCGCTTTGGTGGGTCGTGCGTTTATATAAGATGTCGTTGGGCAACACATACACGTACTTCCCGTTCGTATTGGCGGCCTTGGCCACCTTGAGCTGCTTCAAGTCGCGCGACAGGGTAGCCTGGGTCAACTCGAATCCCTCCTTGCTCAAGGCTTGGAGCAACTCTTCCTGCGAGCCTATTTCCTTGCTCGAGATAATCATCTTGATGGCATCCAACCGGTTGGCTTTCTTCTTCATCTTCTGCATATTTATTCTTAATAGGGCGCAAAAATAGGGAATATTTTTGAAAATGTATGCATATATGCGGTTTTTTTATTGTTTTATACTATTTTTCTGCATATTATATGCATATATGTCAAACTCATGCCTTTCAAAAAGGAATGCCTTTCTTTCGACAAGGCACGGCTTTTCTTTCGCAAAAGCATTGTCTTTCTTTCGAGAAGATAACGGCCAAACTTGCACGAAAATCAAAAAACATAAGATTAGCATCAAAAGCAAGTAGACTTGTTTGAAAAATAGTTGCTATATTTGTCGCAATCAATAAATGTATATATCATGAAAAACAAGAGATTGCTAACTTATCTCATGGCCTTGGGCGTATGCGGCACAATAGGTGCGCAAACCGTAACGTGGCCTGAAATAAAGACAGAAGCCAAAGCATCCGCCCGCTGGTGGTGGATGGGAAGTGCGGTAGACGAACAAAACCTGACCCGCAACCTGGAGGAATATGCCCGGGCCGGCATGGGATCCATGGAAATTACTCCCATTTATGGCGTGCAGGGCAACGAAGCACGCGACATTGATTTCCTTTCGCCCCGCTGGATGGAAGTGCTGCGCTACACAGAGAGCGAAGCTGCCCGGCTGGGGATGCTGATCGACATGAACACGGGCACCGGATGGCCTTTTGGCGGACCGGAAGTATCCATTGAGGATGCCGCCTGCCGCCTGCTCATCGAAGAATATCATTTGAAGAAAGGCCAACGCTTAGAGCAAACGATAGAGACTTCGGACGAAAAGCAGAAGCCCTACGCCGTCTTAGAGCGTCTGATGGCTTTCTCTACGGATGGGAAATGCCTGGATTTGACCGATAAAGTGAAGGATGGAAAGCTGGATTGGAAAGCCCCGCGGGGTGAATGGCGCCTGATAGCCGCCTTTTGTGGCAAAACCCGCCAGCAGGTGAAACGTGCGGCTCCGGGTGGCGAGGGCTATGTGATGAATCATTTCTCACGCGGAGCGGTAGAGCGTTATTTGGCACGTTTCGACAAAGCCTTTGAGGAGACGGGCACCCAAACTTTCCCGCACAATTTCTTCAATGACTCCTACGAAGTTTATGGGGCCGACTGGACTACCAATCTATTTGATGAATTCCTGGCTCGCCGGGGCTATAAGCTGGAAGAGCACTTGCCGGAGTTCCTCATGGAGGATAGCGTACGGACGGACGAAGCACGCCGCATCATATCCGATTATCGCGAGACGCTGGGCGAGATGCTACGTGAAAATTTCACCGCCCAATGGACAGAGTGGGCACACAAGCACGGCTCTCAGACCCGTAACCAGGCACATGGATCCCCCGGCAATCTGATAGATATTTATGCCACAGTGGATGTGCCCGAGTGCGAAGGCTTCGGCCTCTCGGACTTCGGCATCAAAGGCTTGCGCAAGGATTCCCTGACCCGTCCCAACGACTCCGACCTCTCGATGCTGAAATATGCCTCCTCGGCCGCCCATATCTCCGGCAAACCACTTACCTCGTCGGAAACATTTACCTGGCTCACCGAGCATTTCCGCACATCCCTTTCGCAATGCAAGCCCGACATCGACTTGATGTTCGTGTCGGGTGTCAACCATACCTTCTTTCACGGCACCACCTATTCGCCTGCCGATGCAGCTTGGCCCGGCTGGAAGTTTTATGCCACGGTAGACATGAGCCCAACGAACAACATCTGGCGTGATGCCCCGGCCTTCTTTAATTACATCGCCCGGTGTCAGAGCTTTTTGCAGATGGGCAAGCCGGATAATGATTTTCTGGTTTATCTGCCCGTGTATGATATGTGGCAAGAGCAAGGCGGACGTCTCTTGATGTTCGACATCCATAAGATGGCCGAGCGTGCGCCCCGATTCATCGAGGCCGTACACCGCATCAACGATGCCGGCTATGACATGGATTACATCTCTGATAATTTTGTCCGTACTTTGACCTTCGCGGATGGCGAGTTGGAGACTTCGGGCGGAAGCCGCTACAAAGCTTTGGTAGTGCCCGGTGCCCGACTGATGCCCGCCGATGTATTGGCCAAATTGCTCCAGTTGGCTAAGGAAGGAGCTACCATTGTCTTCCTCGACCAATATCCCGAAGATGTGCCCGGCTATGGCAATCTGGAAGCACGCCGCGCTGACTTCAAGAAGACATGGAGCGAAATGGAAACCTTGCAAAAATCCGGTGAGGGTCATATTCTCTTCGGCACCGATTATGCCAAGACATTGGCGCAAACATCGGCCAAACCCGAAGTGATGAAAACCAACTTTGATTTAAGCTGCATCCGCCGCACCAATGCCGATGGCTATCATTACTTTATCTCCGCACTGACCGATAAGGACACGGAGGCATGGATACCCCTTTCCGTCAAGGCTCGCTCGGTGATGTTTTACAATCCCATGGACGGCACTTCGGGCAAGGCCCGCATCCGCCAAAGTGGAGACAAGACGGAAGTATTCGTCCAATTACGTTCGGGAGAATCCATCATCTTGAAGACCTTTACCGATGCCGATGTGCAAGTGGCCGACTGGGCTTATACCGCTCCTGCGGACAAGGCCATACGCTTAGATGGCAAGTGGGGCTTGCGTTTCGTACAGAGTGCTCCGGAGGTGGCTCATGTGCCCGACTCCGTATCCTTAGGCTCGTGGACAGACCTGAACTTTGAGGGCGCACGCACCACGATGGCCACGGCTTGCTACACTACGACCTTCACCTTGGACAATCCGGCCGCATTCGCCGATTGGGAATTAATCTTGGGCGATGTCCGCGAGAGTGCCCGTGTGCGCATCAACGGAGTGGAGGTGACAACCCTTTGGGCCGTGCCCTTCCGTTGCAACGTTGGCAAATATCTCCGTCCGGGTGAAAATATACTCGAAGTGGAAGTGACCAACCTGCCCGCTAACCGCATCTCCGATATGGATAAGCAGGGCGTGAAGTGGCGCATCTTCAAGGACATCAACATTGCCGCCTTAGGCTATAAGAAAGGTGACTATGCCGGATGGACATCCGTGCCGAGCGGCTTGCTGGGACCTGTCGAGTTAATACCGCTGAAGACAGAATAAGGCAGTGGGTTATCCCCACTAACGCTGGTGGGTCATTCTCATTCGAAGAGAGTTTTATTAATATATGTAAAGAAAGATATTGGCAATGAAACGAGCGATAATTTTGATTGGCGCCTTGCTGTGCGCCAGCGGTCTCCTTCAGGCGCAAGACCCCAGGGAGAGCCATTATTATTATGAAGTGCTCGCCCCGCAGCACGAACCCAAGCCTTTGGTCGAGGGGTATGCCAAGGAGCGTGTAATAGAAAAATTAAATCGGGGTTTGACGGCTGCACCGGGACAAGACGGAAAGTCGGTTTACCTCAGTTGGCGTCTGCTGGCTTCGGATAGTGCAGACGTAGCTTTCCACGTCTATCGCGAAGCCGACGGACGCACAAAGAAGCTGACTCGCAAGGCACTGACCGCAACCTGCGACTTCGTGGACGAAAAGCCGGTAACCCGTGCCACTTATTGGGTAGAGGCCCGTGCGAAAGGGATAAAACCTATGGTCTCAGAAAAATGCGAAGTGTTTTTGGCCGATTTGAAAAACTACACTTCCATCCGCTTGCACAATAACGACCGGGCGGGGAAGGTGGCTTTGGCCGACTTGAACGGTGATGGCACATATGATTATGTCATTCGCACACCGGAGTCAAATGTCGACCCCGGAACACGAGGTGACACAAAAGGCATTACCTATAAGATATCAGCTTATCTGAGCGATGGCACTTACTTGTGGACATACGACATGGGGCCGGGTATTGAACCGGGCATTTGGTATTCACCATTCATCGTATACGATTTCAATGGAGACGGAAAAGCGGAAGTGGCTTTGAAAACCGCTGGCGATGATTTCGTGAAAAACGACCAAGGCCGGGTATGTGGCGGAAGTGAATACCTATCTATCCTCGATGGTATGACGGGCCGTGTAATTGACCGTGTGGATTGGCCGGAGCGCAACGACCGTTATGGAAATTTGAACCGTCAAAACCGCAACCAGATAGGCATGGCCTACTTAGATGGAAAGACACCCTATATATTGGCCGCACGCGGCACATATAAACTGATGGTGGTAGATGCCTGGATGCTGAAGGACGGAAAGCTGACTCGTGCCTGGCGTTGGGATGGTGATGAAGAAAACCCCGTCATTCGTAGTATGGGGGCGCACAGCATGGTGACAGGCGATGTGGATAATGATGGCCGGGATGAAGTGATGCTCGGCTCATGTATGCTTGATGACAACGGCACCTTGCTTTGGTCTACCGGATTGGGACACAGCGACAAAGCTTATCTGTGTAAATTGCGCCCCGATAGTGAGGGCCTGCAAGTATTCATGGTGAGCGAGCCGAAGAAAGAGGACGGACGTGGCGTGTCGGTAGTAGATGCAGCTACAGGCAAACTCGTATGGAAGATGGGCGGCACCACCTATCACGTAGGCGATGGCATGGTAACCGACTTCGACCCTACTCATCCCGGCTTAGAGTGCTTTGCCAGCGAAGACAAGAAAGGTGGCAGTACGGACAAGTATCTGTTGACGGCCGATGGACAACGCTTGAATGTGAACAAAGAAGACATTCCCGGATGTCGCAACTGGGTGTGGTGGGACGCAGACTTGCTACGCGAGACTTTTAAAGGTGATGATAATCGTTGGGGAGCCAGTTCCTCGTCAGGTGGCCGTAAACTGGACATCTGGAAATGGAAAGGCGAAGTGCTGACTAAGGGCATCGAAGGCGATATTGTGCTAATAGCTGATATGGACGGCGACTGGCGTGAGGAAGTCATCACCGCTTTGGATGGCGAATTGCGGGTGTATCGCACTAATATTCCCGCCCGCGACCGCCGGGTTTCTTTGATGCAGGATGCTTTGTATCGCAGCTACATAGCCCATCGAAGCATGGGATACCCACAATCTCCGGTTCCTTCATTCTATTTAGGAGAATAATGGAATAGCGAAAGAAAAATTATAATAGTCATTGACTTATTGGATTTATCTCTATATTTGCGGGGATTAATGCATAAGGTCAAATCGGGTATATTAAATATCAAAATCAATACGTTGAGAAAAGGATAATCAAGTTACTTTTGTAACGTTATTAACATAAAAACTAATAGCCATGGAACAGTGCTTTTTTGCGGTTGACTTGGGTGCTACAAGCGGCCGTACCATTTTAGGTAGTTTTACCTCGGAAGGGTTGAAAATGGAAGAAATCAACCGCTTTCCCAATCACTTAATCGAAGTGACCGGACATTATTATTGGGATATCTACGAACTTTATCGCAATATCATTGAAGGGTTGAAGCTGGCTTCCCGCAAGGAAGGGGTGGAAATTGTTTCCATCGGTATTGATACGTGGGGAGTGGATTTCGTCTGTGTGGGCAAGGATGGACACTTCTTGCGCCCGCCTTATTCCTATCGTGACCCGCATACCGAAGGTGCCCCTGAAGAATTTTTCTCACGTGTGCCCCGTAGCCATGTGTACGAACTGACCGGTATCCAAGTGATGAATTTCAATTCCTTATTCCAACTCGATACAATGCGGAGAGCCGGTGATAGTGCCTTGGAGGCAGCCGATAAGCTCCTCTTTATTCCCGATGCGTTGAGCTATCTGTTGACGGGTGAAATGGTGACCGAATATACCATTGCCACTACCGCCCAATTAGTGAATGCGGTCACACGTAAGTTGGAGCCGGAATTACTGGGTGCGCTTGGGCTGAGTGAAAAGAACTTTGGACGTTTCGTTTATCCGGGTGAGAAAGTAGGAACCCTCTCTACGGAAGTACAACGCATGACAGGACTGGGTGCCGTGCCTGTCATAGCCGTAGCGGGACATGATACGGCATCAGCCGTAGCGGCTGTTCCGGCTCAAAACAGAAACTTCGCATACTTGAGTAGCGGTACGTGGTCGTTGATGGGGGTGGAAGCCGATGCACCTATTATTACACCGGAAACGGAAGCCTTAAACTATACCAACGAAGGTGGCGTGGAAAACACGATCCGCGTGCTCAAGAATATTTGTGGCATGTGGCTGCTTGAACGTTGCCGTCTGCAATGGGGCGAGACTTCCTATCCGGAGTTGATAGCCGAAGCCCAGGCAAGCGAGGCTTTCCGTAGCCTGATATATCCGGACGATGCGGTATTTGCCAATCCTTCGGACATGCAACAGGCCATCATAGATTATTGCAAGCGGACAAATCAACCTGTGCCGGAAACTCGTGGTCAAATTGTGCGTTGCATCTTCGAGAGCCTCTCGTTGCGCTATCGTCAGGTGCTGGATGACTTGCGTAAACTGATTCCACGCCCCATTGAGACTTTACATGTGATAGGAGGAGGAAGCCGTAATGACATGCTGAACCAGTGGACATCCAATGCAGTAGGCATTCCTGTCGTAGCAGGTCCTTCAGAGGCTACGGCCATCGGTAATATCATGCTTCAGGCTCTTTCGTCAGGAAAAGCTCAGGATGTATCCTCCATGCGTAAACTCGTAGCGCAATCCATCCCTCTGAAAACATTCCAACCGCAAGATGCGGAAACGTGGACCGAGGCTTATGCCCGATTTCAACAGATTACAAAGTAAGAGATATAAACCGTTAGTCATTAATCATTAAAATAAGTATCACCATGAAAGAAGAATTAGTAAACAAAGCGTATGAAATTGCAAAAGAACGTTATGCCGCAGTAGGCGTGGATACGGACAAGGTATTGGACACAATGCAAAACTTCCATTTGTCTCTGCATTGCTGGCAAGCTGATGACGTAATGGGGTTCGAGGTACAAGCCGGCGCACTGACAGGCGGTATCCAGACTACGGGTAATTATCCGGGTCGGGCACGCAACATTGATGAAGTACGTCAGGACATATTGAAGGCTACTTCTTATATTCCGGGCACACACCGTCTGAACCTGCATGAAATCTACGGTGACTTCAAAGGTGAAGTTGTAGACCGTGACCAAGTAGAACCGAAACACTTCCAAAGCTGGATAGAATGGGGTAAGGAGCACAACATGAAGCTGGACTTCAACTCTACTTCTTTCTCTCATCCGAAGAGTGGCAGTCTGACTTTGGCTAATCCGGACGAAGGCATACGTAACTTCTGGATTGAACACACAAAACGTTGTCGTGCTGTGGCCGAAACAATGGGTGAGGCACAAGGCGATCCCTGTATCATGAATTTGTGGGTGCATGATGGAAGCAAGGACATCACTGTAAACCGTATGAAGTATCGTGAGTTATTGAAGGATTCGTTGGATCAGATTTTTGCAACCGACTATAAGAATATGAAGGATTGCATTGAGTCGAAAGTATTCGGTATCGGTCTGGAAAGCTTCACAGTAGGTTCCAATGATTTCTACATTGGCTATGGCGCTTCTCACAATAAGATGATTACGTTGGACACCGGTCACTTCCATCCGACAGAAAGCGTGGCAGACAAAGTATCATCTCTGTTGCTCTATGTTCCGGAACTGATGTTGCACGTAAGCCGTCCGATACGCTGGGATTCTGATCACGTAACTATCATGGACGATCCGACGTTGGAACTCTTCCAGGAAATCGTACGCTGCAACGCTTTGGACCGTGTACACTATGGTTTGGATTACTTCGATGCAAGCATCAACCGTATCGGTGCATACGTTATCGGCAGCCGTGCCGCTCAGAAGTGTATGGTGCGTGCATTGTTGGAACCGCTGGCACTATTGCGTAAGTATGAAGCCAACGAACAAGGTTTCGAACGCTTGGCTTTGTTGGAAGAAGCAAAAGCATTGCCTTGGAATGCTGTATGGGATATGTTCTGCTTGAAGAATAATGTACCGGTAGGTGAAGAGTTCATTCCTGAGGTAGAGAAATACGAAGTCGAAGTTACTTCAAAACGTAATTAATATGTAGAATAGAGAATGAAGAATGGGAGACCCCTTATTCGGTTTCCCTATTCTTCATTCTTTGTTTTACCGAAAAGAATAAGTATGGATATTGTTATTGGACTATTGATTATAGCCATAGGCGCATTCTGTCAGTCGAGTTGTTATGTTCCCATCAACAAAATAAAAGATTGGAGTTGGGAATCCTACTGGATTGTACAGGGTGTATTTGCTTGGTTGTTTTTCCCGTTCTTGGGAGCATTGTTGGCTGTTCCGTCCGGATACAGCCTTTTTGGCTTGTTTGCGGATGCCAATACGTTGGACATTGCCATGACGTTATTGTTTGGCGTACTGTGGGGTGTCGGTGGTTTGACATTTGGTTTGTCCATGCGTTATTTAGGCGTAGCGTTAGGTCAGAGTATATCATTAGGCACTTGCGCCGGCCTGGGTACCATATTGGCACCGGTCATGCTTCACATTTTCTATCCTGAAGCCGGACATTTGGAGAAACTCACAGCCGCCGTCATTATCGGTGTAGTGGTAACGCTCATTGGTATTGGCATTATCGGTGTGGCCGGCAACATGAAAGCGCAAAGCCTGAGTGAAGAAGAGAAAAAGGCAGCCGTAAAGGACTTCAATTTTCCCAAGGGAATTGCGATTGCTTTGTTGGCCGGCTTTATGAGCGGTTGCTTCAATGTCGGTCTGGAGTTTGGTTCGTCTATTCACTTCGAAGAGTCGGCTGAGATGTTCAAGACATTGCCGGCTACGTTCTTGGTTACCCTGGGAGGTTTTGTGACTAATGCAGTCTATTGCTTCTATCAAAACCAGAAGAACCGTACATGGGGCGACTATCGTAAGGGGGCTGTTTGGGGCAACAATCTGATATTTTGTTTAATAGCCGGTGCACTTTGGTATAGTCAGTTCTTCGGACTGGCTTTGGGCAAGGGTTTCCTTACCGAGTCACCCGTATTGCTGACATTCGCCTTCTGCATCTTGATGGCACTCAACGTGGTATTCTCTAACGTATGGGGCATCATCTTAAAGGAATGGAAAGGGTGCTCACCTAAGACCATTGTGGTATTAATCGTAGGTTTGGTGGTATTAATCATTTCCTCTTTCCTTCCGCAATTATTGAAATAAATAGTGGTTAAACTTTAATTCATAAAACTTATGGAGTCAATATTAAACAATCGCCCGGCTTTAGCTGCTGAGGTGAATAAAGTGGCCGAAGTGGCCGGTTATCTGTGGCAAAAAGGTTGGGCTGAACGTAATGGCGGTAACATCACGGTTAACATTACCGAATATGTGGACGATGCCATCAAAGCAATGCCCGCTATCAGCGAAGTGAAACAAATCGGTACTGTACTTCCTCACCTGAAAGGATGCTATTTCTATTGCAAGGGAACCCAAAAACGCATGCGCGACCTGGCTCGCTGGCCGATGGAAAATGGTTCTGTCATCCGTATCTTGGACGATTGCGCCAGCTATGTCATCATTGCCGACCATCCGGTAATGCCGACATCGGAGTTGCCTTCACACTTGAGCGTACACAATTATCTGATAGCAAAAGGTTCGCCCTACAAGGCTTCGCTGCATACGCACCCCATTGAACTGGTTGCCATGACGCACACGAAAAAGTTCTTGGAGAAAGACGTTGCCACCAACCTACTGTGGAGCATGATACCGGAAACGAAAGCTTTCTGTCCGCGTGGTTTGGGCATCATCCCTTATACACTGCCTGGTTCGGTAGAGTTAGCTGATGCAACTATCCATGAATTGGATGACTATGATGTAGTGATGTGGGAGAAACACGGCGTATTTGCCGTAGACGTGGATATCATGTCGGCTTTCGACCAGGTAGACGTTCTGAATAAATCGGCCCTTATATACATTGCCGCCAAGAATATGGGCTTCGAACCCGACGGCATGAGCCAAGAGCAGATGAAAGAAATGACTGTAGCGTTTAACTTACCCAAATAATAATCAATTAAGAGGAAGAACAGATATGTATAGAATGATTTTGAATGAGACATCTTACTTCGGGGCAGGATGTCGTACGAACATTGCCGTTGAGGCTGCCCGCCGTGGTTATAAAAAAGCGTTCTTTGTAACAGATAAGGACTTGATACGTTTCCATGTAGCCGATAAGGTGACTGAGGTATTCGAACAAAACAACATCCCTTACGAAGTATATAGCGATGTGAAAGCCAACCCTACTATCGCTAACGTGCAAAATGGTGTAAAAGCTTTCAAGGCTTCAGGCGCTGATTTCATCGTAGCGTTGGGTGGCGGCTCTGCCATCGATACGGCTAAAGGCATCGGCATCGTGGCCAACAATCCGGAGTTTGCCGACGTAAAGTCTTTGGAAGGTGTTGCCAATACGCACCATAAGGCTGTGCCTACTTTCGCTTTGCCTACCACGGCAGGTACGGGCGCGGAGGTAACCATCAACTATGTGATTATCGATGAAGAGGCTCAGAAGAAGATGGTATGCGTTGATCCCAACGACATCCCCTCGGTAGCCATTGTTGATCCTGAACTGATGTACTCTATGCCGAAAGGTTTGACTGCTGCAACTGGTATGGACGCCTTGACTCACGCCATCGAGAGTTTCATCACCCCCGGTGCATGGGTAATGTCCGACATGTTCGAACTGAAGGCCATCGAGATGATTGCCAATAACCTGAAGGCTGCCGTAGACAATGGCAATGACGTTGCAGCACGCGAAGCCATGTCACAGGCTCAATACATCGCCGGCATGGGCTTCAGCAATGTTGGCTTGGGCATTGTTCACTCCATGGCTCACCCCTTAGGTGCTCATTATGACACGCCTCACGGCGTGGCCAACGCTTTGCTTTTGCCTTACGTAATGGAGTATAACGCCGAATCGCCCGCCGCTCCCAAATATATCCAAATAGCCAAGGCAATGGGTGTGAACACTGAAGGCATGACTGAAGCGGAAGGCGTAAAGGCTGCTATTGAAGCCGTACGCCAACTCTCGCTGAGCATCAACATCCCGCAGAAACTGCACGAAATTGGTGTGCGCGAAGAAGACTTGCACCAACTGGCTATTGATGCCTTCAACGATGTATGCACGGGTGGTAATCCGCGTCCTACTTCGGTGGAAGACATTGAAGCTCTGTATCACAAGGCCTTCTGATAAGACACATTGCATAAAAAGAAAGGACGGATTTGCCAAGGTTCACATCAACCGTCGGCAAGTCCGCGCCTTTCTTTTTTTATTTTTGTAATGTCACCCCCATCAGGCCTATCACCACTTCATTAGAGAGCGTTTCCACCGTCAAATGAGAGAGTTCTTTGTCCGCATTCAACGACATTTCCAATAAAACGGCAGCCCCTCCATCTATGAGGCAAGACGCTCCTGAAAGCCCCAGCTCACGGGCTAAAGAATTACTGACACGACCAGTCTTAAGATGCAAACGATACAAAGGAGGAAGACCGCGATGAAAAGTTCGCCCGTCTTCAAAAAACTCCTGCTCAATGGGAGGCCAGTTATCCGGATTGACCAACGACATCTCCGTACACGAACCATCCTTATAATATACACGTACCATGCCATTTTCAATGTGACATTGCATATGGTTTGTACTGCCTACCATCAGCAGGTAGGCCCGTCTTGCCTTGCCTTTCAACGCTATTAAAATGCTGTCCGGATAATTGTCCCATAAAGAAGTAAAAGCCACGTTATTCCCCTCGGCCGGAGTGCGAAAAGGTATGCCGAGCGAAGTCTGCACTATGCCATCCTTCGCCAAAGCGCGCAAGCCACTATCATCTATATCGGCCATCTGCAAAGGATGGCACCACTCGCCTATGCCTTGCACAGGAAGCTGCAATGTCGTATAAGGAGAACGGGGAGAGAAATACCGGTTGTGGAAAATGTCCGTTACCGAAGCATTGAAAACCTCGTCCATATCCACCGGAACACAAGTCGAAGGATTGACATGGACAAAACTTGGCGAAGTCACGGTCTTCTCCAAACATTGCGGTTCGTCTACCAACTTCCACCAACGCATACCATTCTTTTCCATTTGTGCAAAGCGGAAAGCCCCCACCTCTTTCATTTTACCGGTTTCAGAAGCTGAAGCTAAGTTTCCTTCCCAAACGATCTCCAACCGACAGGCCTCATTAGCCTCAACAGGCACCGCAACAGACAAATAAGGACGGTCTATGGCATCTTCCATTAAAATCCAGTTTACAGCTTGGCCGTTTACACACAAGCTTTTCACCTGCGAGCCTCGGGCAGGAAAACGCAACTCCAATACGTGAACAGCCGGTATACGATGGGTTATGCGATAGGTTGAACAAAACTCTTTTTCTTCAAAACCAAAGTCTATATCCGGTGTATGCAGGGAAGCGTGATCCCAAGATTCGGGAAAACCGGGACGAATAAGCAAACGTCCATTAAGCGCATCAGGCACAATGCCATACAGGCCTTGGATGAATACGCGCGAAGCCACTCCGATGGGATCGCCAAAATCGCGATAACACTCGCCACGTGCCGCATCGTAGAAGCTAATCTGTCCGAAGTTGGCCGGACTTTTTCCCAAATACATGCCATCAAGCACCGAACTCTTCAGCAGCTTGAAACCTTCATTGGATCGCCCGCTTTGAAAATAAGCCAATGCTGTATGCATCACTTCGGCAAAAGCCACATTATTAATACTCCAGGCATAAGGCATCCAATTGGTGGTGGAAATGGTAGCATATCCCTCGGAAGCGGACAGGCCTTCAGCCGTTACCGGAATATGAGGAATCTCACGGTCTATATAGCGCGTAGCCAGATAAGACTGGAAAGCATCGGCTACATCACTATCCAGTGCATGATAAATAGTCCACACACCGGCATTCTCGTGTAAACGACGATGTCCCATAAAATCTTGAAACTCGGCCCAATGCCCTTTATCGGCCAACCACAACCGCTCGTTTAGTCCTTTCAGAATCTTGCTGGCTTCTTCACGATAAGGTATGGGGTCTTCGCCTATCTTCTCGGCTATGAGAGCAGCCAACTTGTTGGCACGATAATTGTAGGCCGATGAATGTGTGACGGCACCGCTATTGTAGTAAAGTGCATCACTGGCCCAAATGCATGCATAAGCATCATACAAACCATCCCCATCCGGGTCAAAGTTACGCTTCTCCCACTCCAGATGTAGTTTCAGCACCGGCCACATCCGGCGAGCGTAATCCAAATCGCCCGTCCAGCAAAAATGCCATAGCAATTCGTCTATATAACACAGGTTCATGTCATAATGATGCATCTGGTCATTTCGCCTTGGATTGCGACAAATATAGCCGTTGCTATACATGGGCGTGCCCCATTGTTTGGCACTCCGGGCAAGAGCCAAGGCGGAATCTTGTGCTGGATGGGGCTTTGTATTAGGTATATTGACCACCTGACTAGCAGCATAATTCTCAAAGTGAATTCGTGCACGGTCATGCCAACCCAAGGCATCACCCGTATAAGCGGCACGCCAACCGGACAAAGGCATACGCCAACCTACCGCTCCGTGTAACCAGACACCTTCTGTCCCCCAAATGCCATCGGCCGCAACAGCCAATGCACCGCCTATTCCATTGATATAAGGGTCGGGCGTAGTGAAACGGATCCGGTCGGCCAAGGCTTTACGTTCTTTTTCGGCCTCATCGAAGCGGACGCTATTCCTCAGAAGGCTCAAGTCGTTGTCTTGAAAGCTCAGATAAGCAGGAGTGGAATCTAAGTCAAACTCCAATTTTTGCAGATATTTCCCGTCGGCCGAAGGTTCAAAGCAACCGGATGGGTCTGCACCCATATCTCCATTACGTGACAGATTTTTTATGCGAATGTCCGCCACGATAACCTCCATCATACAACCATCGGGAAGATTCCCATTAATGCGCCACAAAGCGGCTTCTGCGTCTCGGGCAGCCAATGTTTCTATCATAAGCACGTTATCCTTTCCCCAACGTGGATCTTTCAGCCGGTAATCACGCCGTCCTGGCGTATAACGTGCTTCACACCAAAGCGTAGAGTCCAGCGGAATCCGTATGCCATCGGCCAACCGTAAGACAAAGCGGATGTTACGGCTCGCATTCTTTACATAAGTGGCAAAGATAGGACGGTCGCTCGTCTCTAGCCGCCACGCCGTAGGTCCTCCATAAAGTGCACGGGTATAGCGGTTTTCACCATTGATACAAACCCAATCGCCATTGTCTGGTTTGTATTGTAGTGTGCGCTGTTCGTTGCACAGGCTTTGAGCTGAGGCAATCTCACATAAGAGGAGAAAGAGAAAGGATAACGCTAACTTCATATTTATGACTGTTATTATATTAACCAATTCCTATTTACACTATGGCATAGGTTTCAGCCCTTCCCAACGCACATCCCATGTACCGTCTTTCGGAAAACCGGGATTCTGCACCTCGCAACCATCCCAACCGGCACACATCAAGGCGATGGCCGTCAGTAACCCGCCATTGCCGGGCAAGTAGCACCGCAAGCGTTCATCCTGATAATTGTGTCCGTTCTTCAGATAGGTATTGGTACGCTTGTCCATCAGCAAAGCACCCACGGCTTTCTCAGGTTCGCCCATGCGTGTGGCATTCATGGCCGTCATTGGGTAGTCCCATCCCCAGGTCTTTCCCCAATTCCAATTATCCCATATCCAGTGGAGTGTATTCTTCATATAGTCCTTACGTATGAGCTTGTTCATCGGCAGAATGCCCACGGAACCAAGCACAGCCATATGATCGCTTGTGAAACGTATATCCTTATAAGTATCCGTGGCATCCTCTGAAGCTAAGTACAAACCATCGGTATTGAAAGCCAAAGGCGAGAGTTTGTCTATCAGTTCGTCCCATTGCCTTATACGTTCCATACCGGCGCGTTCACGCCATTCCTGCGCCACTTGCATGGCATAATGCCAATAGGAAAGCTCGAAAGGCGGATTCACGGTCGTTGCCGCACGAAGCGTTTCCTGTGCAGGAATACACCCTTTTAAAACATAGCGTTCATTAACATCGTCATACGTGGCAAAAGAATACATAAATCCCGCCGTTTCCTGCACCAGTCGGTTGTATTTTCGAATGATGTCCTGTGAAGGATGAACGCGATAAAGCAATTCGGCCAGATAAATGAAGTGAGGTTGTTGCCAAATAAGGAACGAACCGACATTGGAGGGGGCTTCCCGTCCGCTGGGATCGGTCATCTTCATCCAACGCACGCCATCGAATCCTTGC
Source organism: uncultured Bacteroides sp. (assembly GCA_944322285.1). Taxonomy (GTDB): domain Bacteria; phylum Bacteroidota; class Bacteroidia; order Bacteroidales; family Bacteroidaceae; genus Bacteroides. Next base: position 34,631 of record CALUOR010000036.1, read on the forward strand.
CGGCTGGCAATCTCACGTGCAATCGGCTCCACGGTTTCATACCAACTTAAAGTCCGCTCCAGCAAATTCTCGTGCCCCCACAAGGCTTGCCATGATTGGTGCCACCAAATCATCTCCAGATGGAACTTGCCGAACCATGAATTATACGTCAGTCCCGTCTCCTGAGGAGGCGTATGGCCCGCACACTGAATGGCCAGCAAATATTGCGACAACACTACGCGGCGTTCCAACTCTATGGCACGCGGGTCGGTGCAATGGGAAAAGTCAACCACTGCCCCATCCTTCCAAAAGCGGGACCAACGCAAGGCGGAAGCATCCGCGCTTTCCGTAAAAGAAGGCAAAGACGTCTCGCCCGGCATCTTCGGCAGAAACTCGCAGGCAAAAACCAATGTGTCTTTCTCCGGCGTCAACACCCAATGGTTGCGCTTCTTCTCCTTCAGCTCCGCTTTTCCTTCCCATTGAATGGCTACATAATAAGCCGTTTCATCCAGCGTGCGTTTCAATACGGCACTTTGCTCACCCTGACGCATCAACATCGTGCAGTGCTTGTCATCGGCCTTCCAATCACAAGCATCATCAGCATGTTGCCCGGTAGGATACGGAAAGCGCAGGCAGATGCCCGTATGCGCTTTGTCGACTATCGCAGTCGCTATCACATCCCGTTTCGGGTGGCATACAGTCTTTACCAGATAGTCTGTGCCGTTTATCTTGAAGCGGCTCGTAATCAGTCCTTTCCACATGTCAAGCGTCTGATTTGCGTTCGTAATGTCTTCCGGCTTCAGGTCAGTCCCCAATTCCAAGCCGACAATGCCCAGATGCAGACGATGCGGATTTTCGCGCAACCATTCAGCGGCTTCGCGCGGTCGTCCCGGTTCCTTAAACTGGCAAGCGTACCATTCCTCCTGCCCACGCCCAAAGTCATACGCCTTCAACGCTTCCTCTGGCTTAAAATGTTCCGTATTCACAAAGCTGTGCCAGCCCCACTCGCTCATCGTGCCCAGCGGCACACCTTTCGCATAATGTTCAGGAAACGTCTGTAAGCCCGTGATATCCGTAGTAAAAGCAAAATGCCCGTTGCCCACACTAAGCGATGCCAACGTGTCCGCTTGTGTAATATAAGGATTATTGCGCGCCACCAAAGCTTCGCGATCTATCAAAGCATCCCTCTCTCCGGAGCATGCCGCCAGAAATAATGCCAATAATAAGTAAAACATCTTTTTCATCATATAGTGAGTGTTTTTAGCGTTATTCTTCCTCTGCCATCCCCCGCCCGAAGGAACGGTATTCCATAGGAGTGAACCCTGTATGTTTTTTAAAAAGCGAGAAGAAATGTTCCGTAGAGCGATAGTTCAGCATGAAGGCAATCTCCTTGACCGAATGTTGCGTACCCACCAACAGATGTTTGGCCTTGCGCAGCTTCAATTCCTGAAAATACTTGGCGGGCGCGTATCCCGTATAGTCCTTGAACACTTTCCTGAACCAGGAATAGCTGATGTTCAGCTTCATGGCCAGCTCCTCGGGATCTATATCCTTATACACACTCTCGTTCATCATGATTTTGGCCTGCTCTATCTTCTGATCCACCTCGCCCAGCTCGAATATTTTGTTTTTCGAAAGGGAAAGCGTCATGCCCAAAATATGCAACACAATGCCCGACAAGTATTGCTGGGAAGAAATTTTGTCGCTCCCGGCCACCTCAATGGCACGCTTGAACAACGTCACCAATTCTTCGTCCAGCCCCACCTCCAGCACCTGATTCTCCGGCCTGAAGAATCCGGCCCGCATCATGTTGTCTACAATCGGTCCCTCAAAGCCGATGTAATATTCGTTCCATCCCGTCTGCTTATAAGGATAATAGGTGTGCCATTGCCCCGGAAACAGAAGCATCATCCGCCCGCGACACAGCTGTTTTTCTTTTCCCTCTTCTGTATAGAACAGACCACGCCCCTTCGTAATATACACCAGCTGATATTCGCGCAACACGCGCCCCTTTTTGGCATTGAAGAAATAGCCTGTCGGATGGTCCTTGAGCGGGTAAGGAGAATCGGGCGGTATGGACTGAAAGCCCACGGTATTTACCCACAAGCCATACTTCTTATCCATGTCGTTTACAATCAGATACTTGAAGTCGACATCCGAATCCTTATAGTCTTTCATCATGAGCCAGCTTATTTATATTAGTAATTGGTCATATTTGCCATGATACTCTACCAACCCTTCCATCGGCGAAGCTTTGACAACGCCTAAGCGAAGTTTTGCCTCGCTCATTGCTTCGCCAAGCCAATCGCGATAATGCCAGGCGATGGAGCCGGTGAAGCAAACAGGATATTCCTCGTAGTGGGGATAAAGGCACACATTACGCGTAAGGAAAGCCCGAAAGCTCTCCAACACGATACGTCGCATGCAAGGCTCATCGCGATGCTCGGCTATGAAAGGCGACAAAGAAGCCAGGAAGCGGTTGGGGAAAGGCAGACGATAAACGCGGTCGATGATATCCCCCGGTGTAAGCTCATAGCGGGCAAGGAAAGCGTCGCGCAAATAAGAGGGCGTCTGCCCCTTCAGCAAATCACCCACCAGGCGTTTGCCCAGATAGGCGCCGCTCCCTTCATCCCCCAATATAAAGCCCAAAGGCGACACGTTCTGCAACATGCGTTCCCCGTCCCACAGACAGGAATTGGAGCCTGTCCCCAGAATGCAGGCGATGCCCGCCTGCCGCCCCAGCAAAGAGCGCGCAGCCCCCACCATGTCCGAACACACCTCTACCCTCCCCTCCGGGCAGATGCAGCGTTGCAAAACATCGCTCACTTTCTCCGTCAAAGCAGGTGTGGCGCATCCCGCTCCGTAGAAATGCAAGGATTGAGGTACCTGTCCACCCAATGCAGGCAGCAATTCGTTCTGGATGCAACACTCCATCTCCTCCTCACTCTGATACACGGGATTAATGCCTGCAGTTTGTACCCTCAGCACGGGATTCCCGTCTTGCGTCAGGCACCAGTCCACCTTGGTGGAACCACAATCAGCAAGGAGCGAAAGGGCAGTATATGTATGCAAATTGTTCATGACTAATCTTTATGAATCCATTCACAAAGATAAAGCAAACCGGGCATAAAGCAAAACAAACTCGTCTGTTTTTCATGCTGAAGACTTTCTTCCGTAAAGGCAAAAGGCCAAAACGATACCCATCAGCCCTATTTGTTTTTCCGAAAAGGCGTGAAGCATCAAGTGGTTCACTGTTCTTTCTTCTTCCTTGCTTATTCGTAAATTCTTAAACATAATTGTTTCCTAATTGATTAAATGGGAATTTAGCGCGCGCAAGCGCGCTTTAAATGAAGAATTAAGAATGATGAATGAAGAATGGCAACGGAACTCTCCTCCTTCTGGAAGGTTGCTCTCCCCCGATAACGGGGGAGCAAGGAGGGGGTGAGTCCCCGCAGGGGGAGGTGGTAGGATAAATATGCCGCTTTAGCGACTCCTATTCTTCTTATTATATAAATAGGTCGAACCATGCTTTTCCTACCACCCCGCCCGGTGGGCACCCCTCCTTCCCGAAGGAGGGGAGTTGATTACTCTAATTCTTCATTGTATAATATTAAATCATTGTACATTTGCATAAAGTTTCAACATCAGAGTGTGGAATAAGACCGATTCTTCAT
>CALUOR010000037.1 GCA_944322285.1 uncultured Bacteroides sp.
GCTGGCCTGTTTCTTTCACACAACAAAAGTAAACATTCCAGCCGTATTTTCTTTCATTGCGCAAATCTAAGGGAACGAAGTGAAGCATCTCCCAAAGTGTGCGGGAGATTCTTCGCTTTGCTCAGAATGACAGATTGATGGAGAAGTTCTTGAAAACTCTGTGTCTCCGTGTTGTTTCCTCCCCTCGATTTCCTCCCGCGTCAGGCCAGCGGGTCGTCCGTATCTTCCTCACCGGGTTCGGTGCCGGTGCCGCCCTCGCCCTGTGCGGGGTCCTGGTCCTTGGCGTCGGGACTGAGTTCAATCCATTCCAGCTTCTTGGTGTCCACCAGGGCGCGGGTGTAGGCGCCGCTGCTCGATTTTTCGCGTTCAGGCGTAAACTGCACGCGCACGGCCTTCACCTGCTTCTCGAAGTCGAAGTCTTCGAGGTTCTCCACTCCCTTCGTGTCGAGCACGTAGCGGAAGTAGCCCAGGCCGTCGACGTGTACGCTCTTGCCCTGCGCCATCAGCGTGTTCATCACCCGCGCGATGTCGCCCAGCACGGCCCGCACGTCCGAGCGTGATACGGTTGATACAAAGGCCAGTTCTTCGGCCAAGTCGTCAGTCTCTACGGGGGCGCCCTGCACGATGGCTTGTGGGAAATAGACGCCCGTCCTCTTGTGATATGCTTTTTTATAGAACGGCATAATGTCTTGTTTTTTAAGGTTATTTGTAAATAATTCTATACCCACTGCACGATAGCGGCCAACAGGCTGCATATCAGTGCCTTACAGTCTCTCTCAGTTTCGTTTTCCCGAGGTAGCTACCAAGAGGAGGTCGAGGTAGCTACCTCGGGGGTGCCTTGGTAGCTACTAAGGGGAGGTGAAGGTAGCTACCGAGGGAAAGCCGGAGTGGACTGTAAGGGATTTTTATTCTTTATTCGTATCCTACAGCAGGAGTGCTGGGATTGCCCTCGCTGCAATCATTCTCCGTAAAGGTTCCGCCCAACTTATAGCCGGCGATGCCGCCGACATACATGGAACCATCTCCTACAGAAGAACCCGTCGTATCGAGGGTGCCGCTGAACTTGCAATAGCTGACGGTGGCACTTTGGGCATACCCCACGATTCCTCCGGCACGAAGACCCATAGCTTCGCCTGTCACAGACACTTGGACGGTGGCCTTGCCGGAGTAGGTGCAATGCTCGATGGTTCCACCTTGACAATATGTCGCAATGCCACCCGCATAGCAGTAGTTGTCAGTTGTACTTCCTTCGGCCGTGATGTCTGCCTCGACGTTCAGGTTGCGGACCGTACCGTAAACATTGCCGAACAGACCGATGTAATAATCCGTGTCAGCAACGCTGAAATTCAGCGTGCCGCTGATGGTGTGCCCGCCGCCATCGAAGGTGCCAGACAGTGAGGTTGGGTCCCAGTCGGAAGTGGCGGTTATCTCGATGTCGGTGTAGAGGAGGGCGTGGCTGCTGCTACTGCGATAAGTTAAGCTGCTCATGTAGCACTTCAAGTCGGCAGCGCTGGTGATGCGGTAGGGGTCGGTAGCGGTGCCTGCGCCTTGCAGGGAGGTGGAGGCCCGGGTGTCGTCGGTCAGTACGTCCTTGCCGCCGAAGGGGAGTTCCTGGCCACTCCAGTCACCGACAGTAACCGTGATGTTGGAGGTGATGGGCTGTTCCCGGGTGCTGATGTCGCCTTTCAGGATGATGTGCTTTCCACCGGAGAGGTTGGCGGGCACGGTAGCGGTCTCGTTGTTGCAGCTGACGGTGAGGTTCTGCAAGGCGTCCGCCGCCAAGACGTAGAAGGAGAAGAGTTCCACGGGCTGCTCCTCGGTGCCGCTGACGGCGGTTGTGGTGACGCTGTGCTCGTACTCAGCGGGCGTGCCGGTGGTGGTGGCGGTCTGCACGTTGTAGCCGCTGTAAGCCTGGGGCACGGTGAGGGTCAGCGCATTGCCGGCCTCCAGTTCGTTGGTGGCTTTCAGCGTCACTTTGCTTGCCACGTGCGTCAGTGTGGCGGAGAGGGTGGAAGTGCCGTCCCAGTCCTTACTGGTGGCGTAGGACAGTCCGGCTTGGGTGCCGGTGAGGCCGCTGTTCAGGGTGATGTTGGTGAGGCTGGTGGCGGTGTAGCTGCCGTCGTCCGCCCAGAAGAGGAAGGTGTAGCGGTGGCTGGCATAGAGGGAGAGTGAGGTGGTGGCTTGGTTGTCGCTGAGGGTGAGTTCTTCCACCGTGCCCGGGGTGTCGTTGTCTATCACTTGCATCAGCAGGCGTGAGATGGTGTTGTCGCCCGTCTCGCTGATGGTGCGTGTGTAGGCGTCTTCCAGGTCGATGGTGAGGGTGACGGTCTGCGGTTCGTCACCGGCGGGGATGGGTTCGTTGTCGTCGCTGTGGCAGGCGGCCAGCAGCAGGAGGGAGCACAGAAGCCCAACGAAGTTAAACTTCGCTAAAACGGGGGGGTAATTCTTAATATATGTTTCATGAGAATAAAGAATTAATGGATGAATAATTCAGTGTATCGCGCCAAAGGTAAGCGGTTTTCTTGACATGGGCAAGGGGCGGGGGATATTTTTTTGCGTGCCGGGGTGATTTTTTTGTTAATATCGCTATCTTTGCATGTGCATAAGCGAAATCTTAGTAAGATATGGAGGAGAAACAAGAGGAAAAGAACATTGCCGCTGTTACTGCGGAGAACAAAAAGGCCATGATGCTGAAGAGATATGAAAAGAATGCAGGCTTCTTCTTTACGCTTGCGCAGTTGATGTTCACGGCTTTTGTAATAGGTAGCCTTGCCATCTTCTTCACGAACTATGAATTTACGTGGGGATTGTTTGGTATGTTTTTGGTTGGGGTAGCACTCGTTACTGCTTTTTATTGGATAGGCAATTCGTTTTTAAATCTAAAAGATAAGGAGAAATAGTATGAACGCAGGACTTTTATTTATGGGTATATTGGCAGTTATTGCCATTGTATTAGTTATCCTCAGTCGAACGGAGAAAGGCCGTAGATGGATAATGGGTGATTTTTAAATAAGGTATAATCTGACAGAAGTGTTAAATAACGGGCGTGAGGCAAACTTTTTAAAGGAAATCTATTGCCTATTCAAACAAAAAGCATACATTTGCCTCCGTTAAGTAACAAATAGAAGGAAGATATGACACTCAGTCAGCATACATATTGGCGTTGGCAACCGTTACAACTCACACAAAGTCGTAAGGGGAACAGTGCCACGTGTCTATGCCGGACTTCCTAAACAGAATGCTCCATCCCTCTAAACGGGGATAAAAGGAATAGAAGCTAAGAAAAGGCTCCGTCGCTACCTGCGGCGGGGCCTTTTCTATTTACGATTTATCCATTTACAATTTACCATTGAACATTTTATCATTAAACACTATGAACGGTTATTATGGCGAGTTCGGGGGCGCCTATATCCCCGAAATATTACATCGGTGCGTAAGCGGGCTGGAGGAAGCGTGCCGCACCATCGTGCCCGGAGAGGACTTTCGGCGTGAGTATGAAGACCTGTTGCGCCACTACGTAGGGCGTCCGTCCCCCTTGTATCACGCCAAGCGGCTTTCGGAGAAGTATGGCTGCAAGGTCTACCTGAAGCGGGAGGACCTCAACCACACCGGCGCACACAAGATAAACAACGCCATCGGGCAGATGCTCCTGGCCCGCCGCATGGGCAAGCGCCGTATCGTGGCCGAGACGGGAGCGGGGCAACACGGCGTAGCCACGGCCACCGTCTGCGCCCTGGCGGGCATGGAGTGCAAGGTGTTCATGGGCGAGACAGACATCGAACGTCAACGGGTGAACGTGGAAAAGATGCGGATGCTGGGCGCGGAAGTCGTCCCGGTGACTTCGGGCAACGGCACGCTGAAGGACGCCACGAGCGAGGCCATCCGTTACTGGTGCTGCCATCCGGAGGACACGTACTACCTGATAGGCTCCACCGTGGGTCCGCATCCCTATCCGTGGCTGGTGGCACACCTGCAATCGGTCATCGGGCGCGAGATAGCCATGCAGCTTCAGGAGTTGGAAGGCGACTTCCGTCCGGATTACCTGATAGCCTGCGTGGGCGGGGGAAGCAATGCGGCGGGCACCATCCTGCGCTTTGTGGACGAACCACGGGTGCGCATCATCCTGGCCGAAGCCGGAGGCAAAGGAGTGGACACGGGGCAGACGGCCGCCACGCTGGCATTGGGCCGCATCGGCATCCTGCATGGCTCCCGCTCCTACGTTATCCAGGACGAGGACGGGCAAGTGATAGAGCCTTACTCCATCTCGGCAGGGCTGGACTATCCGGGCGTAGGACCGCTGCATGCCCACTTGGTGACCACAGGACGTGCCAAGGCCATCCCTATCAACGATGACGAAGCCCTGCGCGCCGCCTACGAACTGACCCGGCTCGAAGGCATCATCCCTGCACTGGAGAGCGCGCACGCCCTGGCCGTCCTGCCCCGACTGGAGGCTAAGCCCGATGACATTGTTGTAGTGACCGTATCGGGGCGGGGAGACAAGGACATGGACACCTACCTGAACAATCTACCATTAATCATTAACCATTAACCACTACCTACATGTATCGTTATACTACTTACACACGAACCTTGGCGGGCGACCTCCACACGCCCGTCACCACTTACTTGAAACTGCGTGACCTCTTCCCGCAAAGTGCCCTGATGGAGAGTGCGGACCGGCAGGACCCGGAAGGCGGACGCTCGTTCATCGGCCTGTGCCCGATAGCCTCCTTTGCGGTGGAGCATGGCAAGGTTGTTACCCGGCTGCCCGGCGGTGTCCGCACGGAGGAACTTTTGCCTGACGGACACGAAGGAATGGCCTGCGCTCTGCGGAACTTTCTCGCCCTCTTCCGGGTGGAGGGGGAAGGAAGCCGTTATTGCGGACTCTACGGTTACACCTCGTTCAACGCCGTGCGCTATCTGGAGGACATTCCCGTGAAGGACAGCCGCGATGCACGGAACGACGCGCCGGACGCGCTCTACATCCTCTACCGCTATCTGATTGTGTTCAATGACGTAGGCCACGAAATGCGGATTGTGGAGATGCTTCCCGAAGGCGGGGAGAGCGGCATGGACAAGGTGGTGAAAGCCGTGATGAACCGCAACTTCCCGTTATATCCCTTCTCGCCGACAGGAGAAGTAACCTCCACGTTGACCGATGACGAACACCGGGCGAACATACGCCGTGCCATTGGGCATTGCCTGCGGGGAGACGTGTTCCAAGTGGTGTTGTCCCGACGTTTCGAGCAACCTTATAGCGGAGATGACTTCCAGGTGTATCGGGCGTTGCGCAGCATCAATCCCTCTCCCTATCTGTTCTACTTCGACTTCGGAGGCTTCCGCATCTTCGGCTCCTCGCCCGAGACGCATTGCCGGGTAGAAGGCCGCCGGGCAAGCATCGACCCCATAGCGGGCACCACCCGCCGCACGGGCATCCGCCAAGAGGATGAGGAGGCCATACGCCGCCTGTTGGACGACCCGAAGGAAAACGCCGAGCACGTCATGCTGGTGGACTTGGCACGCAACGACCTGGCACGTAATTGTACGGGCGTACGGGTGGACTACCTCAGACGCCCCCGGATGTACAGCCACGTCATTCACCTGACGAGTCGGGTGAGCGGCACGCTGCGTCCGGAGTCGGATGCCGTGAAGGTGCTGCTGGACAGCTTCCCCGCAGGTACGTTGAGCGGTGCCCCCAAGGTTCGTGCCATGCAGTTGATTAGTGAATTAGAGCCGCATAACCGGGGCGCCTACGGAGGCTGCATCGGCTTCATCGGTCTGGACGGTTCGCTCAATCAGGCCATCACCATCCGCACCTTCGTGAGCCGCAATGGTATATTGTGGTTCCAGGCGGGCGGGGGCATCGTGGCAAAGAGCGATGTGGAAGCCGAGCTACAGGAGGTAAACAACAAGCTGGCAGCGTTGCGCAAGGCGATAGAACTGGCTAAAGCTATACTTTAATACATATATATATTATGGATATACTGACAAAGATCATCGCAAACAAGCAGAAGGAGATAGAGTCACTGACCCGGAAGCACCGTAGCATGAAGGCTGCGTTGGCATCGTCCCCATCGGGCATCATCGCCGAGTTCAAACGCCGTTCACCCTCCAAAGGATGGATAAAGGCGGACGCACGGGTGGAGGACATCGTCCCTGTCTACGAGGCGGGAGGCGCGGCGGCACTCTCCATCCTGACGGACAAGGATTACTTCGGGGCACAACCGGAAGACTTGCCCGCGGCACGAAGTCTGACCCGCCTGCCCATCCTGCGCAAGGACTTCATCATTGACCCGCTTCAACTGTACGAGGCACGGGCGATGGGGGCGGATGCCGTATTGCTCATTGCCGCTTGCTTAGACAAAGAGACTTGCCGCCGCCTGGCGGAGGAGGCGCATCGCATCGGCCTGGAAGTGTTGCTGGAACTGCATGACGCTTCGGAGTTGGAGTATGCGGACCTGCCCGTGGAGATGCTGGGGGTGAACAACCGTCACCTTGGCACCTTCCATACGGACGTGAGCCATTCCCTCGCCTTGGCGGAGGAACTGAAGATGCGGTTGGAAGGAATGCCTGCGGATAGTCGCCCGCTGTTGGTGGCGGAGAGCGGCATCCGGTTGGCGGAGGACATCCGTCGCCTGCGGGAATGCGGCTACCGGGGCTTTCTGATTGGCGAACACTTTATGCGGGGAGGAGGGGTACATGAACTTGCTCGTTAAAGTGTGCGGCATGACCGACGGCGACAACATCCGCCGGGTGGAAGCCCTTGGGGTAGACTTCATCGGCTTTGTGTTCCACGAGCCTTCGCCCCGGTATGCCGCTATCGTACCGTCCTACCTGCCGGAGCGGGCGAAGCGGGTGGGCGTGTTTGTGGACAGTCCCCGCGAGGAGGTGGAGAGGAAGGCGGAACGCTTCGGCCTGCAAGTCCTCCAATTGCATGGCGGGGAGTCGCCCGACTATTGCCGTTGCCTGCGGGAGACGTTGGGCCTGCCGCTCGTCAAGGCGTTCCACTTGGCGGATCCGGAAGACCTGCGCCGGACGGAACCCTACGAAGGCTTGTGCGACTTCTTCCTCTTCGAGCCTCTGACCTGTCTGCCCGGAGGCTCCGGCAAGACGTTCGACTGGCAACTGCTTCGTCCTTATGAAGGCCGGACGCCCTTCCTGCTCAGCGGGGGCATCGGGTCGGACAGCATAGAGGCCTTGCGCCGCTTCCATCATCCCCGCTGGGCGGGCATCGACCTGAACAGCCGCTTCGAGCTTGCTCCGGGACTGAAGGACGTGGAGCGGCTGAGCCAATTCCTACAAGCATTAACCATTAACCACTCATCATTATGAACATCTTATTGATAGACAACTACGACTCCTTCACCTACAACCTGGTGCAACTGGTGGAGCAAGCCGGCGCACGGGTCACGGTGGTACGCAACGACCGCTTCCGCCTGCCCGACCTGCAACCCTATGACAAACTGATTCTCTCACCCGGACCGGGCATCCCCTCCGAGGCGGGACTGCTGACGGAGGCCATCCGCACCTATGCCCCCACGAAGCCGATACTCGGTGTCTGCTTGGGACATCAGGCCATCGGGGAAGTGTTCGGTGCCAAGCTGACGAACCTGGCAAAGGTATTCCACGGGGTACAGACGGACATCGACCTCACGGCGGACGATTATCTGTTCGAGGGACTGCCACGCCGCCTGCCCGTCGGACGCTACCACTCGTGGGTGGTGGACCGCGAGGCCCTGCCCGCCTGCTTGGAGATAACGGCGGTGAGCGACGAGGGGCAAATCATGGCGCTTCGTCACCGCACCTTGGACGTCCGGGGCGTGCAGTTCCACCCGGAGTCCGTCCTCACGCCCGATGGAGCAACCATTATATGTAACTTTATAAGACATTGAGGAATGGGACTTTAGTACACTGCATCAGAAGAACACAGACTACGCAGACGAGCGCAGAGGCTCGCAGAAAATAAAAGGCTTCGCCTGTTTGCACTGAAAAAATATAAGTCTGCGTTCATCTGCGTGTTCTGCGTCATCTGCGTTCTCTGTGACAGATAAATCATCACTTAATACACATCATCATGAAAGCAATACTTACCCGGCTTTTCAACCATGAAAGCTTAGACAGAGACGAAGCCCGCCGCCTGATGCTCGGCATCACCGCAGGGCAATATCCCGACACACAGGTAGCCGCCTTGCTGGCCGCCTACCGTATGCGCGACGTCAGCATAGACGAGTTGCTTGGCTTCCGCGAGGCGTTATTGGAGGTCTGCGTACCCGTGGACTTCGCGCCCTATCGGCCCATCGACATCGTAGGCACCGGGGGCGACGGCAAGAACACGTTCAACATCTCCACCTGCGCCTGCTTCGTGGTGGCGGGGGCGGGCTACAAGGTGGCGAAGCACGGCAACTACGGGGCCACTTCCGTCAGCGGGGCGAGCGACGTCATACGCGAGCACGGCATCCGCTTCACCGCCCACCCGGACACCCTGCGCCGCAGCTTGGACGAGGCGGGCATTGCCTACCTGCACGCCCAGTTGTTCCACCCCGCCATGAAGGCCGTAGGCACGGTGCGCAAGACGTTGGGCGTGCGCACCCTCTTCAACCTGCTTGGCCCGATGATTAACCCCTGCCGCCCCGCCTACCAGCTGCTGGGCGTCAGCGACCTGGCGTTGATGCGCCTCTACACCTACGCCTTTCGCCGCACGGGCACGGAGTTCGCCGTGGTGAACAGTCTGGACAACTACGACGAAATCTCCCTGACGGACGAGTTCAAGGTGATGAGCCTGCACGACGAGCACATCTACCGTCCGCAGGAGTTGGGCTTCCTCCCCGCCCGTCCCGAGGAACTGCACGGAGGACAGACCAAGCAGGAGGCAAGCCGCATCTTCGACGCCGTGCTGACGGGCACCGCCACCCCCGCCCAACGCCATTGCGTCCTGGTCAACGCCGCCTTCGCCATCCGCCTGATGGAGCCACGGAAGGGCATCGAGGAGTGCATCGCCCTCGCCACGGAGGCGTTAGACAGCGGACGGGCGCTAAAAGCACTGAAGAGATTTATTGAGATTAATTGCTAAATGGGAATTTAGTGGACTGATTAGGAGAACGCAGACTACGCAGACTGGCGCAGAGGCTCGCAGAAAATAAAGGGCTTCGCCTGTCACCCCGAGCGTAGTCGAGGGGTCTCACGTCATACTCATCTCTGCTCTATGTGAGATGTCTCGACAAGCTCGACATGACAAAAGAAAAAATCTGCGTTCATCTGCGTGCTCTGTGTCGTCTGCGTTCCCCGGACAGATAAATTATAAGCTTATGAACCGAATAGACCAACTTTTCCAGCAGAAGCAGGAACGGATACTCTCCGTCTACTTCTGCGCAGGCTGCCCCACGAAGGACGGGACGGCCAACGTCCTCCGCTCGCTGCAAGACGGAGGCGTGGATATGATAGAGATAGGCATCCCCTTCAGCGACCCCATGGCGGACGGACCCGTCATACAGGGAGCCGCCACACGGGCACTACGGAACGGCATGTCCCTGCGCCTGCTCTTCGGCCAACTGCGCGACATCCGCCGCACGGTACGCATACCGCTGCTGCTGATGGGCTACCTCAACCCGATACTGAACTATGGCTTCGAGGCCTTCTGCCGGGACTGCCAAGCGTGCGGCATCGACGGGCTGATTATCCCCGACCTGCCCCTGGCGGAATACGTAGCGGACTACCGCGACACTGCCTTGCGCTACGGCCTGCACGTCGTCATGCTCATCACGCCCGAGACGAGCGACGAACGGGTGCGAGAGATTGACCGGCTGACGGGCGGCTTCATCTACATGGTGTCCTCCGCCGCCGTCACCGGGGCGCAACGCTCGTTCAGCGAGGAGCGGCAGGCGTACTTCCGCCACATCGACTCCTTGGGGCTGACGCATCCCCGCCTGGTAGGCTTCGGCGTGTCCAACCGCGAGACGTTCGACGCCGCATGCAGTGCCTCCTCCGGCGCCATCATCGGCAGCCGCTTTGTCACGCTCTTGGACGAGTGCGGGGGCGACGCTGCCCGGGCGATAGAGAAGCTGAAAGAGATGATAGGGATAACCGCATGAAACGAAACCGCCTGCCCTGTGCGAAACAGATGCACGGGGCAGGTGGAATAAGGAAGGAGAACTTTAGGGTTTACCTTCGGTGAGCAACGTTGCACTCTCCTCAAAGTCGGCCATAATGGCTTTTAAGCGGGGGGTGCAGTTGTCAACTATGATGCAGAAGAACAGTCCTTCGCCTTCTATCTCGGCATGAGCCTGGCAGATGGTGAAGCGGCGCTTCTCGGCGTAACGCTCAAACCAAGTGAGGAAGAGGCGGTTGCGGGACTCCTCCCGTCCGTCGCTCGTGTCGCACATGTAGAGCAATACCTCCTGATTGGAACAAAAGAACTCATCAATGATGGCAAGGATGGTGGCCTCTACCTTGGGGTCGTGGCGGCTGCGGGTCTCTTCTATCTTGCGGATGATGATTTGATAAGTGTCGCAGCCGCCCAGCACGATGTCCTCTTTGTTGAAACTCACGCTGTAGTGTATGCCCAAATCGGTTCGGAACGTGAAGTCGTTTTCTGACAGAAGCAACTCGTAAGGGGCGTGCTCCGCAATATGTTGTAACGAGAACTTTATCATAGCAACACAACCTTACCTTTGATGCCTTCGCGCTTCCACTCCTTAGCGGTCCGTATCAAGGCTTGTTCCTTGTGCTCCTTGGCCTTCTTGATGGCTTTGAGCAATTCTTCCTTTGTCTTTTCCTTCGTCTTTTCCATACGTTTCCTCCTGATGGTTAGCTTCACGGGGCAAAGGTACAAAAAAGTTGGCGGACTTGCGCCCGCCAACTTCCTTTTTGTTTATCCGCATCTGTCCGGTCATTCCAGCGGATTCTCCGTCTCGCCTTCGCCCGGTTCCTCGGTGTCGGTGCCGGGAGTCTCGGTCGTGGTGCCCGTGCCGTCCAGCTTGCTGATGGTCTCGATGTTGCGCCACGTCACGTTGGTCACCAGGCCGCGGGTGATGGTGTCGCCCTGGCGGCTGCTTTCGGGCACGAAGCGGACGCGGGTGCCGGTGATGCACTGCGCGGTGACTTCCTCCTTCGTGGGCTTGCCCTTGCCCTCGGACGTGCAGGTGTAGTAGAAGGTGCCCAGACCCTCCACCTGCACCGAGCGGCCGGCATTCATAAACGTGCCCATCACCTGGCCCAGGGCCGTGAGGGCGGCTTTCGTGTCACCCTTGCTGACGGTGGATATGAGGGCGATCTGGTCGCACAGTTCGTCCATGTCCACCGGCTTGTCGGCCGTGATGGCCTGCGGGTACCACAGTTTGGAAAGTTTTTTGTAAATAGGTTTGAAAAATGCCATAAACGTATGATTTTATGGTGAAACATCTGCCTGACCCCCTTCAGAAGGGGCTGTAGCGGCCTTTCGGGGCGGGGGGGTGACAGGTATCAGAAGTGTCGCCGACACCTATCAGAAGTGTCACGGACACCTATCAGAAGTGTCGGACACAGGTATCAGAAGTGTCACCCACCTTCCTCAGCCTTGGCTGAGACCCTCTTCGGTTGTCAGGATTTATTTAGTATTGATTATTCTTCATCTTTGCCCTCCGACTTCCGTGGTGGGACTGTCTTCGTCCAAAACGTTGTTTTCGAGGATGGCGCCGGACTGAGCATACCCGGCAATGCCGCCGACGAAAACCTCACCTCTCTTACCTCCCGTCACGCTACCGGCATTGGTGCAGCGCTCGATGCTGCCCCCATTAGCCTCGCCCACGATGCCTCCGGTGTAGTTCGTAAGTTCGCCTGTTGTATCGGAAGCGTCGATGTCGCCATCATTCGTGCAGCTCTCGATGGTACCACCAAGGAGCGCTCCGGCTATGCTGCCGACACGGATATACGCGCCATTACCGGTAACGGTCATGTCCACGTCCATAATCAGGTTGCAGACCGTGCCGCCAATATAGCTGAACAAACCGAACATCCCTGATATATTGCCGGTCAGCGTGCCGCTGATGGTGTGATTGCCGCCATCGAAGGTGCCTTCGAGGTATGTCGGATCCCAGTTGGTTCTGGTTATCTCGATGTCGGTTTCGAGGCGGGCGTGCTTCTCAGAGTCTGTATAACCAAGACCGTAGGTCAGGTAGCACAGCAGGTCGGCGCCGCTGGTGATGCGGTAGGGGTCGGTATCGGTGCCGCTGCCTTGCAGGGAGGTGGAGGCTATGGTGTAATCGCTTAGTACGTTGGGGCCGAACTTGATGGGGATGTCGCCCCACTCGCCAAGGCTGACGGTGATGCTGAGGGATTCCTGCGGCACGATGGATGCGCCGCCTATGTTGCCGCTCAGTTTGAGGTATGTGCCGGGGCTGGGCGTGGCGGCGACGGCGGCTACGTCAGTGTTGTTCACCTTGACGGTGATGTTCTGCTCCTCGTCCGCCTTGGTCATGACGTAGAAGGTGGCTACTTTTTCGTCCGGGGCGATGGTTTCATCGATTTGTTTGGTGTAGGTGTAGGCGGCGGATTGGTTCAATACGCCGTCCTTTGCGCTGATGGCGGTGTATGCCTTCTCCAAGGTGACGGAGACGGTGTTGTCGTAATGCAACTCGTCAGTGGTGTTGATAAGGGTGATTTTGCTGACGGCGAAGTCCAGGGTCAGGTTGATGCTTGTGTCTGTGCCGTTCCACTCATAGTAGCCCCGGTAGGCGATGCCCATGGATTCGCCTGCGGCGGTTGCCACTTGGATGTTCTGCAGGCCGTTGTCGGCATTATAGTAGTCTTTGCCTCGGTCCGCCCAGATGAGGAACTCGTAGTTGCGGTTGATGTAGAGGGAGAAGGTCCGGGTCAACTCACCGGTGAGGGTTTCTACCGCGCCCGGCGTGCCGTCCTCTATCACCTGCATCAGGTAGCGGGTGGGCATCTCCTCATCGCTGACGGCGGAGCGTGTCATGGCTTCGGGCAGGTTGAGGGTGAGGGTGACGGTGCGTGTCTCGCCGTCGGCGGGCAGGGGTTCGTTGTCGTCGCTGTGGCAGGCGGCCAGCAGCAGGAGGGAGCACAGGAGCCCTACGAAGTTAAACTTCGCTAAAATTGGGGGGGGTAATTCTTAATATTTGTTTCATAGGAATAAAGAATTTATAGATGAATAATTCAGAGTATCGCGCCAAAGGTAAGCGGTTTTCCTGACATGGGCAAGGGGCGGGGGTATTTTTTTTCTATTTTGTGGTAGATTACTTGTAGCATACTTCTCGAAATTGTTCCATTCTGCGATTCATTTCTTCATTGCTGATGTATCTGCCTGCGGCAAAGTCAGCTTCGCTTTCGTCAATCCATGCGTTAATCTCTTCCATGGTGTAGGGGGTGAGGCGTTCTTCCTCTTCCTCATGCACTTCTTCATAATCATAGAGCTTGCTTGCCAGCCAATGACGATCGCCGGCGGGGAGCGCGAGTATCTGGCTCCACAAGTCTTGTACGGATAGGGTTGCGTTCATAATCGGTTCCTCCTATTATTTGAGTTATTTTATGTTGTCAGCTTGGGCGGCGGGCTCGCGGCGGGTGTCCCAGAGGGCGGCGATGCGGATGTTGTCACCTTCGGCATAGTAGACCAACTTGTTTTGCTTACTGATAACTACACTGCGATAGTCCCGTTTTCTGTCCTGCAACAAAGATTCCTTAGGGCCAATGGCAGGATTGCTTATTATGAGACTAACCCACATCTTAATGTTTTGGCTGAACTTCTGAACAGCTTTTAGGCCAAATTCTCTACGAATATATCTTGCCGTTTCCTTTCGTTGGTACTGGGCAAGGGGAGACCACGTAACTTTCATAAGGTTTGCAGAAATTCGTCCATTTCCCGATCAGCTTCTTCCGCCGGTATCCCTCTGCCTGCGGCAAAGTCCGCTTCGGCTTGGTCTAACCATGCGTTAATCTCTTCCATGGTGTAGGGGGTGAGGCGTTCCTCCTCTTCCTCATACACTTCTTCATAATCATAGAGCTTGCTTGCCAGCCAATGACGGTCGCCGGCGGGGAGCGCGAGTATCTGGCTCCACAAGTCTTGTACGGATAGGGTTGCGTTCATAATCTATTGTATATTATATATTATGGTGTTACGGAAGACAAAAGTACGTGTTTCCGCGGGATATGGCAAGCGACGGGGGATATTTTTGCATAAATTACTGCTCCTTTATCACTTCCAGACAGATGGCGTCCTGCAACGCCCGTGCCGCCCGTGCCGAAAGCGCGTTCTGCACCATGATGGCAAAGGCTACCCAGCGGCCGGACTTGGTCTGCAGATAACCCGCCAGGCAGTTGACGCCCGTGTAGGACCCCGTCTTGGCATGTACCCGCTTGAAGCCCGGCGTACCGTAGCCCATGCGGTACTTCAGCGTGCCGTCCACCCCACTGACGGGCAACGCCCGGTAGAGCGGGGCGAAGAGGTCGGTGCGGGCGTAGGCATAGCGCAACATGGCTACCAGCAGTTCGGGCGACAGATAGTCGTAGTGGGAGAGGCCGCAACCATCGGCCAGACTGTAGCGTTTGGGGTTCAGCCCTGCCTTGCGGATGAGTTTGCGCATCGCGTCCAGTCCATCATCGGCGGTTACCTTCTTCTTGTGCGTGGCTTGTGCGCCTGTCCGGCAGAGCACGGCTTCGGCGTTCAGGTTGTCACTCTCCTTCAGCATCTCGTCTAATACGGCTTGGAAGGAGGTTTCATAGGCAGCCAGTTCCACTACCGCGCTGTCCGGCACCTGCCCGAAGCGGTAAGCCGCCCGGATGCCCTCGTGCGTACTGTCCGCCACGGCTGTACACCGGATGCCCGCCCGCATCAGCTTCTCGGTGAGCACGTGCAGGAAGAAGCTGCCGGAGTCGAACAGGCTCATCTCCCTACCTTCGCTGCGGCTGACGTTTCCCGTCAGGGTAATCAAGTTGCTGTGGTGCATCCAGTCCCGGTTGACTTTCAGGGGCTGTTCACCGCGCGAATGGCTGTGCGTGTGGTTGTCGAATGTATAATAGGTAGATGCGGGATAGCCTCGTACGAAAGCCGGGAAGCCCGGTTCGTCTGGACGGATGGCTATCTGGAGCACGCCTTTGTTCAGCATCAACGGCGACATATAGGGCTGATAGGCGGCGGGCGCATCGTCCCACAGCCAGCCTTCGCCCCAATAGAGCGAGTCCTTTAGCGATACATCGCCCACAATGTCGCCATCCACCACACGGATGCCCTGTTCCGTCAGCTTTGCCACCAACTCCTCCATGGCATCCTCGTCAAACTCCGGGTCCATGTCGCCCACGGCATAGAGGTTGCCTTTCAGCGTATCGCCCTGCAACTTGCCGTCGGTGCAAAGCCTCGTACGGAAGGGACGGTTGGCGCCCGGCGTGGCCAAGGCCGTGATGGCGGTCATCACTTTCATGGTGGAAGCCGGACGGGAGAGCTTGTCCGCCCGATACTCGTAAAGCGTGCGTCCCTTGCTGAGGTCGTAGATGCAAATGCCCGCCTCCGCCCCACGCGGCATCTTATCAGCCAGCAAAGTGTCGATGCGTGCTTTCAGCAGGCTGTCTGGGTTGGCGGCAAAGATACTTATACATGTAAACAGGCATAAGCAAACGCCTATGCCTGTCCGCTTCCATTCTAATAAATTGTACATCGTAAATCGTAAAATTGTAAATGTCACAGTGCCTCCCGGAATATCTCTCCTACCGTAGGATGCGGGAAGACGATGCGTTTCCACTCCTCCGCCTTCAGCTTCAAGTCAATGGCCATGGCGGCAAGCGTGATGATTTCCGAAGCGGGATTGCCCAGCACATGTGCGCCCAGCACCGTATCATCCTCTGCCAAGAGCAGTTTGCACAAGCCGTTCACACCCTCATTCTCTGCCACGAAGCGTCCGCTGTAGGCCATGGGGAGCTTCACCGCCCGGCAGGCTATGCCTTTCTGCTTCAGCGATTCCTCTGTCTCGCCTACGCCCGCCACTTCGGGATTGGTGTACACCACACCGGGGACAGCCCGGTAGCTCATGGCGTCCGCACGTCCTAAGATGTCGTTTATCGCCACTTCGGCTTCACGTACGGCGGTATGCGCCAACAGGGAATAGCCTGTCAGGTCGCCGCAGACATAGACACCGGGGACGGATGTGCGCATGTGTTCGTCTACTTCGATGCGTCCCCGTTCGGTGGTCTGCAGGTTCAGGGTCTCCAAGCCAAAACCTTTTGTCACCGGCCGGCGTCCTACGCTCATCAGCAACTTGTCGGCCGTTACCTCGCCCATGCCTTCCGCATCTTCATAAGCCACTTGCACCTTAGGTGTGCCGTCCTCAGCTGTCACATTGCGCAAGGCGGTTACTTTGGCACCCAATTTAAATGTTACACCCCGCTTGGCATACTCGGCACGGAGCAAGGCGGAAATCTCACGGTCCATGCTGCCTAATAGTTCGTCCATCATCTCTACAACGGTCACCTGCGTGCCCAAGCTGTTGAAGAAGGAAGCGAACTCCATGCCGATGACCCCTCCGCCAATGATGGCCAGCCGTGCGGGCAGTTCCTTGCACTCCAAGGCGTCGCGGTGCGTCCAGTAAGGCACGATGTCCGTGCCCGCAATGGGAGGGATGAACGTTTCCGAGCCCGTGCAAATCAGTAAGTTGTCGCATTCGTATACTTCCTCGCCACAGCGCACGCGGTTCTTGTCTTCTATCGTGGCCGTACCTGTCACCAACTTCACGCCCGCCGCCGTCAGCTTGGCTTTGACGCCCAACACCAACTTGCGCACCACCTTCTGCTTACGGGCGATGATTTTCGGCAAGTCGGGCGTGACGCTGCCTTCTACCTTCACGGCATACTTGGAAGCATGGCGTGCGTTGTCCAAAGTCTTGGCCGAATATAATAAAGTCTTGGTAGGAATACATCCTTCGTTCAGGCAGACGCCTCCTACGCTATTCTTCTCAAACAATACGACGCTAAGTCCTGCCTTTCCGGCGGCTTCGGCGGCCGTATAGCCCGCAGGCCCTCCGCCGATAATGGCTACTTGATATTTTTCCATGATAATAAATGTGTTAATATGCCCATGTGCCGATGAGGCGCATTATAATAATTTAAACTCATATTCTTCTTCCCGCAAGAATTCGATGGCGCGCGGCAAGGCGTAAGCCAAGTTGCCATTGTCCCATGACTTCAATGAATCATGGAAAGTGATAATGGAACCGTTGCGCGCATAACGCATGACGTTGGCCAACACTTGCGGCGGACGCAACTTCTTGCTATAATCGCGGGTGACGAGATCCCACATCACGATGCGGTACGTCCGTTTCAGCCGCATATATTGCGCCCAGCCCATATGGCCGTGCGGCGGACGAAACAACGGACGGAAATCCGGTGGCAAAGGAGGCAATTCTCCTTTTTCCCTCAGCTCCTGCATCAGACGGTCGGTCTGCAACGTATTTTCCAAGTAACGACCGGAAGTAAAATACCGTTTGCTGAAACCGCGTATATGGTTGAACGTGTGGTTGCCGATGCGGTGCCCACGCTTCACCACTTGCCGAAACACCTCCGGATGCTTGCGCACGTTATCGCCTACCATGAAAAACGTCGCTTTAACGCCGTAGCGCTCCAGCACATCAAGTACCCAGGGAGTGACGACCGGGATGGGACCGTCATCAAACGTCAGATAGACGGCCTTCTCTTCCGGATTCATACGCCACAAAGCGCCCGGATATAACTTGCGAAGCAATTGTGGAGGTTGTTCGATTAGCACCTATTCATTTACAATTTAACAATTTACTATTTACGATTTCCTTTTCTGAAAGCAGGAATCTAAAATCTTCACCATTTTAAACTCCTATCCGTTTCACGTACAAGTCATACAATGTCTCCAGTTTGTCCCGGTACGTAGGGGCAAGGGTCGATTTGTACTGCTCCATCTTTTTCACCACTTCATTGAGCAGCGCCCAGTGGTATTCAAACTCACGGGCGGAGATGAGGAAGCGATGCTCGTCCAGACTCATGTACCATGTCATGTATTCTACGGCCTTGTCGCCCAGGGCGGCCGTCAGGCGATCGCCGTTCTCCAGGTCGTTCAGCTTATAGTAGGCTTCCGCCAAAGTCAGTGAACCGTTCTGCCAGTCGTAGGGCACATTCTCGGCGGGAATCATCTTCTCCACATAATCCAGAGCCTTACGGGCTTTATCGTCCTTTCCTTCGCGCAAAAGCTGGTCAATAAGCTGGGAGAAGATACGGCGATGCGAGTAGCACATGCGCATGGCGTTCTCGTCGATGTAGATGCCCGGCTTGTCGATGCCGCCGAACTTGAACTTGTTCATCAGGTTATCGTACATCTTCTCGCTGTCTATCCGGACGCCCGTCTTGTTCGTGTCGAACGGCGTGAAGCGGTAGGCCAGACCCTCCTGTATGAAGTGGTTGGACATGCCTAACTGGTTCTCCTGCCCTACGCTGACAGCGATGTAGAGGGGACGTTCCCAATTGGATTCCGCCAGCATCTCCAGCATCATCAATTCGCTCTTGTAGAGGGCGCGTTTGCCCTTCAGCGAGATGTGCATGTAGTCGGGTATCGTGTCGCCGGGTATCAGCATTCCGCTGCGTCGTACCGCTTCTTTATCCACCTTTATCACAATGCTGTCCGTAGGGATGACACGCAAATCGGGATTCTTGCCGCGCACCCAATACTTCAGGATGTTCTTCAGTTCGTAAGGATTCTCGCCAAACTCCTTCTGCACATTGATTCGGGCTTCCGGATTACCGGTGAGGGCTTCTTTCTCCGCTTGGGCATAAAGGGCGTCAATGCTCTTCTTGAACTCCGGCTGCACGGGCACGTATTCATTCGTCCCTTCCACATACTCCGAACGATCCCACGTGATGGGCAATGAAGGCGAGTCGTAGGCCGGGCGCTTCATCTGGTCGATGTACCAGTCCGTCTGCAGGTAGCTCAGGTTGCATGTGCGGGCATCCGTACGGAATTCCTCCGTCTCCTGATTGTACCACAAGGGGAACGTATCATTGTCGCCATTCGTATAAATGATGGGATTTCCCGTCTCCTGCAACGACATCAGATAGTTCTGCCCGAAGTCGCGGCACATATAGCGTCCGCTGCGGTCGTGGTCGTCCCACGTCTGGCTGGCCATCTGTATCGGCACGAACAGACAGATTATAGAAACAAGAGCCGCCGCGGGCAGTTCTTTCATCTTGGCGTAGTGTTGCAATAACCGTATCAATCCCGCTACGCCCATACCAATCCAGATAGCAAAGGCGTAGAACGAACCCGCATACGCATAATCACGTTCACGCGGCTGGCTGGGCGTCTGGTTCAGGTAGAGCACGATGGCGATACCCGTCATGAAGAACAGGAAGAACACAATCCAGAATTGCTGGATGCCTTTCTGTCCCCGGTAGGCTTGCCACAACAAGCCGATGATGCCCAGCAGTAACGGCAGGCAATAGTACACGTTATGTCCCTTATTCTCTTTCAACTCTGTGGGCACCAGCGTCTGGTCGCCTATCAGCCAGTTGTCTATAAAGGAGATACCCGTTATCCAGTTGCCATGCTCTATCTCGCCGAAGCCTTGCAGGTCATTCTGACGGCCGGCGAAGTTCCACATGAAGTAACGCCAGTACATCCAATTCAACTGGTAGGAGAAGAAGAACTTGATGTTCTCCCATTGCGTGGGCATGTTCACCATCACCATCTCCCCGCACTGGTCGTAGGGCACGTCATGCCCTTTGATGTCCTGCCAAGCCAAATACTGTTGCGTGTGAGCGCTGCTGTACATGCGGGGGAACAACATGTTCTGCGCATACTCGTACTCAAAACGGCCGGGTATCTCGATGTATTGGTCTTTTTCATCGGGCGAGGTCTTTTCCTTACGGATAAACTTCGTGCCCTGATAACCGATACGAGGCTCGCAATAACCGTCTTTCACGTCCAACGCCACTTTCGAACTATATGCCGGCCCATAGAACAAGGGGCGCGTGCCGTACTGCTCACGACCCAGGTATTCGCCCAGCGTGAAGATGTCCTCCGGTGAATTTTGGTCCATCGGCGTATTGGCCGTCGAGCGGATAACAATGAGGGCATAGGATGAATAACCGATGACCATCATCATGGTACACAGCAGGGCGGTGTTCAGCGTGCGTGCGCTCACGCGGTATTTCTCCTTGATGCGCGCCTGCGTCTTGGGGTTCAAGTAAAGCCACAACAGGGCGATGACTATCAGGCCGATGACAACCGAACTGGCTCCATGTCCGTAGAAAGGGATGCCCAGCATGGCAATGGTCAGCACGAAGGAAAGGGCCATGCGCAGCTTGTCGCGCTCCGTATAGCTCTCGTACACGCCCCACACGAGGCAGGCGGCCAATAGCACCACATAGACGATGACTCCGCTATTGAAAGGCATGCTCAACGTGTTGACGAACAACAGCTCGAACCATCCGCCCACCTTCACGATGCCCGGCACGATGCCATAGAGCACTACGGCCACCAATACCATGGAGCCAATCAGTGCCAAAATGGAACCTTTCGCATTGGCATCGGGCACCTTTTTATAATAGTAAACCAACACAATGGCCGGCAGGCAAAGCAGGTTCAACAAGTGTACGCCGATGGAAAGCCCTGTCAGATAGGCAATCAGGATGAGCCAACGGTCGCTATGAGGCTCGTCCGCCACGTCTTCCCACTTCAATATCAGCCAGAACACCACGGCGGTAAACAAGGACGAGAAAGCATATACCTCGCCTTCCACGGCCGAGAACCAGAACGTGTCGCTGAACGTATAAGCCAGCGCGCCTACCAGTCCGCTGCCCATCACCGTAATCAGTTGCCCGCGGGTGATGTTGTTTTCATCCTTGATGACCAGCTTGCGCACCAAGTGCGTGATGGTCCAAAACAAGAACAAGATACATGCCCCGCTCATCAGCGCGCTCATGCAGTTCACCATGCGTGCCGCTTCCGAGGGACTTCCGCCCAACTGGGTGAAGAAGTTGGCCATCAACATGAAGAAAGGCGCTCCGGGCGGATGGCCTACTTCCAGTTTATAGCCGGTCGTGATAAATTCGCCGCAGTCCCAGAAACTGGCGGTCGGCTCGATGGTCAGCAGGTAGACCGTGGCCGCGATAAGGAAAGTAATCCAACCCGTCAGGTTGTTTACGAGTTTGTACTGTTTCATTCTTTTTCTTAATGTGAGATATAACGTTATAAAACACTGCCCCGTGGGCAACAAAGCGCAAAGATACACATTTCGCTTGAACTCCGTAGCGCCGCATCCCAATATTAGGATAAGTTAAAAGAAAAAGAGATGAAAATCGAATGCTTTTCAGTGTTAATCTTTCCTTTTTAGGCATTATTTCCGGGAAAAGCACTATCTTTGCGCCCGAAAATCGAAATGTGGAAAGATTTGAGTAGCTTGCAACCACAGAAAAAAATGCTAAAACACATACTTTTCTGAAACAGAAGCCGGACCGCGGCCGGCCTGCCCTACTCACCGTATTTCCCGTTTGTTTTACTTAATTATTCAATTTATTAATTAGTGTAGAAGTATATGGGATACTTGTTTACATCCGAATCGGTGTCGGAAGGACACCCCGACAAAGTGGCCGACCAAATATCGGACGCTGTATTGGACAAACTTTTGGCTTACGACCCCCAGTCGAAAGTAGCATGCGAAACACTGGTCACCACGGGGCAGGTAATCTTGGCCGGTGAGGTAAAAACGAAAGCCTACGTGGACATGCCGCTCATTGCGCGCGAAGTCATCAAGAAAATCGGTTACACGAAAGGCGAATACATGTTCGAAAGCAACTCGTGCGGCGTGCTGAGCGCCATCCACGAGCAAAGCCCCGACATCAACCGGGGCGTGGAGCGTGAAGACCCCATGGAACAAGGAGCCGGAGACCAAGGCATGATGTTCGGCTATGCCACGAACGAAACGGAAAACTACATGCCCCTGTCGCTCGACCTGGCGCACCGCATCCTGCAGGTGCTGGCCGACATCCGTCGCGAGGGCAAGCAAATGACGTACCTGCGCCCCGATGCCAAGAGTCAGGTGACCATCGAATATGACGATAACGGGACGCCCGTCCGCATCGACACCATCGTTGTCTCCACTCAGCACGACGAATTTATCCGGCCTGCCGATGATAGCGAAGCGGCCCAGCTGAAGGCCGACGAGGAAATGCTGGCCATCATCCGCTATGACGTCATCAACACGTTGATGCCGCGTGTCATCGCCTCCATCCACGCGCCCAAGGTCTTGGCTCTGTTCAACGACGACATCAAATATCACGTCAACCCTACCGGCAAGTTCGTCATCGGAGGCCCTCACGGAGACACGGGACTGACGGGGCGTAAGATTATCGTAGATACCTATGGAGGCAAAGGCGCCCACGGAGGCGGCGCTTTCTCCGGCAAAGACCCCTCAAAGGTAGACCGTTCCGCCGCCTATGCCGCACGCCACATCGCAAAGAATTTGGTGGCTGCCGGAGTGGCCGATGAGATATTGGTGCAGGTCAGCTATGCCATCGGTGTGGCGCGCCCCATCAACATCTATGTCAACACCTACGGACGAAGCCATGTGGCCATGAGCGATGGCGAGATTGCCCGCAAGATAGACGAATTGTTCGACCTTCGTCCGAAGGCCATCGAAGACCGCCTGAAGTTGCGCAATCCCATCTATCAGGAAACAGCCGCCTACGGACACATGGGACGCGAACCGCAAGTGGTGACCAAGCATTTCCGTAGCCGTTATGAAGGCAACAAGGACATCGAAGTGGAACTTTTCACGTGGGAGAAACTGGATTATGTAGATAAGGTGAAAGCCGCTTTCGGTTTATAAACCTTCCCTTACACAAAGTTTGGCGAAAGTCGTGCTTATGCCTCGCAAAGCATTATCCTTCGCCAAACTTTGTTTTGTGCGGTGTAGACATGCCGTTTTTTTGCGGAAAATTTCTACCTTTGCCCGCAATAATAATATAGAGGTGAGAAAGCTAATGATGAACAAAATAAATTCCGTGTGCGTCTATTGCGCTTCGAGCACCAAGATTGACGCTTTGTATGTAGACGCCGCCCATGAATTGGGGACATTGTTAGGCCAAGCCGGCATCCGTGTGATAAACGGAGCCGGAAACCGTGGCCTGATGGCCGCCATATCCGATGCCGCACTGGCCGCGGGCGGAAAGGTGACAGGCGTCATTCCCCGCTTCATGGTAGAACAAGGCTGGCACCATACGGGGCTGACGGAGCTGATAGAGGTAGAAGACATGCACCAGCGGAAAGAGACGATGGCACGGTTGAGCGATGCGGTGATAGCCCTGCCCGGCGGATGCGGCACGCTGGAGGAGTTGATGGAAATCATCACCTGGAAGCAACTGGGGCTATATTTGAATCCTATTGTTATCTTAAATACCAATGGTTATTATGACCTGCTGTCCGCTTTCTTTCGCCAAGCGATAGAAGAACATTTTATGGGTCCCCGGCATTTGGAGTTATGGCGTATGGCACATACGCCTCAAGAAGCTGTAGGCCTGATACATACTACGCCGCTATGGGACGTGGAAATACGTAAATTTACAGATATATGATGGACGTGGCGCATAGTTTTCTGGCCGTATGTGCGGCTATCTCGGAAGCGGGAGCACTTCCTTACTCTCCCGCACGTGATGATGGCATAGCTCTCGTTTTGTTAGGATGTTTCTTTTTGTCGTCCTACGTCTTGGCTCATAGCTACAACTTTCTGTTGCAATTGGGCAGTTGTTTCCTCTTACATCGCGATAGAGCCAGCATATTCGGCACATCTGTCGGATCAGACGTGCGCTATATGCTTCTTCTCGTCCTCCAAACTTGTGTATTGACAGGGTTATACGTCTTTGTCTGTTTTAACGCCGCATGCCCGGAGTTGGTCGGGCGCATAGGTTCTATGGCTCTGTTGGGTGTATGTGTGGCTGGTTGCATCATATACTTATGTTTGAAGTGGTTGGTATATACATTGCTTGGATGGACATTTCTTGACAAGCAGACTTCTGACTTTTGGGCAGAGTCATATGCCACTATCATCTATTACTTCGGATTTCTGCTTTCTCCATTTTTGCTTTTGGCCATTTATCTTCATTTTTCTCTGCAAATATCTGTTATAATCGGACTGTTTTTGCTCGGTTTGGTTAAAATATTGATACTTTATAAGTGGATAAAACTTTTTTGTTACAATTTGTTCGGTGGTTTGCTTTTGATTTTGTACTTTTGTGCCCTTGAAATCATCCCCTGTGTTATGTTTTACAAGGGGATGACGCAACTAAACGATTATCTGATAATAAATTTTTAGGACGTGAAAATTAAGAAAGTGCTAGTATCGCAGCCGAAGCCTGCGTCAGAAAAGTCTCCGTATTACGATATAGCAGAAAAGTATGGCGTGAAGATAGATTTCCGCCCGTTTATCAAAGTGGAAAGCGTGTCGGCGAAAGAGTTCAGGCAGCAAAAGGTCTCTATCTTAGATCATACGGCTGTTATTTTTACTTCCCGTCATGCTATCGACCATTTCTTTCACTTGTGTACGGAGTTGCGCGTGACGATTCCCGAAACGATGAAATACTTCTGCGTAACGGAATCCATCGCATTATACATCCAGAAGTATGTGCAATATCGCAAGCGTAAAATCTTCTTTGGACAGACCGGTAAGTTCGAAGATTTGTTGCCTGCCATTCAAAAGCATAAGACGGAGAAGTATCTGGTCCCTATGTCGGATGTGCATACGGACGAAATCAAGAATACGTTGGATAAATACAAAATACAGCATACCGAGGCTGTCATGTATCGCACGGTAAGCAACGATTTCCAACCGGGTGAGTCGTTTGATTATGACATGTTGGTGTTCTTCAGTCCGGCCGGAGTGTCTTCATTGCAGAAGAATTTCCCCAACTTCGAACAGAAAGAGATAAAGATTGGGACATTTGGCTCTACAACGGCTCAGGCGGTTCGTGACGCCGGTCTTCGTCTTGACTTGGAGGCTCCTACCGTCAAAGCTCCTTCAATGACGGCCGCGCTCGATATGTTTATCAAGGAAAATAACGAAGTAGAAGCGTAAGTGAGGAATTTGTGCAAGCCTGAAAGGCTGAATAAAAAGAAAATAATAGAGAAGGTATTCGCGGGAGGCTCGCGTTCCTTCTCTATTTTTCCTTTGCGGGTGGTCTGGATGCCGGTAGAGGAATTGGATGCGCAGGCTTCTATCTTGGTGAGTGTGTCGAAGCGTCATTTCAAACGGGCGGTAAAACGTAACCGGGCAAAACGTCAAATCCGCGAAGCCTATCGGCTGAACAAGCAGCCCTTACTCGACACGCTATTCGAGGCCCGGTGCCGTGTGGCGATAGTCTTCATCTACTTGGCCGATGAGCTGATGGACTCGTCCGTCATCGAAAGCAAAATGAAAACTGCCTTGGCGCGCATCGCCGAAAAAGTCTCGGCACAAGGATGATTCGACGAGGGTTGACATATCTATTGCTACTTCCCATTTATTTTTACCAGAAGTGCATTTCCCCCATGTTGGGACCTTCTTGCCGCTTTACGCCCACGTGCTCTCAATATGCAGTGGAGGCATTGAAGAAACACGGACCCGTCAAAGGACTTTATTTAGCCATTCGCCGCATCCTCCGTTGTCATCCGTGGGGAGATTCAGGATATGACCCGGTTCCCTGAATCCTATATCTATTATATATATATATGACCTATCCTGTTGACATCCATACGCACCGTTTGCCGAACGCGCCGGGACAAGCTATTGAAAACTGCTTGCCCGATGCTTTCCAAGCACAACCTGAAGGCTGGTATTCGGTAGGACTTCATCCCTGGTACGTGGACAAGTACGTATGGAACGACGACGCCTTCCGTTCTTCTTTTGAAACTATTCTCCGCCATCCGCAAGTATTGGCTGTCGGAGAAGCGGGGCTTGACAAGCTGGCCTCCGTCCCCCTTTCCTTTCAGCTGGAAGTGTTCCGATACCAAGCGACGTTGGCCGAGACAACAAGCAAGCCGCTCATTATCCACGTAGTGAAAGCTGTTGATGAATTGTTGGCCTTGCATAAAGAGTTGAAGCCTGCCGTACCTTGGATTATCCATGGCTTCCGCGGGAAAAACGCCCAAGCCGCATCCTACCTACGTCATGGCTTCTATCTGTCGTTTGGAGAAAAATACAACACCGAGACTTTACGGCAAGTGCCTGTCGACAGATTGTTCCTTGAGACGGACGAAAGCAAGGAAAACATCATGAAACTTTATGAGCGTGCGGCCGACGAACGCGGAATATCCGTTCAAACGTTGCGTGAAAGCGTCGCGCGGAATATTCGTAAAGTCTTTTTTAGCCATTAAGTTTTGTTACTTCAAAGAAAGGTCGTACTTTTGCGGCAAAAGTAACACTTAAATCATTAAACGATAAATCATTCGATGAATTTTGTAGAAGAATTAAGATGGCGTGGCATGCTCCACGATATGATGCCCGGCACCGAGGAGTTGCTGGCAAAGGAACAAGTGACTGCTTACATCGGGTTTGACCCCACGGCCGATTCGTTACACATCGGACACCTGTGCAGTGTGATGATTCTGCGCCACTTCCAACGTTGCGGACACAAGCCGATAGCGCTTATCGGCGGTGCCACGGGTATGATTGGCGACCCCTCGGGCAAGTCTGCCGAACGTAACCTGCTGACGGAGGAAACCTTGCGCCACAACATGGAAGGTATGAAGAAACAACTGAGCAAGTTCTTGGACTTCGACTCGGACGCCCCCAACCATGCGGAACTGGTGAACAACTACGACTGGATGAAAGACTACAGTTTCCTGGACTTCGCCCGCGAAGTGGGCAAGCACATCACCGTGAACTACATGATGGCAAAGGACAGCGTGAAGAAACGCCTGAACGGCGAGGCGCGCGACGGACTTTCGTTCACCGAGTTCACTTACCAACTGTTGCAAGGCTACGACTTCCTCCACCTATACGAGACCAAGGGATGCAAGCTTCAGATGGGCGGTAGTGACCAGTGGGGCAACATCACCACCGGCGCCGAACTGATTCGCCGCACCAATGGCGGTGAAGTTTACGCATTGACTTGCCCGTTGATAACAAAAGCCGACGGCGGCAAGTTCGGCAAGACCGAAAGCGGAAACGTCTGGCTCGACCCGCGCTATACGTCACCTTATAAGTTCTACCAATTCTGGCTCAACGTGAGCGACGAGGATGCCAAGCGTTACATTAAGATATTCACCGCCTTGAGTAAGGAAGAAATAGAAGCCCTGACCGCCGAGCACGAAGCCGCTCCGCACCTGCGCGTCCTTCAGAAGCGTCTGGCCAAGGAAGTCACCGTCATGGTACACTCCGAAGACGACTACAACGCCGCCCTCGAAGCCTCCAACATTCTCTTTGGCGGCGGTACGTCGGAAGCGTTGAAGAAGTTGGACGAAGCCACGTTGCTCTCCGTATTCGAAGGCGTACCCCAATTTGAAGTATCGCGCGATGCTTTGGGCGCAGGCGTCAAAGCCGTCGATTTGCTGGTAGAGCAAGCAGCCGTGTTCTCCTCGAAAGGCGAGATGCGCAAGTTGGTACAAGGTGGCGGCGTATCGTTGAACAAGGAGAAGTTGGCAGCCTTCGACCGCGTCATTACGACTGAGGATTTATTGGACGACAAGTATTTGCTCGTTCAGCGCGGCAAGAAGAACTATTACCTGATTATCGCAAAGTAAGTTTTAAGATTTTATACTTTGAATGGAAGCCTGGCACTGGAAACAGCGCCAGGCTTTGTTGTAATGTGCTTTGGGCTATTTGAACAACAAAATTGGCAAATAGAGCAAGGCGTGGAAAGGCGTATTTTCAATGGGAATGTTTATCTTTGTGGCAAAATATTTTCAAACTCTAAACAAACATTGCCATGAAGAAACTCTTGATAGTTTTGAACTGCCTGATAGGTATGATAGTCTTGAATGTAAGGCCGGCATCGGCTCAGGGAAGTGCGAATGAATTTGAATCTCTGATGCAGAAAATAAGGCAGGACTTTGTGTCCAATCCCGATATTGATGAGGAATTGGCATTGTATAACCCGCAGGACGGATCGTTTACGGATGTCGATTACGCCAGTAT
Source organism: uncultured Bacteroides sp. (assembly GCA_944322285.1). Taxonomy (GTDB): domain Bacteria; phylum Bacteroidota; class Bacteroidia; order Bacteroidales; family Bacteroidaceae; genus Bacteroides. The sequence goes on from CALUOR010000037.1 coordinate 28,107, forward strand.
CCAACGTACCAATTGGCCACCTTTGGCGCATATTGACCGTGTAAGTGACTTTGTATTCGCTTATACCAACCCGAAGAATAAGCATTACCAAGAAGAGGCTCTGTATGAAAAGATAGAAAAAGCATTGGAGTATTGGCACGAACGTAACCCTTGGTGTCATAACTGGTGGTATAACCAAATAGCCGAACCGCAGAAGTTGGGCGTTCTGTTGATACAGATGCGCACAGGTGCCAAGCAGTTGCCTGCCGAACTGGAACGGAATTTGTTGCAACGTGTGCGTGAGGATGGGGGAGACCCTGCAAAATGGACGGGAGCTAACCGTACAGACATTGCCTTGCACTGGATATACCGTTCGTGTCTGCAACGTAATGAAAAGGATTTGGCGTATGCTTTGGAGAATGTGTATAATCCCGTGGTGTACACTACAGGTGAAGGCTTTCAACATGACAACAGCAACTTCCAGCATGGGCAACAATTATATATAGGTGGCTATGGAGATGAGATCTTGAAGGGAGTGACCCAAGTAGCCATGTACACACATGGTACGCGCTTTTCCATGCCGCAGGACAAAGTGGACCTGATAAGTAAGTTCATGCGCGAGACTTTTTATCCCACCATACGCGGTAAGTTTATGCTGTTTGATGTAATGGGGCGTAGTGTCAGTCGTCCGAATGTACCCGATAAGTCGGCCACGGCTTTGTTTGCCAAACGTATGATTGTGTTAGATCCTTCGCACGCGGAAGAGTTTGAGGCCATTATTGCCCGCTTGGAGGAAAAACAGCCTGCCGATTATAAATTGAAGCCTCTGCATACACATTACTTCCGTGGAGATTATACGTTGCACGTGCGTCCTGGCTATACGTTCGATGTGCGTATGGTGTCCAACCGTACAGTCCGTTTGGAGTATGGCAATGAAGAGAATCTGAAGACCTATTTTATATCGGATGGCTGTACGAACATTGTTCGCAGGGGAAATGAGTATGACAATATTTATCCCGCGTGGAACTGGACACGTATTCCTGGTGTGATAGCTCCGCAACTAAAGGACATCCCTTTGGCAGCTAGTGATTGGCAGTGTATGGGTACTTCCACTTTCGCCGGAGGCGTATCCGACAGTTTGTATGGTGCCACTACCTATGCTTATTTGGATACTTACAAGGATATGAACGTAGGCGGACACAAAGGTTGGTTCTTCTTCGATGACGAAGTGGTGTGCCTTGGTTCTGCTATTCAATGCGCTACACAGGAACCTGTATATACTACAGTTAACCAATGCATCGCTTCGCAAGAAGGTGCTCGTATTGGAGTGAACGGAAAGGAAATGAATGTGCCTTCTCAAGAGACTGCCTATCAAGGTGCTGAATGGGTGCTGCACGATGGAATAGGCTATCTGTTCCCTCAAGGCGGTTCTGTCATTGCTGGCATACAACGCCAAAGTGGTGATTGGAACGATATCAATAAGAGTCATAATGGATGGGTAGAGAAAGAGGTCTTTACCTTGTGTATAGACCATGACAAACAGCCCAAGAGTGGTACGTATGCTTATATCGTAGTGCCGGGAAAACAAAATGTGGCCGAGTTGGAGACTTATCGCAAAGAAGCCGCAGTAGAGATTCTAAGTAACACGGCCGACCTACAGGTGGTACGCCATAAGAAGTTGGGCATCTGGCAAATGATTTTCTACCGCTCTGGCAAGTTTACGCATCAAGGATTTACCATCCGGGCTGACAGACCTTGTGCTTTAATGCTGAAAACTACAGAAAACGGCAATCCAGTGCTGCATGTGGCTGACCCCGGACAAACCATGCACCCCATCCGTATAGAGGTGACATTGCCGGGAAAAGAGATGCAGGCGGTAGACTTCTGTCCTTCGGACAATGTCATCTATGCGGGAGCTACACAGGCTTTCCGGCTGTAAAATCTATACCTAATCATTATGGGTGTAAGGATAAGGACTATGCCACTCCACAAGATGCGGAACAAGCATTAAAGGATACAGCTTCCGAAATTTTCGGTGGTCTATTTATCATTTTGCCACTTCTGACACGTTGTATTTCCTAATCGCTGAGAATCGTTTGTTTGGAGACGGTGGACGGGTGAGACGGAAAGAACGTGTTTTGAAAGATCCTATGCGTTTATTTTCAGGCAGATAGAATGATTTATGCCGGAATATTTACAAATTATAGAAGTGTATTTTTCTCGATCTGAAAGCTTTTTTAAGCCGAATTTCACTATTTTTTGCAGATAAGTCTGGCTTTTCTTTAGAAATACTTAACTATTTGCGCTCAGTCTGCGAAGTGTTTAGTTCATAATAGCGTAGTGCTTTAGGGGTAATACTTCGCAGACTGAGCGCAAATAGCGCAGTGTTTCTGATGTCTGTATGTTTATGCACTTTTAATTCACCTGTTTTATAAAAAGGGAGAGTTATCAAAAATGCATAAATACGAATCTTCTGATAGGTATTGGAAGGAATTTGTGTCAATGTGTCAATCTGTAATGGCGCGTTTTTTGTTCATAATTTTATTGTATTAGAATGAATGTTTTTGCGTCATTCATCTGCCTGTCGCCAACAGATATTCCCTCTTCTTCACCTCATATTGGGAGTAGCTTTCCACATACTTGTCGCGGCTTTGCTGGTAGAGCGTCTGCGCTTCGAGCAAGTTCAGAACGAAGAATTGGTACGGTATATTGAAACAATGGAATGGGAGCATAAGGAAGAACGCACCAAGTTCAACGAGTATATGGACAAGATACGGCGTTACTTCCCCCATGTGGAGAAGCTGTTGCCGTTGATTGATTTCTGCCGGAACACTTTGAACTTTTCTGAAAGGCTAATCCAAGAGTTGTGCAAGTTGAAGAAAGTAAGGTTGAAAGGTGATTTTTATTCTCCCGAGTTCAACCGAAAATTCCGTGACGAGAGTGCAGCTTTCTCGTTCGAGGAGGACAAGAACAGGAAAGGACACTACCATATATGCGTAAATGACATTCCGCTTGTCCAATGGTTCAGACAGAAAGCGAATGAATGGAGAAACGGTTTGGGGATTATTTCTACAAGATAGGATAAGGGGCTGAAAATATAGAATACATTCTGAATGCAAAAAGAAATTCATTATGAGATAGAAGATTATCGCAAAAATTCTCTACTTTTGTAATTGGATTGAGGCAACTCTTTCCAAGACATACGAGAAAGAGAAGAAGCGTTATGCTTATCTTGTAGAACGGAAACCTGAGAAATTTCTGAATTGTGTACAAGGGTAGCATAGTGGTTCTCACGCTATAGCGTGGGCTGCTATTACTACATCTGTACACAGGGTTTTCTCAGGACCTCCGAGCTAAGACGTAGCATTGCAGTGCCACGCTTCGTGATTTTGATATATTGTCAATAGTAACATCACCAAATAATGAACTTATGAGAAAAGCTATTATTACTTTTTTGTTTTTTCTTTGCACAATGATGACATTTGCGCAAAGTGAAAGTGTCAAGCCAACCTTTGGAGTGGAGTTGGATAGAGAAGTAGCTCTTGCTATAATAGAAAAAGAGACCTTTGAGGATGTAGTAGTTGAATTGAAATCTGCTGACTTAGGAGATTTCTTCGTTGATGGTGTGAAAATAATCGTAAAGGATGCAAAGACTGGAAAGAAAATATACAAAAAGCGTTTCTCAAAGTCTTATCTTTATGCTTTTTCCGATGGAACTATCCAAGTGGGTAAAGGCAATGCATTAACTCAACTCATATTATATAAATCAAAAGAATATGATGTTTGGTTATTGGAAATAAGAAAAAAAGGAATTTACTAATAGAAGAATTATGTATCCGCAAGACAATATATTTAATATCTATTATAACATAGGTAAGAGGACTCCGTTTTTAGTTAAACGATGTGAGTTAGGATTAGCACGGTCTGCAAGTGAAGAAAGGCGAATTGACCCAAATCAAGATAGAACCTTTTTCCCATAAGAGTTCCCTATTACCGTTTTTTCTATTTTTGCGCTTGATATGAGTTGTTTGGCAGAAATAAGCCGCTTATCACAGAATTTGCGACTGTTGCCAAGTCATTATCTTATTCTATGGGAAAAAACGATAAGTAGCTCATTTCTAATATGTTCCTATTTTAATATCGTTTTTTTAGACAAGACGCAATATTCTTCCGTCAGACAAAAAAGAGTGATAGAAACGATTATGTTAGCTTTGTTTTATGACATGCGAATTGTATTGGAACGTGTCGTGCAGCATAATCCTCGTCCGTTTACATCGCGCGAAGCTCTATTTAAACGTTTCATGGATTTGATTGAGTCTATTTATCCAAAGCCGCGTTCTGTTTCATATTACGCAGACCGCCTGAATATTACCCCTAAATATTTCTCTTCAATCTGCAAACAAGTAGGAGGACAGAAAGCGACCGACATCATCGACCGGTATGTGTTGAAAGACATTGCTTACCTGATGAACCATACACAAAAAAGCATCAAAGAGATAGCTTGCGAACTGGATTTTCCTAACCTTTCATTCTTCGGAAAATACGTGAAGAAACATCTGGGTGTATCGCCTAAAACTTATCGGGAACAAGCCGTGAAGAAAGACGTGTGCGCTCAATCATAAAAAATAACAGTAACGGTTGCCCTCCTAATAGAAAGAGCAACCGTTGCCTATTTATCAAGATGTCTTCTTCGCTTTAGAAACGATACATAGCCGTGACAAGCGGAACGAACTGACTGTCGCTCATAATCTGGCCTTTCAGTTCAGCGCCTATCTTCCAGTTTTCGGTGATGTCAAACATGATACCGGCACCTAAGTTCACGCCAAAGAATGAATCTTTGTAATCGATAACACCGATTTTCTGGTGTAACAGCGTTAAACCGGTTATTGTGTACACTTCAAAAAAATCGTGGTGGTAGAAGTTCCAATGGAAATCTGCATTAATGTCCCACGTCTTCAACTCGCCATCCTTGAAATAACGGTTGAAACTACCTACTACATCGAAACGGTCGTCAATGTCGTACAGCACACGTCCGCCAAGGAATGCTTGAGATGCTTCTGTTCCGTAACCTAAATTCAAACCTACGCCCCATTTGCCCTCTTGTGCCCACAGGGCTGCCGATGTCATCAGACATACCAGCATTGTTACAAAAAACTTCTTCATAATTCGTCTGTTTTTAAAATGAATATAATGTTAATTGTAGTATCAGCTTACTGCTGCTCGCCAACATTAGTAGAACAAAGGTATAAATATATTTTATAAAAAGACAAAGAATACTTCTTTTTTTATTCTATGGGATAGATTTCATTCCATATAGGCCAAATTTCGATGGAAATCGCTATATTCGCATCCGATAAAGAACAGAATTGACTACATTATTATAATAATAAAATATCTATGAAGAAACAACTGCTTATCTCTCTGCTGGCCCTGGGCGGACTGGCGGGAGCAAGTGCCGATGAAGCCCGCTTGCTTCGGTTCCCGGCAACAAACGGAACGGAAGTGGTCTTTTCCTATGCCGGCGATCTTTACAAAGTTCCCCTGGCGGGAGGCGAGGCGCAACGGCTGACCTCACACATCGGCTATGAAATCTTTCCGCGCTTCTCGCCGGACGGAAAATCCATCGCTTTTACGGGCGAGTATGACGGGAACCGTGAGGTATATCTCATTTCCTCGGAAGGTGGCGAGCCTCAACGCTTGACTTACACCTCGACCAATGAGCGTGACGATGTGGGCGACCGCATGGGTCCCAATAATGTGGTGCTGACATGGACAAAGGACGGACGGGTGGTTTACCGGAACCGCATCAGTGACGGCTTCCAAGGTAAACTTTGGACGGTTTCGCCCCAAGGCGGCATGCCCGAAGCTCTGCCCTTGCCCGAAGGAGGCTTTTGTAGCTATTCGCCGGATGGCAAACGATTGGCCTACAACCGTGTATTCCGCGAATTCCGTACTTGGAAATACTATAAGGGCGGCATGGCCGATGACATCTGGCTCTATGACCCTGCTCAGAAAAAGGTGGAAAACATCACGGACAACGTGGCACAGGACATCATGCCCATGTGGATAGGCGAAGAAATCTTCTTCATCTCCGACCGTGACAAGACGATGAACATCTTCGTCTACAACACCCGTACAAAGGCCACCGAAAAGGTGACGAACTACACGGACTATGACGTGAAATTCCCCAGCACGGACGGAAACATCATTGTGTACGAACAGGCCGGATATCTCTATAAACTCGACCCGAAGACCCGCCGTGCCGAGCAAATCCACATTACGCTTAACGCTGAAAACGTGTATGCCCGCACCGTGCAGAAGCATGTGGCGGATGACATTCGTTCAGCCGGCTTCTCGGCCGACGGCAAACGGTTGGCCATTACCGCCCGGGGTGAAGTGTTCGATGTGCCGGTAGAAAAAGGCGTAACCCGAAACGTCACCCGCACGCCGGGCGCCAATGAGCGGGGCGCCGACTGGAGTCCTAATGGCCAATACATCGCCTACATTTCCGACCGTACGGGCGAGACGGAAATCTATCTGCAACCCGCCGCGGGAGGAGAACCCGTCCAGCTGACCACCGGAAACGACACCTACATCCGCCAGCTCCAATGGAGTCCGGATAGCAAGACCGTGCTCTACACCGACCGGAAGAACCGCATCGTGACCGTGGACGTGGCTACAAAGACTAAGAAAACCGTGATGCAAAATCCTGAGAGTGAGTTCTACGAAGTGGCTTTTTCGCCGGATAGCCGCTGGATAACCTACACCAAGCCGGCGTCCAACCAATTCTCCGTAGTCTATGTCTACAACTTGGCGGAGGGCAAGGAATATCCCGTCACCGAAAAGTGGTATAACTCTTCCTCGCCTGCTTTCAGCACGGACGGCAAGTATCTGGTGTTTGAGTCCGACCGCGACTTCAACCCTATCTACGGACGCTTAGAGTGGAATCATGTCTATACCCGTATGGGCGGCATTTACCTGGCTATGTTGCAGGCGGACACGCCTTCGCCTTTCCTGCCACAAGACGAAGCGGTGACCGCCACAAAACTTGGCAAAGACGAGAGCAAAGCAGACAAGAAAGCCGAGACCTCTCAGAAGGAAGAACAGAAGGCCGTAAAGATTGACCCTGAAGGCATCCTGGCCCGTATTGTAAAGCTTCCGCTCTCCGCAGGAAACTATTACAACCTGTTCAGCAACGGGAAATGCGTATGGTATTACAACAATGGCTCTACCCACGCCTACGACCTGGAAGCGCAAGAAGACCATACCGTGGCCGAAGGTGCCATGATGCTGGCTGCTATGGGCACGGACAAGGTGATGTATTGGAAAGGAAACAGCTTCTACATCGGCACGTTGGGCACGGGCAAAGCCTCATTGGAGAAAGCCGTAGACCTCTCAGACATGGTAGCCCCTGTCGACTATGAGCAAGAGTGGGCGCAGATATTCGATGAGGCTTGGCGTGCCTATCGCGACGGTTTCTATGTAGAGAATATGCACGGGGTGGACTGGAAAGCCGTCAAGGAGAAATATGCCGTATTACTTCCGTACGTCAAGACCCGTCTCGACCTGAATTATGTCATCGGCGAGATGATTAGTGAATTGGCTTGCGGGCACGCTTACGTCAATCCGGGCGATTATCCAAAGCCTGAACGCGTTCCGATGGGATTGTTAGGCGCTGAGTTGAGCCGTGACAAGAGCGGATTCTACCGCATCGACAAGATAATCCCCGGCGCGCCTTATAGCGAGAAACTTCGTTCTCCGCTCACCGAGCCGGGTATGAACGTGAAAGAAGGCGATTACATCACGGCCATTGATGGCGTATCTACGGCTACGGTAGATAATATCTACCAATTGCTTATCGGCAAAGCCGGGGTGCTGACCGAACTGAGCGTGAACACGAAAGCCTCTGCCGAAGGCGCCCGCAAGGTGGTTGTAGAACCTACGGACGACGAATATCCGCTTTACCATTATAATTGGGTGCAAAACAATATCCGCCGAGTGGAAGAAGCTACCAACGGACGTGTCGGTTATATCTACATCCCCGACATGGGTCCGGAAGGCCTCAACGAGTTCGCCCGTTACTTCTATCCCCAATTGGACAAGGAAGCGTTAATCATTGATGACCGTGCCAATGGCGGGGGCAATGTTTCCCCGATGATTATCGAACGCCTTTTGCGCAAGCCTTATCGCATGACCATGTCGCGTGTGTCGACCCAGGTGGGGACTATTCCGGATGCCACCCAATACGGACCGAAGATATTGCTCATCAACAAGTATTCGGCTTCGGACGGTGACCTCTTCCCCTGGAGTTTCAAGGCAAATGACCTTGGAACGGTTATCGGAACACGCACCTGGGGTGGTATTGTGGGTATCAGTGGTTCTCTGCCCTACATGGATGGAACGGATATCCGCGTGCCTTTCTTCACCAACTATGACGCTAAGACCGGCCGTTGGATTGTGGAGAACCACGGTGTAGACCCGGACATCCTGATAGACAATGATCCCATTCAGGAGCAAGCTGGCGTAGACCAACAGCTGGAGAAAGCCATCGAAGTGGCTCTTCAACAATTGAAAGACCGCAAGCCTTTGCCGGGCGTACCTGCTCCGCGCACATTGAAGGATTTGGGAGTGGAAGAATAATATAATTATTGGTAGATAAGGGACATATTCTGGTGCAACTATGCCGGAATATGTCCCTGCTTTTTTATTCCAAACAGTTTGTCCTTTTGAAAGTTCGCACCCCATTCAGCTTGTTCTTTTAAACATTATTGGATACTTGCCCAAGTATCCTTGGATAAATCGATGAATATCCAATGATACTTGGGCTAGTAACCAATGATTCTGTCTTTTCCTGATTTCACTAGACACTTTTTTATTTTATAAACTAAGTTAGTAGACACTACTCTAAATAATATAC
>CALUOR010000038.1 GCA_944322285.1 uncultured Bacteroides sp.
AAACAAATGCCGCATGACTATGGATATTAAAAAATATGAAATGCTTGCGCAGGTCATAGAAAACAACATGACAGAATGAAAGTCATTTTACCTTTCGACACACCCTCCTTTTTTTAGTACTCTACTTTGTCCTCCTTCTCCATCCAAGCCTTGAAAGTCTCCAATGCTTCCTCAGGCAAAAGTTCCACCATAGGTTTGTGACGGTCTTCACGTTTTAAGGACAATTCTTCATAGATGAAAGAATCATCGAAGCCGGCACGGGCGGCATCCGTTTTGTTACATCCATAGTAAATGTGATCAAGGTGTGCCCAATAAATAGCACCTAAGCACATGGGACAAGGCTCGCATGAAGTATAGATGTCGCATCCCGACAAGTCGAACGTACCCAGCTTGGCGCAAGCGGCACGTATAGCATTTACTTCGGCATGTGCCGTAGGGTCATGGTTAGCCGTTACCCGGTTTACGCCCGTAGCGATGACTTCCTCACCTTTTACGATGACTGCTCCGAAGGGTCCTCCTCCGTTCTTCACATTCTCTACGGCCAACTGAATGGCCTGTCGCATAAAATCTTCTTTCTTCATGGCTTGACGTATATTATGGGGGTTACATACATTTCCAATCCTCTATTAATCCGTTTACAAAGATAACATAATTTCTCTCACATCCCATACTTCCTTACGATATACCGTTCCGCCCCCATCACGTAGCGGTAGGTGTCCTTGTAGGGGCCGATGTTCTGCAGCGTCTCTTTCGCTTTGATATTAATTGCCATAATTTTTGTCCGTTTTTTTGTGTTTGTTAATCTGTTTTCGTTCCCTTTCCCGGTGTTGCGGTGGCAAAGTTACTGCCGCCCGACAGTCGAAAGCAAATTTTTCTTTCTGTTTAACTTTTGATAACAAATAAATATTCTGTGAATCAGTCGGTTAAGCTATGGCATTTTTTGAAAACATCAAAATATTACAACAAATAAGCAATCCGCCTTCACGGAGACCGAATTTTTCGCTCGTGAGGCCGAAAACTTTGCTTCACGGGAGAGTTTTTTTTAGCGGAGGGCCGGACAGACGGACAGTTGGACAGTTTATTTTGCTCCTATCTATTTTTTTGTAAACTTACTTTATTATACATATATATATATATTTATATATATAATACTCCTATATAATGGTTCAAATTAGGTATGCCCCGAAAATAACTGTCCAACTGTCCGTCTGTCCGCTTTTCCATCATCAGGCACAAAGCGTAAAGCGCAAACAGACACAGAATCAAATGTTTGCGTAGAAATCCGAGAGCGAGAGACCTGAGAGCAGCGTCCCCGCTCTGCGGTGACAAACATCCGTTTTTCCGGGCGGGCAGCTCGGTGTCTCTAATGTCCCTTAATTCATTTGTCCTAATTAGGGGACATTAGAGACACATGGATTCCCGATTTTTCTCCTTATCTTTGTCCGCATGGAAAAGAAAGTGGTCGAACGATATATTGAAACCAAACGTTTGTTGGTGAAAGAAGACGTTGTGGTGGTGGCTTTGAGTGGTGGTGCGGACTCGGTAGCCCTGTTGTTATTGCTTCAGGAACTGGGTTATGTGTGCGAGGCGGCTCATTGTAATTTTCATTTGCGTGGGACAGAGTCAGATAGGGACGAGGATTTTGTTCGCCGGCTATGTCAAGAAAGGCAAGTCGCTTTGCATGTGACTCATTTTGACACGATGGAGTATGCCGCTTCCCATCGTTTGTCCATTGAGATGGCAGCGCGCGAATTGCGCTACGCTTGGTTTGAGAAACTCCGAAAAGACCTCAATGCGCAGGCTGTCGCTGTGGCCCACCATGCGGATGACAGCATGGAGACGTTTTTGCTGAACCTCCTGCGGGGCACGGGCATTAACGGGTTGCGGGGCATACGTCCGCGCAATGGATACATTGTGCGGCCTTTGCTTTGCTTGAGTCGTACGGACATTTTACGGTATTTGGAGCGCAAAGGGCAAACGTATGTGACGGACAGCACGAACCTGCAAGATGAATACACGCGCAACAAGATACGTTTGCATCTGCTCCCTTTGATGGAGGAGATTAATCCGACGGCAAGGCGCAATTTGCTTAACACCATCGCCCACTTGGACGAAGCGGCCACTATATATAATGCAGGTATAGACGAGGCCAGGCAACGTGTACAGACTGAAGCAGGCGTCAGGATAGAGGCACTGCTGAAAGAAGCCTCTCCGCGAACCATACTCTTTGAAATACTTTATCCGTTGGGGTTTAATAAAGCTCAAGTGGAGGAAATATTTCGGGCGTGTGCGGGGCAGTCGGGTAAGGTATTTGAATCCGAAGCTTGGAGTGTGGTGAAAGACCGTGAGATGCTGCTTATCCAAAGAAAGGAAGAAGGACATGGAGCACGCCCCCGGTTGAAAATAACGGAGCATCCTTACAATGAGGATTTTGTGATTCCACGTGAGAAGCATAAGGTCTGTTTCGATGCAGACAAACTATGTGGGGAGTTACACTTGCGCCTTTGGAAGCCGGGCGATGTTTTTGTGCCTTTCGGCATGAAAGGGAAGAAAACGGTAGGCGATTATCTGACCGACCGGAAATATTCCCTCCTGCAAAAACAACGGCAATGGGTGTTGTGTTGTGACGATGCCATTGTCTGGTTAGTGGGCGAACGAACAGATAATCGCTATAGGGTGGACGAACAAACTCGTAGAGTGACCATCGTTGAGTGGATTAAAGAATAATCCGATTCTCCTTAGGACGCCGGAAACACTCGCTCAGCATCGCCGCGAAAGGAGTGTCGAACGTACGTGCCTTTTGAGGACAAGCCTTGACACATGCGCAACAGCGGATGCATTTGTCGACATCGGTATTGCATTCATTGTCTTTAGCAATAGCTCCCGTAGGGCATTGCTTCACGCACGCGCCGCAATGGTTACACAAACCGGCATCGACTTGCGGTGTGCGCGGAATGCTTCCTCCGCTCTTGCGGAATTTTACAACCCGGTGCAGGAAGCGCAGCAAAGGAAAGAATGGCTGGCGTGGCCGTTGGATGCGCTTTACGTCTACTCCATATAAGTGCTCACGGTCGGCGGCATTTTCAATCTTTGTCCGTATCTTCTTGCCAAAGAGTTCGGCGTAAGCCAAGTCGTCTTCGTCAGGCCGGCCTTCTGCTATGGGATAAGCATTGTTGCTATACGAGTGCTCGCCGATAAAAGTTCCTCCTGCAATGACTTGAAAGCCCAAACTCCCGGTAAAGGCATCAAGCTCCTGCAAGGCATGTTCGTATGCCCGGTTGCCATATACTACCACGATGACGGCCGGGCTATGATTCGCGCGAATCTCTTTCATGCGTTGCAAAGCCAGCGGAGCTACATGGCCTCCGTAGACAGGCACAGTTATAATAGCCAATGCGTCTGCCGGAAGCTCTTTGCGGACATCGCAGGGCTTTGTAAGGTCTTCAATGACCACTTCTTTTATATCCAAGCCGCGCATAATGGCTTCGCCTATTTGTCTGGACGTGTGGGTAGGCGAAAACGTAATCAGATGAACTTCGTTTATAGTCATAATGATGTATGTTAGTCTGCTTTTACAAAGTGTGTTTCCCGGCTTATTAGGCCGAAAACTGAGCAAAGATACATCTTTCCGTTTAAAAAATGACCGAAATATTTAGTAAATAAAAAAATATTGTTACCTTTGCGGCATTGAAACACTTCAATAACCCATATCCCAATTAATAAAATTAGATTTTTTCGCATGAGGCAGATGCGCTATATAAGTGTCAGTGATGACCGTATGGGGCCTCTCTGCTTTTCAGAACTGATACAAATCATACACAAAATTTATGTATAACATTATTCAATTGAACGACAAAAATCTGTCGGAGCTGCAAAGCATTGCTGAAGAATTGGGCATTAAAAAAGCTGATTCTTACAAAAAAGAGGAACTTGTATATAAAATATTGGACGAACAAGCCATTGCGGGCGCCACAAAGAAAGTGGCCGCAGACAAGCTGAAAGAGGAGCGGAAGTCCGAGCGGCAAAAACGTTCGAAGACGGCTGCCAAGAAAGAAGAAGGTGAGAAGACCCCTGTGGCAGAGAAGGAAAATACTCCGCAAGGCAATGATCCCGCCAATGCCAAACCGAGTGAAACTGAAAGTCTGGCGGAGAAAACCGCAACCCCCAAACGTAAACCCGGTCGTCCGCGCAAGGTTAAGACAAGCGAGGCACAAACTCTTGCCGTTGATTCTTCGGATGAAAAAGCATCGGAGGATGGAGCTGAAGCAAAGAACGAGCCGGCGAATGCAGAAATCTCCGTGCAAAAGGAAAATTCGGCAGCCATTAAAGTAGAGGAGGAAGCCAAAGTGCAGAAACCGGAAATAGCCGATGACTTCATTCCCATTGAAGACTTGCCTGCCGACAAAGTGGAACTTCCTTCCGAACTGATTGGAAAATTTGAAGCGACACGTGTGGAGACACCTGCCCAGACTCCTCAACCTAAACAACCCGTTCAACAGCCCCGTCCGCGCATTCGCCGCGAGAATGTAAGCGCCACGAATGCCAATAATAACCAGCGTCCGGTTGCCCAACAACGTGCATCCTTACCAAATAATAATAATGTGCCGGAGAATCATGCGCCGGCCGGCCTGCTCGAACGCAAGGCACCTGAACGTGAGAAGGCCTACGAATTTGATGATATCCTGTCCGGCACCGGTGTGCTTGAAATCATGCAAGACGGTTATGGTTTCCTTCGCTCATCCGATTATAATTATTTGTCTTCTCCTGATGATATCTATGTGTCGCAATCGCAAATTAAGTTATTCGGATTGAAGACCGGCGACGTGGTGGAAGGAGTGATTCGTCCGCCTAAGGAGGGAGAGAAGTATTTCCCGTTGGTAAAAGTGTCGAAGATAAACGGACGTGACCCGGCCTTCATCCGCGACCGTGTGCCTTTTGAACATTTGACTCCGCTTTTCCCGGACGAGAAGTTCAAGTTGTGCAAGGGCGGATACAGCGATTCGCTTTCCGCACGTGTGGTAGACCTGTTCGCTCCTATCGGAAAAGGCCAACGCGCACTCATCGTTGCTCAGCCTAAGACGGGTAAAACCATCCTGATGAAAGACATTGCCAACGCTATTGCCGCCAACCATCCGGAGGTGTACATGATTATGCTGCTCATTGACGAACGTCCGGAAGAAGTAACGGACATGGCTCGTACCGTCAATGCGGAGGTTATCGCTTCTACCTTTGATGAACCGGCCGAGCGTCATGTCAAGATAGCCGGCATTGTGCTTGAGAAAGCCAAACGCCTGGTAGAATGTGGACACGATGTCGTTATATTCCTTGATTCGATCACCCGACTGGCACGAGCTTATAACACGGTGTCGCCGGCTTCTGGCAAGGTGCTTTCCGGTGGTGTGGATGCCAATGCCCTGCACAAGCCTAAACGCTTTTTTGGTGCGGCGCGCAACATCGAAGGCGGAGGCTCGCTTACCATTCTGGCTACGGCTTTGATAGATACCGGCTCTAAGATGGATGAAGTTATTTTTGAAGAATTCAAGGGCACGGGCAACATGGAGTTGCAGCTTGACCGCAACTTGTCTAACAAACGCATCTTCCCTGCTGTCAATATTGTGGCTTCAAGCACTCGCCGTGACGATTTGTTGCAGGATAAGACGACATTGGATCGCATGTGGATACTTCGCAAGTATTTGGCCGACATGAATCCCATTGAGGCGATGGACTTTGTAAAAGATAAGTTGGAAAAGACGAAAGACAATGAAGAGTTTCTGCTTAGTATGAATAGCTAAGGCTAAGGATAGCCTTTTAGAAGAAATAAATCATCAGACGCGGATTACGCGGATTTTACGGATATAATAATTAAAGTCCGTAAGATTCCATGTAATCCGCGTCCGATGTTTATATCTTTTCTATTCCAGGCAAGCGTCCAGGTCGCGTGTTATTTGCTCACGGTCTAAGTGCTGACCGATGAAAACAATCTTTTCCATGCGGTCTCCATAATGCTCGTCCCAATCGCGCATTAAGCCCGGTTCTTGTTTCATTAATTCGATAAGGTCTTCCTCTGGTGCAGTGGCATACCATAAGCCGGCTTCCCTCAGTTGCTTTTGTGTGCCGGCTTGTTCAAAAAGGTAGGACATGTCCCGGTTATGGCTGAAATAGCATACACCTTTGGCTCGGATAACGTTTTTCGGCCAGCGGGTAGCTATAAAATGATCGAACTTATGAATGTCGAAAGCCGGACGTCGGTAGTAGACAAAGGTGCCAATGCCATATTCTTCTACTTCGCCTCCCTCGTGATGATGGTGATGATGTTCATGTTCCCCATGTTCATGTACTTCATGTTCGAGGTGATGATGCCCTGGGTGTTTGGCTTCCTGCTCTTCTTCTTTGGTCATTTGCTGCTCGATGCCACGTATCCAACCGGCAGAAATGGCCGCTTGCTCGAAGTTGAACAAATTCGTGTGGAGCAGTTTGTCTAAATCAACATCTGCATAATCACATTCGATGATTTCGGCCGATGGTTGTAAGGTGCGTACGATTTGTTTGATTCGTTTCAATTCTTCCGGTTTCACCTCCGATGCTTTATTCAAAAGAATAATGTTGCAAAATTCAATTTGCTGAATGATGAGGTTTTCAATGTCCTCCTCATCATGTGGACGGGTTAACTGATCGCCACACGCAAATTCACTTTGGAGGCGCAAGACGTCTACTACAGTCACGAGGCAATCCAGGCGACATGTACCATATTTAATATAGGCTCCTCCCAGTTGAGGAATGGAACAGATGGTTTGTGCGATGGGCTCTGGTTCGCAGATGCCGCTTGCTTCTATGACTATGTAGTCAAAACGTTCGGCTTTCATTAAGTCGAAGATTTGCTCAATCAAATCAGTGCGCAGAGTGCAGCAGATGCATCCGTTTTGCAACGCCACGAGGCTATCATCCTTAGTGCCTACCACGCCACCTTTCTGTATTAAGTCGGCATCGATATTTACTTCACCGATGTCGTTTACTATAACGGCGAACCGTATGCCTTGGCGGTTGCTGAGAATGCGGTTGACAAGTGTCGTTTTCCCGCTGCCCAGATAACCTGTGAGCAACAAGACTGGAATTTCTTTTGTATTCATAGTTCCTATATATTAAAAAACAATGATGCAAAGTTACGCTTTCTTGTCGAATTGTGTTCGTGTTTCAATAAAAACACGTATCTTTGTCCATAACTTTATGGATTGTTTTATTTAAAAAACACAGAAGCCATGTATACTTTACAAGCTAACGCAAGTGGCACAAGAAGCATTGCTGTGTCCGATGAAAACTTGAACACCATTCGTAAGTACGGTCTGTTCCAACATCTTATAGACAGTAATGGTATCGTGGATGAGACGGTGCTTGACAAACTGAAACTTAACATCCGTTCGCTCATAGCTGCACAGGTTGAGGACTCCAAGGATTTGCTTGACCTTTGTATTGATGTTATCTATCATAATAATATGAAGGCTTTTGGTCTGCAACAACTTATCCGGCTCTACTTACAATGGGCACCTGCCCATCCTATGGAAGAAGGGGAGGAAGAATAAACATGAAGACTGTTGATACTTGCGGATTATCGCACTATAGCCCGCTCATCCCTGCCATTAAGGCATGGTGTGAGGCAAAGCCTGGTGAAATGCTGGAGATTATAATGGACAATCTTTCTGCTTTCAACGACTTGAAGGAATATCTTGCCGAGCAACAAATTGGTTTTCGGGAGATATACGATGGGGAACAGATGTCTGTGCAATTCACGAAATAAGGTTTTCCATATCAGTTTATGAGGACTTACCAACTTACCGATTGGCTGCCTACCACAAAGAAGGAAGTGGAATTGCGTGGATGGGACATGCTTGATGTCATTCTCTTTAGTGGAGATGCTTATGTGGACCATCCTTCGTTCGGAGCGGCCGTCATTGGGCGTATTTTGGAAGCTGAGGGACTTCGTGTGGCTCTTATTCCGCAACCAAACTGGCGTGATGATCTACGCGATTTTAAGAAGCTGGGGCGTCCACGTCTGTTTTTTGGCGTTTCGGCCGGATGCATGGACTCCATGGTGAACAAATATACCGCTAATAAACGTTTGCGTAGTGATGATGCCTATACACCTGATGCCCGTCCGGATATGCGTCCGGAGTATCCGTCCATTGTCTATACTCAGATTCTTAAACAGCTTTATCCCGATGTGCCAGTCCTCCTGGGAGGAATAGAGGCCAGTATGCGCCGGTTGACACACTATGATTATTGGCAAGACCGCGTGCGGCCCAGCATATTAGTGGATAGCAAAGCTGATTTGCTTATCTATGGGATGGGTGAGAAGCCTATAGTGGAGCTGGCACGACGCATTAGTCGAGGCGAATCTTTGGCAGATGTACCCCAAACCGCTTATTTGGCAGATGATATTAAGCCTCAAGCCGGAGATATTACTCTCTACTCGCATGAAGAGTGCCTCCAAGACAAGCGCAAAGAGGCTGCGAACTTTCGTCATATCGAGGAGGAGAGCAATAAATATGAAGCATCGCGCATCTTGCAAGCCGTAGGCCGGCAGATAGTAGTCGTTAATCCACCTTATCCTCCCATGACAACTGAGGAATTAGACCGCTCTTTTGATTTGCCTTATACTCGCTTGCCGCATCCCAAATATAAGGGCAAGCGTATTCCGGCTTATGATATGATAAAGCATTCAGTCAATATACATCGGGGATGTTTTGGCGGATGTGCTTTCTGTACCATTTCTGCTCATCAAGGGAAGTTTATTGTAAGCCGTTCGAAGGAAAGCGTCTTGCGCGAAGTGAAAGCCGTCACAGAGATGCCAGATTTTAAGGGATATCTAAGCGATTTGGGAGGGCCAAGCGCCAACATGTATCAAATGCATGGATTAGACCAGACAATTTGTCGCAAATGTAAACGTCCATCTTGCATTCATCCTCTTATCTGCCCGAATCTGAATACGAATCATCGTCCTTTATTGGATCTTTATCATGCAGTGGATGCTTTGCCGGGCATTAAGAAGTCTTTTATAGGAAGTGGTGTACGCTATGATCTTCTATTGCATGAAAGTCGTGATCCTAAGAGTAATCAAAGCGCCCGTGAATACACTCATGAACTTATAACCAGGCATGTTAGCGGACGTTTGAAAGTGGCGCCTGAGCACACCAGTCAGCGCGTATTGGACATGATGCGTAAACCTGCTTTTGCTCAATTCGAACAATTTAAAAGAATATTTGACAAAATAAACCGAGAGGAAGGCTTACGTCAACAACTCATCCCCTATTTCATTTCCAGCCATCCCGGTTGTCATGAAGAGGATATGGCTGAATTAGCTGTTATCACTAAACGTTTGGATTTCCACTTGGAGCAAGTACAAGACTTTACGCCTACTCCTATGACTGTAAGCACTGAAGCTTGGTACACAGGCTTTCATCCTTATACACTACATCCTGTATTCAGTGCCAAAACTCAACGGGAAAAATTGGCTCAACGCCAATTCTTCTTTTGGTATAAGCCTGAAGAACGACAGAACATTATCCGGGAGTTGAAGCGCATAGGTCGTATAGACTTGATAGACAAGCTGTATGGTAAGCGTAGATGACTTTATTTTTTTAGTGTAGCTTGAATCTCGTCCACTTCAGTTCTAAATGTCTTGTCC
The DNA here is from genome assembly GCA_944322285.1 of uncultured Bacteroides sp. Lineage (GTDB taxonomy): Bacteria > Bacteroidota > Bacteroidia > Bacteroidales > Bacteroidaceae > Bacteroides. Next base: position 9,680 of record CALUOR010000038.1, read on the forward strand.
ACTTCTCTTAATTCGCGAATGGTCTTGCAGGCATGAAGCACGGTAGCATGGTCTTTTCCCCCGATAAGCGTGCCTATCTTGGAGGCGGAGTAATCGGTGTTGTTTTTGGCCAAATACATCGCTATCTGACGTGCTTGCACTACATCTCGCTTTCGAGATTTTGTATGAATTGCAGAAGGTTCCAATCCGAAATGCGAGCATACGGTATCAATGATAGTGTCTATCGTAATAGGTTTAGATTCATTGCGGCTTATCTTCCTTACAATTCGTTGTGCTAAGTCGAGGTCAACTTCCCGATTATAGATGGTGGCATGTGCCATGATAGAAATCACAACTCCTTCTAGGTCTCGCACGCTATCACTGACATTTTGAGCTATATAATCAATGACTTCAGGTGGAAATTGCAGACCATCTCGTCTGATTTTATTGCGCAGAATGTTACGACGAAGCTCGATGGTAGGCTTTTCCAATTCGGCCACCATGCCCCACTTGAAACGCGTAATCAGTCGGTCTTCCATGCCTTGCAGCAATGCGGGTGAACGGTCGGATGTAAGGATAAGCTGCTTGCCGTTCTGATGCAGGTGGTTGAAGATATGGAAGAAGTTGTTTTGCGTCTTGGTAAGGCCTGCAAACTCTTGTATGTCATCAATAATAAGTACGTCTATACTTTGGTAGAAGTTGATAAAATCGTTAGTAGTATTGTTGCGTACAGAGTCTGTATATTGCACTTGAAACAAGTGAGCAGATACGTATAATACTCGTTTCTCGGGGTAAAGCTCTTTAATCCTTGTACCAATAGCGTTGGCCAAATGAGTTTTACCTACGCCCGATGCTCCGTAAAAGAACAAGGGATTAAAAATGGTTTTGGCCGGATTGAGTGCTACGGCTTCCGCAACACTTCTGGACAATTTATTGCTTTCTCCTTCAATAAATGTTTCGAAGTTGTATTCTTTGTTCAGGTGTGGGTCTAAGTCGGCCACCTGAGGAATTTGGGGTATATTTTTTGTAATGGTTTGACGAGTTGTCAATGATACACCTGTAGGACCTGCATGAGGCGGCAGAGGTACGGTGGTTGGTGGGTTCTTTACCACCATGACACTGTACATCAGCTTGGCTTCTTCGCCAAAAACCTTGTGGATAGTTTGACGCAGCAAGTCCAAGAACTTCTCTTCAAGAAATTCATAAAAGAACTGACTTGGCACTTGAACTACCAATGTCTTGTCTTCATATTTCAAGGGCACTATCGGACAAAACCACGTTTTGTAGGTTTGCTCGGGCACATTGTCTCGAATGATTTCGAGGCAACGATTCCATAGTCCGACATGATTCGTTTCACTCATAACAACTATTCTACATTTATTGATTTAAGCATAACTTCTACAAGTGCAAAAATGGGAATCTTATTTTGAAAAAACAAATGCTTTTTTTCTTGCTTTTTTCATGGAATTAATAAGGCGTTTACTTTCAGTTACTTATGAAAATGTAATGCAACAGCCCTATTACAGAACTGTTGCATTTTTATAAGGTGCTGTATATTAGCATTTTACAATTTATTCGGCAATCAAAATCTTCTTTGTGTCCTTCCCTTTTTCAAGGCTTAATTAATGCTTTCTCAAGCTTCTATCGCTCTTTTCTCCTTTTTTATTGCGCTAATCCATTATTTAGATAAAATCTATATAGCGATTTTTTCTACTTATCTTTCTTGCCGAAAAGAGAGAAGTGAACATAGCGTTTCGGATGTTTTTTCAAGTCTTCAAGCAGGCTTGCGGCATTAGCTGTTGTAGTGCTAAGATTGTTGTATAATGTGGGGTCGTTAAATAGCAATCCTACCGTATTGTCTTTGCTGTTCAGTTTGTCTGTCAGACTTTTTATATTAGCCAGCGTAGAGTCGATCCTTTGCATAGAAGTGGCATAATCTATCTGCTTCAGGTTGTCAGACATAATGATGAAATTATCTCCAATCGTATTAAGTTTGGAGGTAAGCTGAGGTAGGTCGTTGCTCATCAGATTGTCTAATTTATGGCTAGTGGTTGCCAAGTTTGCAGTCAGAGCCTGTATGTTATTCAGGGTGGCGGGGATGGCTTGGTTGGCCAGGAGCGTGTTGAGAGAAGCGAGGATGGAATCCAATTTGGGCAGCATGCTTTCTATCTGGGGCACCATGTTGCCTACTTTTTCCATCATGCCATTGTTCAGGGCGCCGGGGATGGTGTCGCCTATCTCATAACGTTCGCGCGGGTTGTTGGCTAAGAGCAGATTCATGCGGACACCTCCCAGCATTTCGGCGGCCAGTTCGGCACTGCTTCCCTTGGGAATGCGTAGGTCGGGGTCTACGTCAATTTCGGCCACCACATTACCCGGGTGCTCGTAGTCATAGTATAGTGTTCGCACGATGCCTACGGGGTAACCGTCGGCATAGACAGGGCTTGACTTGGTCAGTCCGTTGATATTTTGGAATTTCACGTAGAAATAGCTGGCTGGCTTGAATAGATGAATGCCTTTCAGATAATTGATGCCATAAACCAATACGCACAGGGCGATGATGCCCGCAATGCCTATTTTGACTTCTTTCGTAATATACTTCATGATGATTCTCTTTTTATAATTATTGTTTCTTGTTATTCTTATTATATTCACGGATGGCAGCGTCTATGTCCATTTTCTCTCCATTTTTGAAGGCTATGATGAATGCGCCCTCGAAGCGGTCGGAGAGTTTTCGCTTCAGACGTACGATTTCATTATAGTTGGTCGATGCGCCACAGGTATATTTGTACATACCTTTTTCCCGATAATGCGCTATCTCTTTCACACCTTTGAATTCTTTGCTTCCTTGTGGAATGAGGCGGGTAGAGGCTAGTATCTGCACTTTAAAGACGGGACTGTTGGCCGGCTGAGGAGCTTCGTCTCTTTTCTCTCCTTCGGATGGGGCAGAAGGGGCGGAAGTGTTGCTCCGGCGCGCTTCTTGTTCTTTTTTATAGGTGATAAATGCACGATAAATGCTTTTGGCCAAAGCGTTTCGCCCGCTTTCGGTGTTCAGATAGCGTTCTTCCTCAGGGGTGGAGATGAATCCCAATTCTACTAGGATGCTGGGCATGGCGCTGGCTTTCAATACGAGGAAGCCTGCCTGATGTACGCCCCGGTCGGCCCGTTGGGCAGTTTGCTTGAATTCTTTTTGCACCAATGAGGCCAAATGTACGCTTTGTGACATGTATTTGTCTTGCATGAATTCGAAGATGATGTATGACTCGGACGAGTTGGGATTGAATCCCGCATAGCGTGTCTGATAGTCGTCTTCATAAAGGATAACGGCATTTTCCCGTTTGGCTACTTCTAGATTGGCATCCGATTTTGCAAGACCCAGTGTCCATGTCGATGCCCCTTTCACTTTCCGGTTTCCTCCTAATGAATTGGTGTGTATGGAGATGAAAAGGTCAGCTTTCGCTTCGTTGGCTATTTCCGCGCGTCTGGCTAGGGGGACAAATACGTCCTTCTCGCGCGTATAGATTACTTTGGTGTCGCTGCAATTGGTTTGTATCATTTTCCCTAGTTTCAGGGCTACACTGAGATTGATATTTTTTTCCCGTGAGATTTTTCCGATAGCTCCGGGGTCGTGTCCGCCATGTCCCGCATCAATAACCACAATGTACTGCTTTGTTTGGGCCAATGCCAAACAAAGTGGAAGCCAAAGCATCGCGAAGCAAACTGCGATAAATGGGATATAGTGCTTGTTCAATCTCATGTGATTTATGAATATCTGTGCAAATGTAGTGGAATTTTATAGAAAACTAATGCTTTATACCAAGTTTTATTCGATTTTGCTTCCCTTATCTCATATTTAGACGTAACTTTGCGCCCGTTTTTTGAGGTATATGGACAGATGAAAGTATTAGTGCGTTTTTTGAAAGACTGGACTTTGCCGGTGGCTATGGTGACTGGAGCGGTGGTTTATTTTGTCTTCGCCAAAGCTCCTGTCCTGGCTCCTGCCAAGCCTTTTGTCAACGGAGTGGTAAGTGTTCTTACTCCGTTTTTGATATTTGCCCAATTGTTGTTGACCCTCTGTAAGATGGAGGTGCGCGATTTGAAGCCAAAGGCGTGGCATGCCTGGCTATTGTTGATTCAGACGTTGACTTGCTTGGCACTGGCCGCATTGCTGGTGTTTTGCCCGCTTGACGAGGTTTATCGCGAAGTGTTTGAGGGGGCTATGGTGTGCTTTATATGTCCCACTGCTACGGCCGCGGCTGTTATTACGGGCAAGCTTGGTGGAAGTGCTGCAAGCCTTACCACTTACACGCTGCTTTCCAATCTATTGGCGGCCATAGCCGTTCCGTTGGTCTTCCCGTTGGTGGAGCCTCATGCCAATGTCACTTTCTGGATGGCTTTCCTTAAGATATTGGGCAAGGTGTTTCCCTTGCTGCTTTGCCCATTCTTTCTGGCTTGGTTGTTGCGTGCTTTTGTACCCAAGGTGCATGGCTGGCTGCTCAGTATGCATGGCGCGGCTTTCTATTTGTGGGGAGTGGCTTTGGCCATTGTCTCCGGCCAGACGGTGCGCTCGCTGGCTAATAGCACGGCTCCGGTTTATGTAGAGGTGCTGATTGCATTGGCCGGACTTGTGGCTTGTTGCATTCAGTTTTATCTGGGCAAGCGCATAGGCGGGTATTATGGAGAACGTATTAGCGGAGGGCAGGCTTTAGGGCAGAAAAATACGGTGTTGGCCATCTGGATGGCTTACACTTATCTTAATCCCTTGTCTTCCGTAGGCCCCGGTTCGTATGTGCTATGGCAGAATATCATCAATTCGTGGCAGTTGTGGAAGAAAAGGAAAAATGAAGTGCAAAGTTGAAGCTATAGCGCAATAAAAGCTGGCTGATAGCTTAGATAATCATAAAAATATGTATCTTTGTCCGCTAATTTTAGACACTAAGAGATTTGATTATGGCAGCAAAACCTTGCATTCCGAAAGGAACACGCGACTTTTCGCCCGCGGAGATGGCGAAGCGCAACTATATATTCGACACCATACGCAGTGTATACCATCTGTACGGTTTCCGGCAGATAGAGACGCCCGCTATGGAAATGCTTTCTACGCTGATGGGAAAGTATGGCGAGGAAGGTGACAAACTCTTGTTCAAAATACAGAATTCAGGCGATTATTTTTCCGGCCTGACTGATGAGGAACTGCTGAGCCGCAATGCTTCGCGCCTGGCCTGCAAATTTTGTGAGAAAGGTCTGCGCTATGACCTTACCGTTCCTTTCGCCCGCTATGTAGTGATGCACCGCGATGAGCTGACTTTTCCTTTCAAACGTTATCAGATTCAGCCCGTATGGCGTGCTGACCGTCCGCAAAAGGGACGTTACAGAGAGTTTTACCAATGTGACGCTGATGTGGTGGGCAGCGACTCGTTGCTGAACGAGGTGGAATTGATGCAGATTGTGGATACGGTATTCTCCCGCTTCGGCATCCGGGTGTGCATCAAGATAAACAATCGTAAGATACTGACCGGTATGGCTGAAATTATCGGAGCAGCGGATAAGATTGTGGACATCACCGTGGCCATAGACAAGCTGGATAAGATAGGTTTGGACAATGTGAATGCCGAATTGCGTGACAAGGGCATTTCGGAAGAAGCTATTGCTAAGCTGCAACCCATCATCTTGCTAAGCGGCACGAATGTGGAAAAGCTGACTACGCTTCGGCAAGTGCTGGCAGATAGTCCTACGGGGCTGAAGGGCGTGGAGGAAACAGAGTTCATCCTTTCTACGCTGGCCGGTTTGGGTTTGAAGAATGAATTGGAGCTGGACCTGACATTGGCGCGTGGCTTGAATTATTATACCGGTGCCATTTTTGAGGTGAAGGCGTTGGATGTGCAGATTGGCAGCATTACCGGTGGTGGACGTTATGACAACCTGACAGGTGTGTTTGGTATGGCCGGTGTGAGTGGTGTGGGCATTTCCTTTGGTGCCGACCGCATCTTCGATGTGTTGAACCAGCTCGACTTGTACCCCAAAGAGGCAGTGAACGGTACGCAACTTCTTTTCATCAATTTCGGTGAGCGTGAAGCTGCTTTCTCCATGCAAGTGCTGGCTAAAGTGCGCATGGCTGGTATTCGTGCCGAATTATATCCGGATTGTTGTAAGATGAAGAAACAGATGGGGTATGCCAATGCTAATAGCATTCCTTTTGTAGCGTTGGTAGGTGAGAACGAAATGAATGAAGGAAAGGTAACGCTTAAGAATATGGAAACCGGAGAACAAATTCTTCTTACTCCGGAAGAACTCATAGCCGAAATGAAGAAATAGTACACCATATTATAATATAGGTACGAGCTGCAAGAACGTCAGGCATTGACTCTTTTTGTGGCTCGCATTTTTATTGCATTTTGAAGGCGGAAAGTCTTTATAACCTCTTTTTCTATGATTTATAGATTTTGTGTAGGTTATTTCGGATATTTTCCGTAAGTTTGTCATGTAAATGTATGAGAAATGTAATATCCGACTCTTACATTTGCCAATGTAATAAAAAAGGAGGTCTGTATGGTTTCTATTGATTTAAGAGAAGAAAGACATAATGTCCTTGTTGGTGTTTTGATGATAATACTTTCCCTTTTGTTCCTATTCTTTATGGGACGTTCGATGGTGCATTCCACCCATGTCTTTTGGAATAGTTGCGACATAGAGCATGTATTGGACTGACTTATTGTCAGTGTCATCTGCCATATTGAGTGGTTCTTCTTTTTGGCACGGTTTTCGTAGCTTCTTTAGCGCTTGTATGAGCAGGCAAAATAAAGAAATAATGTATAACATAAAAAATAGAAAGAACTATGAACATTAAACCATTGGCAGACAGAGTTCTGATACTCCCTGCACCCGCAGAAGAGAAAACAATCGGCGGTATCATCATTCCGGATACAGCTAAGGAGAAACCTTTGAAAGGTGAAGTAATCGCAGCCGGCAACGGTACAAAGGACGAAGAAATGGTGCTGAAAGTAGGCGACCAGGTACTGTATGGCAAATATGCAGGTACTGAAATTGAGCTGGACGGTACGAAATATCTAATTATGCGTCAGAGTGATGTATTGGCAGTATTGGGATAATAAAAAGAAATGTAGACCTCATTAAAATTGAATTAAATTATTATGGCTAAAGAAATATTATTTAATATTGATGCCCGCGACCAGTTGAAGAAGGGTATCGACACATTGGCAAACGCTGTAAAAGTAACGCTGGGTCCGAAAGGCCGTAACGTCATTATTGAAAAGAAATTCGGCGCTCCCCACATCACAAAGGACGGTGTGACTGTAGCTAAAGAAGTGGAATTGGCCGACGCTTATCAGAATACCGGTGCACAGTTGGTAAAGGAAGTGGCCAGCAAGACAGGCGATGATGCCGGTGACGGTACGACAACCGCTACCGTATTGGCTCAGGCCATCGTATCTGAAGGTCTGAAGAACGTTACGGCCGGTGCAAGCCCGATGGACATCAAGCGTGGTATTGACAAGGCCGTGGCTAAGGTGGTAGAGTCTATCAAGAACCAGTCTGAAATGGTTGGTGACAACTATGACAAGATTGAGCAGGTTGGTACCGTATCATCCAACAACGACCCGGTTATCGGTAAGTTGATTGCCGACGCCATGCGTAAGGTTTCTAAGGATGGTGTTATCACCATTGAGGAAGCTAAGGGTACTGACACAACGATTGGCGTTGTAGAAGGTATGCAGTTCGACCGCGGTTATCTGTCTGCTTACTTCGTGACGAACACGGAGAAGATGGAGTGCGTGATGGAGAATCCGTACATCTTGATTTACGATAAGAAGATTTCTAACTTGAAGGACTTCTTACCCATCCTCGAACCTGCTGTTCAGACAGGCCGTCCGTTGCTGGTTATCGCTGAGGATGTAGATAGCGAGGCATTGACTACGTTGGTTGTCAACCGTCTGCGCAGTCAGTTGAAGATTTGTGCCGTAAAGGCTCCGGGCTTCGGCGACCGTCGCAAGGAGATGTTGGAAGACATTGCCGTACTGACCGGTGGCGTAGTTATCAGCGAAGAGAAGGGCTTGAAACTGGAGCAGGCCACTATTGAGATGCTGGGTAGCGCAGAGAAAGTTACCATCACGAAGGATAATACGACGATTGTGAATGGTGCCGGCGATAAGACTTTAATTAAGGAACGTTGTGAGCAAATCAAGTCTCAGATTGCCGCTACGAAGAGCGATTACGACCGCGAGAAGTTGCAGGAACGTTTGGCTAAGTTGTCCGGTGGTGTAGCCGTACTTTATGTAGGTGCCGCCAGTGAAGTTGAAATGAAAGAGAAGAAAGATCGTGTAGACGACGCTTTGCGTGCAACGCGTGCCGCTATTGAGGAAGGTATCGTGCCGGGCGGTGGCGTAGCTTACATTCGTGCGCTCGAAGTATTGGAAGACTTGAAGGGTGACAATGCGGACGAAACTACCGGTATAGAGATTGTAAAACGTGCCATTGAAGAGCCGTTGCGTCAGATTGTTGCCAATGCAGGCAAGGAAGGCGCCGTTGTAGTTCAGAAAGTACGCGAAGGCAAAGGCGACTTTGGTTACAACGCCCGTACCGATACGTATGAGAACCTGCATGCAGCGGGTGTAGTTGACCCTGCTAAGGTAACTCGTGTAGCATTGGAGAACGCCGCTTCTATCGCAGGTATGTTCCTGACTACCGAATGCGTCATCGTTGAGAAGAAGGAAGAGAAGCCTGAGATGCCGATGAATCCCGGTATGGGTGGCATGGGCGGCATGATGTAATGAGGCAACATTCGCCCCTGATCATCAGATAATATGCGCAACCGCGGTATCTCTTAGAGGAGGTATCGCGGTTTTCTTTTAATCATAAATGTTGACATGAATTAATTAGCTACTGAGAATATGGCATTTATAGACTATTATCAAGTTCTTGGCGTGGATAAAACGGCCAGTCAGGATGATATAAAGAAGGCCTATCGTAAGTTGGCCCGTAAGTATCATCCCGATTTGAACCCCAATGATCCTACTGCCAAGGAAAAGTTTCAGGCGGTCAATGAAGCTAATGAAGTGCTTAGTGACCCTGAAAAGCGGAAGAAGTATGATGCGTATGGAGAGCATTGGAAACATGCCGATGAATTCGAGGCCCAGCAGCGTGCTCGTCAGCAAGCGGGTGGCTTTGGAGGTTTTGGCAATACGCAAGGTTTCCATACAGATGGTAACGGGACTTATTGGTACTCATCTGACGGGCAGGAGTTCACAGGCAGTAATGCCGGAGGTTTCTCCGATTTCTTTGAGGAACTCTTTGGACATCATGCAAGAGGTGGGGGCCGTTCGTCTGCCGGGGGATATCGTGGACAAGACTATCAGGCGGAACTTAATCTGTCGCTTCGCGAAGCGGCCACAACGCACAAACAAGTGCTTAGCGTGGGCAACAAGCAGGTGCGCATTACCATACCTGCGGGTGTGTCCAACGGGCAAGTTATCAAATTGAAGGGCTACGGTGCACCGGGTGTTAATGGTGGTCCTTCCGGCGACCTTTATATTACCTTTGTTATTCCGGACGACCCTGTGTTCAAACGTTTGGGTAACGATTTGTATGTCAATGTCAACATAGACCTTTATACAGCTGTATTGGGTGGTGAGGTATTGGTCAATACCTTGGACGGACAAGTGCGTCTGAAGGTAAATCCGGGTACGCAAAACGGTACGAAAGTGCGCTTGAAAGGTAAGGGCTTCCCTGTTTATAAGCAAGAAGGAAGCATGGGTGACCTTATTGTAACCTACAATGTATTGATACCTACGAACCTGACGCAGGAGCAGAAAGACGCTTTCCGCCACTTGCAGAGTATGAACCATTAAAATTGTATCACTATGCAAAACGATTGGATTATCATTACCGATTATTGCGATAAGTGCCACATTGAACCTTCGTTTATTGATTTGTTGGAGGAAAACGGACTTATCGACCTGCGTCACGAGGATGATGGAGCTTATCTTTGTGAGGAACAGTTGCCCGATGTAGAGCGATATAGTAGACTCTACTATGATTTGGATATCAATATGGAAGGCATTGACGTCATTAGCAATCTGTTGCGTCGTATGGAAGACATGCGGCGGGAGATAGATCGCTTACATGATCGTTTGCGCTTTTATGGTGAAGTGTTTTGAGTTTTGGGGATTCTCAAGTTAAGAGGGGCAAAGTTTGTTTTTACATCTCCTTTTTTACCTGAATATCTTATATATCAAAGTCCTTCAAAATAAAGTTTTGCATAAAATAACAGGCGGATGGCAGAGTTTCGGAGGCTTTTTTGTAATATTGCAAACGCAATGTGAAACGTATGATTTAAGAACTTTAATAATAGATACGCAATGAAAAGAACTACAAAACTCTTATTCGTGCTGGCTTGCTTGTGTTTGCCGTTGTTGTTACAAGCTCAAAAACGGGATGATGGCAAGTATCTGGCCGGTGCTGTGCCTGAAGTGGACGGGAAGGTGGTCTTCAGTAAAGAATTTAGCATTCCAGGTATGTCGCAGGACGAGATTTTTGAACGTATGCAGAAATGGATGCAGGTGCGTTTGAAACGAAATGGGAATGAGACTAGCCGAGTGGTATACGCCAATAAGGAGAAAGGTCAGGTGATAGGGATGGGTGAAGAATGGATTGTGTTCAGTTCTACCGCTTTGGCTTTGGATCGTACGAGTGTGCAATACCAGATAGGTGCCTTCTGTCAGCCTGAAACTTGTGAACTTCGTATAGAGAAGATTCGTTATACGTATGGAGAAGGACGAGACCAAGAAAAATATGTAGCTGAAGAATGGATTACTGATGAGTATGCCTTGAACAAGAGCCGGACGAAGTTGGTGCGTGGGCTTGCTAAATGGCGTCGTAATACTGTAAACTTTGTAGATGCACTTTGTGTGGAAGCGGCGGATGCGTTGAGTGCTGCAAGTATTGAGCAGATACTTGCTTCGGCCGATGCAGAGAAAGACAATGAAAAAACTGATGAGGAATCGGAAAAAGCTGTGGTAAATGCTGGACCTACGGTGATAACTCCCAAAAGGGAAGTCAGTCATGTTGCGCCTCAGGAGAATAAGAAGCAAACGCAAGCGGTGGTCGCTACACCTGTTGAGCCTATGCAACCTGCAATAACTTCTACTGATGGATATAGGGAGACTGATCCGGCTCAACTTTCGCCAGACATCATTCAGATTGGTTCCGGGAAGTTGGTTGTCGTGATAGGGACGGATGCGTTTAACATGACTATGATGACGGCTAACGCTGGTGGTTCATTGGGTAAAATGTCTGGTAAGTCCGTGATTTATACGTTCCTTACGCCCGATCAGAACCATGACCAAATAGATCGTGCGGAGATATATACCGTTCGTTTTTATCCAAACGGGCAGCAAGAGCCTTCTGTAATATTAGAGTGTAAGAAGCTTCCTTCACAAGAGCCTTTGGAAGGACAACCTCGTATGTATATTGGGGAAATTTTAAAGGCAAGGATTAAATAATAGTTTTACTCATGAACATAGAAGATGTTATAACAGGTGGTGGCATTGTTTTCAAAGGAAAGAAAGATAAGCCCAAGGAGGAAGATAAAGTGAAGACAAAAGCCAAAAAGAAAACATATATTACAGGTCTGCACAATTCCGGAGCGGCTAAGATGAAAGCTGAGATCCGGCGTAAACGGGCCAATCGGCATAAATAATAAAAGCCTCCTTTCTCGCTCAAAGTGAGAATGGAGGCTTTAAAGTTTATCGCCAAAACTGATTACCAAAAACGGTTGCGCTCAGGGCAATATTCAAAGCCTACGGCTTTCAATTTTTTAACAATGTCCGTTTTGTCCACGTCCATATCCTCGCAAAGAGCATCGAGCGAAGGATAGAAATCACGCAGTTTTAAATTGATGAAGCTATACAGCACCATCGGATCTTCAGGTAATTTCATTGCAACAATCTTTTAAAAATAAAAAACTAATACTGGATGCAAATATACGAATCTTCTGTTAAGAAGGAATTGATATACGTCAAATCTGTTTTTATGCGTATATTTGTCGGGCATTAAATTTAGTATATATGGATCGTATGAAGAACAACCTGCTTACTGAGCACTTGGCCTACAATGGCGCGAACGACACCCGCACCCATGTCCATCTGTTTGTCTATAATGCGGAGACTTTCAGAGAGACTGTTTACGACCGCTATCAGGATATTGCTTTCGACATTGCTTCTAATGAAAGGGTTTGGTTACGTGTTCATGGCTTGAAGGATAGTGAGTTTATCAAGGCAATATGTACGCACTTCAACATCGATTTTCTGATTATTCAAGATATCCTGAACGTTAATCATCCTACTAAGGCGGAGGATTGCGGTAACTTCAATTTTCTTGTTTCACAACTTTTTCACGCCGATGAGCCTTCTACCCCCATTCGTATCATTCAAGGGAAAAATTATGTTATTAGTTTTAGTGAGGGAGAGTGTACTTCTTTTGATGGAGTGGTCAGAGCACTTCAGGATAATGTTTTGAAAATAAGGACACGCTCATCAGACTACCTGTTTTCAGTGTTGGTCAATGAGTTAGTGTCTAGTTTCGTATCCGTAGCTATGAATATTAGTGATGCGTTGGACGACCTGGAAGATGTTTTGCTGACTGCCACTACCGACCCTAGTATTAACTTACAGCTTCAACAGCAAAGGCGTCGATACATCGAGTTAAAGCGCACCGTAGTTCCTCTGCGTGATCAATACGGGAAAATGATGCATGCCGCTTCTGACTTGATAGCTGCCAAGAACCGGCCATTCTTCAACGATGTAAATGACCATCTGCAAAATGCTGTATTGTTGATTGATGCCTGTCGTGAGACGCTTTCGTCATTGACGGATCTTTATATTTCGAACAATGATTTGCGAATGAATGATATCATGAAACGCCTGACCATTGTATCTACCATCTTCATTCCTCTGACTTTTCTTGCAGGGGTATGGGGCATGAATTTTGAATTTATGCCCGAGTTGGGATGGAGGCACGGTTATTTGATGGCTTGGTGTCTGATGCTTCTAATGGGTGTTGTGGCTTACTTCATTTTCAAATCGAAAAGATGGAGGTAGCTTTATTCCGGTTGCAACTCGTTGGCTGAGGAGGGCAATTGTTTCCAGCCTTCGCCGAAAGCGTCATACGCATCTGTCACTACAACAAAGGCACGGGGGTCTGCTTCCTTTATCTTCAGCTTTACACCCGCCACTTCCTTGTAGCTCACTACGAGGAAAAGCATTTCTTTGTCCGCACCCGTATATAGTCCGCTACTCTTGATGCAGGTGGCCGTGCGGTCGAGGTCTTTTAATATATAATGGTGCAGCTCCGTCAGACGGCGATCGCTGATGACAAATATCAGCTTGTCGTTCTTAGCGCCGTTGATGGTGTAAGCAATGACGCGCGAGATGATGAAAATGGAAATCAACGAGTAGAATGAAAGGTATAAGGCGGGGTGTCCCGTGTCTTCAGCACTGCCCATGCCCAGCCCTATCACTAAGAGGCCGAAACAAACTACCGCCCCGTCTACCAACAGAATAGCCCGTGAGAAACGGATATGACAATACTTCTGCAACAACATGCCTACAATGTCGCTGCCTCCTGTTGTGGCCTGCTGGCGGATGACCAGTCCCGTCCCGGCACCGATGATGACGGCTCCTATGACGCAAGTCAGCATCAGATGGTTGGACATGTCCATGCATCCTCCCAGCAATTGAGCGGGATCTAACGCTTCCAAAGCTTCCTGCGTGGGATACACCAGACGCGAAAGCATGTTCATGAACAAAGGAGTAATCAAGGCGGCCGCAATGGTGCGCGTGCCCAACTTGGCACCCAGCAATATCACAGAAAGAATGAGCAACGGCACATCGAACATATAGCCGAACGTACCTACCTGAATGGAAGGAAACAGATTATGGAGCACGATACTGGCTCCATACACGCCGCCCGGCACAATGTTATATGGATTAATAAAAAACACAAATCCCGATGCCAATACAAAGCATCCCAGCAAGATATTGGCCCATGCGCATACAGTATTCTTCATAGGAATTTCTATTTTTATGCGGCAAATATACAAAAATGTTGCCACATAGAGAAATCCTTTACCTCATTCCGCGCGCTTTGTAGATGCGTTCCTTGGCATCGTTAATTTCTTGGAGTTTCTCTTCGGCAGCCCTTCGGATGTCCTCGCCCAACGTGGCCACCTTGTCGGGATGATGTTTCAAGGCCAGGCGACGATAGGCGGCACGCACTTCGGCATCGGTAGCGTCGGGCGATATTTCCAGCACCTTGTAAGCGTCTTCCAAAGAATTTCCGCGCAGACAGAGCATGGAGTCCACTTCCTGGTCTGACAAACCCATGGAGCGGGCCACTTCCTTCAGCGCGTCAATCTCGGCCTGGCACACGTTTCCGTCACTTTGCGCAATTTTAGCCAAGAAGTCCAGCATCTGCAAACGTTGTTCGTACGTCAGGTTGGCGGCTATCTGCGCCCCGCACTCGTGGATGGTATTACGGAAAGCCATCGGATTAGTACGCTCCATCTGCTTGCGTTGCTCAAAGAGGTTCAACAAAATCTGCTCTCCTTCACTAACCGCTGCTTCGCCAAAATTAGCGCGCAGGAAACGGCGTACGAATTCCATCTCACTGTGCATGATGCGTCCGTCGGCTCGAATGATGTACGAAGCCATGACGAGCATAGCAAACAAGAAACTATTCCGCTGTCCCTCGTAAGGGGTATAAGTCTCTCCATAATTTCCGCCTCCAGAAGCGTTGGAAGCATTCGAAGCGTTCTCCAACAACGACCCTATCGCATATCCGGCTAAAGCGCCCAAAGGTCCCATCGCCATGAACCCGACGATGCCTCCTATCCATTTTCCAAGTCCCATAGTCTCAAATCAAAAAATGTTTTCGCAAAGATATGACTTTTAAAGCAAATGGAGTTATGCTTTAAGAATATATTGCAAAATACCTTTTTCAAAACGTTTTTCATGAGGTTGAATCTTGGTTAATGTAGTATGTGACTTCACATTAGAGAATTTGCATCAATCTAAAAATCAGGTTGCAAAAGTATCCAATAATAAATAGCCCACTATTATTGGATAAATGATAAAGTATTTAAGGATACTTGGGCAAGTAAGCAATATGAAAAAGCTGGTTTATATTTTCTCTGAGAAATTTATCTTCGTTGAGGTGCATTGCTGTTTTTGTTCTTGATAAGTAAAATGTGAAATATTAAACAAATATAATGAATGTGTATGTATAATGTCGTTGAATTTGCTAGTTGTTTGATAATAAGAGCAATGTGTGATTTTGGGTTCTTTTGAATGTGAAAATATGTAATAGAAAAGTTCTCCGTTAAATCCCTTTTTCGTATTATAGCATAGGCCCAGAACAAAGAAAACAATATTTTCTTCACTTGGCAGGTTGCTTTTCAAATAAAAAAGCTATATTTGCGTTATAGTTGCCGAAAAGCAACGGAGACATAGTGAAAGTGTTCCGCTTTATCCTGTGTAGGAAATCTGACAGTTTCAAAGAAACAGGGGTAAGCAATGGCATTCATCACTTGGATAGCGTATGTTCTATTCCGAACATATCTGTACAAGTGTGGAGTATTGTTTATTTGTTTCTGGGTTTTGTCAGAACCTCCTACACAATAAATACATAGCTCCGCACTTTCTTTTTTATAAGTTTCCATTTCTTAAAAAACGGTGGCTAAGCTTAGCAATAAGTTAAACTTTGTTAGCGAGAGGCCAGAAAAAGCCTTTATAAGAAATCTCATTCGTATTAGGGAAGTAACATATCAAAGAAATACGAAAATGAAAAAGAAGAAGAACACTGCCAAAAAAGACAAGTCGGCACAAAAAAGTGCCCGTGAAGCCTTGCGCTTCCAGATGCTGTGGGAAGCCAAGAAGTTATATCCCAATGCCGGAAGCGAACTGCCCGAACGCATTGACATGGAATGCTCCATTATGGAAGAAGCTAACCTTTTTCCTTACATAGAAGAGACTAAGGATTTCGTGAATGCCTTGCGTGGATTTTCACAAGGAATTGTCAGCGTCAATCCTTCGCCATTCTTGCGGAATAGTATCGTGGTGCGTTGTCTGGGATTGAACTTGATCCAGTTTGAGGCGGATGCTTCTTTGCCTGTACTAAGTAAAGACATGCTCGAAGAATCTCTCACCATCGACATCTGCCTGAATTTGTCTGATGTTATTCCTGTGCTGGAATGGCTTCGTGCGAATGACAAAAATGTCTGCGCCTATGAGGACGGATTGATGTTCAAACTGAATATCGTGTCCATCCGTTTCCCTATCGTTCATTCATTGCAGGCATTAGCCTTGGAGAAAGCAAAAAACATTTATCTGGATTTTCCTGAAGATGAAATTAGTCAACAGCTCCAGCAAGAAATAAGAGCCTATATTGCGCAAATGAATATCAGGCACCCGCATCTTTTGGAAGAATATGAAGCACTGGGATGTTTCATGATAGCATTTCGCGCTCAATTCAATACTTCTGTGGGTGAAAAGATTTCAGCAGGATTGAAAAATAGTGTACTTGCCTATTGCTTTGGAATAACTACCGCACTACCTGTTGAGAACGAGGAACAGACGAAAGAGAAGAATGTGGAAATCTCCGCTCAGCCGAAAGATTGCGATGAAGTGATAGACTTGATGAAGGAACATTTTCATACCCAAGTGATTGGAAGTTCCAATGGACTTCAAGTTGACCTTGATAGTTTGAAATTGGAATTTCCGCTAACCGGAATTTTCCGCTCTTTTGTCATAAGCGGGGCAACAAGTCTCTACTACAATATTGACAGGGTATTGAAGCAACGTGTTGAAACAGAACTCGATTGCTATGAACATTGGGGCATTGTAGGTGAAATGATGCTTCTGCGTCACTTTGTTACAAGTGTGAGTGTAAAATGTGATGCATCTGTTGGTTCCGACAAGACTTTGTTAGGACATAGTGTCGCTGCATTTTGCTTGGGATTGGTGAAAGAATCCCCCAATGTGGAGGATGAGAAAGATTTAAAGTATTTCCAGCAAAAGGAACGCTTCCCCGGGGAGGTTAATGTCTATTTTGAGGCTGGCCAATACGAAAACATTGTGCATTATGCGGAGGAATATTTCGGAACGGCACAGAAATCTGAAAAAGCATTCAGTTTCAACTTAGGCAAGTTAAATCTCCAAATCTATAAAGAACCGATAGAAATCCCGGAAGGAATAAGTTGGTATAAGTTGGGGACGATTCGGAAGATGATGAGTTATTATTCGAAGTATCAATACTAATTACTAATATTAATCATTATGACAAGAAATATTTCAAGAGAATTCTTTAATGAATTAAAAGAGGGGAAGTTTCATCCTGTTCTACAAACTGTTTTAGAAGATGATACTCTTGATTTAGAATTGAGAGGGAATAGTGTCATTATTTACTATCGTGGTGGGAAAATGTTTGAATTATTTAAGGACGGGAAATTAACATCATTGGATAAAGGGTGGCTGTGTGCTAAATTTTGTGTAATTGAGCCTTCCTTAGACAATCTATACAGTTATATACCATTGGCCAAACAACATATTGATTATTATCTACATAAGAAAGAAGGAAAAGAGCAAAACGAAAAACAAGGGAAAAGTTGTATAGAAAAAGAAATACAACAATTAATAGTTCGGGAGAATAATTATTCTCCGGCACAGGAACATACTGATTTTTACATTATTGATACAGAATATGTTGCAAGTGAATCTGATGCAAGATTTGACATTGTCGCCTTGCAATGGAATAGTAATGCTACCGAGCATAAACTTAAAACGATGAGTTTGGTTATTATTGAGGTAAAATACGGTAGTGGAGCTATAAAAACAGATAAAAATCCTGGAATACTTAAACATTACCGGGATTATAAAAACTTTGTTGATTCTCATCATATGAAAGAGTTTAGAGAGGAAATGCGCAAAGTGTTTTGGCAAAAAGTCAAATTAGGGCTAATTACTATACCTAAAAATAAGAATTGGATGCCTGACAATAAAGAAGGTCTCAAATTTTCTGATGAAATCAAATTCTGTGTTATTCTTGCTAATAATCCTCCTAAACATTCAGCATTAAGCAAAGAACTTGATGAAATGGAAATAGAAGGAGCAGATATGACTAAATGCTACTTTTTCACATCTTCTTTCTGTGGCTATGGGTTATATTATAAATTTATGAAAACTGCAAAGGAAATTAAAGCTATAGCAGATTCGAACAAACAAAGAAAGTGAGCTATGTTTATCTGAAGAAGTTGGTTAGAAATAAATAGCGACTTAAAGCACAAAACGACTTATTGGGAGCTTTAAGTCGCTATCAATACGCGTAATCATTCAGCGGATGTTTGAATCTTAAACGGTTGATAATCAGTGCTAGTCGAAGTGTGAATATAGTAGAAAAGATATGAATATGGCTGATTATAGTCGTTTTCTAACAAATTTGCAACATTCAATTCTCTGAATATCAGATTCATTTGTCCGCTGAATAGTTACCAATACGCTCTTAAATGTTAAAGTTTTCCAATAGACAGCTTTTCACTTTTATTTAAAAATCTATTATATATGTAATTTACAGTTGAATAAGACAAATCTAGTTCTTCTAAAATGTAATCAAACGTTAACAAATAACGCTCGTTAAAAAGTATTCATCGTATTATATAGAGTAAACTCAAAATGAAAGTAACAATGAATAATAAAATTGAATTAACCTTGTGGGAAATATTAACGATAGGTTTGTTAGAGCCAAAGTAAAGGAAATAGATTTTTTCAATAATCCTTATGAAGTTGTTGATTTCATTAAGAAAGTGAGAAATGAACCGGTAAGTTGTTTGGGCATAATTACAGATCCTGTTTTAGATATATAATAAAAATAAAAGCTTATGATTATGAATCATCCAATTGGCCCCACGCCACCTAATAAGAAACATGCAAAAGGCATCTTTCGACTGACTCGAATAGAAGTAGAGAACCAACGTTATCCAGTCCGTGAAATAAATACTTCCGATTTAGGGTTATTCACTTCCTTGGAGAAAGCGCAGAAAGCCATGATGCGATATATTGTAGAGGAAAAGAAAGAAAAAGAAGCGAGAAGGAAATCGTATGAAAAAGATGGAGAGGTAATGAAGATATACGATTATACCTTTGGTTTTTTCATTACGGAATTAGAAGTGAACAAACTTTACGGTTTGCATGGTTCTCTTTCTGAACGTGCCTATAAAGCCAATGGAGAACTGAGCGATGAATGTCTTTTGGCTGACACTCCGGATAAATTGGATGAATTTTATGGTCGGCCGGAAGAAGAGATACGTTTCAAAATAGGTGATATCGTAGAGATACCGGGGTATGGGAAAGCTGAACTGAACATTATTGCAGCTTGTCCTTGGACAACTGAACAGGTAAAAAAACGAAATGAAGAAATAATTGCAGAAGGGAGATCTCCGCTTATCTTGGATTCGAGCGATGACTGCTATCTAGCTTATTCTCTTGGCGTGGGAGATACTCACCACCATCCGGGATGTACTTCCGTATTTGCTCCGACCAAAGAAGTTTCACTCACTTTGAAGCGCAAATTATGGGCTAAGCTGATAGAAGCAGACATTACATGGGAATTGTCTCAGCACCGGCTTTTCATCGATTTCATCCGCCAATTACCTAAGGATGAAAAATTGAACGAGGAAGTTTTAAAAGGATTGGACAAAATGGCTGACAAGGAAATTATACATGCAAGATACCGCGTGGAAGATATCCAAGAAATCATGGAAATCTTAGAATTTTCCGAAGAACAAACTCAAAGGCTTTGGCAAATTGCGGATAAATCAACTAATAAGTAGAAAGGAATGAATAATGAATAAAATGTACCAGTTGAAACGCATTGATCTGGAGACCCAACGATATCCCTCACGGAAAATTGAGAAGTATGAGATGGGGTTCTACTCCACATTAGAAAATGCTTATAAAATCATGCAGGAAGATGTGGCTGAAGCGAAAAAAGAAATGGCCGAATGGGAAAAAGAGAAGGATGAAAAGGCAAAAAAGGAAGAATGGCCAGAACTGCAATATAACACCACATTCGGATACATCATCTCTGAATTGCGGATGGACACTTCTCTTTGGTATTGGGGAAGTCTTTCCGACCGAACTTATACGCGGGATGGAGAATTGAACGATGAATGCTTTTGGGAAGGTGAAAAGGAGTCTGAACCTCTTCCTTTCTATGGTCGTCCGGAAGAAAAAATCCGGTTTAAAGTAGGAGATATTGTAGAAGTAATTGGGCGAGAGGAAGTGGACCTGAGAATTATAGGTGGGCTTCCTTGGACACCGCAAAAAATTGAGGAAAGAAATATAGAACTGGAGAAGGAATATGGCAAGGGGCATGAATTACATTGTGATTCCAGCGATGATTGTTATTTGTCTCACTCATTAGGTATCGGGAACACCCACAATCATCCGGCATGCACTCTTGTATTCGCTCCAACGAAGAAAGTGCCGCTTACGATAAAACGTAAATTACAAGCTAAGTATATCGAAGAGACCATTACGTTTGGATACAACCGATCGATTTTCGAACAGCCTTTTGCCAAAGATCCGAAAGTGCTGGATGAATTATTGAATGGATGGGATAAATTTATAAGCACACAGTATTATCAGGGCATGGAATGCCTTATTGATTATAGCAAACCGGAGGAAGTGAAAACACTACTGAATTTCTCCGCAGAGCAAACCCGTCGTTTTGACCATTTCTACGAAACATGTGTACGTATGGTAAATAATAAACGGGAAAAAGAGAAAGGAATACATAAGTCGTAATATTCGAACTATAAAATTATATGGAAATTACCATTCACAGGGGAACGAACCAAATAGGTGGTTGCGTGACCGAAATCAATCAAGACGGTTATAAGTTATTCATTGACTTAGGTGAAGAACTGCCGGGTAAAGAAAGTTCGGGAGAGTTGGCTATTGAAGGTCTGACGAAAGGAGACACTTCAAAGAGCGCACTTTTCATTACGCACTATCATGCTGACCATATTGGGAAGTTGTTGGAAGCTCAATCGGATGTGCCAGTCTATATGGGAGAAACGGCTTTGGAGATTTATAGTTGTAGTAGTGCTCGGCTTCGTCCTATTTTGCAGCCCGATGGGATAGCGAATTTTATGCATTTACAGGAACGTTTGCAAAAAGCGAATAGTTTTAAAGCTGGACAAATACTTTATTGGGGGCCTATTCGTGTAACTCCGTTAATGATAGATCACTCGGCCTTCGATGCTTATATGTTTGTGATTGAAGCGGGAGGAACACGTTTGCTATATACGGGAGATTTTCGGGGACATGGTTTTCGCTCCAAAGCCATTCCCAAAATGCTTGCCGTTTATGCTAAGAATATTGATTACGTCATTTCGGAAGGAACTAATGTTTATCGCACAACGAAGAACGAAAGCGAACAATCCTTGCAGCATCGGTTTACGGAGGAATTTCGCCGCAGCAAATGCAATTTCGTATTGACTGCCAGTACAAATATTGACCGTGCATTCTCTCTTTATCATGCAGCTTATCAGGCAGGACGTATCTTTGTTTGCGACTCCTATCAGGAAAGTCTGATGAAAATAGTTGCTTCACATCATGAAGCTTATACTAATTTCTATAAGATGAGGCAGACTGTTTACGTTCTTAAGCGGGGTAAAGACGGTTCATTCTATTTCCCGGAAAAGCTCCTGCGATTAATGAAATGGAAAGGCTTCTGCATGATGATACGGGACAATGCCAAATTCTGGAATGTTGTTGCGAAATTTGATGGAGACAGCGAACAGACTATTTACTATTCGCTTTGGAAAGGTTATATTGATCCGGATTCGTCCGCATGCAATGAGAAACTGTGTAATGCGCTTGCGCATTATCCTGATTACAAGTATATGCATACCAGCGGACATTGTGACATACAGACATTGGAAAAACTTTTCCGGCAAGTAAAACCCCGGAAAGGGATCATTCCTATTCATACGGAACACCCGGATCGGTTTGAAACCTTATTCGGAGAAATAGCACCGGTTATTCTACTACGAGATGGAGAAACTTACAAATGTCATTGAAATATGATTCAAACCATTCTTCATCTATCTGACACGCACGGACAGCATCGGAAATTAAAAACACTACCTGATGCAGACGTGTTGGTTCATTCGGGAGATTTTGCGATGGCTGGTACGGAAAAGGAAATATTAGACTTCCTTGACTGGTTTATCGGCCTTCCTCACCCGCACAAAATTTTTATTGCGGGTAATCATGATGATTTCCTCTACCAAGCTAACATAGAAGGATTACCCGGTAATACACATTACTTGTGTCACTCCGGTATTGAAATTGATGGAATATATTTCTATGGTCTGCCAATGTTTGTGGCAGATGACATGTCCGTTTCATATAAAAAGCAAATAGTTCAAATCCCTCATAATACAGATGTGTTGATTAGCCATCAGCCTCCGTTGGGTATACGTGATTATGTAGGACATGTGCATTTGGGAAGCTGTTCTTTGCTGAAACAAGTGACCAAAGTATCTCCTCTATATCATCTTTATGGGCACGCACATGAGGCACACGGCATGGAAAAGATCGGTCATACAGTCTACATCAATTCGGCATTGACGGACAACCACTACCAGTTAAGGTATGAGCCTATTCTGCTAAAAATGTAGATATTTGATGGCTATATGGAAAATCCACAGCGTAGGAAATCTGGAAATGAGGACGTAGACGCATCTTAGAGTAAGGTGCGAAACTTTAGTTATCATTTTGTCACCTCTGACACTATGTATTTCCTAATCGCTGAGAATCGCTTATTTCGGAGCGAGATGGGGGCTGAACGAAAAGAACGGATTTCAGGACACTTTATCCGTTTATATTCAGACAGATAGCGACAAAATCACTTGAATATTTACAAATTCCAGAAGCGGATTTTTCCCAATTTAAAAGGTTTATTAAGACAAAGTTTGCAGTTTTTAGCAGAACTGAGAACCATATCCGCTGAAACACTGCACTCTTTGCGTTCAGTGGGCACAGTTTTTCACTCCGATTAGTTAAGTGTTAGCACCCTAAACACTTAACTATTTCAGAACGACGTATTTTTATGCATTTCTTTTTCACTCGTTTTATAAAAACGTAAAGTTTGCAAAAACCGGAAATACCGAACTTCAGGATAGCGATTGACCGAAATATGCGACAATATGCCAATACAGATTTGCTTACTTTAAAAAGAGTTGTTCCTATCTTCGCAACATGCAATCGTTTGCATCGTTCTTAGTTCAGTTTTCGGCTCCGCCATCACTTCGTTCTGCTTATTCTCTTTACATTTGTTCACGTCTTATAGCGACTGTTTGGAAAAATACCATGAAGCACCAGCCTGCCGTTGTAAGTCGATGGGTCGCTTTTCGAAGCACTTGAGTTTGAGAATTAATTATTTATTGTTAACTTTAATTATTTTAGATGCATGAAGCAAGTTAATCTTAGAATCAGCCAAAAGATTCTGTCCCTACTCGTAGGGCTATTCTTGTGTGTAGGCGCTTATGCACAGACAGTCACCGTGAAAGGACATGTCGTTGATGCCACGGGACTGGAAGTCATTGGCGCGAATGTCGTGGAGAAGGGGAATACCACGAACGGTACGATTACCGACTTCGAAGGTAACTTCACGTTGACCGTACCCCAGGGTGCTACCCTTCAAATCTCTTTTATTGGTTACAAGCCGGTTGAGGTAGCTGCTGCTCCTGCAGTGAACGTGACGATGCAAGACGACACCGAACTGTTGGGTGAAGTGGTGGTTATCGGTTACGGTGTAGCCCGGAAGAATGACTTGACCGGAAGTGTGACGGCGGTTAAACCGGATGAAATGAATAGAGGCTTGGTAACAAATGCTTCTGACATGATGCAAGGTAAAATTGCCGGCGTCAATGTGCAGAATAACGGTGGTGCTCCCGGTGGTGGTGCCACTATTCGTATCCGTGGTGGTTCGTCACTAAACGCTTCCAACGACCCGTTGATTGTTATCGACGGTCTGGCCATGGACAGTTATGGCGTACAGGGTCTGGCCAATCCGCTTTCGATGGTCAACCCGAACGATATCGAAAGCTTTACGGTGTTGAAAGACGCTTCGGCTACAGCCATCTATGGTTCACGCGCTTCGAACGGTGTCATTTTGATTACCACCAAGAAAGGCAGCAAAGGTTCAAAACCGCGCGTAAGTTATAACGGCAACGTGTCATTCAGCAAAGTGACCAATACGGTAGATGTAATGAATGGTCAAGAGTTCGGCGAGTTTGTGGAAGACATGTGGGGCATCGGCAGTGACCAATGGAATCTGGTAACAAAGCAAACAGACGCCGCAGGCAACTATCTGATGGATGCCAACGGTAACTATCTGTATGCCAACACCGATTGGCAGGATGCCATTTATCGCACAGCCGTAAGTACCGACCATAACATTACGGTTTCCGGCGGCTTGAACAATATGCCTTATCGTGCATCGTTCGGCTACACCAGTCAGGAAGGTGTCTTAAAGACATCCGACTTTGAACGTGTTACCGCCAGTTTCAACATCGCTCCTTCGTTCTTTGACGATCACCTGAGTGTGAATCTGAATGCCAAGGGTATGTTCAGCAGAACCAGTTATGCGGACGAAGGCGCTATTGGACAGGCAGCTTCCATGGATCCGACAAAACCTATCTACGACCACTCCGAATTTGGCATGAAGAATTATGGTGGTTATTGGCAATGGCCTTACGCCACCGATTATGACCCCGAATGGCAGTATGGCGTAAACAATCTGGCGGTAGCCAACCCAGTGGCAACCTTGATGTTACATTCCAACGAAGGTAAGTCTAAGGTCCTGATGGGTAATTTGGAATTGGATTATAAGGTACA
The DNA here is from genome assembly GCA_944322285.1 of uncultured Bacteroides sp. GTDB lineage: Bacteria > Bacteroidota > Bacteroidia > Bacteroidales > Bacteroidaceae > Bacteroides. Next base: position 34,633 of record CALUOR010000038.1, read on the forward strand.
CGGTTTGGAAGACCTACGCTTGCATGTCAACGGAGGTATGAATTTGTCTACTGGCGACACTGATCAGAGTTACTCACATCAATTCTATAACACGGGCAACTACTATTACGGTAATTTCGGCTGGAATACGCAGGACTCTTACAACTTGTCTTTGAACGCGTATGCCCAGTACATGAAGGACTTTACCGAAGACCACCACTTTGACATCATGGCCGGTTACGAGTGGCAGCATTTCCACAACAAGACCGATTATTTCTATTGCGGATACTATCCGGAATCGCATTTGGAATTTCCGGGTCAGGAGTATAATCCTTCCGAAAATACGCTGTACAAGACAGAGAACTATTTGGTTTCTTTCTTCGGACGTTTGAACTATTCAT
>CALUOR010000039.1 GCA_944322285.1 uncultured Bacteroides sp.
TAAGTTAATAAAAATCAGAGATATGCGCAACTTTTTAAACATAATTCTCAAACCAAATTAATTCCGCCAACGGGTAAGGCTACTCTACAAACATCAGGTCGCTGATGATGCCGTCCGAGGTAAAGATGCCTTCGCGTGTCAGACGCAGATGGTTGTTATATACCTCTAGTTTCCGGCTTTTCAAGTAGGGTGCAGCCATGCGTTGACAATAAGTAAAGAGCCGAGATCCAAATAGGTTTTCAAGCAAGCTTAAATCAATTCCCTCACGAGTGCGTAGTGATGTCATTATGCGCTCGTTGTATTGGGTATCTAGACTTAAGACCTCTTTCTCATACACTCTCCTTCCTTGATTCAGCGCACGGATATATTCCTCTAAGGAAGCAATGTTCCATTCACGACTTTGTGTGTCGAACGAGTGGGCGGATGGGCCGCATCCTAAGTAAGGAATCCCTTGCCAATAAGACCGGTTGTGACGTGAGTATCGTTCAGGTTTGCAAAAATTGGAAATCTCGTAATGCTCGTACCCCGTTTTGGCAAGGACGTCCATAAGCATGGCAAAAAATTGTATGCTACGCTCTTCATCTACTTCGTGCACCCGGTCAGCTTTTAGCAGGCGATAGAGTGGCGTTCCCTCTTCGTATGTCAGGTGATAAGCTGACAGGTGCTCTACGTCAAGACTTACGGCTTGGCGCAAATCTCGTGCCCATTGTTTGTTCGTTTCACCCGGCAAACCGTAAATGAGGTCAATGCTGATGTTGTTTAATCCCAGTCTTCTGCACCGCTCAACTGCCTCTATAGCTTGGTGGGCCGTATGCCGGCGGTTTAGCAGCTTTAGCATACTGTCGTCAAAAGTTTGTATGCCCATGCTGATGCGATTGAATGGTAGCTCGCGCAGCATGTTTACATACTCTTCGGTCAGATCGTCCGGATTAGCTTCTAATGTGATTTCCCGACATGTCTTCATGCCATATGTTTGTCCGATGGTGTCAAATATCAATCTGAAGTTGTCTTCATTAAGCCTCGAAGGTGTCCCACCGCCAAAGTATATAGTCTCGACTTCATTTCCTTTTAGATAATCTTTGCGCATCCTCAGTTCTTTGCATAGCGCCTGCACGTATGCTTCTTTTAGCTCTTCGTGTGTGGTAGAGTAAAAGTCACAATAGATGCACCGCGTCTTGCAAAACGGGATATGAATATAGATGCCTGCCATGTATCGTTGCGTATTTTTTGTACGATGAACAAATTTAGGTGAATGAGCTTCTTTGCATATCGCGAAGACAAAGATACGCAGAAATTGCGAATGCGCCAAATGAACAGAGAAGCTTGAGAATTTTCTTTGCCGACCCTGTTGTGTCATTTTAAAAAAAAAGCAGTATCTTTGCCGTATGAATGAGTTGACGATAGAAGATTGGGGCCTTGTCCCCTACGCTGATGCCTGGGAAAGGCAAAGACGTTGTTTTGACGAAACGTTGGAGGCCGTTGCGCGAAACATTGTCCGTCCCGCGCGTATTGTGCTGTGCGAGCATCCCCACGTCTACACCCTGGGGCGCAGCGGCAAGGAAGCCAACATGCTGCTTGGCGAGGAGCAACTGGAGCGCATCGGGGCGACGTACTACCACATCGACCGCGGGGGCGACATCACTTACCACGGCCCGGGGCAGCTGGTGTGCTATCCCATCCTCTACTTGGAGGATTTTCGCTTGGGGCTGAAGGCTTATGTGCATGTGTTGGAGGAAGCCGTTATCCGCGTGTGCGCTTCGTATGGCATTGCATCGGGGCGTGTGGACGGAGCCACGGGTGTCTGGCTGGAAGGCGATACGTCCCGTGCCCGCAAGGTGTGCGCCATTGGTGTCCGCAGCAGCCACTTCGTTACCATGCACGGCCTGGCGTTGAACGTCAACACCGACCTGCGCTACTTCAGCTACATCCATCCCTGCGGCTTTGTGGACAAAGGGGTGACGTCGCTTCAAAAAGAATTGGGGCGCGAGGTGCCGATGGGGGAGGTGAAGGAGCGGCTTTGCGGCGAGTTGTGTGGCCTGCTGCGGTAATAGGCGAAATCTTTGTCACGCAAGTTCATTCCTTCGTTTTTTTGCCCCCGCGTTTCTCTAAACAAAAAAATCTAATTACCTTTGCAAAGCATAAAAATTATCAATGACTGTCTATGAAAGTTTCCGAACCTATGGCCACATACGGCACCCAATCAATGAATGTCTTGAAAAATAACTTGATAGCTTCGGTCAAAGCATCTAAGGATGAGAAAAAACTCCAAGCCTGCATGGAGCTGCTTCAAGAGGAGGATATGCCTTGCCGATTTACGGAAGAAGAATTGGATGAGGAAATAAGGCTTGCCGAGGCGGGCGGATATGCACCTCAAGAAGATGTTGAGAATATGTTTCAAAAGTGGGGCGTATGCGTGAAGTAAGATGGAGCGTGAGGGCGCAAAGACGCTTTGATGAAATAGCTTCTTGGTATTCTTTAAATGTTGGTGAAAAAGCAGCGATGAATTTTGCCTCGGATGTTTATGATGTGGTAAAAACGTTGGCACATTCACCCGGTATAGGGATATCGGATACGCGAAGAAGCAGTGCAAAAACGAACTATTTTACATTTTTGATTCACCCTAAATATCGGGTCGTTTATCGTTATACTAAAACGAGATTATATATTGTGACGCTTTATGCCACAATGATGAATAGATGATAATGAATCCAGAGCACTCATCTTTCTCCGTTTTTTGCCCCCTGCGTTTCTCCAAACAAAAAAATCTTATTACCTTTGCGGGTCAAAAACTGATAATAACAAAAAACATAGAATATGAATATCTCTTATAATTGGCTGAAAGAGTATGTAGACTTCGACCTTACGCCGGACGAAGTGGCTGCGGCGCTCACCTCCATCGGACTGGAGACGGGCGGCGTGGAAGAGGTGCAGAGCATCAAAGGCGGATTGGAAGGACTGGTCATCGGCGAAGTGCTGACTTGTGTGCCTCACCCCAACTCCGACCATATGCACGTCACGACCGTGAACCTGGGCGACGGGGGAGAACCCGTACAGATAGTATGCGGCGCGCCCAACGTGGCCGCTGGGCAAAAGGTTGTCGTGGCTACGATGGGCACCAAATTGTATGATGGGGATGAATGCTTCACCATCAAGAAATCTAAATTGCGCGGCGTGGAGTCCAACGGCATGATTTGCGCCGAGGACGAAATAGGCATTGGCACTGACCATGCGGGCATCATCGTGCTGCCCCAGGATGTCGTGCCCGGCACTTTGGCTAAAGATTATTACAACATCAAGAGCGACTATGTGCTGGAGGTGGACATCACGCCCAATCGTGCGGACGCCTGCTCGCACTACGGCGTGGCGCGCGACCTCTACGCCTGGCTTGTGCAGAACGGACGCCAAGCCACTTTGCGCCGTCCCTCAGTAGACGCTTTCCGAGTAGAGAACCATGACCTGGACATCGACGTGCAGGTGGAAAACACGGAGGCGTGTCCCCACTATGCGGGCGTCACCGTGAAAGGCGTCACCGTGAAGGAAAGCCCCGAATGGTTGCAAGAAAAGCTGCGTGTCATCGGCCTGCGTCCTATTAATAATGTGGTGGACGTGACCAACTACATCGTACACGCCTTCGGTCAGCCCCTGCACTGCTTTGATGCGGACACTATCAAAGGCGGGGCGGTCATCGTGAAGACTATGCCGCAAGGCACTCCGTTCGTCACGCTGGACGGCGTGGAACGCAAGTTGGACGAACGCGACCTCATGATATGTAACCGCGAGGAACCGATGTGTATCGCGGGCGTTTTCGGAGGACTTGACTCCGGCTCTACAGAGCGGACGAAGGACGTTTTCCTGGAAAGTGCTTATTTCCATCCCACATGGGTGCGCAAGACGGCACGCCGCCACGGGCTGAACACGGACGCCTCCTTCCGCTTCGAGCGCGGCATAGATCCTAACAGCGTCCTCTATTGCCTCAAACTGGCCGCTCTCATGGTGAAGGAATTGGCCGGAGGCACTATCTCCTCCGAGATAAAGGATATATGTGTGCGAGAGTTCCCGCCTTTCCGTGTGGAGCTTTCCTATGCGTATGTACATGGACTGGTGGGCAAGGAAATCCCCGCGGACACCATCAAGAGCATTGTGCGCAGCCTAGAGATGGACATCGTCGGCGAGACGCCTGAAGGACTGACCCTCGACGTGCCCGCCTACCGCGTGGACGTGCAGCGCCCATGTGACGTTGTGGAAGACATTCTCCGCATCTACGGATATAATAATGTAGAGATACCCACCGCGTTGAAGTCCAGTCTCACCACGAAGGGCGAGCACGACACGTCCAACGAACTCCAGAACCTCGTGTCGGAACAGCTCGTGGGGTGCGGATTCAACGAGATACTGAACAACTCCCTCACCAAGGCCGCTTATTATGACGGATTGGACAGTTATCCTCAGGAGAATTTGGTGCGCCTGCTCAATCCGCTCAGTTCCGACCTGAACGTCCTGCGCCAAACGCTCCTCTTCGGAGGCTTGGAGAGCATCGTGCGCAACGCCAACCGCAAGAACGCCGACCTGAAATTCTTCGAATTCGGAAATTGCTATTATTACCGTGCCGATAAGAAGAATCCTGAGAAAGCCTTGGCTCCCTATTCGGAAAGCCTGCACATGGCTCTGTGGGTGACGGGCAAGCGGGTGATCAACTCGTGGGCGCATCCGGACGAGGACAGCTCAGTGTACGAGTTGAAGGCTTATGTGGAGAACATCTTCCTGCGCCTGGGACTTGATATGCGTTCGCTGGTAGTAGGAAACCTGACCAACGACATCTATGCCGCCGCTCTCAGTATTGACACGCGTGGAGGCAAACGTTTGGCTACATTGGGTGTAGTGACACGCAAGATACTGAAGGCTATGGACATTGAGAACGAGGTGTACTATGCCGAACTGAATTGGGGCGAGTTGATGAAGGCCGTGCGTACCCATAAGGTGAGCTACACGGAGCTGACCAAGTTCCCCGCCGTGAAGCGCGACCTTGCCTTACTCATCGACAAGAAAGTACAGTTTGCCGAGATAGAACGTATCGCCTACGAGACGGAGAAGAAGCTCTTGAAGAACGTGGAACTTTTCGACGTGTACGAGGGCAAGAACCTGGAGGCCGGCAAGAAGAGCTATGCCGTAAGCTTCACCCTGCAAGACGAGAACGCCACGCTGAACGACAAGCAGATAGACAAAATCATGCAGAAGCTCATCACCAACCTACAGAGCAAGCTGGATGCGAAGCTTCGCTGATTATTTTTTGAAGATTAATACATATATAATACATCAAATTAAAATCTTATTCCAATGGGAAGAGCGTTTGAATATAGAAAAGCTACAAAGCTGAAAAGATGGGGCCACATGGCCAAAACATTTACACGTTTGGGCAAACAAATCGCTATCGCCGTGAAGGCGGGTGGTCCTGAACCCGAGAACAATCCGACGCTGCGTTCGGTCATAGCTACCTGCAAGCGTGAGAACATGCCGAAGGACAACATCGAGCGTGCCATTAAGAACGCCATGGGCAAGGACCAGAGCGACTACAAGGGCATGACTTACGAAGGATACGGTCCTCACGGCGTGGCTGTATTCGTAGATACGCTGACCGACAACACTACCCGCACCGTGGCCGATGTGCGCTCGGTATTCAACAAGTTCGGGGGCAACCTGGGCACCACCGGCTCGTTGGCTTTCCTCTTCGACCACAAGTGCGTGTTCACCTTCAAGCGGAAAGATGGCATGGACATGGACGAATTCATCCTCGACATGATAGACTATGACGTGGACGAAGAATATGACGAAGACCCCGAAGAAGGCACCATCACCATCTACGGTGACCCCAAAAGCTACGCCGCCATTCAGAAGCACTTGGAAGAACAAGGCATGGAGGACGTGGGAGGCGAGTTCACTTACATCCCCAACGACCTGAAAGATGTCACGCCCGAACAACGCGAGACCATCAATAAAATGGTAGAACGCCTGGAGGAGTTTGATGACGTGCAGACGGTGTACACCAACATGAAGCCCGAGGAAGGAGGCGAATAAAGACATGACGTATCGGTATAAGACGCACGGCACGTGCAGCACGGACATCGACTTGGTGGTGGAGGACGGCATTTTGAAGGACGTGGAGTTTTGGGGTGGGTGCAACGGAAACCTGCAAGGCATCTCGCGTCTGGTCAAAGGTATGCGCGTGGAAGACATCATCAAGCGTCTGGAAGGCATACGGTGTGGTATGAAAACTACTTCGTGCCCCGACCAGCTCTGTCAAGCCCTGCACGCCATGGGCTATTGATAATGGTATGAAGAATATTCTGAAAGACCTGCGCCGCAAGGATCATAAACGGTATTTGGGTGGGCTCGACCTCTTCCGCTACATCGGACCGGGATTGCTCGTTACGGTGGGTTTTATCGACCCGGGCAACTGGGCATCGAACTTTGCGGCGGGGTCCGAATTTGGCTACGCTTTGTTGTGGGTGGTGACACTCTCCACGGTGATGCTCATCATCCTGCAACACAACGTGGCTCACTTGGGCATCGTCACCGGGCTTTGCCTCTCCGAAGCCGCCACGAAGTACACATCCGCATGGGTGTCTCGTCCTATATTGGGTACGGCGGTGTTAGCAAGTATTTCTACTTCATTAGCCGAGATTTTGGGCGGGGCTATTGCTTTGGAGATGTTGTTCGGTGTGCCTATCGGGTGGGGTGCAATACTTACTACGGCGTTTGTGGTGGTGATGCTTTTCACCAATTCTTATAGGCGTATCGAGCGGGCCATTATCGGATTTGTATCCGTTATTGGTCTTTCGTTTATTTACGAACTCTTCTTAGTCGAGGTCGATTGGCCTGCCGTTACCCGTGCGTGGCTCACTCCTTCGTTGCCCGAAGGTAGCCTGTTGGTGGTGATGAGCGTATTGGGAGCCGTGGTGATGCCTCATAACTTGTTTCTTCACTCCGAGGTGGTGCAGAGCCGCGAGTTTAATAAACGGGACGATGCTTCTATCCGGCGTGCGCTGAAGTACGAGTTGTTCGATACCCTTTTCTCTATGTTTGTTGGTTGGGCCATCAATAGTGCCATGATACTTTTGGCCGCTTCCACTTTCTTTCAGGCGGGCGTAGAAGTAGAAGAGTTACAGCAAGCCAAGTCTTTGCTTGAACCTCTGTTGGGAAGTAATGCCGGAGTGGTGTTTGCGTTGGCGTTGCTCTTGGCGGGGGTGTCATCCACCATTACTAGCGGAATGGCGGGCGGTTCCATCTTTGCGGGCATGTTCGGTGAGTCCTATCACATCAAGGACAGCCATTCGCAGGTGGGCGTGGCGCTTTCGTTGGGCATTGCTCTGCTCTTGATATTTTTCATAGGCGACCCCTTCAAAGGCTTGCTCGTATCTCAGATGGTGCTCAGCATCCAGTTGCCTTTTACGGTATTTTTGCAGGTCTACTTGACTTCTTCACACCGGGTGATGGGCGTGTATGCCAATAGCCGATGGAGTACTTTTGTGTTGTATACCATAGCGGGCGTGGTGACTGCGCTCAATGTAATGTTATTGTTTTCAATGTGCTAATGCCCTGCGGTATGGGAACACATTGCCACAAACACAGCGCAGCCCAATTAGCGCATTGGCACATTAGCATATTAGCACATTAATTATCATTTATATATGGAGTTAGAAGACAGAGTAAAACAAGCCGTAGAGATGTTTATGAGCGGGTACAATTGTTGCCAGTCTGTGGTGGTACCCTTTGCCGACATGTACGGCTACACGCGTGAACAAGCCCTGCACATGTCCGCCTCGTTTGGCGCGGGTATCGGGCGTATGCGCATGACGTGTGGGGCTGCTTGCGGACTCTTCATGTTGGCCGGGCTGGAGAAGTGCGCCCTTGAGGGGAGCGACCGGGCAAGTAAGTCGGCCAACTATGCCTTGGTGCAGCAACTGGCCGCAGAGTTCAAGCGGAGGAACGGCACCCTGATATGTGCCGAGTTGTTGGGCATCAAGAAGCCCGAAACGGCCAACCTCAATTCCGAAGCCTCCGAGCGCACCCCCCAATACTATGCCAAGCGGCCTTGTCCGCGTATGGTGGAGTGTGCCGCTTCCATTTGGGCCGAACATCTCTCCGCCAAGGCCGTTCAAGAAGAAAAATAGGACGATTTTGCTTCTTTTTCTTACATCTTCAGGAAAAAATAACTCAACAATGTGCTAAATAACATAAAAATACGTATCTTTGCAAGCGAAATAAAACCTTAACACGCATGTGAGGTTTGGTTTTATAGCATGTCTAACTAAAATTTTGAATGAAAATGTTGAAAGAAAAAGCAGGTGAAACCGCAGGTAAGATTTGGAATGCCTTGAACGGTACCGAAGGCTTGACAGCCAAGCAAATCAAGAAAGCAACCAAGTTAGTTGACAAAGACCTTTATTTGGGCTTTGGCTGGCTTTTGAGAGAAGACAAAATCACCGTTGAGGAAGTAGAGGGCGAATTGTTTGTGAAATTGAGCTGATAAAGCAAACCAGAGAGAAAAAATTAAGATGCGTCGGATGCATAAAGAAGTGTGCATGCGGCGCATCTCTTTTTTATATGGTAGATTTTCCTTATCTTTGCGCCTACTTTTTATATTATACTGACCAAAATGAAGCATATACGCAACTTTTGCATCATTGCACACATCGACCATGGCAAATCCACCTTGGCCGATCGTTTGCTGGAATTTACGAAAACCATACAAATTACTGAAGGCCAAATGCTGGACGACATGGATTTGGAGCGTGAACGAGGTATCACCATTAAGAGCCATGCTATCCAAATGGAGTATACTTACAAGGGCGAGAAATACATACTGAACCTCATCGACACTCCGGGACACGTGGATTTCTCCTACGAGGTGTCGCGCTCCATAGCCGCATGTGAAGGTGCGCTGCTCATCGTGGATGCTACGCAGGGCGTACAGGCACAGACCATCTCCAACCTCTATATGGCTATTGAGCATGACTTAGAGATTATTCCTGTGGTAAACAAGTGCGACATGGTGAACGCCATGCCCGAAGAGGTAGAGGATGAAATCGTAGAACTTCTGGGATGCAAACACGAGGAAATCATACGCGCCAGCGGAAAGACCGGCATGGGTGTAGAAGAGATACTCAATGCCGTGGTAGAACGCATTCCGTGTCCGACGGGCGATGAGGAAGCTCCTTTGCAAGCACTCATCTTCGATTCTGTATTCAACTCTTTTCGGGGCATCATCGCTTACTTCAAGATAGAGAATGGAGTCATTCGCACGGGCGATAAAGTGAAGTTCTTCAATACCGGAAAAGAATACGAAGCCGACGAGATAGGAGTGCTTAAGATGGACATGGTGCCGCGTGCCGAACTCCGTACGGGCGATGTAGGCTATATTATTTCCGGTATAAAGACTTCCAAGGAAGTGAAAGTGGGCGACACCATCACCCACATAGCCCGTCCTTGCAAGGAGGCCATAGCCGGCTTTGAGGAAGTGAAGCCAATGGTTTTTGCAGGTGTGTACCCCATTGAGGCTGAGGATTTTGAAGACTTGCGCTCATCGCTTGAGAAACTCCAGTTGAACGATGCATCGCTGACCTTCCAGCCTGAGTCATCGTTAGCTTTGGGCTTCGGTTTCCGGTGCGGATTCTTGGGGCTGCTCCACATGGAGATTGTGCAGGAACGCTTGGACCGTGAGTTTGATATGAACGTCATCACTACCGTGCCCAACGTATCCTATAATGTCTACGACAAACAAGGCCACGTCATTGAGGTGCACAATCCCGGTTCTATGCCCGACATCACGATGATAGACCATATTGAGGAGCCTTACATCCGTGCCTCCGTCATCACCACTACCGACTACATCGGTCCCATCATGACTCTCTGCTTGGGTAAGCGAGGCGAACTGGTAAAGCAAGAATACATCTCCGGTAATCGCGTGGAAATCTATTACGACATGCCTTTGGGCGAAATTGTGATAGACTTCTACGATAAGTTGAAGAGCATCTCCAAAGGCTATGCGTCGTTCGATTATCATCCTAACGGCTTTCGTCCCTCCAAGCTGATCAAGCTGGACATTCTGCTTAATGGCGAGCCGGTGGATGCCCTCTCTACGCTGACTCACTTTGACAATGCTTACGAGTTGGGACGCCGCATGTGCGAGAAATTGAAGGAACTTATCCCCCGCCAGCAGTTCGAGATAGCCATACAGGCTGCCATAGGTGCCAAAATTATTGCGCGCGAAACTATTAAGGCCGTGCGCAAGGACGTTACCGCCAAGTGCTACGGAGGTGACGTGAGCCGTAAGCGCAAACTCCTTGAAAAGCAGAAGCGAGGTAAAAAGCGCATGAAGCAGATAGGCAACGTGGAAGTGCCTCAAAAAGCCTTCCTTGCCGTGCTGAAACTCGATTAGAAAGTCTGCACTGTGTTCGCGATGGAACACAGATTCTAACTTTAGAGGGGTGTATCTGAATGAAAAAGCCATCTTTCATTTAGATATGCCCTTTATTTATTGTGTCCGTTTAATCTTCTGTTTGTAAAATCATTTCTATATTATCGAACCCATCGCATTATTGCCTCTAAATCAGCGCACTGTTTCCGTTCAATCACCGTAGTGTTTGTACCCCAAACACTGCGCTGTTTAGGAAGTAACACTGCGCTGGTTTAGCGCAATCAGCGCAGTGTTTCTGAGATGACTAATTAGTTGATAATCAGTGTAATATATAAATCGCTACATCATTTGAGGAATTTTATGCCTCAAATTTATATATTCATTAACAAATAATTCCTTGAATACTTATTTAAGGTTAAATCTTTGTGTAAAATAAAATATACATAGAGAGCTTGTATAAGAATGGCCATTTTCGTACCTATTGGAATAACCGTTCTAATGCTGTTAGAATGACCATTTCCAATCTATTAAAATAATCATTTTAAGGACATTAGTATGACCATTCAAAGAGGATTAGAATAATGATTTATGATTTATTAACTAAAATGGGGGGAATTAAGGCTTTTTATTAATTTTGCCCCATTGATTGAAACTTAATTTAACGATGAACAAAGTTATGAGCATCTTTTTAAAAGCGGTGTGGCTATTGATACTCTCCGTGGGCGAAGCTTGTTCGATTTGCTTCTGTGAGCCGGGCAACCAAGCAAAGTGAATATCGTGTACGAAAGGTGAAGTAATAAGGTTCCCGCATCTTTCTTTATGTGTAACTATTTCCGATGGGAACAGGAAAATACTAATTATTAAATTACAATGAAAAGATTGAAACAACTTTTTGGAATGACATTTTTCGCATGTGCGTTAACTTTGACATCGTGCGGGCTGTTGGAAACGCCGGAGTATCCGGACAGCGACTTTAGCATTGTGGGCACGTGGGAATATCACATCCCGGCTCTGAGTGGGTCGAAGCCCAAGGAAGGCTCTATCTATAATGCCGATGGGCGGATTACTTTTACTGCCGATGGACGCTTCTCGTTCGTCATTGACTCCGATCAAGGCGAGGTGAAAGGATGTGGTACGTACGAATATGACGGTGATGATGAAGGCGTGGATGCAAGTGGCGGAATTGCGTTAGAGTACGACTCCTATAAAGAGATAGAGCTGATAGAGCTTGCATTGAAGATACCCCATGCAATAATTGATCGCTATCCCGGTTACATCAGATGGGGGAATGAAGGAGACTTGGTGGAGGATGATTATATAGTTTCCGAGGGAAGAGAGTTCTATCGCGTGTCTGAGGAACCGTATGATGAGAATCTTGCCACATATACTTATACGAATAGCAAAGGTGAGGAGCTTTATGGATTGGTGGACTTCGGTGGCGATTGTATGCTGTCATTGCCTATCACGCTTGATAGACTTTACGGGCTTTATGATGAATTTATGGATCTTCAAAAATAGTCTACTACAATGAAACAATTTAGATTTTTACTGATTTCTTTAGGGTTGCTCCTTTCGTTAGGTGCATGTGACAAACTTTTTGGAGGAGATGGCTTGGAAGAAGACCCCACGATCTCCGAGACCATGGTGGGACTATGGTATGATGTGCAGAACAAGACGCTGGCTTATTTTATATACCTTCGGGAAGACCGGGTGATGGTAAGTGCTTATGCGGAAACTATATTGGGTGAGGTCTCTACCGCTTCTGCCCTTTCATCTTGGATGTTCACGACAGATGGACAGATATGTATAGATGGGGATCCTTTAGATGGCATGTATCGTGAGTATGGTGTATTATATAAGAAGAATTACAGCAGTTTGGAGTACGAAAAAATGTCGCGGATTTACGATCCCCGGAATGGAGTAGGGGCAAGTCTTCCGAACCTGACTCAGAAAGTCTGGACGGGATACGTTGATGACAAAATCGTTACGCTGAAATTCAATGCGGACGGGACAGTAACACGTACCTACAAGCCCAATGCCGGCTGGGAAGGCGAGGAAGAAGTTCTGACGTGCAACTATTCGACCAAGGACGGTGTGATCTATTTCGAAGGTCTCGATGGAGCGCGAGCCGTGGGCATTAAGGGCAACTTCTCTTACAATTTCCTTTTTGCAGACTTTGGTGATGTCACTGTCTTGATGTCCAACCGTCCGGCCTAATTCGGTGGAAGTATCCAAGGGCTATTCCTTGTTCGATTTTCATCCCAACGGCTTCCGTTTTGGGGATATGTCATCCATTGATTATGAGTATCAGGATTTGTCATTCGCTTAACATTGGTACTATATGATAATCGAATTTAAAATCTTGATACTCAGAGTAATCGAATTGGATAGTTACTTCAGTTGTTTCTTCATCCATTCGATAGAGGCATGGTTGGTCTCTGCAAATCGCCAGTGTCCCGATACGGGAGTAATGACTACTTCTTTCGGCGCTTTCACACTGTTGACTACGGCTGTGACGGATGTGGGCGAACAGGTTTCGTCATTGTAGCCGTAGGAATAGAAACCCGGTACAGTCAGTTGGCGGGCGAAGTTCACGACATCGTAATAGGACAAAGTACGTACGGCAACGTCGGGCGTGGCCGGTAGCTGTCGGTCTGTACTGAAGAACTTAGGCCATCCGCCCGCTCTCCCTTCCAAGAAACCGTTCATATCGCTCAGTGCGGGATAGAAAGGTGCCAGGAACGTTACTTTCTTGTTCAACGCTGCCGTTACGATTGTCAGTGCGCCGCCCTGTGAGCCGCCGGAGACGCCGACATTACGCCCGTCAAACTCCGGCAGGGAGCATAGGAAATCGATGGCACGGGTGCAACCCACATAGACATCTTTGTAATAATAATCTTCAGGAGCGTCCAATCCTCGGTACATGTAATTCTCCACCGCCTTCTGCCCCTGCTTGTATTCCTCTTCCGTAAGTTCGGGCGACAGACCGTGTATCTCTATCTTCAAGGAGATGAAACCTTCGCGGGCATAGTCATATTCCGGTACAATCCGTTTGGAACCGGCACCGGGAGGGTAGAGGATGACGGGATACTTTCCTTCCGCCTTGGGCTTGATGAGGTAGCCGTAGATGCAGCGTCCATTTTCACCGCAGTTAATCTTCACCAAAGAGACTTCGGCAAAGTCTGTGTCACGGTGCGGAAGGCGTGTAACAACGGGTTCCATCGGTATGTTCTTGTCAGCGCTTTCCAACGTCTGTTGCCAAAAGTCGGTAAAGTCCTCCGGGCAGGGGATAACCGGACGTATCTGCTCCGGAGCGAAGGCTACTTTTACCATGTCTTTATACTCTTTACCTTCCACCCGGAAACTGAACCGGCATGTGCGGAAGCCCGGTTTATGAGCGGTGCCGACAGGAAGTTCTACCACCCCGTTATGGAAGCAGAGGCTGTCTGCATAGTCGGGTGACTGCATTTCGGGACCGCAGGTGACAGATACCTTCACCCCGTCTAAGGCACGGCCGCTTACATTGGCATACAGACGCACACTTGCCTGTTCTCCCAAGGCATAGATACGGTCGCCGTGGTCAGTGACAGGCAGATATTCCACATAGGGGCGTGGGGCCGGAGTGATTTGTGCCCACGTGCTCATTGAAAGCAGGCTCAGGCATAGGCCGAGCAGAATGTTTCGTTTCTTCATACGATATTCAGTTATTTGATTGGCCGATAAAGGTAAACTTAATTTAGTTCATACGCAAGCCTACGGCGCATTTCTTCGCTACCACGTACACCGGATGATAAGTCAGCGTCACCCCCTGTGGCGAGCCGAAGTGGCGGGCGTAGCCTTGCGCGAAGTCCGCCAGGCGTCCCCGGCTCCAGGTGTGTCCCGACGTGCCCGTCACGCCCGTCATGCGCAGGTGGCGGAGCACGTCGAGGGGCGAGGGAAAGCACAGCGCCTCCTCCTCCTCGTCCAGCAGGAGGACATGCAGCCCCGCCTCCTCCAGCCATCGCGACAAGTCCGCCGGCGAGGGGTAGGCGAGGCCCTTGCCCGTCAGCGCGCGAATCTCCCGCAGGTTCCGGCTCCCGAAGGTGCTGAATGCCAGCACGCCGTCGGGCACGAGAAGCGCGGCGGCACGCCGGAAGAAGCGGTCGGGACGCTCGAACCATTGCAGTGTGGAGCACGACGTCAGCAGGTCGGTCCCGCCGGGCAGAGGGCATGTCTCCGCGTCGCCGGGCACGAAGCTGACGCCGGGGCGGGCGGTGAGGTCGTCTAAGCAGAACGCCATCTCCGGACAGAGGTCGTTCAGGTGGAGGCGGTCGGGACGCCACGTGTCGTACAGCAGGCGCGAGTACAACCCCGTGCCGCATCCGAACTCAACAATCCGCCGCGGCGAAAACTCAGGCAGCAGCGACCGGATGCGCCCCATCATGCGTTCGGCCACCTGTTGCTGCACCCGTGCCTCGCGGCTGTAGGTGGCGCGGGCACGGGCAAATCGTTCGGCTATCAGTCGCTTGTCCATCGGTCTTGCAAGTAGTAGTGGAACATCGGTTCATGATAATGCGCCCAAGGTTCCGTGCGGACGGGCGTGCCAACTTCGTGCCAGGCTACCAACTGGTTGGCCGGGGGGATGATGCGGTCGTCCATGCCCACCACGGCTTCCGTCCACTCCCACCGGGGGGCGGGCAGGGAAGCGTCCGTCCGGGCCACCGACTCCAGCTCGTCGCGCAGCTCCTCCAGCGGACGGCGGGGCGTCACGCTGAGGAAGTCGCGGAAGGCGGCGCTATCGGCGCACATGCGGCGAAGAAACTTGTGGAGCGATGCCCCGCTCAGCCCCTCCTGCGTGCCCCGATACGTAGCGGGCGGTATGCCTCTGCGCCCGTCGACGGGGTAGGGAGTGCCATTAAGGGCTACCCGCGTGCGGACGTTCTCCCCCAGGAGATGCCCGACGCGCGAAGCCGCCCACACGCCCATCGACCAGCCGACAACGTGTATCTCCTCGTAGCGGGCGACGAAGGCGGTGTCCATCTCCAGCGTGCGGTAGTCGTAGCACACCATGTAGTCCATCCCCCGGGGACGATAGCGGCGGAAGGGCGTCTCGTCGCAAGCCCATCCCGCAAAGAAGAGGAGCAGGCGGGGCCGGTTCTCCTCTATTATATATATAGGTGTCATAGGTCTTTCAGGTGTTGAATGAGTGATTCCATTTCTTCATCCGTCATGTCGGCACGTAGCGAGAGGCGCAGGCGGGACGTCCCCTCAGGCACCGTAGGCGGACGCACGGGCAGGACGTAGAACCCGTGGCGCTGCAGGGCTTCGGCCTTGAGGACGGTCTCGGCGCTTTCGCCCACGACCAGGGGGACGATGTGGCTGGACGAGAGGTCGGGCACGCCCCATTCGTGCAGCGCCCGGTGCAGGCGGGTCGATAGTTCGGCGAGCCGCTTCCTGCGCTTGTCCATCTTTACAAGACGACGAAGGATGAACAGCGTCCACGCCAGGTTGACCGGAGGCAGGGCGGTGGTGAAGATGAAGGGACGGACACGGTTCACCAGCCATTCCCTCACCGTGCGGCTGCACACCACGAACGCTCCTTCCGAGCCCGCCGCCTTGCCGAAGGTGCCCATCAGGAAGTCGATGTCGGCAGTGACGCCTTGCTCTTCGGCACAGCCCAATCCCCGGCGTCCCCGCACCCCGAAGGCATGCGCCTCGTCCACGTAGAGCAGCGTGCCGGGATAGCGCTTCTTCAGTTCGACAAGTTGCCTCAGGGGCGCTTCGTCGCCGTCCATGCTGAAGATGCTTTCGGTGACGATGACGGTGCGTTTGCGCGTGGGCGCGTATTCGTGCAGCATCCGCTCCAGGTGCTTCATGTCGTTGTGCCGATAGCGCAGGTAGCGCGCCGTGCCCAGCTTCAGGCCGTCGATGAGGCTGGCATGTACCAGCTTGTCGGCCAGTATCAGCGTGTCCGCATCCGCCACGGCGGGCAGGATGCCCGTGTTGGCATGGTAGCCGCAGTTCAGTACTAAGGCGGCTTCCCGTCCGTAGAGGCGGGCGAGTTCGGCCTCCAGCTCTTCGTAGATGGGGCAGTTGCCCGTCAGCAGGCGCGACGATGAGCTGGAGGGGACGAACGCCTCCGGCGTCAGCCTGCCGAGGAACTCGCTTCGCAGCTCCTTGTCGGTAGCCAGTCCCAGGTAGTCGTTGGACGAGAGGTTCAGCATCCGCCGCCCGTCCGCCGTGACGAATCGGCCGTCATGTTCCAAATGGGGCAGACGGCGCAGGTTGCCCGCCGCGTCCAGCTTGTCCAGCTCGCGGCGCATGTAGTCGTAGTCGTTTTCTTTAGCCATAGTCTTCTTGTTTTTAATCTATTTGTATCTTGTCTGTATCGTCAGTGCAAACCAATTATCGGCGCAGATATGTCGTAGTCTTCGGCAGTAATATGTCGAAGCTTTTGACGCGAGTGCGTCACGACTTTTGACGCGAGCGCGTCATGGCTTTTGACGCGAGTATGTCATGGCTCTTGAGCAGAATCGTCATGCGAAACGGGCATTTCGCCAACTATCTTCACCAGCCCATGGGTCAGCCGGCCGAGTTGCTCCAGCGTGATGATGAAGGGGGGCATGACGTACACTAATCGCCCGAAGGGACGCACCCAGATGCCTTCCTCCACGAAGCGGCGCTGCATCCAGGCCATGTCCACAGGCCGGCGCGTCTCGATGACGCCGATGGCGCCCAGCACTCGCACGTCGGCCACCTGCGGAAGTCGGCGTGCAGGCTCCAGCTCGCGGCGCAACTGGGCCTCGATGCGGCGCACCCGTCCCTGCCAGTCATACTCCGGCGAGGTGAGCAGTCGGATGGAGGCGCAGGCGCAGGCACATGCCAGGGGGTTGCCCATGAACGTGGGGCCGTGCATGAAGCATCCGGGCGCATGGCCGGAGATGGTGTCCGCCACCTCGTTGGTGGCCAGTACGGCGGAGAGGGTCATGTAGCCTCCCGTCAGCGCCTTGCCTATGGACATGATGTCCGGCTCCACCCCGGCATGCTCCCAGGCGAAGAGGCGTCCCGTGCGGCCGAAGCCCGTGGCTATCTCGTCATAGATGAGCAGTAGCCCGTATTGGCGGCAGAGGCGTGCGGCTTCCGTGAGGTAGCGGGGATGGTAGAACCACATGCCTCCCGCGCCTTGCACGACGGGTTCGAGGATGAGGGCGGCCAGCTCGTCATGGTGACGTTCGATGGTCTCGCGCAGGGGAGCGATGTCCGCCGGGTCCCACTCGCCGTCGAAGCGCGAACGCGGCCGGGGCACGAAATGCCTGACGGGGAGGGCGGTGCCGAAGAGCGCGTGCATGCCCGTGACGGGGTCGCATACGGACATGGCGTTCCACGTGTCGCCGTGGTAGCCCGAACGGATGGTGACGAAGTTCGACTTGCGGCTCTCGCCCCGCGCGTGCCAGTATTGCACGGCCATCTTCATCGCCACCTCCACGGCCACCGAACCGCTGTCGGCGTAGAATATCTTCTGCATGGAGGGGGGCACGAGGGGCAGGAGCAGGCGGCCCAGCTCGACGGCAGGGTCGTGCGTCAGTCCGCCGAACATGACGTGCGCCATGCGGCCGAGCTGCTCCTCCACGGCACGGTTCAGCACGGGGTGGTTGTACCCGTGTACCTGGCACCACCACGAGGACATGCCCTCCACCAACGTCTCGCCCGTGTCTAATGTGATGGTGGCTCCGCGGGCCGACTTCACCTTGTAGACGGGCAGGGGGTCGCTGGTGGATGTGTAGGGGTGCCACAGGTGCATGCGGTCGAACGACGAGGCGCAGAGGCTGTAGCCCGCTTCGCGTGCCAGGCGCTTGTCCTCCTCTACCCGCGAGCCGTGGGTCGTCAGCAGGTCACCCGTGATGGCTGCGTTTATACCTATATATATAGCACGCCTTTGCGTCTCCCGGCTCAGGCGCATGCGGCCTCCGGCAAAACGCAGGTAGGCCGAGGGATTGATGAAGCGGAAGAGGGCGACGGTGGTGAGTATCTCTTCGTCGGTGAGCGGCGGCTGGTGTTCCAACGGCGTGCCGGGGATGGGGCTGAGGATGTTGAGGGGGATGGACCGCACGCCCAGTCTCCGCAGGGTGAAGGCCAGCTCAATGCGCTGCTCCACGGTCTCGCCCATGCCGATGATGCCTCCGCTGCATACGTCCATGCCCGCACGGCGCGCCGCCTCCAGGGTGAGTATCTTGTCGGCTTGCGTGTGTGTGGTGCAGAGGGTGGGGAAGTAGCTGGGGGCGGTCTCGAGGTTGCAGTGATAGCGTGTCACTCCCGCCTCGTGGAGGGCGCGGAGGTCGTCCTCATCCACCAGGCCCAGGGATGCGCACAGGGGGATGGATGAGTGGCGGCGGAGGTGTCGCACGATGTCGCACAGTCGGCCGACCTGACGTTTCGACGGTTTCCGTCCGCCGGTGACGAGGGAGAACCGCATGACGCCGCTTCGTTCGTTGGTCAGGGCGTGTTGGAGGCAGTCTTCGGGAGGCAGCAGGTCGTAGGTGTCGGTCCGCGTGTGGTAGTGGGAGGATTGGGCGCACCATCGGCAGTCTTCAGGGCATCGGCCCGACTTGGCGTTGACGATGGAGCAGAGGTCGAACTCGCGTGGGGCGCACGCTTTGGTAATCTCGTGTGCGGCATGGTAGAGCGCTTCCGGCTCCGCATGACGTGCCAGCCATGCCGCTTCTTCGGGCGACAGGTCATGGCCTGCCAGCACCGCTTGTTTCAGGGTTTCAATGGTCATATAGTAGAATAGTGTGTTGGACGAATCCTGCGTGTGGGTCTGCTTACGCAAAGACCGGTCCGCCACTCCCTTTGAGAGGTGGCCGATGGTCACTTCGCGTCCCATGCTGACGAAGGCGGCATAACGTTTGTGACTCCAGCGGCGGAAGCGCAGGGCGGTGTGCGGGTGTATGGGTCTTTTCTTCACTCGGATTCGGTTTTGTTAAGCAAGGCAAAGATAGTGCAAAGAAATAACATGGCCAAACGCTTCCTCCGTTCGGGGATAAATTGTACTTTTGCAGGGAAAAAGTGAACAGATATGCATCAGAACCCCGAACTGGAGCTTGCCCGTAAATTCATCGAGAGCACGGGCACCAATCTCTTCCTCACCGGTAAGGCCGGTACCGGCAAGACTACCTTTCTGCGTCAGCTAAAGGCAGAATCGCCCAAGCGTATGGTGGTGCTGGCCCCTACGGGCATAGCGGCCATGAATGCGGGAGGCATCACGCTGCACTCGTTCTTCCAGTTGCCCTTTGCGCCCTACGTGCCGGACGCTTCTTATCAGGCAGAAGACAAAGCTTCGCATAGCTATCGCTTTAGCAAAGAAAAGGTGCGCATTATGCGAAGCATTGACCTGCTGGTGATAGACGAGATAAGCATGGTGCGGGCCGATGTGCTGGATGCCGTAGACGCCGCCTTACGCCGATACCGAAGGAACGGACAACCTTTTGGCGGCGTGCAGCTTCTGATGATAGGCGACCTGCAACAACTGGCTCCCGTGGTGAAGGACGAGGAGTGGAAGCTGCTCTCCAAGTATTACAAGACGCCTTACTTCTTCTCCTCCCACGCCTTGCAACAGACGGATTACTTCACCATCGAGCTGACCCAAGTCTACCGCCAACGGGACAATCGCTTCCTGGAGATGCTCAACAGCATCCGCGAGAATCGGTGTGACGCCTCCGTGTTGGCCGAGCTGAACAGCCGTTATCTTCCCGGCTTCAACCCGCCTAAGGAGGAAGGCTACATTCGCTTAGTGACCCATAACTCTCAGGCGCAACGCATCAACGACTACGAGCTGGAGCGGCTTCCCGGACGTTCGTACGCATTCGAGGCAAGCGTTGAAGGCAAGTTCCCGGAGTATCTCTATCCTACGGAGAAGGAACTTGTGCTGAAGCCCGGCGCGCAGGTGATGTTCGTCAAGAACGACACGACCGGGGCGCATCGCTATTATAACGGCACGATAGGCGAGGTGATGTCTGTGTCATCCGTCGGGATAGAAGTGCGATGCCTTGATACGGGCCTCTCGCTGACTCTGCAACAAGAGGAATGGAGCAACTCCCGCTATGCCCTGAACGAGGAGACCAAGGAAATCACCGAAGAGGTGGAAGGCGTGTTCCGTCAATATCCCTTAAAACTGGCGTGGGCCATCACCGTGCACAAGAGCCAGGGACTGACTTTCGACAAGGCCATCATCGACATACAGCGTTCCTTTGCCCACGGACAGGCGTATGTGGCTTTGAGCCGGTGCCGCACGTTGGAAGGCTTGGTGCTGGGCGCTCCTCTTCCGGCCAAAGCCATCATCAATGATGACACGGTGGCATCCTTTACGCGGGAGGCGCGTGCCAAGAATCCCGGTGAACGCTTCTCGGCCTTGCAACAAGCTTATTTCAAAGAATTGCTGGCGGAACTGTTCGGCTTTCGTCCACTGGTGAATTCCTTCCGCCACTATGTCCGCTTGATAGACGAGCATCTGTATCGTCTTTATCCCAAGCAATTGGAGGCGTGCAAAGCGGAGCTGACCCGATTGGAGGAGAAGGTGCTGAAAGTGTCGGACAAGTTCGCCCTGCAATACGGCCGGCTGGTGGACGGACATCAGGACGAGCTGTTGCAAGCGCGCGTTAGGGCGGGGGCCGGATATTTTGTTGAGCAGATACGTCCGCTCTACACCGTGGCCGTGCGCAAGCCTCTTGAGACGGATAACAAGCAGCTGCGCAAACAACTGAATACCGCGTATGATGAGCTGTGTGATCGCTATCGCCTGAAGGAAGGTTTGCTGGCTTTTGCGGCTGAGTCGGGCTTCTCCGTTTCCGCTTATTTAAAGACGAAAGCTATGTTGACCCTTGAAGGGACAGATAGCTCTCCGAAGAGCAAAGAGCGCAAACCGAAGCCCGATGCCAAGTTCACCGATGTGTCGATGGATATTCAACATCCCGAATTGTTCGAACGGCTTCGTGCATGGCGCAATGCCGAGGCGGCACGTCTCAACCTGCCTGCTTATACCGTGCTGGCTCAAAAGGCGTTGATAGGCATAAGTAATCTGTTACCCTTGGATAAAACAATGTTGTTGCGCATCCCTTACATCGGCAAGAAGAGTGTGGAAAAATATGGGGACGAAATATTGGAGAAGGTGCGGGCTTATCAAAAAGAAAGAGGGAGTGCCGTAATGTAAATAGCTTTCACTTACATGATGACATACCCTCTTTTTCTGGAATACGAATGGAAAAACAATGTTTCGCGTTTATAAGCGCGCTGTATTCGCATTATTTGCCGAAAAAAACGTATTTTTGCACCCGGAAATCATCAAACTGATACAGAAGTGGCAAGAAAGAAAAAAGAACTCCCTTTGCTGGAGAATATTACCATTACGGATGTGGCCGCCGAGGGCAAGGCCATCGCAAGGGTGGACGACTTGGTCGTATTTGTGCCTTATGTGGTGCCGGGCGATGTGGTAGACCTGCAAGTAAAGCGGAAAAAACATCATTATGCCGAGGCCGAAGCGGTGAACTTCCACCAATATTCACCCGTGCGGGCCGTACCCTTCTGCCAGCACTATGGCGTGTGCGGAGGATGTAAATGGCAAGTGCTTCCCTATGCGGAACAGCTGAAATACAAACAGAAGCAGGTAAGCGATAATCTGACTCGCATCGGAAAGATAGAGCTTCCCGAAATTTCTCCGATATTAGGGTCGGAAAAGACGGAGTTTTATCGTAATAAATTGGAATACACTTTCTCCAATAAACGCTGGCTCACGCCGGAGGAAGTAAGACAGGACGTTGTGTACGACCAGATGAATGCCGTGGGCTTCCACATCCCCAATGCCTTCGACAAGGTGTTGGCCATCGAGAAATGCTGGCTTCAGGATGATATATCCAATCGCATTCGCAACGCCATTCGCGATTATGCCTATGCGCATGGTTATACCTTTAATAATATACGCACGCACGAAGGCATGTTGCGCAACCTCATCGTCCGTACCTCTTCGACCGGAGAACTGATGGTTATCCTCGTGTGCCGTGTGGAGCGTGAGGAGGAAATGACGCTTTTCCGGAATCTGTTGCAATACGTGGCCGATACATTTCCCGAAATCACCTCTTTGCTCTATGTCGTAAACAATAAAGTGAACGATACCATCACAGACCTCGAAGTGCAGGTATTCAAGGGAGAAGACCATATTTTTGAAGAGATGGAAGGCTTGCGTTTCAAGATTGGACCGAAATCATTCTATCAGACTAACTCGGAACAGGCTTATAAGTTATATAAGGTGGCACGAGACTTTGCCGGGCTAACGGGTAATGAATTAGTATACGACCTCTATACGGGTACGGGCACTATTGCCAATTTTGTATCACGTCGGGCATGTCAGGTTATCGGCATCGAGTATGTGCCCGAAGCCATTGAGGACGCCAAGGTGAATGCGGCAATCAATGGCATTGGGAATGCGCTTTTCTATGCCGGAGACATGAAGGACATTTTGACGCAAGACTTTATCAATGCGCATGGACGTCCGGATGTCATTATTACCGACCCACCCCGTGCGGGTATGCATCCGGATGTGGTCAACGTTATTTTATTTGCTCAGCCCAAGCGTATAGTGTATGTAAGTTGTAATCCGGCTACTCAGGCGCGTGACTTGCAGATGCTCGATGTGAAATACCGTGTTAAAGCCGTGCAACCGGTGGATATGTTTCCCCATACCCATCATGTGGAGAATGTGGTGTTGCTTGAATTGAGAAACGATTTGATGCGATGAAAGAAAAAAGAACAGCAAAAGCTCAGGCAAAATATACAGATTATGTGGTGAAAGAGCCGATGGGACTTATGGAGTTTCTGTCGGCCATGATGCCACAGGCCAGCCGTACCAAGTTGAAAACTTTGTTGAGTAAGCGGGTGGTGTTTGTAGATCATGTTATAACGACCCGATACGATTTCCCGCTTCAGCCGGGTATGAAAGTGCAGATAAGCCGCGAAAAGGGTAAGCACGATTTTCATAACAAGCTATTAAAGATAGTTTACGAGGATGCTTATCTTATCGTGGTGGAGAAAATGCAGGGCTTGCTTTCGGTAAGCACCGAGCGCCAGAAGGAACGTACTGCCTGCACCATTCTGAATGAATACCTGAAACGTTCCATGGGACATCTTAGCCGTGTGTATGTAGTTCATCGGTTAGACCGGGACACATCAGGGCTGATGATGTTTGCCAAAGACGAGAAAACCCAGCATACCTTGCGGGATAACTGGCATGAGATAGTTTACGACCGCCGTTATGTGGCTGTTGTGGCTGGGGAAATGGAAAAAAATGCGGGAACCGTTCACTCTTGGTTGACCGATCGCGTGTTGTACGTACATTCCAGTCCGGTGGATGATGGAGGAAAAGAATCCGTCACCCATTATCGGACCATCAAGCGGGCCAACGGATATTCACTTGTAGAACTGCATTTGGAGACGGGGCGCAAGAATCAGATACGTGTACACATGCAAGATTTGGGGCATCCTGTCATAGGCGATGGCCGATATGGCTTTGAAGATCTGAATCCCATCGGACGCTTGGCATTGCACGCTTTTAAGCTTTGTTTCTATCACCCTGTGACGGGAGAGCGGATGGAGTTCGAAACTCCTTACCCGGCTGAGTTTAAGAATTTGCTGATAAAGAGGTGAGATTGGCTATCTGAACACTCTTCTAAATTTCCGCATCAGTTTTATTCCTAACATGACTCCGTCAAAAGCCATCATGCCTGTGTTGAAAGCACGCATGAGGGAATTTCCTTTATGAACTGCCGGAGTAAAGGGGGCAATCAGTCTGTGCGCAGATTTTGTCAAGGCTTTCTTTTGTAGTTGAAGTTCGTCATAGGCACACAATTTCATCTCTCGGATTTCCTCCAGACTTGTCGGTGTATGCCGATTGTTGTTTACATGGGTATTATTCATCTTTGCGCGGGTTAGGAATGAACAAATTGGCTATAAATTTAGCCATAGGATTGATAATTAACTTCTTGCGGAAAGAAATGATTACAATAATCATCAGGATAACCAATGCTGTGATTAAGGCAAAGCTGAGCATGGTGCTACCCAATACAGGAGCCAATAAGTAGGCGAAAGTGAAAGACAAATAAAACAGTGCCACCATGCTCAAGATGATGACAATCAGTATGAGAATGAGCGTAGAGAGTAGAATGGTCAGTTTTTCAGTCACTTCCAGTAAGGTATATTCCTTTTGGAGAGCCAGATACTTTTTCACTTCTCCAAACAATTGCTGCAGATTCTCTATGCTTTTGTCATTCGGAAACATGGTGGTACTGTTTTAATTTCAAGCTTACTCAGCTGTTTCGCTCTTCATTTCAGCGGCAATTTCGTCAACCAAGTCTTCCATTTCCGAACGGTTCAGGCGAATGCCTTTCTTACGCAAAATTTCGGCGATTTTAGCACGAGTGTCTTCTCCTTTTTCAGGGGCGAACAAGATGCCCAATGTGGCGCCTATGGCTGCTCCGCCCAAGAATGCTGCTAATACATTAAGTCCTTTCATACGATATCCTCCTTTTAGTTATCTGTTTCTTGCAAATCTAATATTATTTTTTGAAAAAACAGCCCTCTTAGAAGAGAATAAGGAGTGATATGTTCCTTAAATTAAATATATTTAACGGAATGAAGATGGTTAACCGCCAGCTTCGCAGTATTTTTGCTCGCTAATTGAAGTGAAGTTATATGCGTAGTAGATGGATGAGAATGAAGTGGGGAATGGGGCTTTTGGTTTTGCTCTGTTGCGTTTCCTGCACGAAGGGAGGAGACTCTCCTTGGCTTGGAAGGTGGCAATTGCGTGAATACCAATACCCTAATGGAACAACACAGAAAGTAGACAGTGTCTTTTATGGGTTTCAGAAAGGGTCGTTTCTTGCGGTGTACATGGATGCCGGCGGAGCATACCAATCCATGTATGGTTATTACGACGAAGGAAATGATTCGCTGACCATTCATCTGTGGGAACCCGATTTGAACAGTGCGGCCTATCAGAAGTGGTTTGGTTGGGAGGATGAGAGTCGTTCGTTTCGTGTGCTGAGCTTGACCTCCAAAAGTTTGAAGTTGGATTATAAAGATACGGTTTATGTATTCCGTAGTTATTGAGTAGATTAATAAATTATTTAATGATAATGAAAATGAATAAATTGGCAGTTTTGGGAATGGGCGCTTTCATTGCAGTGGCGCTTGTTTCTTGTAAATCGAGTGAAAGCGCTTATAAGAAAGCGTATGAGAATGCTAAACAACAGGAATTGGCACAGACATCGGCCCAAGAGACGGTTACTCCTGTGCAGGAAGAGGTTACCCCGGTAGTGAGTGCCCCGGTGACTACTCCTCCCAAGGTGGTGGAAAGCGCTACTACAACGACAGGTGTGCGCGAAGAAAAGGTTACCGTAGTGTCGGGCACGGACAACATGAAAGATTATAATGTAGTGGCCGGTAGCTTTTCGGTGAAAGCGAATGCGGAAAGTCTGAAAGATTTCCTCATTGCTGAAGGCTACGATGCGATGGTGGCTTTCAATGCGGAAATCGCGATGTATCGTGTGATTGTCGCTACGTATCATGACAGAGCTTCTGCGGCAGAGGCACGTGACGCTTTCAAGGCCAAATATCCCAACCGTAAGGATTTCCAGGGTGCATGGATGTTGTATCGCATTAACTGATTCGTGGAATTTACAGGTAATTTGATAAAAGAATAATTCTGTACTTAATGAAAAGAAAGGACGTATCGGATAAACATGATACGTCCTTTTTTGTATATTTGTGCCATCTATACATCAAGTAAAATAAGATAGATTGAACATGGACGTGATATGCAGTGCAATGGATATGGAGCAGCAGGCGTTGGCGCTTGGATTCTTGCCTTTCTTTCGTTGTGGAGTGCCTGGATTTTCAATTGAGGAACGTACAGCGCGCGAGTATTGGTTCTCCGATGAGGAGGAAGGCCCGTGGGAATGGAAAGGACCCGTTATTCGGGAGGGCCATTGCGCCTATGGCAAGCTTTTCAATAAAAAAGCCGGTTATGTCAGTCTGGAGTGGCTGCCCGATTTGATGAATTATCGCCGTTCCCGCCATTATGCCAAAGATGAAGATACTGCCGCATTGGATGATGTGGTGTTGCAGACCATTATTTCAGAAGGAAGTGCGACGGTCAAAGAGTTGCGCCGTTTGCTGGGTTTTGTACGCGGAAGGGGGCATCGTTCGGTCATGGAGCCGGTAGATAGGATGGGAGAAGTAGCGAAGGTATCTCTTGACCCCATTCTTACCCGCCTGATGATGGGTCTGCAAGTTGTTATTGCCGATTTTGAATACAACACAGACCGTCATGGTCATCCTTACGGCTGGGGAGTGGCGCGTTACACTACGCCGGAAGTACTTTATGGCCGTTTAGAAGCCGGATGTACCCCCGAAGAATCTTTTCAGAAAATAAAAACACACCTCCATCGTTTGTTTCCTGATGTTGACGAACGGAAACTGTTGCCGTTGATAGGTTAGAGTTTTGTAAAGCCATTTCTCAGTTTTCAAAACCGCCGCATTCTTGCCTCTAAATCAGCGCACTATTTCCGCTCAAATACTTAAGTGTTTGTACCCCAAACACTGCGCTGTTTTGGTATAAACACTGCGCTGATTGAACGCAATTAGCGCAGTGTTTCTGAAGGAACTAATCGGCTAATAATCAGTGAGATATATAAATCATTACATTATTTGAAGGATTTTACGCTCCAATTTTATACGTTCGTTAACAACTGAAGCATCGAAGGTTTATTAGATGTTAAATCTTTATGTAAAATAAAATGATAATTTATCTATTAAATGAAGAATGATGAATTAAGAATGAAGAATTAGAGTAATCAAGAGGGTGTGTCGTAATGTAAGGTTGCTATCATTTTGTCACCCTGAGCGTAGTCGAAGGGTCTCATGTAAGACCTCCTCATGCGCTACGTGAGATGTCTCGACAAGCTCGACATGACAGATTGCATTCATCGAAAGAAAAATCTGTGTGAATCTGTCTCATCTGTGTGCCATTAAACACAGCGCAGCCCAATTAGCACATTGGCACATTAACATATTAGCACATTAAATTAAGAACTCAAAAAATTTGCGCTCCATATACCAAATAATCCGATAAAATGCGTACCTTTGGCGCAACAACTCCTAATAACGACAAAATAACCGGAAAATAACATGCGTTTTTCAGTCCTAAATACACAGAAACTGACCGCTTCCGCCGCCAGTGGAAAACGGACGTATTTCTCTGTATTTCAGGAGAAAAAGTGGGCTGAAAACTTGTGTATGTGCGGATTTATTTTAAACACACACACACACACACACACACACACACACCGTAGAGGCCTCGCGCGTTAAGATAAGAAAAACATTTCATATAACCATGACCCCCTTATCTATATTTTCAGGTAAGAGGCATGGTTTTTCTTGTATTTATACATTTCCTCATTACTTATTATCTATCCTTATGAATAAGAAAAAGCCGATACTGCTTGTATGGGCCGTGGCCGTCGTGTGCCTGGGCGGCTTCACCGCCTGCGGCGATGACGAACCGCTGTCGCCCGATCCCACGCCCGTAGTGCCCGACCCTGAACCCGAGCCGGAGCCTGACCCGGAACCCGTTCCCGCCGACACCGTGAAGACCCGCACCCTGCGCATCGTGCCCGACTGGAGCGACGCCCTTGCGGAAGAGCACCTGCCGGGTAGTTTCCGACTGGCGATAGGCGACACGACACTGACCGCCAGCGACATCCATACACCTATATTATATAGGGATTCCGTGCAGACGGGACCTTATAGATTGGTTGCTTATAACGAGTCGAAGGGCATCACCATCACCCCAGATTCCATCGCCACCATTCAGACGGTGGAAGATACTTTGCTGGCCGCTCTGCCGGACTACCTCTTTGCCGCGGACACCACCGCCACGGTAGAGGCGGGCGACACGGCTACGGTGAATCTGCGTATGCGCCGCCTGGTAATGCCCATCACCCTGACTTTAAACTTTACCGAGCCTGCCGAAGTGGCCGATGTGCGCGGCACGTTGAGCGGACTCATCTCCTCCATCCATCTGCCGGACGGGACACCGGTGAAAACGGAGACCGGCACCCGCAGTGAAGCGGACGCGATTATCGCCAAGGCACTGATGGCCTATGAAACCCTGCCGGACAACAAAGGCATTCGCTTGCTGGTACGTACCTTCGGCATCGACCGGGAGGAGCGGCAGCAGCTGGACGCAGTCATTACCCTGGCGGACGGCCGTATCCTGACTTTACATGTAGACATGACGGAAGCCTTGCGGAAATCCGAGCACTTGGAAGCCATCGCTTTGGAGAACAGCATCGATACCGCCAAGCCCGAGCCGGAGCCGGAACCGGAAGACCCGCCCCGTCCGCCCCACCGGCCCAAAGTCCCGATAGACGTGTCGGGCACCATCAATGACTGGAAAGTGGTGAATGGCGAAAGCGTGGAAGCGAAGTGAATACGATTTTAACAACAAAAGAGATTTATGAATACGAAAAGAACATTTTTCTACACAATGCTGGCAGCGGGCCTGCTGGCAAGTTGCACCAACGACGAACTGGCGGACAATCCGCTGGCAGACGGTCCGGTGGCCGCGCAGGTGACGGCAGATATCAGCCAGACCCTGACCCGTGTCAGTGCCAATGGCTTATCGGCATCATTCACCGCTGGCGACGAAATTAACGTGGTGGCAGACGGCAACGCGACTTACGTCTATACCTTGCAAGACAATGGTACGACGTGGTCGGCCGGGGATCATCCTTATTACTTCAAGGGCAGAGGCATAGTGTCCTTCCAGGCGTGGTATGCCGCCCCTACCATTAAGCCTGAAAACAATGTCATTGAAATCAACACCAAGAATCAGACTGTCAGCAGCGGATGGAACCAGTGGGACATCCTTGCCACGCCTGTAGTGGAGACCGATGTCTCTTCTCCGACAGTAGCCTTCACCGGCACCGATGCCTTCAGCCATGTCATGACACAGGTTACGATGGTGTTCAAGAAAGGCGACGGCATCAGCGACCTTGCGGCATTGAAAGGTTATACGCTTAAAAGCCTGACCACCGATGCCACGTTCAACACGCTGGATTGTACGCTGACTCCGGGCACAACGACAGATGATATAGCCGTTACCGGTATCGAAGATGCATCTGGCGAGGAATACACCTGCACCCCGCTCATCCTCGTGCCGCAGACTGTTACCGGCACGATAGCCCTCGAAGTCGCCTACAACGGCGAGACCTATAAGGCAGAACTCAATGCCCCGACAGCCGGTTTGCAGGCAGGTTACAGCTATACCTACAATGTCACCATCAAGAACACTGAACTGGAGGTGACTAATGCCAGCATCAATGGTTGGCATTCGGATCAAGATACTTATAATCAAGGTGATGCCACACTACAATAAATTATCAGGAACGGAATAAACTTAGAATAATGAAACAATATATCCTTCTCGCAGCAACGGCACTCACGCTTGCCGCCTGCACCAACGACGAAATGACCACCGCCACAGACGGCAAGGTGGCCCTGAAAGTGAACGCCTCCATCGGCACGGTGGATACCCGCGCTGTCGGCACGCAGTGGACTACAGGAGACCAGATAGGCATCTCCACCGAGGAAGGTACGGGTACTTATTACAAGAACGTGTGCTACGAATGGAACGGCAGCAGCTTCACCACCTCGTCGAATAACGCCATCTTCTTCGAGACCTCGGAAACGGTGACTTTCCACGCCTACTATCCTTACAAAGGAAGCGCGGACTATACCGGCGTAAGCACTGCTGCCGACAACCAGACAACCGCCAACCAGCCGAAGATAGACTTCCTCTATGCCAGCGGAGCCACCGCCAGCAAGGACAAACCTACCGTCAACTTCACCGGCGACCACGCCTTCACCCATCGCATGAGCCAAATCACCCTGACATTCATCGAAGGGGACGGTATGGATTTGGACGGCTCGTGGAGCTACACGCTCGGCGGACTGAAGTTACAGGGCACGTTCTCCCCGCAGACGGGCATCGCCACGGCTGATGACGTGACGGCAGCCCTGCTCACCGTCAACCTTACAGAAGTGCAGCCCACAAGCGGCAGCTACATCGCCCCCTCGCTCATCCTCTTCCCGCAGGAGGTGACAAGCATCCCCATCACCGTCACCGTGGGCGGACAGGACTACACCGGCACGCTGAGCGTGAAGGACGGCAAGCTCCAGTCCGGCAACAACTATACTTGGAAGATTACCGTCAGCAAGACCGACATAAGTGTCGGCAAAGCTGAAATAAAGAACTGGGAAACCGTTGACAACGGCGGAACCACGGCAACGATGTAACACGGCCACAGCCATCCCGTGCGGCGGCGTAAGCACGGAGTTGCGCCCTATATATAATAATAAGGTGTAGCTGCCTCTTTCGCAGGAGGCGGTGGCGCGAATAAATTAATAATCAGAGCGTTCTTTGAAAGATTTGTGTGAGGAGGAGACGGATTGTCAAGAAAAAGCAGTATCTTTGCGTTGTAAATCAACAGAGAAAGGAGAAAGATTATGGCAAGACCAATTAGAGAGACCCCGATACTTTACGGGAAAGACGCGGAACGTTTCGTAAAAGAAATGAAGCGCGTGGAAAGCCTGACTCCTGAGGAGCGGAAAGCCAATCGGGAAAAGCTCCGCCAGGAAGCGGAACGTATAAAGAAGAAATGGAATTTGACTTTTGAAGGATGTCAAGGATGGTAATCGTTTATTTGACTGAAAGCTATGAGATGAAACCGTTCGATTGCGGAGATGCCGACTTGAACGGTTTCTTGCTGAATGACGCCAAGCTGTATGCGGAAAAGAAATTGGCCTATACATATATTTTAGAAGATGATGATAGGAACATCGTTGCCTACTACAGCCTGCTGAATGACAAAATATCTAAACGAGATGCCAGTAACGCCACATGGCGGAAAGTCAAAAAACTATTTCCGCACCGGAAACATTTCAACAGCTATCCGGCCATTAAGATAGGACGGTTTGCCGTGTCAAAAGCGTATAACGGGCAAGGCATAGGCAGCGAACTGATGAACCAGATAAAGCAAAGCCTTGTCGAAAATGGAAATTATTCGGCATTCCGCTTTCTGACGGTAGATGCTTATCTCACGGCTATCCCTTTTTATGAAAAGAACGGGTTTAAGCTCTTGTTGTCGGATGACGCAAACGAGCATACCCGCCTCATGTACTTCGACATGATGGAACTATAATCTTTCTCCCTTCCTTTCTCTTCCCTCCCCACACACAATCTCTCCAAGCGACGCTCATAAAACGGAACCAATAACTTATGAGCGATATGAAACATTCTTTTTTAGTACTCTGTGCGGCAGCCCTTGTCCTCGCCGCCTGCTCGCAGGACGAACCGGCAGGCGACAGTCTGCCCGGAGGGAAGTACCCATTGGAACTGACAGCTGCCAATCTGCATGAAGCCGTGGCCACACCCGCCGTGACCGGAACTCGGAGCACGGTGGACGGCAACTGGGAGGATGCCCTTTCGGTAGCCGTGCAAGTGGGCGGTGAAAACGGTCCGGTCAAGGAATACGAAGTTGCAAGCACCTCGGGCAACGGTGCGAAACTGACCTGTCCCACCCTTACCGAGGACGATACCCAGTTCTGGTGGACGTCAAGCACTGAAAGCAAGACGGTCAGGGCATGGTATCCTTACAGCGAGACCGTGCCCGAGGACTGGCCTGTCTCCCTTACTCAGACTGAAGAAACGCTGAAAAAGGAAGACTTCATGATGACTGATGGACAAGTAACAGTATCCCTAAACAATCCGCAAATAGCCTTTAGTCACCTGTTGGCCAAGGTGGAGATAAACCTAATGCAGTCCGAATACCTGCGGAACGCATCCAAGGTCAGTGTCAGCCTTCCCGGAATGTATGGGATAGGTACATTAAAAGACTTATCAACTTATCCATATATTAACGCTAAGATCGGAGAAAATCCCGATAAAGAAATTACCCCTTACAAGTTGCCATCGGCCAATGACGACTGTTATGCCTCTTATCAGGCTCTTGTCATTCCTGACGAAGTATCGGGAAGCAAGGAAATTAAGGTAGTGGTGGATGATATAATTTACACATTATCAAGCGTGGCTGCATATAATTCAAGATATAGATATACCTATAACATCACCGTTCAGGAGGAAGGTCTGAAAGTATCGGTAGCGCAAAGCACTGCCTGGACAGACGGCGACGACGGCGAAGGCTCCGTAGCCCTGCCCTGATAGGCATCAACCCATAAAGACAAAAGGATATGATTCGCAAGATACTGACATATTACGCCGAACGCTTGGAGGAATACCTCAGCCGCACCCACCGCCGCCCCGAAGGGCTTGCCACGGTGGGGATGATAGGGGAATAGAATATAGCACGTTCTTTACAGAACAACGGCTGCGCCTCGGCTATGCCGTTCAAGCAAGCTTGACGGACATTGCGCTCGGCTTGCGCGTTCTTTGACAGACTGGAAAACAAGACGAAAAAGGAAAAGAAATGCAGGAAGCATGTCTGTTTTCGCGAAAA
>CALUOR010000040.1 GCA_944322285.1 uncultured Bacteroides sp.
ATTTCAGGCTACAAAGTAACATACAAATTTCCCAAATAGGTGTCGATGGGTATTTGCCTGTCGTTCAATGGAATAGGGGGTGACTAAATTCTTGTCATTGTGGATTGGGTGTTGTCTTCGTCTTCTTAATGGTATTGATAATCAGTGGGTTGCGGGTTTTAAAGAACGTGCTGACACCATTTCCTGACACCACTCCCGTAGGGGGTAAACCGCTGATGGACAAGCAGTGACAACGGACATTGCGCGGAAAACATCAAGAGGTGACACCACTTTTTGACACCACCTCTTCTGCGGGTGTAAATATTTTGTCATACGGGCAGGGCTTTGTCTTTCTTCAACAGATGGACGAAATTGGTCATCACTTCTTTGGATGAGGCGCGCATGTAGCGTTGGAAGGCTTGCATGGAGCGATGGCCGGAGAGGGTCATGACGTAGTTCACCGGATAGCCGCGCTTGTACAGGTTGGTCACGCAGCTGCGGCGGGCGGTGTGGAAGCTCACCATCTGCCACTTGGGCACCGTGCGCACGGACGATACTCCGCCACGGCATTCCTTGTAGCTGACAGGGGTGTCGATGTGGCATCGTTCGGCCAGGGTCTTGATAACGCGGTTGGCGGTCACTTTGTTTATCACCGGGAAGCCTCGCTCGCGATAATACTCCACCAGTGGCGCTATCTCCTTCAGTATCGGTATCTCTACCCGCTCCTGCGTCTTTGTCTGATACATCGTGATGACGCCACCTTGTATCACCGCCTCGTTCAGCCTCCGCAGGTCGCTGATGCGCAGGGCCGTGTAGCAGGCTATCACAAAGGCATCGCGCACTTCGCGCTCGGTGTCCGTCTGGGTGCGCACGCCCGCCAGCCGCTTTATCTCCTTCTCCTCCAGATACACCGGCTCGCTGGCATCGGCGGCCAGGGCTGTCTGCACTTTCATGAAGTAGTCGTTGGTGGTCATTTCGTTGTCGTAGGCACGGTGCAGCAGATTTTTTATCACCTTCAAGGTGTTGACGATGGTGTTTTGCGTGTAGTGCTTCCGTCCGCCCTCGCGCCCGTAGGTGTAGCTATACAGAAAATTGGTGAAGTCGGCAAAAAAACGCTTGTCGAACTCGTCGAACGAGCTGATGGGTGTTTTGCGTTGGCGTTCATATTCCTCCAGCCGGGCCAAGGCGCTCAGGTACGTGTCGGCCGAGCTGTCATGTCCGCGCCGTCCTTTGCGGTTGATGCCGTTCACATATTCTTCGGCCAGCCGACGCAGGTATGCCAGAGGACGCACTTCTTGCATCCCGTCATTCATCACTTCGCTCATTACCCGCCTCACCATCGCTTCCGTCATTCGCTCTCCGTTCATAGCCAGCCGGTTGTCCGCCTCGCGAAGCCGGGTCGCCATCCGTTCAATCTGCTCGTTGATGCTTTCCAGCCCCATGCGTTCGCGCCGTGTCATCCTTCCGGCCAAGGTACAACGGTTATCTGCCACGCTCCAATGCTTCGGCCGTACCCGCATCCGTGTATACACCCTTACCCGCTCTTTATTGACATGAGCCACCAGCATAATTTGCGTCAGTTTCTCGCTTTCGCGCGTTTGTTTGAGGTTGAAGTGGATCCGCATCTCGCCGGCCATCCACTCGCATGCAATTCTATTCTTCATTTTTCCGTTTATAAATGTGGTTCGTATATAGGATAAAGACGGTTTTCGGCCTTATACCATATTATATATATACATATTATATATGTGTAAATGGAAATTTAGTTTTAGGCACGGATTACACGGATTACATGGATTCTTTAAAGGGCTCGCCCTGTCACCCCGAGCGTGGTCGAGGGGTCTCACGTAGCGCATACTCAGTATAACATGAGATGTCTCGACAAGCTCGACATGACAGGTACCATATCTGTCTAATCCGTGTAATCCGTGCCTAAAATCAGCCCGGTAAATTCCCATTTACGAATGCACAAATTTATCCCGTGCGAAGTATAAAAAGATTGTACAATCAGTTTTAAGAACTATTCAAGGTTGAAGGGCCTAATTATTAAAAAGTATATAAAAATCGGGACGAAAATACCTCCTGAATGATGAATAAAACGATATATGCTTGATTATCAACTGTTTAAACACTAAAGAAACACTGCGCTATTTCCTCTCAGTCAGCGCACTGTTTACCCCCAAAACACTGCGCTGTTTGCGCGCAAACACTGCGCCGACTGAGAGCAAACAGTGCGCTGATTGAGCGGCAAAAATCCGCCCGCACATTCGGAAGAGAAAAGAATAAACAAAAGAGGAGAAAATTCCGCCCCTTGCATGATATTCTCTCCAAAAATCACTATCTTTGCGGCCGTAAACCTAAAACAAACGAAAGACATGAAGTACCTCACTTCTAAAGCCAACCCTCTTCTTTGCAAGATGTTCAGCGAGCATACGGAACTTCTAATCAGTTTCTTGAACGCCCTGCTGCCCTTGAATGCTCAGGAAGAGGAAATCAGTGAGGTCGAATTCTTACCCTTCGAGCAAGCTCTTTGCAATCCTTTTGTCAGTGACAACGTTGTCAGTGTGCGCTGCAAGGACCGTGCGGGAAAATCGTTTGTAGTCGAAATGCAGGTGATGTGGACCACGGCTTTCAGATGGCACGTCCGGTTCGGGAACTCGAAAGCCTGTCTCAATCTGTTAACGAAAAGCCGGAAGCGCGAATCGCGACTGCCCATATATTCGCTGAACCTCGTGAACGAATTATTTTTTCCCGGTGAGGAATATTATCACGACTTCAAGACCGTAACGAACGCAGCTATGGACGAAGTGCCCGAAGGCCTCCGTCTCATCTTCATTGAATTGCCTAAATTCACGCCCCGCAACTACGGGGAGAAGAAGATGCGGGTGCTTTGGCTTCGTTATCTGACGGAAATTGACGAGCATACAATCGAAGTGCCGCATGAGCTGATTGAGAATCCTGAAACAAGCAGAGCGATTGCCCTACTGGAGGCCTCCGCCTTCACGGAAGCGCAGCTCTTAGGTTACGACAGGTTTTGGGATTCGATAAGCACGGCGAAAATGTTGCTCAGCAGTTCCTATCGTGAGGGAGTGGAAGAAGGACTGAAAGAAGTGCGGGAAGCGATAAGGAAGAAAACCTTGGCGTAGCCGCTGACAAAAACTGACAAAAAGTCGGTCGGTGCCTGCCAAAAAAGAGGGAGCGTTAAAAGAGGCCCGCAGGCCCGCAGATGGCATGTTTTTTGCTTCCCTACACGCGCCCAGAGGCTCCGAAAGGGGCAAAGTGGTGGAAAACTTGTTGAAAACTATAGCCAAACATAGCTTTTTTTACACAAACGCTAAAAAAAATATGATTTTTGTTTGCTGTTACTAATAAAAGCTATATCTTTGACGTTGAAAAAGGCGAGACGCCCCGTGCGTCAGACCAATGTGGTATTAACTAGAAAGGAGAGTATGAAAAAGAATGATGTTTCATGTAAGGTTAAGGCTCTGAACCGAGGTTCACCCCCGCAGTAGGAGGCTCAAAAGGCTGCAAAAGCAGTTTTTTGAGATAAAAAATACAAAAAAACGGAAAATTATTTTGTATTTGGGAAATTTGTATGTTACTTTGTAGCCTGAAATGTGCCCGCCAGGCATGTGTAGATGAGGTTTTTGAGGATATGGGCAAATCGGGTTTTACACCATATTATATATAGCATTATATATAGCACACGCTGCTATAGAAAACTAACAAGGAAAAACGAGAAATCAATTTATTAACAATTAACAACTAAATTATTAAAGATTATGGAAATGGAAAAGTTTTATGTGGCTCCGGAAGTGGAAGTTCTGGAGGTTGAAGTAGAATTGGGCTTCACAGCCAGCCAAGAAGGTATCGAGTTGGGTGGCGGAGGTTATGAAGGCATGTAATGCCCGTCCCCTGATTTCTTGATGGATTTGAAAACTAAAAAACGAATGTTAATCTAATTATTATTCAAATGAAAACAAAACATTTATTCTTTACGATGGCATTGGGCGGCCTGATGGCGGCTTGTACCAACGAAGATTTCCTTGAAAACGGCGTACCTCAAGGTTCGACAACCGGACAGGAAAGACCGGTTATCTCCGGTGTTACGCTGGGATTGAACGAAGCTGAGACTCGTGTAGGCTTTGATGGAAACGGATATTACCAATTTACCGATGGTGACAAAATATCCGCTTTGCTGATGGACGAAAACAACACGGGCATCCGCTATGGCATCACAACGAACACGGACGAGTGGAACAAACTCACTTGGTTGGAGAAGTATCACTTGGTGGATTATGTTCACACGAATTTTCCGTTCGAACGTGAAGATGGTATATTCTCCGCCAAGTGCAACATGCTGGAAGGTAACTACTTCCTGACTTATCCTTATACATGTCTGGATGGTAACCGTCAGGCACGCATCGACCTTGCTAAACAAGAACAAATAGGCAACAGCGATGAAGGTCGTAAGAATGCGATTCTTAAGAATCAACGCTTCATCGGTTACGCTCAGTTGAAAGCAGGCGAGGGTGTTTCTGACTTTAATGCACAATTGAGACCGATTTTGGCTCCCGTACGTTTCTCCATCCAGAGTCGTACAAACGTAGGCACGCCGTTGGATGTAACCAAGATCGTGATCAGCCATCCGAAACTGACCGGTACGCTAACTATCGACCCGACTCGTGCTTTCTATGGTGATGCTGCATCTAGTGGAACGAAAAATTGGAATTTGTTGTCAGGTTACGTGCTGAATAACACAGACTCTCCAGACACAGAGAATCCCGGCGATATTTGGCATTTCAACTATGCAAACTTTTTGGCTCACCAACCTGTTACCGCAGGTAATGAATGGAAGGAGGAACTATATGAAAATGAAAGATATGGTTCTACACGTGATGAAGATTACGTTTACAATGTAAAAGGCGAAGCTTGTGCTGACGTAGATGCGGATGAAGCAACTCGTTTAAACCGCAAACCCAACACTTACTACTGGGATGACGCTATCCGCGCCGTTGTCCAACCCATGCGTGAGTTCAACAACTCTGAATACGCTACTCAGTATGTGGAGGTTTATACAAAGGATACAGAAACTGCTGACTGCATGACACTGGCTCCAAACAAAACTATCGAAGTAGTAGCTATGCTTCCGGCATTCCAAGGTGACGAATCTCCCATCTTATTGACCATTTATACGAAGCAAGGTATCATAAAGGACATTGACTTGTCCAAACAACATATCGGTGCAGGTACAGACGTACAGACCAGCGGTATCCTTGACCGTGTTGACCCGACTGACAAGGATATCCAACGCATCGAAGTGGTGCTTGACAATCCTGCCATCGTTCAGTTCCCAACGGATGTTGTTATTAACAACGAAAATGACTTGCTGCAGTGGGTTACTTGGTTGAATGACAACGCTGACGGACAGACCGGCAACAAGAACCCGATTGCAAGATTTACCAATGACATCGTTATCGATGATGAACTGGCTGAGGCTATCTTGGATCTGAGAGAGAACTACATTTTGTCTATCCTTTCTGTAGCTGCTCCGGGTAACAACCTGAAGATCGCTACTACGACAGAAGAAAACTCTAAAGTTCTGAAGAAACTGGATGTAGCTTCTAACGTAACTGTTGAAGTAATGGCTGGTGGTACATTGACCATGACAGAAGACTCTTACAATATTGCACACCAGATTACTTCAATACCCGGTTATCCGGAGAATCCTTGGGGACAACTCCACATTGAAGTGGCTGAAGGCGGTAGACTGAACATTATCAGCAACGACAAGACTGCCATCCAGGGTGGTTTCGATGCTGCAGGACAACCCGTTGCCAACCGTACGGAAGTGCTGATTAAGAATATGGGTACCATCAACGTAGAAAATGAGACAGAGATTCTGGGCTTCTATATCGTTAATGAAGGAATGATGTATGTGAAGAAGAGTGCTTCACTCTATTTCGCACCGAATGTGGATGCTCAGAGTAAAAATACCATCAAGGGTACAATCGTTGTAACTGGTACTATCAGTGGTTCTACAAATAATAACTTTGTAAACGAAGGTAAGATCAAGAATGGTTCTGAGACGACTGCAGGCAAGATTTACAATATCATCAACCAAGGTAATAATGAAAACTTGAAACCCGGTCTGATTACCATTATGAATCAAGGCTCTTACACGGACTTGAGTAGTTGTAGTGGTACTGTGGATTACCAAAGCTATTTGACTGGCGTTCATTTCAACAACACATTGGGCAAGACGGCTCCTGAAGAAGATGCAGAATTCATCTACACAGGTAAGGCCGGAGCAGACGTATGGGTTGGCACACTGGCTGAAGCTGGTGACGATGGTTTGCAAGTATCTGATTTGAATGCAGCTTATGTAACCGATGCTAC
The DNA here is from genome assembly GCA_944322285.1 of uncultured Bacteroides sp. GTDB lineage: Bacteria > Bacteroidota > Bacteroidia > Bacteroidales > Bacteroidaceae > Bacteroides. Next base: position 6,379 of record CALUOR010000040.1, read on the forward strand.
TATCACAGAAGGTACATTGATAACAGATATGGAGGGAGAAACCACCTTGGAAAATCTGACAATAAAAGGTAGTGCTGGAGTGAAAGGTGACGAAAAGAATAGAAACTTAGTGTTTAATAAGGTTCCATACGAAGGCGTAGTGAAATTCGAAGGCACGTCTTGGGTTGAGGAAGTCTCATTCAGAAACTTGTCTGTAACTGAAACTCAAAATGCAATCATTGCCGATCAAGCAAATGTTACGTTTAAGAAAACTGTAGCATTCTGGGAAGAGAATGCAAATAGTATGACTAAACGTGGCGGTCTCTTCTTCGAAAATGCAAAACTGACAGTGGAAAGAAACGCTGCTGTACACGCTGAAAACTTGTACGCTATTGACGGAACTAAGAGTGATGTGTATAACGATGGTTCAATCACTCTGGCCAGTGGTTCTGCTGTTCAAAACAATGTAACTGTACACAGCAATCAACCTAACCGCTAATATATTTGGATACAGAAAAGAACATAGTTAGTTCTTGAAAGATGGAGTCCCTGCGTGATGTGAAATCATGCGGGGACTTTTGTTACATAGTGCTAAAAAACACAGCTCTTTGGAGCAAGTATTGCCCTGTCTTTTGGCACCTATACTTCTCCCCCAAAAGAAGCTAGGATACTTTCCCGGTGAAGCAAGGTCGCTTTTACAAGAAAACAGAGTGAAACCGATTTTCATAATTCTTCAATATGCTTTAAAGCTTCCTGCAAGTCCATCCCTTTTTCATCAGATTCCGCAGCCTGCTTATAAGCACGACCTACACTACGGGCTATGCGTTGCGCTTCTTGCAATTTCTGTAGCCTGTTCCATGCACGGCGCGTCATGCGCACGGTGACATATGTTCTGTCCTGACTGATGATATCAAACTTTTGCATCTCTTTGGCATATTAGATAATGGTATGCGAATATAATCAGATTCTTTGAGATTTCCAAGTCTTGTAACACAAACGCAACACATATGACATACCTACATCATACCAAACCATGACCTTTGCGCTCGGAAATCAATGAATAGATAAGAGATGAAAAAGAGCCTGTTGATGGTGTTGGCCGCTTTGCTGATGGCCGGCACGTCATTCGCCCAAAGTGAAGGAAACGAGGAAGATGGTTTGAAGTTGGACAAGAGTCGGCTGGAAAAGAAGGACTACATGCCGAAGATTAACGGGACGCTCCGAGCCAAGTATGAATATCAGACGGGCATGGGTGCTGGACGATTCGAGATGCGCAACGCACGTGTCAGCCTGACGGGTAATGTGTTGCCCATCGTGGCTTACAAGGCGGAAGTGGACCTCTCGGACGAAGGACAGATAAAGATGCTGGACGCTTACGCGCGTATCTTTCCCGTGAAGGGATTGACGGTGACAGCCGGACAGATGCGTGTGCCTTTCACCATCGATGCCCATCGCTCTCCTCATCAGCAATACTTTGCCAACCGTTCGTTCATCGCCAAGCAAGTGGGCAACGTGCGCGATGTGGGTTTGACTTTAGGCTATGAAATGCCCACACAGATGCCCTTCACGCTGGAAGCCGGACTATACAACGGCACAGGCCTGACCAACCAGAAGGTATGGCATAAGGAGGTGAACTACTCCGCCAAAGCGATACTCTTCCCCGCAGAGGGATGGAACGTGACACTGAGCGTGCAGGGCATTCAGCCGGAAGAGGTGTGGATGCGCTCGTATGACATCGGCACGTACTACGAGTTCGGCCGCTTCCACATTGAGGGTGAGTATCTCTACAAGCAATATTCACACAAAGCATTCAAGGATGTACATGCCGCGGACGCTTTCATCAACTACGACCTCCCCTTGCGCCGTACGTTCACTAAAATTTCTTTCCTGGCCCGCTATGACATGATGACCGACCAGAGCGACGCCAAAACTTACGATGAAGAGACGGGCACTTTGGCCACAACGGATTACAAACGCCATCGGGTGACGGGCGGCATCACGCTGAGCCTGAGCAAAGCTTTCCGCACAGACCTCCGCTTGAACTTCGAGAAATATTTCTATCCGGAAGGCAGCATCGCCAAGGAGTCGGAGCAGGACAAAGTGGTGCTGGAGCTGATGGTGAGGTTCTGAGATGGGCTATAAAACAGTTGAATTTAGGAATTCATCGGGCGTGCATATTGGTATATCCGACAAAGTAAAATCTTTTACATTCCGTGTGATAATGAAGTCACAACCGACTTGCATTGCCGCATAATGTTGCATCGCGTCTTCTATGTCTCGAAAGCGAGAAGTAGTTGAGAGGCTTTTCCGGACTACACGTTCATCCACAGAGGCTATTTCTACAATGGAAGCAAATTGACGTAATATCAAAGACAATTCTTCATATGTCAATTTCCGTTCGAGCAAGTAGGCTGTCGTAGAGAAAGACAATGCGGCTACAACTATCGTGCACTTGTTCATATCCGCTAAAGAAAACAACTGTTTTGCCGCTTCATAAAAGGGAGCACGATGTGCCAAAAGATCTACCATCACATTGGTATCAACGAATAATTTCGGTTTCATTTGTATTTTTCCTCCAAATGTTTACGGTAAGCCTCCTTTTCATCAAAATCGGCAGGCAGGTTCAAGTCCACTCCCAATTGCTTGACAAAAGGAGTGATTTTGACCGCTTGTTTACTTCTGTTTGTCTGCTCTATATAACGGCGGATGAATGATTCTACCACTTGGGTCAAATCCGCATTATGCAGCTTCGCGACTTGCTCGGCTTCATGTAGCAAAACGCTGTCAATCTGTAATGTGCTCATAAGTAGAATTCTTGTTTTCGGCAAATATAACGAATAAAATCCAATTTTTATTCGTATTGACCGTTAAAAAGGAGTCCTTTTCTCAATCGGATATAGTTTTTCCACTCAAATTGCACTATCTTTGCATCATGCTTAACCCGATAAAAAGAATCAGCGTATGTCGACTACAGAGATGATGGATTTAGAACGGCTGGAAATAATCCGTATGCTATTTGCCGTGGACAGCAGTGAAGTGCTTGACAGTGTGAAGCGTACCATCAGCCGCTATTTGTCCGCACCGGCTTCGGTGACGGAAAAAGATGCGTTGACACCTCCTTGCCAGTTTACGGTGGAAGAGCTGAAAGGTATATTGAACCGAGCTCAAACAGACAAGAATGGAATGTCGCATGAAGAGTTTTTTGCCGAATTAGAAAAAGAGGAAAGTTACCTATGAAAATAATTTGGCTAACAGAGGCGCGCAGTCACATGAGAGCGGCCTTTTCGTACGGAAAGCAAGTTTTTGGTCTGAGAGTCGCTATCCGTTTCAGAGATAAAGTTAAAAGTTCTAGTTACAGATTGTCAACTCACCCTTATTTGGGAGTGAAAGAACTTGCGTTGTCGGATAAAGACAAATCCTACCGCAGCCTAGTCGTTCATTCTCACTATAAACTGATTTACTGGGTGGATGAAGAGCAAGATACGGTGTTCATTGCCGCTTTGTGGGACACACGTCGCAACCCGGATAATCTGTCGGAGTCTTTATAATCTCTGTTCTTTTTATTAGGAATTCTCCAAGGAAATCCTTATATTTGTTGCATAGAAAGGCTATTTAATGAAAACTACACAGGAATATTTGCGTCTACTGACCGATTATAAAAAGACACGAGGAACATTGTATGGCATTTCCCGCATAGGTATTTTCGGTTCTGTTGCCAGAGAGGAACAGACTGAAGGTAGTGACGTAGATGTTTGTCTCGATTTGAATCACCCCAGTATTTTCAGCTTAGTACATATTAAAGAAGAGTTACAACAGTTGTTTGGTTGTAAAGTCGATATCGTGCGCTTACGGGATAATATGGATGCTTTGCTGCAACGAAATATAAATAAGGAGGGAGTTTATGTATGACCCCTCCCCTCATCCCCGGCCTAAGTGCCCAAGAACAGACCTTGCTGTACGAGAAGCTGAACACGTACAACCAAGGACGAGCTTCCTACAAGGAGGCGGGGGCCTATCTCGTAGTTTTGCCCCGTGAAGGGCATCCGGCTTATACGCTCTGGATTTATTCTCCCTTGCCCGGGCGGCAGCATATCTTTTATCTTTGTGAACTTTCGACGGATGTCAACGAGGCACTGCGTACGGCCAGTACGTTGTGTTTCTACTCCGAACGCCGTATGCTGATGGTGGAATACAACGCCAAGCGTATGCAGAGCAACGGGGATGACCTTATCCCTGCAGGAAAGTATCGCGGACACTTTCTGCACGAGATTCTAAGTATCGACCCTGCTTATCTGGGCTGGCTGGCCTACAAGTTTCAGCCACGCATCCCCAAGCAGGAACGCTTTGTACACATAGCCCGCATCTATTACTCCGTACATACAGACGCGCAACGGGCCAAGGCACGCCGCAAACCTGCGGGACGTTTCTTGGGAAAAGAGGGAGATAAACTAGAGAACCTGCGTCTGACGGTAACCCATGTGCGCCTGGAAGACAACCCATATAAAACGCAAGTGCGGGGAGGAACACCTTTCTTCTATGTCCGTCAAGTGCTGAGGCTGAGGGATGCCTCCGGGAACCGGGTCAGCATGAGTGTGAATGCCCGCACGGCCAGCCGGCATTCGTGTATATTGCCTGCTACCGAACATGCTTATCAACCCGGAGAAATCATCGAAATAGCCTCAGCGCGAGTGGCGCGCACTTATTGGATGGGAGACACGCCTTGCACGCGGATTAATTATGTAAAGCTGAAATAACTACATCCCTTGCTGAATCAGCACCGTGGCATACGCCGCAATGCCTTCTTCCCGTCCGGTAAAGCCCAGCTTCTCTGTAGTAGTAGCCTTGATGGAAACATCATCAGGGGCAATGCCCATTACATCAGCCAAGACCTGTTGCATTTCAGGGATACGTGCTTTCAGCTTGGGACGTTCGGCGCATACCGTAGCGTCAATATTCCCCACCGCATAACCTTTGGTGGCAATCAGTGCCACCGTTTTGCGAAGCAGTATCTTGCTGTCTATGTTCTTGTACTCGCCTGCCGTGTCGGGAAAGTGATAACCGATGTCGCGCATGTTGGCTGCACCCAGCAAGGCATCGCAAATGGCATGTATCAACACATCAGCATCGCTGTGTCCCAGCAGGCCTTTCTCATGCTCCAAGTGTATACCGCCCAGCCATAACTCACGACCTTCCACCAGGCGATGAACATCGTATCCGAATCCTACACGTATTTTCATAAAATGATAATTTAATGTGCTAATATGCTAATGTGCCAATGTGCTAATTGGACTGCGCTGTGCCTCCTTGGGTGCGTTCTCATACCGCATGGCATTAGCACATTGGCATATTGGCACATTAACACATTGCGGGGCTCCGCCCCGATTTATCTTACATAAAAATCAAGCAGCTTTCTTTCACCCAGATAGCCTTGCAGGTGCTGTCCGATGCTGACCGGGCCTACTCCCGCAGGTGTGCCTGTAAACAGCAAGTCGCCCATCTTCAACGTCATGAAACGACTGACGTAGGCTATGATTTCATCTACACGAAACAACATGTCGGCCGTACAGCCCTGTTGTACAGTTTGTCCGTCTATGTCAAGACGGAAATTCAGGTTCTGTACGTCACCGCCTGCACTGGAAAGAGGAACAAACTCACCGATGGCCGCCGAGTTGTCGAACCCTTTGCTCAGTTCCCACGGATGACCTAGCTCACGAAAGCGGCATTGCAAGTCACGCGCTGTAAAGTCGATGCCAACCGTTACCGCGTCATAATAGCGGGAAGCAAAACGGGGCGCGATGTGTTTGCCCAAGCGGCAAATATGTACTACGACCTCTGTCTCGTAATGCACCTCTTGCGAGAAGTCGGGCAGGAAGAACGGTTTCCCATCTCTCAGAATGGCTGAATCGGGCTTCAGGAAAATGACAGGCTCCCGGTTTTCCTCTGTATGTCCCAGTTCCTCGTTGTGCCGGGCATAATTCATGCCTACTGCTATAATCTTCATTACTTGATCTCATTAAAGTTAAGCCGATTGAACATCACTGCCAGATGGGCGTAGAGCGAGGTGTTCTGCACCACGATGTCCTCCGGCACACGGATACGGAAAGGCGTAAAGTTCCACACGGCCCTGATGCCGCCGGCCACCATATAGTCTGTTATCTGCTGGGCAATTTCGATGGGCACGGTTAGCACGCCTATATTCACCCGATAGTCACGCATCTTTGCCTCAAACTCATCGGAATGAAAGATGGGGATGCCATTCAGCGTGGTACCTACCAATTCGGGCTTTACATCGAATGCCGCCACTATCTCCAAACCAAAGTGCTTCAGACCGGAGTCGCCCAGCAAAGCACCTCCCAGGCTACCCACACCGAATAGGAAAGCTTTGTGCAAGTTGGTAAAGCCCAGAAAATCCTCTAACACAGCAATCAGCGTATCTATCTCGTAACCCACACGTGTACGTCCCGTAATATTGACGTAAGACAAATCCTTGGCTATCTGCGAAGCATCAATGTTTATTTCCTTCGAGATTTGTGTAGAAGATACATAGCGTTCACCTTTCTGTTTCAGCAGTTTGACGTTGGAAAGATACCACGGAAGACGCCGCAACGTAGGTTCCGGCACCCGCAAAACTTCTTTATGTTGGGACAGACTACTCATGGTTTACTCTTCCTTATCCGTTTGGTTTGGACAAAAGTACGTTTTTTTTTCGTAAGTTGTCCGTAAACTTATAAAAAGGTGACAGAAAATTGCAATCACGCGATAAAATATGCCTGAAAAGCCGTACATTTGGAGATAATTCGGAGAATAATTTAGTTTTGAACACCTACTAAAATGGCAAAGAATACGAAAAACAACGACTGGAAAGACCGGCTGAATGTGGTTTACTCTACAAATCCCGACTTTCACTATGAAACGGAAGAAGAGGAAGAAGTATCGACATTGCCCGCTGCCCAACAGAAATTGCGTGTGCAACTGGACCGCAAGAATCGTGGAGGGAAAGTGGTGACTTTAGTAACCGGTTTTGTGGGCACGGACGATGACCTGAAAGAATTGGGCAAACAGCTGAAAAGCAAATGCGGGGTAGGCGGAAGTGCCAAGGATGGCGAAATCATCGTGCAAGGCGACTTTAAAGAGAAAGTCGTGGAGTTGCTGAGAAAAACAGGATATACACAGACAAAGCCTGTATGATGTGAAAAAATGGCTGCACGGACGAACCGTACAGCCATTTCCACAATAAATTATGAAAAAAGAAATTTTTTATTCAGCACGCAGCGTGAAACGCTTGAAGTCTGTAATCTGCAATTCTGCATCGGCCTCCTTCAGCACTTCGCGTACGGTCTTCTTGGCATCCATAATGTCCTCCTGATTCAGCAGGCAAACTTCTTTCAGGAACTTGCCCAGACGACCCTTGGCAATGTTCTGAATCATTTGCTCAGGCAGGTGAGCAGCTTTCTCGGCAGAAACCGTAGCGATGATTTCCTTTGCCTTAGCCACGTCCTCAGCTGTAATCCAACCTTTAGCCATGTTGCTCTCCATGTGGTCCTCGCTGTCTACGTGAGCAGGATTGATGCCGGCTTTCTTCAAGGCAGCTTCTACAGCCTTCTGCACTTGCTCGGCCTTGGTCTTCTCGATTGCAACATCTATTTCCTTTTGCTTAACGTCTTCGGGTACGCCGGCCTCATCGATGGCGATGGGGTTCATGGCGGCAATCTGCATACATACTTGCTTAGCCAACTGCTCGTCTACAGCCTTGTTGAAAGCAGCGATGGTGCAGAGAGAGTTGCGGTTCATGTGGTTGTATACCATCGTATATGCACCCTCTACGGTCATGTAGCCGTCCAGCTCCATCTTTTCGCCTGTAATACCGCTGCGGTCTACTACAGCATCCTGCACGGTGCCATTGCCCATCGGCAAAGCTTTTACTTCGTCCAGCGTCTTGCAGTTGTTGGCAACAGCCAGGTCCAGAATATCTTGTGTAAGTTTTACGAAATCAGCGTTCTGAGCCACAAAGTCAGTCTCGCACTTCAGGGCGATGATAGCGGCAAAGTTGCCGGTGTTCTTAGCCAGCACGCAGCCTTCGGAAGCCTCACGATCAGAACGCTTGGCGGCTACGGCCTGTCCCTTCTTGCGGATAATCTCCATTGCCTTGTCAAAATCGCCTTCAGCCTCAGTCAAGGCGTTTTTGCAGTCCATCATACCAGCGCCGGTCATCTTGCGGAGCTTGGTAATATCAGCCATTGTTACAGCCATACAGTCTTACTTAATTTTAAAATGGTGAATAATGAAAAAAGTAGTTAGTAGTCAGCAGTCAATAGTTCCTCACTACCAGCTACTTGCCACTAACTACTTGGGTTTGATTAACTATGTAAAGAGAGTGTTTAAGCCTCTTCTTCGTCCTTCATGAAAGCGGCAGCCTTAGAAGCGTTGATAGCTTCTTCGTCCTGCTTGTCCAGACGGGCCTTGGCGGCTTTGCGCTTACCGCCCTTGCCTGCGGGAGCCTCACCGGCAGCTTCCATGTCAACTTTCTCGGCCTTACGCTCTTCCAGACCTTCCTGCATAGCGGCGCAGCAAGCGTCCAGAATTACCTCAACAGACTTCGTGGCATCATCGTTGGCAGGGATGACGAAATCAATGTTTGTAGGGTCGGAGTTTGTATCAACGATGCCGAATACGGGGATGCCCAAACGATTGGCCTCGCGTACGGCGATGTTCTCCTTCATAACGTCTACCACGAACAGGGCGGACGGCAGACGGGTCAGGTCAGCGATAGAACCCAATGTCTTGTCCAACTTGGCGCGCTGACGCGAAATCTGCAGGATTTCACGCTTCGACAGGTTGGCATACGTACCGTCGTTGGTCAGCTTGTCAATGGTAGCCATCTTCTTAACGGCCTTGCGGATAGTCGGGAAGTTGGTCAACATACCGCCCGGCCAGCGCTCGATTACATAAGGCATATTTACAGATGCAGCCTTCTCGGCCACTACCTGCTTAGCTTGTTTCTTAGTAGCAACAAACAGGACTTTCTTTCCTGATTTGGCGATTTGCTTCAAAGCTTCGGCAGCTTCGTCTATTTTAGCAACCGTCTTGTTGAGGTCGATGATGTGGATGCCGTTGCGCTCCATGAAGATGTAAGGAGCCATGGCGGGATTCCATTTTCTTTTCAGGTGGCCAAAGTGGCAACCGGCCTCCAATAATGTATCAAAATTTGTTCTTGACATTGTTTTTTAAGTCTTAAAATCGTTTACTTTCTTTTTTGTTTTTCCTAAACCAACCGCCGGGTAGCCTGTCCCGCCTCGCGGAGCGAAGAGTCCCGGTAGTTTAGATGCTAAACGCTTTTTAGTTGAGAGTTGAGAGGTAACACAGCCGAGAATTATCATGCAACTTGTCCGCCCCAACCATGCTCCAACTCTTAACGTTTGCTGAACTGGAATCTGCGGCGTGCTTTCGGACGTCCCGGTTTCTTACGCTCAACGGCACGCGGGTCGCGCGTCATAAAGCCTTCTGCACGCAATGCGGGCTTGTCTTCGGGGTTAATTTTCACCAATGCGCGGGCAATGGCCAGGCGCAGAGCCTGAGATTGTCCGGTGAAACCGCCACCGTTCAGGTTAACCTTGATGTCATACTTCTCGGCAACGCCCAGCTTGTTCAGCGGCTGCTTTACCACATACTGCAGGATGCTTGAAGGGAAGTATACGGCAAGGTCTCTCTTGTTGATGGTAATCTTTCCCGTACCTTCGCTTACGAAAATACGTGCAACTGCACTTTTACGTCTGCCTAATGCATTTACTACTTCCATTATCTCTTATTTAAGTGCGTTAATATCAATCATTTTGGGTTGTTGAGCCTCATGCTTGTGCTCGTTACCGGCATATACATACATGTTGTCCAGCAACTTGGCGCCCAATTTGTTCTTGGGAAGCATGCCTTTTACAACTTTTCTCAGCAGCTTATCCGTACCGTTGGGCTTAGCCATCAAGCGGGCGGGAGTCATTTCGCGCTGGCCACCGGGGTAACCCGTGTATGACAGATAAATTTTGTCTGTCCACTTGTTGCCAGTCATTTTCACTTTGTCGGCATTGATAATGATGACATTATCGCCGCAATCCACATGAGGGGTAAAGTTGGGTTTATACTTTCCTCTCAACAGTTTCGCAACTTTTGCGCCCAGACGGCCCAATACTTGGTCCGTGGCGTCAACGATGACCCATTCTTTGTTCACCGTTGCTTTGTTTGCAGAAATGGTCTTGTAACTTAAAGTATCCACTCTTTAAATGTTTTTAAAATTGTTACTACTAATCGTTTCCCTCACCTCGAGCCGCGTTCCCCGGACAAAGGCCGCATTAACTCGCTATGAATGAAACATTTATCCTTATTAGATAATAATCGGCTTGCAAAGGTACGAATTTTCCACGAAACAGCAAACATTTTATTTCTTTTTTGAATTTCGGGTTTAAAGTCTATGGAGTCAGACAAGTTGGAAGCCTAGTGGGAAAAGTATCCAATATTAAAAGGCCAAGTATCCTTGGATAAATGGCCAAGTATCCAATGATATTGAGGCAAACAACCAAGCTTTAAAGCGAACTATGTTTTGCGAAGGAGTTGCCTAATATAAAGAAAGGGCGTCCCGAGGGACGCCCTTTGAATCATTTACTGATTTTGCAACCAATTATAAGATCTGCTCCGGAGTACCATTTACTGTTCCACCTTTACTTGTGTCTACAGAGGCACCTTCACGTAATCTCAAACTATTTGCAACTGAGCAATCCAGCTTCACTCCTTTTTCCACAATCAGTTTACATGCAGTGGCATCATTGTTTGCTACACCAAACTCGAAAGTAGCACCTGTAGCAGTATTCAAATTATCTGCATCGTTTTTGAATGTAGTATTTCCATTGAACCATACTCTCTGAGTTGTTTTAAATATATATCTATCTTCCAATGTGATAGTACCACCTTCAAATACAAGCTTCTTAGCAGCATACTTATCTGTCTTATTAGGATCGCTGCTCTTGAACGTGAAGTTACCGCTCATTATGTAAGTGTTAACTGCACTATTCAATTTAGTCAGATCCGTACTTGCTGTCACCGTAGCAGAGATGGGCGCATATTTGTTACCTGTCACTGTAGCATCTTTTGTCGGCATGATGTTACCACCGGTTACACCACAGCTTCCATAAGGTTTCAAATTCAAAGTAGCACCATCGAACACGTAGATCAATGCGTCAGCATCTGTCTGAACCAAACCAGCACTTGCTTCATTTACTGTACCATATACATTCATGATACCGTTGTTTTCTACTGCATAGTTGGCGCTGCTAATGCTCAACGTAACATCTTTCTTCACATTGATAACAGCGGCAGTCGGAACCTGAGTCGTTGCAGCCTCGTTAATAATCTTCACATTGCTATTAGACGGGCCAGTTGTCATTGCTACATTGATGTTCAACGTTGCACCAGCTTTGTTCGTAAATGCGTTTCCAGCTCCTGCACCCAAGAATGAGCTGTTGATGTTGAACGTACCATAGTTATTGAAAGCAAAGCCGTTCATGTTGAATGTACCATCGTTCACAACTGTACCATTATTCCAAACTGTTGCATCACCTACAGTCAGCGTACCATCTTTCGTGATAGTCAGCGTCTTGTCCTTCGTAATGGTGATAGTCTTCAGCGTCAGCTGGCCTTCGTTGTTGATGTTACCAACTGTAGTAGCCTCAATGTTCTTAGTCGGATCAGCCACAATACCAGTCAGTGTTGCGATACCGGACTTGTCAATCTGGATGTCACCAGCCTTAGCCAGAGTCAGCGCAATCTCGCTTGTTCTACCACCACCGATAGTCAGCATACCGCCTACAGTCAACTGGCCATTGATGCCGGGAACGATGTTCTGTGTTGCGCAAGCAGCCACGTTGGAACCGATTTCCACGTCACCCGTTACGGTCAGATCATTAGCGATAGTCAGGCTACCATTAGTCATGTCGATAGACTTCAGCGTCAACGGATAGCGGCTGATTTTAATGTCAGCGGCCTTGTCGATTACGAGGTCAGCGTCAACGGTGATAGGCTCGCCCAGAATCCAGTGGTAAGTCTCGCCAGCTTCGATGTTAGCCAGTCTGTCTTCCATCTGTTCAGCTGTGTAGATTACTTCGTCTTCTTCGGTTGTGTCGAGGATGACGTTCAATCTTACCTGTCCGCCTTCTGCGGTAGCTTCATCGTTCAATACATCCAGATATTCCGTTCCGGCCTCGTTCTTATCACCGGCTTCATACGTGTGAGCGAACGTACCGGCACTTGTCACCACTTTGATAATCACCCTGTCAGCTTCAGCGCTCCAAGGCAGAGCCGAGAACACGAAAGGCTTCACGGTTCTTACTTCGTTGGTCACCAGCTGATAGTCTCTGTTGTCGCTGTTGGCCACATTGTAGAAGAGGTGATCAACGGCACCCGTTGCGTCAGCCAGATACTCAACGGTTTCACTCAAAGTGTTGTCGTTGTAATCCTTGTTTGTGGGAGCATTCTTCGTCTTAATTTCACCCTTCTCAGTCATCACAGTAGTGATAGAAGGCAAATTACCCTTCCATGCCTCGATAACGATGTGCTTGATGGTAATAGGCTCGGCCAGCATCTGTGTATAGTGGAAGTCCGGCGTGAAGTACAGTTCATAGAGCACGGGAACCTGACTCAAAGTAAACTCATTGGTAGAGTTCACATCCGGCACGAACTTCACGGGGCTGTAAGCGAACATGTTGTCGCTGATATTCTTCAGCGGTTCGGCGCAGTCGATGTCATACGACTTGATCTCAACGGGCAGAGATTCTCTCTGAGCTTGGGTAATCGCATTGTTGTGCGGATAGTAGAGCACGTGTGCGCCAGCTGTCAGTCCAGCAGGGTCTACAGAAGTAAATGTACCGTTATTGGTACCTGCACCTGCGGTCAGCTGCATGGCGCTGTTCGAATAAAAGCCGCCATAAGTAGAGGCCTGACCTACCGGAGAGCTTGCCGTAACCCCTTTGGTTGCGTCATACTCGTCAATCTCGTGAATACGGGCCGCACCCAGCAAGTCACCTTCCTCCCAATTCGGGCGGAGATTTTCACCGAACTCAGCTCTTGTGTCGGCGCCGTTACCCACCTTGATGGTAACCTCGCCCAGCGCGATGCCCTCAGCTGTATTTACCGGGGCTGCAACCTCAGTAAAGTCCTCGTTTGTACATGCCGTAAAACCTACAGACAGTAACAAACCGCTAAATAATACATACTTTAATTTCATTGTTTAAATCATTAATTAATTAATAATTCTGTTAGTTGTCCTTTTCTTATTCTTTCGCCTTGCGTACATTACAAGATTTCCTTATCAGGGTCATAACCCTCCATGCTTCCTGCAAAGCCTTTTTCCACGCTTACCTCCAAGATTTCAATCTCCGGAGCCACATAAAACTTTTCCATTTCCATAATCTTTAATAATTTAGTTGTTAATTGTTAATAAATTGATTTCTCGTTTTTCCTTTCTGTATTCTATAGCAGCGTGCGCTATATATATAATATGGTGTAAAACCTCAAATTCCCGTACCCCTCAAAACCTCATCTACACATGTCTCTCGGGCACATTTCAGGCTACAAAGTAACATACAAATTTCCCAAATAGGGATTGGAGGGAACTAGGGAGGAAAAAAGATTAACATCCTCAGCACCTGTTCGAGACAGCCGAGATAGCGAAGTTCGACCACAAGGAGCGTTACGAATATGAAGAGAGCCTGAAGGCCTACCGTGACTGGTTCAGCGTGATGAAGACGGCGGAACAGCGGGGGCACAAGAAAGGATTCTCTAAGGGACTGGTAAAAGGGAGAAAAGAAGGGATGAAAGAAGCTGCCATAAAGATAAAGCCGCAGGATTATCCGTGAATATGATAACTCAAGTAACCGGACTTTCCCCGAAGATATAGAATAGACTACACTTAAATAAAGAAGTCCCCATCTATGACATTACTATGATGCCGTAGGTGGGGATTTTTTATACCCACACTTTTCCTTTCTTTACCGCTCCGTTTGTCAACTATTTTTCTTCCCAATTTCCCTCCAATCCCTATTTGGGAAATTTGTATGTTACTTTGTAGCCTGAAATGTGCCCGAGAGACATGTGTAGATGAGTTTTTTGGGGATGCGGGCAGACTGGGTTTTACACCATATTATAATATAGCGCACGCTGCTATAGAAAACTAACAAGGAAAAACGAGAAATCAATTTATTAACAATTAACAACTAAATTATTAAAGATTATGGAAATGGAAAAGTTTTATGTGGCTCCGGAAGTGGAAGTTCTGGAGGTAAGCGTGGAGAAAGGGTTCGCTGCCAGCTTCGAAAACGAAGGAACGGTGGGAGGTGACCTCTGATTGAAATAAGGAAAAGGAAATAAAAGAATGTTTTAATGCAAGTAATTACTAAATTAAAATTAAAAATGAGAACAAAACACATTTTGACAGCCATGGTGCTGCCGGCTTTGTTTGCCGCATGTACGGCCGATGATTTCGAGACCGTCAACGTAGCAGGTGAGAGCCAGCGCCCCATGTTGAGCGGAGTAACGCTCACAACGGTCGATGGTGCCGATACACGTTATGCCGTGGAGGAAGGTGCTGCCGGCCTGAAATTCAATTACGAGAACGGAGACCAGATTGGTGCCGCTATCATCGACCAATTCGATGATCCTGAAAAAGATCCTGCTGATTGGGAAATCATCCCTTCGCAAGGCGGTGTGTGCAACCCGTTCACGTATGACGCTACAGCCGGTACATGGACTACTATCAACTCTATCGGCGTGGGTCACTATATCTTTGTATATCCTTACAACAGCACGAACATCCAACGTTATGCTGTAAGTTATGAGTTGCCTGTTATTCAGGAACTGTATACAGACGAAGAGGGTGACGTTGACCTGAATGCCGCCATCGAGAAGGGCAACATGGCTATCTACTCTACGTTGCTGGAGGAGAAGGACCTCAACGTAGAGGCTTACATGCGCAACATGTTCGCTTACCCGACATTCCGCATCAACATCGACAACGGTGAGAAAGTAAGCACTGTTTCTCAGGTTGTTTTGGAATATGCGGGCGAAGACAACAAGGGCTTTATTGTAAAGAGTGGTCTGAATCATAAAGCTGTATACGCATACTTTAGCGACAGTGATGATGAGACTTTGAATCTGTGTTATGATTCTGATAAGAAAGCAACTGACTGGGAAAAAGTGCAAACTGCGAACTTGATTCTTGACCCTGAAACGAGTGATAGTAAAGGTTATATCGCCGAAGGTGGTGAGTACAGCCAGTACATCATCGCTAAGTTGCCGAAAGGAACTGAATTCCAACGTGATGGTAATACGGACAACAAGTATGTGGAAGTTCGTTTCATGATTCCGGGTAGCTTGCTTGAGGTAACGAACAACGATGTAAAAGGTGATTACGCTGATGCTTTGAAGATGCATATCTACACTGACAATGGTATCTATACTATTGATAATGTTTACGATGCTATCGACTTCAGTAAGACTACCGACAATGCTACAAAGGAAAGAGTATTCGCACGTAACTCTTCTTACACATTGACATTGAGTAAGGAAGCAGTGGAAGCCGGTGATGACAACTACATTGTAACTACCGCTGACGATTGGAACAACTTGGTAAGCGAATATGGTAACTCTAAGAACTTTGCCGAGGATCCTTTGCAGATTAAGGTTATCGGTGACGACTTCGCATTCGGCACTGACACTAAGATGCCTGAAGTGGCTATCTTCGAGGTTACTACTCCGGTTAGCGTGAAGAGCGATGTAACGCTGAGCAATGTAATTGTTTCCAATGATGACAAAGATAATGTTCTGACTGTAGAAGAAGGTGCGACTTTGACTACCAGCGAAACATTCGAGGCTGACGTGATTGAGAACAACGGTACATTGAACATCGCTCAGGTTCTGGACGATAAGAAGAAGACTGTAAACTATGAAGGTGTCGCTTCTATCGTTAACAACGCAACCTTGAACATCGCTGAGGATGCCGAAGCAACTTTCGCTTTGGAGAATGACGAAGACGCTACGGTGGTAAACAATGGTGAGATCAATATCAATGGTTCAAACAAGGGGTTGATCACCAACAATGGCCTGATGACTACAAACGGTGACTTCGAGAACGAAAAACCGACTTATAAAGATGAAAAACCTGAATATGAACCTACTATCGTTAACAACGGTGAAATTCGTGCAGATAAGGGGGAATTGACCAATGGTTATATCATTGATAACAATGGTGAACTTACTTGTCGTTCGTTGGGTGGTAACATCATTAACAATGGTGAAATTGATTCTGCAAAAGATGCTACTACTTACATTACCGACAATGCAAACGGTACAATTGTGGTTTACACCGCTATTCCGAATGACGATGTAGTGATAACTGACAAGAATGGTGTTGTAGCTTACACTGCTACTGAAAAAGAAGTGAAGTTTAAAGACGGCACTACTATCTCTATCGTCAACTGGGTGACCGCTGAAGACGATCTGAAGATTGATGACCTGACAAACATTAAGACAATTGAGATTGCCGGTGCTTCGTTGCTGACATTGCCGGAAAAAGCTACAGTTACTACTTTGATTGCTGACGCTGACTTGACTTTGGCTTCTAACTTGACTGCAAATCGTTTGGAGGTAGCAGAAAATGTTGCTGTTGAAGTTAATGCCGGTGTTACCTTAAAGGTAAACAAAATGTGGAATGATGGTGAAATCAATGTAGCCGGTACATTCGAAGCAGCCATGAGCGGTGAAGAAGATGGCGAAGGAGAAGGTGATACAACAAAAGCTGGTATCGTTAAGGAAAGCGGCAGTAACCAAGCTCAAGTTATCTGGAGTGAAAGTTCTGTAGCTACCGCGAAAGCTGAATATGAAGAAGCTCTGAGTGCTGCTGTTAAGGCATGGGCAAACGACAGCCGTAGTGATATCAAACTGGGCGTTGCACAACTTAGCTATGATATTTTGAATGGTGTAAAGAGCACAGGTGAGGATGCAATCAAAGCCGCAGATTTGTTTGAGGATTATTATGAAGCAAACAAAGAAGAGGGTAAAGAAGATGGTGGCGTTACTTTTGAGGAACAATATAAACTTTCGGTAGCTTTCGAAGCATATAAGAAAGTAAATTCATCTGCAAAATTGCTGGATAGCTATACAAATGCTGTGAATAACCTCTTGACAGAGGATGAAGACGTAAAAGCTTTCTTGGAGAAAGTAAAGGCTGGAAGTTTGTCATGGACTGCTCCTGCTGACAAAAACGCTGCTACTGCTCGTATCTACAAAGATAAAAAAGATGCAGAAGGAAAAACTATTACCGCAGAAACCCAAGCCATCGAAGCTTTTAAAGCCGCTGTAATAAGTGCCGACATTAAATTCGACAACAACTATCTGACTACGTTGCAAGGTGTTGTATTGTGTACTTCTTCTGACAACTATGCTCCCGCTTGTAGCCAGGTATTCACAGATAGTCCTATCTATTTAATCTTTGGTGAAGATGCTATTGCTATGACACAGGATTGGACTAAAGTAGGACTTAGCAGACCTTGCAAAACAAAAGACAATGCAGAGGGTTGGGGCTTGGAAAATGTGAAGTCTTGGATCGAAGAGGTAGCTGCTAGTGACAGCAATTCAACCTTCATAAAGAATGCTAGAAATTATGTTGAAACAAATAACCTGATTTCTAAAAGCAAGTCTTGGACATATCATGATAACATCATCAAAGCTATCGTTGCTGACCAAGAGTACAACAAATAATTGATCTCCATCAGATTAATTTAAATAGAAGACAATCCCGACAAGGCCCGTCCTTGCCGGGATTTCTTTGCTTAAACATCTCTCGTCCTCTCACCGGAGGACTCCAATCCTTCCACCGGGAGACTGCAGTCCTCTCACCGGAGGACTGGCACCGCTCAGAGCTTGACGAATCATTCCCTTAAGAAAGCAGTTTTAAAAGGCGTATAGTTTTTCAACGTAAACCGATTTTTCGTATATTTGCCAACGAAACATTATAATAATTATGGCAAAGTTTATCAATCCCTTTACTGACGTCGGCTTTAAGCGCATTTTCGGGCAAGCCATAAACAAGGACTTGCTGATAGATTTCCTCAATGCCTTATTGGTGGGAGAAAGACACGTGAAGGATATTACCTTCCTAGATAAGGAATTGCTGCCGGTATTCAGAAAAGATCGTGGCGTCATCTATGACATTTATTGTACGGATGAGAATGGGGAGCAATTCATTGTAGAAATGCAAAACCAAGAACAGATAAATTTCCGGGAGCGGGCACTTTATTATTTGTCTCAGACCATCGCACGCCAAGGCGAGAAAGGTCCCGACTGGAAATTCGGCCTGAAGTCCGTGTACGGAGTATTTTTTATGAACTTCGAGTTAAAAGGGGGTACGCGAAAACTGCGAACCGATATTGTGCTGGCGGATCGTGATACTCACGAACTGTTTACGGACAAAATGCGTTATATTTTCTTAGAGCTCCCGGCCTTTACTAAGGAGGAAGACGATTGTGAGAACGATTTTGAACGTTGGATTTATGTACTGAAGAATATGGAAACTTTAAAAAGATTACCTTTCAAGGCGCGTAGTGCCGTCTTTCAAAAATTGGAAGAGATAGTAGACATCGCCTCCCTGAGTAAAGAGGAACGGATGATGTATGACGAGAGCCTTAAAGTATATCGTGACAATCTTGCCGTCCGAGAATTTAATATTCAAGAAGGACGTGAGATAGGACGTGCGGAAGGACGTGCAGAGGGACGTGCGGAAGGACGTGCAGAGGGACGTGCGGAAGGACGCGCGGAAGGACGTGCGGAAGAAAGAGAGAAAAATCTGCAGACAATAAAGAGACTCAAACAGTTGGGTACTCCTATTGAGATAATCGCTCAGGCTTCGGGCATGAGTGCGGACGAAATATCCGCACTATAAAAACTTTCTACTTCCCTTCTCTTAACGCCTTATACCGCCGGTATGCCTCAATGACGTGTCGGCGGCTTTGCAGTATCTGCCAGCGGTAGACGAGGCAGGTGGTGAGGCAGTAAATGCCGGTCTGTATCCACAGGGCCTGGTACTCGAAGCTGACCTCGTTCAGTGTGGCGCCCATGCTGTTGATGCGCACGTAGCCATTGATGCCGAACGTGGACGGGAACAGGTAGGAGAAGTAACGCCAGAAGGGCGGAATAGCCGCGGCGGGCCATGATATGCCGCTGAGGAACAGCAACGGCACGGACGTGAAGACGAATATCAGCATGCACGTCTCGCGGTTGCGGATGGCGATGGAGGCAGTCATGGAGAAAAAGATGCATGCGCTGAGGTAAGGCAAGGTGAATAGAATCAGTTCGCCGGGGATGGCGATGCGGTTGAGGCGGAATATCCAGGGCACTACGCAAAGCACATAGACGGCCACCAGGCTATAGACCATGAAATAGCTCAGCCCCTTGCCGAAGACAATGCGCAGCGTGCCGTTGTAATGCCGGTTGATGGGCACAAGGTCGCGGAATTGGTTCTTCTCGCGGGCAGTTCCGGCGGAAAGGCCGATGCCAAGCAGCAGCGTCTGCTGGATGACAAGCATCAGCACGGCGGGCAACAGGAAGGCGGCAAAGCCGTTGGTGGGGTTATAGAGGGCTATGTCTTTATATTCAATGGGGTACACGGTTATATGGTCCTGCCGTTCGGTGGTATTTCCGGCACGGGCAGTCTTTATCTCGGCGTTCATCTCCAAGGACACCTCCGTATTGGCGCTCAGCAGAGCTTTGTAATACATCAGTCCGCTCATGTCGCAGAAGAGGCTGACTTGCGTCTGGCGTCCGGCGGCTATATCGTCACTGAAGGTTTCGGGCAGGTAGACAATGCCGTAGGCGTTGCGCTCGCGCATTGCTAATTTCGCCTCCTCCATGTCGGCACAATGGGCCACAACGGCCACTTCGGGACTGGCGTCGAGCATACGGACATACTTGCGGCTTAGCGAGGAACGCGAGTCGTCCACCACTACGGCAGGCACGTCGCGCAGCGTCTCGTTGGTATAGATGAAGCCGTATATCAACGGATAGGCCAAGGGCACGAGGATGAAGAATATCAGCACGCCCTGGTCGCGGAAGGTGGTGCGGAACTCCTGTTTCCAGATGTAGAACAGGTCCTGCACGCCTTGTATCACTCGTTGTCGGAAAGTCAGTTTTTTCATTACGGTACATATTTATAATATATCAACGCTCCTTTCAGCCGGTGGGCGATGAGGAACGGAAGCATCATGAAAGCCAGCAACGCCACGTAGTTCATCCACGAGTAAATCATCGGATAGCCGTTCAAGGCTTGGTCTACGTAGATGAGGAAGTAATGGCGCAGGGGAAAGAGGTTGGCCAACGCCTGCAACGTGGGGTGCATACCCATGGCGGGGAATGACAGTCCGCACATGGAGAAGGAAAGCACGCCCCAAAGCGAGGCGAAGCTCAACCCTAAGCGAAGCGTCGGCAGGGTGCCTATCATCAGGATGCCCATGCCCTGCGAAGCCAGCACCAGACAGAGCGTGGCAAACAACATCGGCCCGATGCCGCTATTGCACGGAAAGTGTAGGAAACCATAAAGATAAACATTATAGAGAATACCCATCAGGAAGAACACCACAGTGTGAGGCAGTAGTTTCCCACCCAAGGATATCCAGATGGAGTTGTTGCCCATGCGGAGCCATTGACGGGCGGTACGGTCCTTTATCTCTACGCCGATGGAGTAGACCGTCACCATGAAGATGAGCAGCATCAGTACGCCGGGCACAAAGGTGTTGTTCAGGTAGATGGAGTAGTTAATCCACGGGTTGTTGAGCGGATGGGTGTCGATGACAATGGGTTGCAGGAAGCCCATGGCCTGGTCCTCTGTCGCGCCCTTGGCATAAAGCACCGAACGTGCCGCCGCGCCCGCAGCCAGCTCGCTCATCATCTTCATGTCCTTGTAGAGCAGGGAACCGGCAATGAGCATCGTGTTGTTGGTATAGAACGAAATCTTGGGCTGACGCTGCGACTGAGCTTCGGCGGTGGTACCTTCAGGGATGAGGAAGAAGCCGTATATCTCCCTGCGCTGCATGGCCTGGCGTGCCTGGGCTATGTCCGGATAGTGGGCCACGATGCGCGTTTGCTGAAAAGCGTCCAGATTGCGGGTCAGCTGGCGCGAAGTGGTGGTCTGGTCTTCGTCCACCACGCCCACCGGCATGTTCTGTGGCAAGCCGGAGTCCATCAGTGTCGTGAAAAAGACATAACAGAACAAGGGCGCGCCTATCATGCAGAACAGATAGAGCGGGCGGGCCAGCAACCGGCGGCATTCACGCTTCATCACGTTCCAAAAGGCGATGTATTTCGTTTTATCCATTCTTTCAATGTGCTAATGTGAAAAATGTGCTAATGTGCTAATTGGGCTGCGCTGTGTTTGCGTCAATGTGTTTTCATGCCGATGGCATTAGCACATTGGCACATCAGCACATTGACACATTGCAGGGCTTGCCCTGCTTTACTTCTCCAAAATAACACTCATCCCCGGCCGCAGCCCTTCCACCTTCTCCAACGGAGAGGCTTTCACCTCAAACGTCTTCAAGTCGAACTGGCCGGTGGTCTTGGTAGCCTTCCAGGCGGCGTATGTGCCCAAGTCCTTCATGTAGTACACTTTCAGGCGGATGTTTTGGTCGAGGGCGGGGACGTATGCTTCGAACTCCGTGCCTACGGTCAGCCCCCGGAGCAAATCCTCGCGCACGTTGAAGCTTACCCACATCTCGTCCATCATGGCAACGTTCATAATCGGTGCGCCCGTGCCTACCAGTTCGCCCACCTTGGGGAAGATTTCAGAGACTTCGCCATCACTTTGGGCAATGAGATAGGTCTCGGCGATGTAAGACTGCACCTCGGCCACAGCACCCTTGGCACGCTCCACCAAGGCAGCGGCTGCGGCCTTGTCTTCCCGCTCGGCACCGTTCACGGCCATATCATACTGCGACTTGGCTGCTTTCTCCGTAGCGATGGCGGCATCGCGCTGGGCGGTTACTTCGTCCAACTTCTGTGCGGACATCACGCCTTGGTCGTAGAGGTTCTTCACCCGCTTGTACGACTTCTCGGCAATGGTGACTCCCGCACGGGCTTTCTGCCACAACTCATAGGCTGCCTGTATCTGTTCCTGACGGGCACCTTTGATGGCTTTCTCGTTCTGTGCCTGGGCGGCGGCTTCGGCGGCGCGTGCCTGCTCCAGCTTGGCCTGTACGTCAGGGGCTTCCAGCAAAGCCAATGTGTCGCCCGCCTTCACGCTCTGCCCTTCTTTCACCCGATACTCTAAGATGCGGCCGGGCACCTTGCTCGACACGCGATACTCGTTGACATCGGCCTGTCCCTGCACGATTTCCGGTCCTTTGCGCAGCATGAAGAAGCCTACGAGGGCCACTACGGCTATGATTCCCAGCAGGGTGAGAAACGCCAGCAACATGTTGCTGTTTTGTGATTTGATCTTCATAATACAATATTAAATGATAATTTAATGTGCTAATATGCTAATGTGCCAATGTGCTAATTGGGCTGCGCTGTGTTTGCGTTGGTGTGTTCTCATGCCGCAGGGCATTAGCACATTGGCATATTAGCACATTGACACATTGCGGGGCTCCGCCCCGCTAAATTCCCATTTATACAATTTTATTCCTCCAAATTCAGTCTTCCCGTCGCCTTCTTCAGATACAAGTCCGTCAGCTTCACGTCTATCTGCGCGTCAATCTTTTCCGACTGGGCGGAAAGCCAGGCCGTATGGGCTTCCAATACGTTGCTGGCGGGAATGACACCTTCCTCAAAGCCTAAGGTGGCGTAGCGCAGGTTCTCGTCCGCCTTCTCCAGGTTCTTTTCCGCCATCACTAATTTCTTGGCGGCCTCGTTTACCTTGAAGGCACTTTGGTTCACTTGCAGTTCTATCTTCTCCTTCGCATCCGCCAACTGATAGCGGGCGATGCGGGCTTCGGCCTTGGCGGCTTTTACCTTGTGGATGCCTTCGCCCCAATGCCACAGGGGCACGGAGAGCATGACGCCCACGTTCCACATGCCTTTGAACTTCTTTTCGAAGCTGTTCAGCACGGAGGGACTGGTGGCCATGTAGCTGCCCATCAAAGCCAAAGAAGGCAGATACTCCGAACGGGTGACGTTCACTTTCTGGTCGTACATCTTGGAGGCCAGTTCCAGGCTGCGCACTTCGGGACGCACGGCGTAGACGGCTTCCATGTCAATCTGCTTGGCGGCAATGCCGGGTTCGCCCAAGTCTTCTTCCGTCTCATCGGCCAGCGTGATGGGCTGTGTCAGGTCGAGGCCGCATAGCTGGCAAAGCAACATGCGCGAGAGGCTGAGTCCGTCTTCCACCTTGGTCAGCGTCATTTCCGCCTCGTTCACCTTCACCTTGACGGACAGGCCGTCCGCTTTCGTGGCCACGCCTTCGGCTATCATCTTGTCCACATCGCTCTCCAGCTTGCGCAGCAGCTCCAGGTAACCTTCGGCCAGCCGCTTCTTGTGCACCAGGGACACCACTTGCCAATAGGCCTGGTCGGTGCTGAGGATGACGTCCTGCATCCCCGTACTGTGTTGCTGGCGTGCCAGCTCCTCGGCATACTTCGTTATTTTGTTGTAGGCGCGTATCTTGCCACCCATGTAGAGAGGTTGCGTCAGGGTGACGGCTCCGGCAAAGAGGTTTCGCGTGTCTGTACGCAGGGCATCCACCAGCGAGTTACCCACTTGGTTGAGCGGCGTGGCAATGTCTATGGCGGAGAACGATTGTACAATCTGCATGAACTGCTGATTTTGCAACAGGCCCGGATTTTGGGCAATGAGTCCCTGCACGCTGTTCTGCACCGCCCCGCTCAGTTGCGTGCCTATGCTTCCCAGGGCTTCTTTCTGTTCGTCGCTCAGCAGGGATATTTCTTTCTGTGTGCGGATGTAAGCGCCCGTAGCGTCAATGGCGGGCAGGTAGTTGGCAAAGGCTGCTTTCCGCTGATGGCGTGCGGCTTCCATCTTCTCGCGGCTTATCAGCAGTTCCTTGTTGTTGGCCATGGCCAGCGCACGGCAGCTGTCAAGCGTCAGCGCCTGTTGTGCCCAAGTCGTACAGGCCACCACCGCAAGCAACGCGGTTACTATGCATTTTCTTCTTGCAATCATTGTATCTCTCTCGTTTTTATGAATAAACAACATTGCAAAGATAGAAAAGTTCTGCAAATCTTGATGTTATAAACGGATAAAATCGCGCATTTTCAGTGGGAAATAGAACACTTTTAGGGCATAATTATTAGTTATCGGATAATATCTTCCCTTCCGACATCCGGAACGCCTCCTTTCCGACATCCGGAATACCTCCCTTCCGACACCCGGAATACCTCCCTTCCGACATCCGGAATGCCTCCCTTCCGACACCCGGAACGCTTCCCTTCCGGCACCCGGAACAACTGCGGCCTCCTGAACAACCAGTCCAAAGACCGGTTGAAGGGAAAAAGAAAGGGCACCCCGAGGGATGCCCTTCCAATATAATCTTTTGTCAGCTAAGAATTTACTTCTTAACAACAGTCAAGCTGCTATCAATAGCTTCAGCATTCTTCAATTCGCCACCAACCTCAATAGTCAACTTACCTGTACTGTTTCCTTTCAAGGTCACACCTTTACCTGTAGTCAACACGCCACCTTTCTCAATGGTATTGCCACCTGCGCAGAGTGACCAACTAGCCTTCTCACCTTTTGCAGCAACATTCACAGCACCTTCGATATAAACCGTGCTACCCATAGTGATGTCACCATCCAAAGTAATCGTGCTGCCATCCTGGATGTAGAAGTTGTGACCAGCCTCTGCAAATTTTGAAGTTGAAGAAATCTCGAAGTCGCCGCTCATAATCACGTTTACGATTCCGGGGATATTCTCAATTTCTTTTTCATCAGTAACTTCGATTGCCATAGGAGCATTCGTATTGTTCTTTACCTGATCTGCACTCGCAACCATGATGCGGCCACCAGTTACAGCACTGCCACTAGCCTTCAAGATAACGCTATTCTTGGCAGCTTTCTCACCAATCACGATGCGAGCATCAGCCTCAGTCTGTGTCAAGTTGCTGGCATCGAGCGTACCGTCTACATTGATGATACCTTTGTTTTCAGAACCAGAGCTTGCAGTCAATTTAACCGTAGCTCCATCATTGTCTTCAGCTGCAATGTTGATAACGGCAGCGGCAGCCTTTGTTGTCTTAGCGGCATTGACGAACTTCACTTTAGTAGTAGCGTTGATGTTCAACTCGGCACCAGCGTTGTTATTCAGCACACCAGTTCCACTTACTGTAATACCATTAACCTTATTTTGGTTGATAATGCCATTATTGTTTACTTCACCTTCGATAGTCAGCGTACCATCGTTAGTCAATTCTTCAGCGATGGCTACTTCACCGTTCAGTGTGATAATACCACGGTTGGCAACAGTACCCAGAGCGGCCTTATCATCAGCACCCTTCAGTGTAACTTCACCGGAAGTAGTAGTAGTCAGAGTTGCGATTTCACCGATAGTCAATTCACCGGTTGTTCCCTCTACGTTCATCTCGCCTTCTACGTTCAGTTTACCGTTCGTGCCGGTTGCCAAGCCATCGATGTCAGAACCAACAGTTACATCTTCAGCTACAGTCAGCTCGTTGTCGATAGTCAGCGCACCCTTCGTGATATTGACAGACTTAACAGTAACAGCCTCACCCTTGATAGTGATGTCAGCAACTTCGTTGTCGATAGTCAAATCCATATCAGACAAGTCGAGCGGCTGAGCAACATTCAACGTAGCACCATCCTTTGCAGTCAGAGCGTCTTCCCATTGAGCCTTGAATTGGTCGGCAGTGAAGATAGTCTTTGTATCAACGAGGTCTTCCAATGTTACGGTCAACTGAATCAGCTGTCCTTCTTTCTGAGCTTGTTTGTTGATAGCATTCAAAACATCACCTGTCGTGTAAGTCTTAGCGAATACTTCGCCTTCCTCAGTCAGCATCTGTACGGTGAAAGAAGTAGCGTCACCATCGAACGGCAGCGTAGAGATGTAGTAAGCTTCAGTCGGCTCGTCAATCACTTGGATGCTGTAAGCGTCTGTAGCGTTGGCCACATCGGCAATCAACATCTCGGCAGCTTCCGTGCCAGCTTTGAACTCAGCCTCACCAATCTTACCAGTGTTATAATCAGATACAGTAGGAACAGAAATTGTACCTACGGTCGGGATTACAGAACCCGTTGCATCCGTTGCGCTGATGATAACCTTGGCAATCTTCACATCCTTAACCAGTTTGAAGATGTCAGATGCGGTTACTTGGAACTTGATGGCGAACACGTTCGTTAGCTGCTTCAGTGTAAAGTTCTCCGTAGTAGATTGAGCACCACCGTTCAGGAAAGCCACGGGAGAATATGCGAAGATGTTGCTGCTGATGCCGGCATATACGTCATTGCAGTCCAT
>CALUOR010000041.1 GCA_944322285.1 uncultured Bacteroides sp.
ACGTACGGTTCGGAGGCAGGCTGTCGGAAACCTACCACCGTAAGGTGGCATGGCGCCGACAGCCGAGCCTACATTTGATAAATACGAAGAAGCGGGAAACTGCCAATAAAATATCACTCAAATGAAATGAAAACAACACAACACCTTTGCTGACAAGATAACCCTGTAAAGCCCGATGTAGCACACGCTATTTCGGGCTTTTTCATGCCCTTCTCAAAAAAATCATTGCATACTATGTACATACTATGGAATCGCTTTGATTTCTACTGCCCATCTTTGCATACAACAAGCCAAAAACAGTTCCATGGCAGCGAATGTCCTCGAAAACGGAGACAAAAGCTGCCACAACGGGGTGAAGTGATTGGAATACTTTTATACCAATATACTTTTGCAGGCAAACAATTAAAACCGATAAATATGAAGACTGAGAAATTAGAAAAACAAACGCTGACATGGTTAGTATTCAGCGCAAATGTGATTGTTGGTGCGATGGCTCGTCAAATGGTGCTACATCATGGACTTGATGCTTTCAATGGCTATGTGGCATTCGGGACTTGCATCCTGATACTTACTGTCATTTATATCAACCTGCAAGAGCTTTTCAAGAAAACTCTTGCTCCTTTCTTTGAAACTCTGTTTATTAAATTTCCGAATTATAGAAAGAAGCGCAAGGTCGAAACAGAGGATTGCAAAGAAACAATAGGAGAAGAGTTTTTGGTCAAAGAAACGGACACAAATCCTCCGCCCAGCATGGACTACACACAAATCCGGCTATCGGCAATGAGAGCCAAAGAACAAGCCGAGCAAGAAAAGCTCGCTACGGTTCTGACCTACACACGCGAATCTTTCGCACCCTATATGAAAGAAGATGACTTGAACATTCTTTGCGAATATATCTGCCTGTTCCATGCAGACAAGGATATTCCAAAGATTGGACGTACCGTCAAAGTGGACTCAGCCATCCGAACCATTGACCTGATGCACTTCGGATGGAACATCGGCTATCAATTCTCAAAAACAGGAATCCAGATAGCAACCTTCATCAAACGTGTTTTTGCGGAAGCCTTGAAGGAAAGTGAAATCTCCACATTGAAGAGCAAACTGCGATTAGAAGGGAAATGTACCATCAAAATTGACACCTCCTTAAAACAATCAGCCTAATTCAGAAACCACTAAATCCAGACGTAATATGATGCAAAATGAGAAAACAATTAGTTTTGATAAGCTACCCGAAGCGGTAGGTTATCTGACCGAACAGGTCATTGAATTGAAAAAGATGGTGTCGGAACTAAAACCTCCATCATCCGAAAAACGAGTACTGATTGAAATCGAAGATGCCTGCCGCATTATTCACAAGGCAAAAGCCACGGTTTATACATTGGTACGGAAAGGTATATTGCCAGCTTACAAGAAAGGCAAGAAACTCTACTTCTATGAAGATGAGCTCTTATCATGGGTCGAAAACGGACGGAAGAAAACTTCGGAACAGAATTATGACGAAGTTTTGGCCAATATGCAAAGTGGGATGCGCCGCAAACCCAAACCACGTACAAACTTCTAATCTTTCGGATTATGGGAAAAAAAACGATTGACCCAAAGCTAATGCTGGACAAGGCCATTGATATGAGCATGAAATTGGCAGGCACCGAGTTTCCCGTCAGTATCTTTCCGAACCGCATCCAGCGCATCATCCGAGAGGTACATGAATGCCATAGTTATCCTACGGACTATATTGCCGCCTCCATTCTTACGGCCATCGCCGTAGGAATCGGGAATACGCATCTTGTTCAAATCAAACAAGGATGGCAAGAAAGTCCTATCCTCTACATGGCACTGATAGGCAGACCGGGAGCGAATAAAAGTCACCCGCTCAGCTTCGCAATGAAACCGTTCCTTGATTTTGATTACCAACAGAATCAAGAATATGAAAACGCTTATGCAGAGTATGAACGGCAGATGGCCATGAGCCGGAAAGAACGGACGGAATGTGGATATGAACAATTTCCGTTAGAACCCGTCCGCAGACGTTTCCTTGTATCAGACGTTACTCCCGAAGGATTGAGTCTTATCCACGCACAGAACAAACGTGGACTCTGCCTGTGGGCGGACGAGTTATCCGCCTGGTTCAAGAACTTTAACCGATACAACAACGGTTCAGAAGAACAGTTTTGGCTTTCGGTATTCAGTGCCAAGACAACCATTTCTGACCGTAAGAGCGCGAAGAGTTCTATCTTCATCAAGCGTCCGTACATATCGGTCATTGGTACGATTCAGAAGAAAATTCTGGGTGAACTGGCAAGGGGAGAGCGTTCAAGCAACGGATTCATTGACCGTATTCTTTTCGTAATGCCCAATCTCCAGCGGAAAGCCCGCTGGAATGATAAGGAACTGCCTGCCGATATTGAACAGGAATGGCATGCCATCATTGACAAGTTTATCCATTTGGAATGCAATTACAATGACAAGGGAGAAGTTGAACCGTATATCCTGTACTTTGACGAAGAGGCAAGGAAACGGCTGTATGAATGGCAGCATCATTTCTCAGAATTATGCGACCGTGAAGGGAATGATACGATTGTCAGCATTTATTGTAAGTTGGAAATCTACATCATCCGTTTCTGTCTGATTATTCAACTGGCACGGTGGACTTGTAGTGAATGCGATAAAACCTATATAGACTTGCTGACTGTGGAACGTGCCATACGGCTGACAGAGTATTTCAAAGAATCTGCTTTGAGTGTACAACGCATCATCAGCGAAGTGGCATTGAATAACCAGCAACAAACCATTGTCGGCCAGCTTCCTTGTACGTTCACCACGGCACAGGCGATACATATTGCAGAACAGAATGGCATGAAGGAACGTACTCTGCAACGGTTCCTGAACGACAACATAGGCATCCTATTCCGCAAAGAGAAACATGGAGAATACTCAAAGATTAACCCGTGACGTTTTTGTCGCTTTTGACACTTTCAACCTTGAAAACGACAATAGTGACAATAACGACACACATAAAAGAACTGAAACAATGACAACACATAGATTTATATTAGAACCTTACAAAGGCATTGCAACACGACATACGTGTCCGGCTTGCCAGCGCAAGAGATGTTTCTCACGATATGTCGATACGGAGAAACGAATCTCTTTTCCTGAACACGTAGGACGGTGCGACCATGAACAGAAGTGTGGCTACCATTTTACGCCACGGAATTATTTTGAAGAAACGCCTGACGCGAAACAGCAGTTGTTTGAAAAAGATTCTTTATCAGTCCGACCGTATGAGATAAAGATAGTTCCGACTTCTTTCATTGACGAAGGAATAGTCAAGCGGTCTTTGAAATGTTATGAAACTAACAAGCTGTATCAGTTTCTGGCCTCCCAATTTGGAGAAGCATCTGCCTTGAGCCTTATGAAAAAATATCGTGTCGGTTCTTCCAAACATTGGGAGGGAGCGACCGTATTTTGGCAGATTGACCGTAACAATCGAGTTCGAACAGGGAAGATAATGCTTTACAATTCGGATACAGGGAAGAGGATAAAAGAACCATACAACCACATCACTTGGGTACACACACTGCTCCATAAATCCGGTTTTAACATGAAGCAATGTTTCTTCGGCGAGCACCTGTTGGCAACAGACAAGACTTGTCCGGTCGCACTGGTCGAGAGTGAGAAAACAGCTCTTATCGCCTCTTACTACCTGCCGCAATATCTATGGCTTGCCTCAGGTGGAAAGAACGGATGCTTCAATGAAAGCAGTCTTTCGGCATTGGCGAAAAGAAGCGTCGTCCTTTTCCCTGACTTGGGAGCGACTGCCTATTGGCAAAGCAAAATAGGGATGATGCGCAACAATGGAATTGAGGTACAACTTTTCGACTATCTCGAAATCAACGCTCCCGAAAGCGAACGGAAAGAGGGGTATGACATCGCCGATTACTTGCACCAAATCCAGCCGGACGAGGCCATTCTCCAAGCGATGAGCAGGAAGAATCCGCACCTGAAAACATTGATTGAAACGTTTGGTTTGGAGTTGGTAAACGTACAACGGGGCTGCTCCTGAACGTGGTTTCGGGCATACCGAAAGTGAGGTTTTCAATACTGACCGCAAGGACTGAAAACCGGAACTTTTTAGGGTAAGCAAGTTTATGTCGGTGTATTACATTTCCCAACAACTTGCCCACCCAAAGTCCGGTGGGACAGCTCCCGATGGTCACAACTTTAACAACTAAAAAACAATGACAGATGAACAAGAAAAATACGATTACATTGCGACTGACCGATGACCAGTTGGCATGGTTGGGAGCTTTAAGCAGACGCAGCAAACGAAGTAAAAGCGAGGTTATCCGTTCACTCATCGAACAAGGGTCGGTACGAGAACGGATTACCCGTGAACACCTGCACATCATCCGGCAGTTGATTGGTGAAAGCACTAACCTGAACCAATTGGCTAAACAGGCAAATACCTACGGATTCTTCACCGTAGCTGACCGCTGCCAAGAGATTGGGAACCATATTTCACAACTCATCAAACAACTGAAAGATGATAGGTAAACTGACAAAAGGAACTTCCTTCGGCGGATGCGTGCGGTATGTGTTGAAAGAAGAAAAAGCAAGACTTCTGGAAGCCATAGGAGTGGAAGGTTCACCGGAACAGATGGCAGAGCAGTTTGAGTTACAATCCTTGCTGAATGACAAGGTAAAAAACATTGTCGGACACACTTCACTCAGCTTCTCTCCGGAAGACAGTCTGCGTCTAAGAAACGATGATGTGCTCATGCTGAAAATCGCTCATGAGTACATGGAACGAATGGGTATCCGGAACACTCAATACATCATAGCCCGTCACACCGACCGCAGGCATGCGCATTGCCACATCGTGTTTAACAGGGTGGACAATGACGGCAAAACCATCAGTGACAAGAACGACCGCTATCGCAACGAAAAGGTCTGTAAGATGCTGACGGCAAAATACCGCCTGCACTTTGCCCAAGGTAAAGACCACGTGAACGAAGAACGGTTGCGCCCGTACGACAGAGCGAAACACCGTGTCTATAAAGCTTTGAAAGCGGAGGTGCTGAAAGCCCAAAACTGGAACGAACTGAAAGACGCGCTTGCCGAATATGGCATCGACATGAAGTTCAAGGTCAGCCGCACCACACGGGACATTCAAGGGGTGAAATTCGGATATGGCAAGTACACCTTTTCCGGCTCAAAAATCAGTCGGCAGTTCAGTTATCTGGCCATTGACCGCCAACTGGAAAGGAACGCTTATACTCCATCCTGTTCATATCGGGAAACGGTCAGGGATGACGCCATATTACCACCTCCTTCACAAGAACAGACATCCGATTTTGAAGAATCACATTCTTCAGGATTAGGATTGTTTATGCCGACCCCTTCATCCAACACCTCCGACGAGGCTGCATTTGAAGCAGAACTAAAACGAAAAAAGAAAGCCAAGCGTAAGCGGGGCTTCCGATTATAACAAACCATATTATTCACACTTTAAATTTCAACATTATGATCAACAAAAATTTTGTAAAGGACATTGAACTCTACATCTGTGAGAAGTTCGGGTATCGTAACAGCGTGTATGTGAATCCAACCTGTAACGGTTGCTGCATTGACATCCGCGAAAAAGACGTAAAACTGTATTTCCGCCTGTGGGAATACAGCAACGGCATCAACGGCTTTCCTGACCGTTGCATTATCTTGGTGAACTACGTCTTTGAGAAGAACCATCATGAGAATCTATTGGATTTGGTGAAGTTCTTCAAAGAGTATGCCCCACTCTACGGTTTCCACTATCTTGGCATCGAGAATGACATGAAAGGCAACCACCGTCTGTTAGGGCTGAAGCCAACCACAAACTATCGGTTCGATTACGACTGCTATGCCGCGCCATTGGCAACAATCAACGTCTGACAGGACGGCTTTTGAATGATTTTGAGCGAAGAGGGAGAGTTTTCTTCCTCTTTTCTCTTTTTATAGCACTTTATTTTATATCTTTGTAAACAAAACAAAGAAAAACAGGTATGGACAAACCCATGAACCGGATAAAAGAAGTGCTTGAAGAACGTGGCATCAAGCAGACATGGCTGGCAGAAAAGCTCGGCAAGAGCTTCTGCATAGTCAACTCATACGTTTGCAACAGGCGGCAACCCAGTCTGGAAGTGCTGTTTCAGATAGCGGATATTCTGAATGTGGATGTAAAGGATTTGATAAACGATAAAACGAAATAAAGATATGGCTAAAAAAAATACTGCCGACATTGGCTTTGAAAAAGAAATATGGAAAGCTGCTGATTTATTAAGGGGTAATTTGGATGCATCAGAATATAAATCAGTTGTATTAGGACTGATTTTTCTCAAATACATCTCCGACCGTTTCGAGGCAAAATATAATGCTTTGGTAGCCGAAGGTGATGGATTTGAAGAAGATAAGGACGAATATACATCGGAAAATATCTTCTTTGTTCCCCAAGAAGCCCGCTGGTCAGTTGTAGCTGAAGCGGCTCATACACCAGAAGTCGGCACGGTAATTGACAACGCTATGCGCTTGATTGAGAAAGAAAATGTACGATTGAAAGGTATTCTTCCCAAAAATTTTGCCCGTCCTGAACTTGACAAGAGACGCTTGGGTGATGTGGTTGACTTATTCACCAATATCCAAATGAAGGAACATGGCGACACCAAAGACATATTGGGTAGAACTTACGAATACTGTCTTTCTAAATTTGCCGAAGCAGAAGGGAAACTGGCTGGTGAGTTTTATACTCCTGCCTGCATTGTCCGTACATTGGTCGAAGTGCTTCAGCCTTACAGCGGTCGTGTCTATGACCCTTGTTGCGGTTCTGGTGGCATGTTTGTACAATCCGCCAAATTCATTGAAAGACATCAAGGTAATATCAACAACATTTCCGTATTCGGGCAAGACAGTAATCCGACTACATGGAAAATGGCTCAAATGAATCTCGCCATACGAGGCATAGAAGCTGATTTGGGCAAATTTGCTGCCGATACATTCTTCAATGATTTGCATCCAACGTTGAAAGCGGATTTTATCCTTGCCAATCCTCCGTTTAATCTTAGCGACTGGGGTGCGGATAAATTACAGGATGATGTACGCTGGAAGTATGGAATTCCACCTGCCGGAAATGCCAACTTTGCTTGGCTTCAACACATGATTCATCACTTGTCACCTCGCGGTCGAATCGGTATGGTGCTTGCCAATGGTTCACTTTCCTCACAAACAGGAGGCGAAGGAACAATCCGTGAAAATATCATCAATGCAGATTTAGTGGAAGGCATTGTGGCTATGCCTTCTCAGTTGTTCTATACAACGGGCATCCCTGTATCATTATGGTTCTTGAATAGGACGAAGAAACAAACAGGGAAAATCCTTTTTGTCGATGCACGTAACATGGGAACTATGGTTACACGAAAACTTCGTGAACTGTCAGAGGATGATATAATGAAAATAGCCAAGACATTCGAAGATTTCGAAGCCGGAACATTGGAGAATAAAAAAGGATACTGTGCCATAGCAACACTTGAAGATGTAGCCAAACAAGACTATATACTCACTCCGGGACGTTATGTGGGTATTGCGGAAGTAGAGGATGACGGAGAACCATTTCAAGAAAAAATGAAACGACTTACTTCTGAACTTTCAGATATGTTTGCCCAGTCACATCAACTGGAAGATGAAATCAGAAAACAATTAAAAAGTATAGGCTATGAACTTAAATGACATATATAGAGAGTTATGGCGGGAGGCTATGATTCATCAGTTAAAACAAATCGCGTTTGCAACAGCTCCTACTTTGGAGTCAGGTTATCAGCGCATACAGGAGATTGAAAACATGAAAAATGTTTTTAAGCTGCTTGAACATGCCCAAGAGCAAAGACAAAGAAGAATATCTGATAATTATTGGAGATATTATAATTATTGAATGGCTATATTCTTCAATTAGGAGATACAATCAAATAAGCGAAGAATATGAAAGAGAAACTAATTCAAGAAATCAGCAATGCAATGACAGGGATTTTAAGTGTAGAACAAATGGCCCAACTGAATGGTGTACTGCTGCAAGTGGTCAGCAAATATACCATTACGCAAGATGGAGAAGCGGCCCAACATGAGGAGACTGCCTCTAACGACCGTCTTCTTGAAATCTTTCTGTCTGCCAAACAAGTGGAAGGATGCACTACTCCGACCATAAAGTATTATGGCTCTACCATCCGGCAACTTTTCAAAACCATGCCGAAAAAAGTCATCAATTATACCACAGAGGATATTCGGGCTTACTTGGCGGTTTTCCAACGTAAGCACAAGTCCAGTAAGGTGACTATTGACAACATACGCCGTATATTCTCTTCTTTCTTCGGATGGCTTGAAGAAGAGGACTACATCATTAAAAGTCCGGTACGCAGAATCCATAAGGTCAAAACAGGCACGCAGGTGAAAGAAGTGCTGACGGATGAAAATCTGGAACATTTACGGGATAATTGCAAACAAATCCGTGATTTGGCTATCATTGACTTGCTGGCTTCTACGGGAATGCGTGTGGGTGAACTGGTAAAACTAAACCGGGAGGATATTAACTTCAACGAGCGAGAATGTATCGTGTTCGGCAAAGGAAATAAAGAAAGGATTGTCTACTTCAACGCCCGTGCAAAGATTCATCTCCAGCAATATCTTGCCACACGAAAAGACCGCAACAAAGCCCTCTTTGTTTCATTGGCAAAACCACACAACCGCCTTGAAATCTCAGGTGTAGAAATCCGCTTGAGAAAAATTGGCCGTGACGCAAAGATTGTCCGGGTACATCCACACAAATTCAGAAGGACACTTGCGACTATGGCAATCGACAAGGGCATGCCTGTGGAACAAGTTCAACGTTTATTAGGACATGTGAAGATTGACACGACCATGCATTACGCTATGGTCAATCAAACGAATGTGAAACTTTCTCACCGCAAATTCATCAGTTGAAATGAAAATGGGATATTACACATATAAACCTCATTGCCATTCTGTACGAAGAAATAAACCCAGAAATCGCAATTTAGAGCAGCAGGCACAAGCGTTGTTCAAGGCTTGGTTCGTGGATTTTGAACCGTTTAAGGATGGGAAATTTGTAGAATCTGTGCTTGGGAAAATACCCCAAGAACTCACCATTAGCAAGATTGGAGATATTCCTCATAAAATAGAAAGTGGCAGAAGACCTAAAGGTGGAGCAACCTCAGAAGGCATTCCAAGTATTGGTGCTGAAAATATAAAAGGATTAGGATTTTACGATTATTCTAAGACCAAATACATACCAAAGGATTTTGCATCAGTAACTAATCGTGGCAAAATATCGGGATACGAACTTTTAATATATAAAGATGGAGGAAAGCCTGGATATTTCATTCCCAATTATACAATCTTTGGAGAAGGTTTCCCTTTCGAGTATATGTTCATAAATGAGCATGTTTTTCTTCTTGACTTAATGAGCCGAGAATATAATATATTCGCTTACTTCTATATGCAAACTTCTTATATTATGAATCAGCTCAACTCCATTGGTGGGAAAGCTGCCATTCCAGGTATAAATACAAAAGATGTAGAATCATTGCCTATATTCACTGATGATAATAAAAAAGTTAAAGAATTTGGGAGAATTGCACTTCCAATGATAACAACAATACTAAAAAATAGTAAGGAAAATGCGAACTTGACAAAATTGCGTGATACGCTTTTGCCAAGACTGATGTCCGGAGAGCTTAAAATTGATGATTTAAACCGCTAAATTCTCATTTATGGAAGACTGGAAATACTTAAAAGCTACTGAATATTGCTACAATGTTACTGATGGCACCCATGATAGTCCTAAACAATCAAAAGATGGGAAATACCTTATAACATCAAAATATATAAAAGAGAATCGAATAGATTTTGATAATGCATATCGTATATCCCTATCTGATTATACTAAGATTATTGAAAGGAGCCGTGTTGACCAATGGGATATCATAATCAGTATGATTGGAGCATACTGTGGTTATTGCTATCTTGAAACATCCACAAAAACAGACTATGCTATAAAAAACGTAGGGCTTTTCAAGGTAGGAAATGAACTCAAAAGTCGATGGCTATATTATTATTTGACATCACCACAAGGTAAACAACAATTAGCAATGTTACGCACTGGTTCATCGCAACCATACATATCTCTAAATAGTCTGAGGAATATTATTATTCCTACCCCGGGACAAAATGAAATGGGGAGAATAGTGAATATTTTAAAATTTCTTGATGATAAAATCGAACTAAACCGCCGGATAAATCGCAATTTAGAGCAGCAGGCACAAGCGTTGTTCAAGGCTTGGTTCGTGGATTTCGAGCCGTTCAAGAATGGGAAGTTTGTTGATTCGGAACTTGGAAAGATACCAGAAGGATGGAAAGTTGTTGAATTAGGGAAAGTGACTAAACATATAACAGAAAGAGTTGGGCAAAAAAATGATATTAAAGTTTTATCTCCAATAACAACAGGAGAACTTGTTTTATCGGAAGAATATTTCACGAAACAAGTTTTTAGTGAGAATATTGCAAAATATATTATTGTTAAGCCAAAACAATTTGCTTACAACCCAGCTCGTGTTAATATTGGTTCTTTAGGTATGAATACATTTACATTTACAGGTTGTGTAAGCCCTGTATATGTGGTTTTTGAATGTGAAAACAGATATGAGCATTTTTTTGATTGTCTAAGAAAAACTAAAAGTTTTAAGGAAGAGGTCATATCCCGCGCTATCGGTGGTGTGCGTCAATCATTAGGATACAAAGATTTTTCTCTAATTAAAACGATTTATCCACCCAAACAAGTTATCATAAGATTTAACGAACTATATTTGAAGTTATTGCAACTAAGAAGATTTAATATCAAAGAAAATGATAGTTTATCTTCTTTACGCGATACACTTCTCCCCAAACTGATGTCTGGCGAATTAAATGTTAACACTATAACAGAATAAAATAGAATGAGTGATTTTGACAAATATATAAGGCAAGGCGAACCTGACAGCAAAGAAAAGGCTCAAGCATGGCAGACCGCAATCGGCTTGCAAGATGTTGACGGCCTTAAGCCATCGGAATATTTGTTACAGACGGCAACCAGGCACATTGAAGGCGATATTACCATTGGAGAGGTAAAGCATTTGATTGACAGCTATTATCAATCAAAGTCAAACAGAAAGGACATAGAGGATGGACGAACCGAAGAGGCCGATAAAGTATCTGCAAGAATTACAGAAATACTGTCCGAGAAATCCTTCTCGTTCAGGCCGGATTATCTGATACTCATCCATAGACGGTTGTTCGAAGGTTTATACAGATTTGCAGGAAGATTGCGAGATTATGACATAACCAAGCAAGAATGGGTACTTGATGGAGACACCATTTTGTATTCCAATCACGAGTTAATCCGTCAAACGCTTGAATACGATTTCGGGCAAGAAAGGAATGTCGATTATCCGTCGCTTGATGCAAACCAAGCATTGAGGCATATATGTAAGTTCGTTTCGGACATTTGGCAAATTCATCTTTTCGGTGAAGGGAACACACGCACCACAGCCGTATTCACCATGAAATACCTCCATACCTTCGGCTTTACATTGGACAACAGTGTATTCCAAGAACACTCATGGTATTTCAGGAATGCATTGGTTAGGGCTAATTATAACAATTACTCAAAAGGGATATCCGCCACAACATCTTTCTTGGAATTGTTTTTCAGAAACTTGTTGTTTGGCGAGAAAAACAAGTTGCATAACCGGGCACTGCATATTGCAATCATCCAAAGTGCCAACACCGATGATTCAAAGAGCCAAAATGACGCTTTGAATTGCACATTGGACGAGATTGCCTTATTGAAATTCCTCAAAGACAATCCCAATGCCACACAAACTGAAATAGCTGCACGTATCGGTAAATCTCCCCGAACCGTCAAGCGAATGACTCCCTCTTTGATAGAGCGCGGTTTGCTGGAACGGGAAAATGGAAAAAGGAACGGAAGATGGATTGTTAAAAATATAAATTTGAACCGCTAAATTCTCATTTATGGAAGACGCAAAAAAGCAACATAAGAAATCCATACGCTTCTTTAATGACCGTGAAGTACGAGCTGTATGGGACGATGAGAATAACTGCTGGTGGTTTTCAGCCATTGACATAGTGCGAGCCATCAACAACGAGCCGGACTATACGAAAGCGGGAAACTATTGGCGATGGATAAAACGCAAGTTAAAGCAAAGCGGAATCCAACTCGTGAGTGACGCTCACGAGTTCAAATTCGAAGCTCCTGATGGCAAATTGCGTAAGGCTGATGTGCTTAATAGTGAGGAGGTTGCTCTTTTAGCCAAACATTATCCCAATAACAGAGCAAACGAATTTCTTGATTGGTTCACATATAGCGACAATACCTTAGACGGACAAAGCCGGAAAAAAGCATATCAGCTGTATGAAAGCGGTTTATTGCAACGCCTTGAACCGGGTAGCCTGAAATGTTTGCAACAGATTCACGCTTATATCTTCGGTGGACTATATGATTTCGCCGGACAAATACGCACAAAAAACATTTCAAAAGGTGGATTTACTTTTGCGAACTGTATGCACTTCCCTGAAACACTACAAGTCATTGAACGAATGCCGGAAACGACTTTTGATGAGATTTTGGACAAATATGTTGAAATGAATGTTGCCCATCCTTTTATGGAAGGAAACGGCCGCACCACACGTATTTGGCTTGACCTGATGCTTAAACGCTCTCTCAAAAGATGTGTGGACTGGAGCCAAATCGACAAAAACGAATACCTGACCGCTATGCGCGAAAGTGTAGCAGACAGCACACACATCAAAACCTTGGTAAAATCTGCGCTAACCACTAAGATTGATGACAGGGAGATGTTCATGAAAGGCATTGATTATTCTTATTATTATGAACAAAACGACTAATAATTACGATGAAAAGCTGGAAAGAATATAAAATAGAAGATATAGGAATTGTTGTTGGTGGTGCTACGCCTTCAACAAAAGATTCTTCAAACTATGACGGCAATATACCGTGGATAACTCCTAAAGATTTAGCCAATCATAATGGAAGATATATTTCTCATGGAGAAAGAATGATTAGTCTACAAGGATTTAATAATTGCTCTTGCCAAATGTTGCCTAAAAATAGCATTCTATTTTCTTCACGGGCTCCTATTGGATATGTCGCTATTGCTAATAATGAATTATGCACAAATCAAGGATTTAAAAGCATTATTCCAAACAATAATATAGTTGATTCCTTATTTCTATACTATCTCCTTGTTTATTATAAACCTGTCATAGAGAACATGGGAAGTGGAACAACATTTAAAGAAGTTTCTGGCAGTGTAATGAAAAATTTAGCAATAAATATACCAGAAATTGATGAACAAAAAAAGATAGCCGCAATTCTTTCATCTCTTGATGACAAAATCGAGCTGAATCGCCGGATAAATCGCAATTTAAACATAGCCGCATAAAAAATAATTGTATGGAATGGATTCGTGAACATATCAGTAAAATGCCAAGTTTCAATTACTTGAATGCTCATATTTTGACCATTGAAAACACGATTGAAACCAATCCAGACTTATGCATTGAAGTCTGCAAAAGCATGATAGAAAGTCTTTGCAAGACAATTCTTACCAATCGAGCTGTCGCATACAATGCTGATTGGCAATTTCAAACTTTGGTGAAACTGACATTGGAAAATGTGTTCACAGACGAATTACACAAAACGGACAAAATAGAATTGATTAGACGGATTGCATCTGTTGTACAAAAGCTGGGTGAAATGAGAAACTGTTCCGGTTTTGCTTCACATGGACAAGACAAACAACATATCCCCTTTGATAAGACTACGGCTTTATTGACATACAAAACAACCGATGTAATAGGAGGTTTTATTCTGCACGTTTATGCCTGTTCCAACAGACCCAATTCACGCATTCATTACGAAGATTGCCAGTCTTTCAACGAGTTGTTTGATGAAGAAAATCCGTTGGAATTGGGCGGTGTGATTCTCTCCGCTTCCGAAGCCCTGTACAAACAGGATTACGAAGCATATAAAGAGGTGTACTATTCTTATTTAAACAACTTAAAAAATTAGCGATATGTCATTCACAGAAGGTAGTTACGAAAATGCATTGATTTCCCTGTATGAAAGCATGGGGTATCAGCATCTATATGGTCCGGACATAGAACGCGATTATTACGTACCGTTCTATGAAGAACAGGTGTTGAACAGTTTGAGTTCAATCAATCCCAATAAGCCACAAGCTGCCATCCATGAGGCTATTGCCAAGCTGAAAGACATCGATACCGGAAGCCTGACTCAGAAGAATGAGCTTTTCATGGACTATATTCAGCATGGCGTAGAAGTTTCTTACTTTGACGGAAAAGAACAGAGAAACGAAATAGTTTATTTGATAGACTATGAACACATCCATCGAAACGATTTTCAGATAGTCAACCAATGGACATTCGTGGAACATTCGGAAAAACGGGCAGATATGGTCGTTTTCATCAATGGATTGCCACTTGTTGTCATTGAACTCAAATCACCTTCACGTGAAGAAACAGATGCATCAGAAGCCTATCTCCAACTGCGAAACTACATGAAGGAAATCCCGTCCTTATTTATATATAATGTATTCTGCGTGATGAGTGATATGGCTTGCTCCAAAGCCGGAACAATCACCAGCAAGGAAGACCGATATATGGAATGGAAAACCAAAGACGGTGATTATGAGAGTACGGATTTTGCCGATTATGACACCTTTTTTGAAGGAATATTCGCCAAGGAACGCTTGATAGACATCATCAAAAACTTTGTATGTTTTTCAAAAGACGAATCAGGAGATGCTAAGATATTGGCAGCCTATCATCAATACTTTGCCGTAAAGAAAGCAATAGAACGTACAAAGATTGCTATTGGAAATGATGGGAAAATAGGTGTGTTCTGGCATACACAAGGCAGCGGAAAATCATTGTCCATGGTTTTCTATGCCCACCTGTTGCAAGAAGAACTCTCACAGCCGACCATTGTCGTAATCACCGACCGCAATGACTTGGACGACCAACTCTATACCCAATTCTCCAAATGCCAAGACTTCTTACGTCAAGTTCCCGTACAAGCAAAAAGTCGGGACGATTTGAAATCCCTACTGTCCGGACGAGAAGCAAACGGCATAGTATTCACCACCATGCAAAAGTTTGAGGAATCGGATGAACCTCTTTCTTTACGAAAAAACATTGTGGTCATGACAGACGAAGCCCACCGCGGTCAATACGGTTTCGAAGAAAAAATCAGAATGACTAAGAATGAAAAAGGGGAAGATATAGCCAAGCGAGTCATCGGTACTGCAAGAATCATTCATGATTGCTTACCCAATGCCTCATATATCGGCTTTACGGGAACACCTATCTCCACCAAAGACCGCGATACCGTAGAAGTGTTTGGTAACTATATTGATGTTTACGACATGACACAAGCCGTGGCCGATGGTGCCACCTGTCCGGTGTATTATGAATCGCGCGTAGTCAACCTGAAACTGGATGAAGCCACCCTCAAAGCCATTGATGACGAATATGAGCTTCTCGCTGAAGAAGGGGCAACGGAAGAACAGATAGAAAAGAGCAAGAAAGAGATGTCGCATCTAGAGGAAATCTTGGGTGCTCCAGCTACAATAGATTCTCTTTGCCGGGATATTTTGAAACACTATGAAGAAAACCGACAATATGAACTGACGGGAAAAGCCATGATTGTTGCCTATTCACGCCCTATTGCCATGAGTATATATCACAAGATATTGGAACTCCGTCCTGATTGGGATGAAAAAGTAAAGGTAGTAATGACCGGAAGCAATAAAGACCCGGAGGAATGGCACGACATCATTGGCAACAAACAATACAAGAAAGAGCTTGCCAAACGCTTCAAGGACGATAACGACCCGATGAAGATAGCCATTGTTGTGGATATGTGGTTGACAGGTTTTGATGTCCCGTCATTGGCTACCATGTATGTGTACAAACCTATGAGCGGACATAATCTGATGCAAGCCATTGCCCGTGTAAACCGCGTATTTAACGGAAAAGCCGGCGGATTGGTTGTTGATTATATAGGAATAGCAAAGGCTTTGAAAGAAGCTATGCACGATTATACTCGACGTGACCGTAAGAATTTTGGTAATCCTGATATTAAAGAAACGGCTTTGCTTAAATTCAAAGAGAAACTGGAAATATGCCGCGACTTGTTTCATGGCTATGATTACAGTCTGTTCCAAACCGCATCGGATGCTGAGTGTGCAAAAATCATCAAAGGTGGCGTAAACTTTATTATGTCGCCCGATAAACAAGAGAAGCAACAAACATTCCTAAAGGAAGCTATGTTGTTGCATAATTCCATCACTTTGTGTCGCAGTCTGCTAAATGAACAACAACGCTATGAAGCGGCTTTCTTTGAAACTGTCCGTACCCTACTCTCCCGAATGACAGGAAAAGGGAAAGTTTCCAAGAAAGAAATCAATGCAAGAATCGGTGAACTGCTGAAACAAAGCGTAAAGAGCGAGGGTGTAATCAATTTGTTCTCTGACGTAAAAGCGGAATTCTCTTTGTTTGACTCTGCTTTCTTAGAAGAAGTGTCGAAGATGAAGGAAAAGAACATTGCGGTTGAACTTCTGAAACGACTGCTGGCTGAACGTGTATCATTGTATCAAAAGACTAACATTGTGCAGGCTGAAAAGTTTTCTGATCTGTTGAACCGTTCTTTGTCCTCCTATCTGAAAGGGCTGCTTACCAACGAAGAAGTGATACAGGAACTTTTGAATTTGGCAAAAGAAATTTCGTCTTCCGAATCAGCTGGGAATGACTTAGGTCTTACACGAGAAGAAAAATCATTCTACGATGCCTTGACAAAGCCGCAAGCTGTGCAAGATGTATATACCAACGAACAATTGGTAGCCATGACCAAAGAACTTACAGAAGCTCTTCGGAAGAATCGCACAATCGACTGGCAAAAAAAGGAATCGGCACGGGCTGGTATGCGAAAGATGATAAAACGACTACTAAAAAAATACCATTATCCACCCGAAGAAGCTGCCAACGCATTGGAAACGGTTATCCGTCAATGCGAGCAATGGACGGACAATGAAGATACTTCAAGCGAACCGAAATTGTATAGCTTGCAAGAGAACTCTTATTCAATGGCAGCGGAACCAAATGTTGAATATAATAAGCGCAATAAAGAATGAACGAACAGAAATTAATGAAATACCTCGCTTCCTATAAAGAATGGCTGATAAAGAATCCATCAGCAGCAAATGAAGCGAAACAAGAACGGATGGAGGCACAGCGAAAAGCTCATGCTTTTACCAAAGAGCGACTTCTTACCATGTCTGAAGATGACTTATTCGAATATCTTTCGCCATTATGGGCTATGGCTATGTGGGGCAATAAGCATTATCAAATTGACAATATCATAGAAGCCAATGGAATAGAATTGCTCCGCAAACAATTTACCAATTTGATTTATGGAGAAACGGATATTGAAAAAAGATGGGATGATTTTCGTTCAAAGATTAAAGGAATCGGCCCGGCCATTATGAGCGAGCTGTTATGCAAAACATATTCCTCACAATATTTACTTTGGAATAAAAAGACATACACCGGATTCAAAACACTGAACATCGATAATCTTCCACGCTATGAGGCAAGATTAGACGGAAAAATGTATGCAAAACTATCCGAGATTGGACGAGAATTGCTTACGAAATCCCAAGAATACGGATATAATGAAATCTGTGATTTGTTGGCGTTAAACTCTTTTATTTGGAATGAGTTACAAGACGATTCTACAGACTGTACCATTCCCGACAAAGGAGAAGAACTTATTGCTACAAGCAAAAAAGATGCGACTTTCATCCATAATGACATCCGTGACAAAGTGGCTGAAATCGGACATTGCTTAGGCTTCCGAGCTGAAGTTGAAAAGAAAGTTGCCGCAGGCGCAGTGGTTGATGCTATTTGGGAAGTTACCATTGGAAATATGGGGCGTGTGATTTATGTGTTTGAAGTTCAAACTTCTGGTTCTATCGACAGCTTGATACTAAACTTAATGAAAGCCAAAAACAACAAAGCGGTTCAAGGCATTGTCGCTGTGACAGACCAAAAACAGATTGAACGGATTAAAAAAGAGATTGAATCACTCCCTATAAAAGATGAAGTGAAATTTTGGGATTACACAGAGGTGCTAAAGATACATGAAGCCCTGCAGTTCGTAAACGAATCCATTAATCGGCTGGGACTTGTTCCAAATGGTTTGTA
This sequence comes from uncultured Bacteroides sp., assembly GCA_944322285.1. Taxonomy (GTDB): domain Bacteria; phylum Bacteroidota; class Bacteroidia; order Bacteroidales; family Bacteroidaceae; genus Bacteroides. The sequence continues at coordinate 18,403 of CALUOR010000041.1, forward strand.
ATTAAAGATATTACATTTATGAATGATTCCAAAGGCAACCTCCTCTATCATACCGAGGACGGACAAACAAAAATAGAAGTCACGCTCGCCAATGACACCGTGTGGCTTACCGCAGACCAAATGACGGAATTGTTTCAACGCAATAAATCCACCATTTCGAGACATATAAAGAACGTGTTTGAGTCCGGAGAATTGAAACCGGATTCAACTGTTGCATTTTTTGCAACAGTTCAAAACGAAGGCACAAGGAAGGTAAAACGCAATATTGTCTACTACAACCTCGACATGATTATCAGCGTAGGCTATCGTGTCAATTCCCATCGGGGTGTCCAGTTCCGTATCTGGGCAACACAAGTGTTACGAGAATACCTCATCAAAGGATTTGCGATGAATGATGACTTGCTGAAACGTGCTGGAGGCGGCAATTATTTTGATGAGCTTCGCAGCCGAATCCGTGATATACGCTCGTCTGAAAAAGTGTTCTATCGCAAAGTGCTGGAAATTTATGCGCTCAGCATCGACTATGACCCACGGGCAGAAGCTACGCAGATGTTTTTCAAAACCGTACAAAACAAGATGCACTTCTCGGTTCACAGACATACGGCAGCATAAGTGATCTACCAACGGGCGGATGCCAACAAGGACTTCATGGGTTTGACCTCATGGACGGGCGGATTGCCCAAACGCACGGATGCGGAAATAGCCAAGATTTATCTGTCTCCCGAAGAACTAGACACCCTGAACCGTATTGTCAGCCTGTACCTTGATTTTGCCGAGCTTCAGGCGCAGTCGCACAAACCGATGTATATGAAGGACTGGATTCAGAAACTGGATGATTTTCTGAAACTCTCCGGCAAAGAACTTCTGACCCACGCCGGAACCATCTCCGCAGAGCTTGCCAAACAGAAAGCAAATCAAGAGTACAATAAGTTCAAGGAACGGACGCAATACGAGTTGTCACCCGTAGAAATCCATTTCTTGGAGAGCTTCGAGAAAGAGCAGAAGGAATTGAAAGGGAAGTAAGACTAGAATTAAAAGATAGAATTTTACATTATCAGCAAAGCACAAAATGATACTGTAAAAAGCAAAAGTGATACTGTAAATGATACTGAAACATTTCGCAAACGAACAATGAGAACAACAAAAATACTTTTCCTCCGGTTTCTTTGCTTCTGGCAGTTACATACCTGCCCAAGCGTTAAAACAAGCATTCGAAGGTAAGGCGGAAGTCTTTACTCCCGATCTTCCGCTTCACCCTCGCGAAGCATTGGCATTTATTACAGAACTTTGTGAGCGTGAGCATCCCGATGTATTGGTGGGCAATAGCAACGGCTCTTTCTTGGCACAAATTGTGGCATCACGTTTGGGAATATCTGCCCTTTTGGGTAATCCCTATTTTGAAATGACCCATATCCTTTCCGAGCGCATCGGAGCGCATGAGTACAAATCACCACGAGCGGACGGACGACAACATTTCGTGATAGACCAACCGCTGATAGATGAATTTGCAGAGGTGCAAGAACATCAATGGGACGATTGTCAACCGGAAATGACTGACCGCATTTGGGGACTATTCGGAGAGAATGATCATTTAGCCCACTTTGAGCCGTTATTCCTGCAACACTATACTCATACCTATCACTTCCCCGGTGCTCATACGCCTACGGCGGAAGAAGTGCAGAAATATTATGTGCCGCTGGCGGAGGAGCTTATACAATATATATCTTGTCCGTTGCGCTAGCTTCACTCTGAGAGAATCGCCCCATCATCTCCATTTGGTCGGCATACATCACCATTGCCAGAATAGATCCTCGTTCAGAACTATCTCGTCATTCAACATGTCGCTCTCCCTGTCGGTCATCTGGAGGTTCATGATGAAGAAGCACCCTTCTACGTAGGTATAAATCTTCATGTGGTGTCATAGCGTAACAGTTGAGGCCTGAAACCCTCGCCGCTCTGCATACATTTCAGGTCTTCCCATACTGTCCACTGGCTCACTGTATAGAAATCGTACCACTCCAACATCCTGTTCACAGCTTACACCAAGTCCTCGAGATGGTAATAGTGTACTCTGTCGCACAGGCAACGGTCCTGTGCCAAATAGCACTATCACTCTGTCACCGTCGGCGACACCACCATGTTCCTGCGCATTTTCTCAATCTCTGACATATTAAACCTAAGTTCTACTGCCTTATCTGAGCTTCGCTTCATCGTAGTCTAGATCCCTACCTTCCACTTTCGATACCATATTCTGGAAGAAACGTATCCAAAGTTTGTTGGCCGACACGATGTCATCATCGTTCATCTCGCTCACCTCAGCTATTCTATTCCCCATTGTACTAATTGAAGCCATCCGCAAGCCCACAGCTTCATCACTCTCTGGATCCTGCAAGACCCACCAACGGTCATGGAACGGAGTCTTCTTCTTGTCTTGCCTATAGCAGCACGACTTCACTTCAATGCGACCTGGCAGTTCTGACGCCCATCGGTTCCACCCGTTCTGGAATACATCGGACAGCGAATCGTCCCTGTGTGCATCCACATCCTTACAGGTCAGTATCGAACAGTTCAGCTTATTATTTACATCCATTAGCATCTTCACAATATACAAATCTTCCGCATGGAAGTAAGGGTCTATGATATGCAACACATCATACGGATGCTCCTTGTACCAGTCTAAAATCCTCTTCACCCACTTGTCACCTTCACCGATATGCACAAAATCGCTGTTCTCGTCCCTGCGTTCGCTCATGATGCGATCCACCCTCTCCAATTTTTCCTTCGTGCCACTGGCGATGGCAAGCACTATCTTCAAATTGTCGATGATGGCCTGATGCATCTCCCTCAACAACGTGTGGTGTTTCTTGTTGGTCTGATTCTTCCTGTACAGATTCTCCATGAAGTACAGCACCGCATCCTGTGTGTCGGTGATGGGATGAAGGTACACTTGCTTCAGCACACTCTGTGTTGTGTCGAAATCCCTTGCTACCGTCTTGTTCTTCACCAAATACTCCATCTGTTTTTTGAAGAATCTAACCTGTTCATCATTGTTCAAGCGCGACACTTGCATCAAGTCATTCTTTGCTGCCTCAATCTTTCGGTTAGACTGCATTCGTAACCTCAGACGCTTCTTGTATTGCACACGTGCCGGGTCATCGTCCACCATTTCCAACATCGTGTCTGCCAGCTGTTCATCGTGGTCTCTCACCAAGTCCAACAACCGCTGATAATCGCTGTACAACCCATTTCCGTCGCTCTTGAGTGAGTCCATCACCTTCTTGCCAATTTCCCTTACTTTCGACTTCGCTGCTATAAACGAGTCTTGCATACATTGCGAGAAGCGATTAAACTTGTCAAATGTATAGTCGAGCCCCTCCGCTTTCTGCAGGGCTAGTTCTATAAATTCACTCCTTTGAGCTGTGTTTGGCATATAGCAGGCCACATGCGCATATAGGAAGGCTTGGTCAGCCCGATTCCCTATAGCTTCTATCTCTTGTTTAATCTGATCGGCAATCAGCTTACCACCAGGTTTCGAGCCGTTTATCATCGCTAGACAAGCAATCTTGTATCCGTCATGTTGTATGCCACCCGTCATTGGCAGTTGGTCCTTCACAACATCAATCATCTCACTCCACAGCGCACGTTGCATCTCCCTTGTCAGCTTATTACCCAAATTCTGCTTGATGGCCTTGGTCATCGTGTCGGTCAAGGCAAAGATGAACCCGTCATCTTTCGTGTGACGCATCAGGTCAAGCAACTTGTCGTAGTCGCTTTTCTCCAGAGCTACCTGTACTTCTATCTCACTGTTTCCGGTATATTCCGAGTAAGGATACTTCGTCTGAATATATCGCGCTGTGTGTTCTATGCACGCATTCCAAAGGCAGTCGTCATATTTCTTCAAACGACTATAGAAGAGAGCTTTCGAATTTAGGTACATTGCTGGGGCTATGTGATACAGCATCCGCTTCTGGTCCCAGTCTGAAAAATCCTTCTCCGAAGCCTTAGACACGAACCGGTTCATGATGCCGTTGAATCGCTTAATGTCATTCACACCGTAGAACTCCAGAGCTACTCGTGACCACAGAATGATACTATCCACATCATTGCCATCGTAGTCCATTAGTTTCTTAAACTCCTCAATGTCTTCATCCTTACATAGTCCAGAGCGAATCAATATGCCCAACGAGTGAGCATAGAGGCCGAAGCTCATGGTATATGCCGTTAGGCATGACACTGATGAAAGCCATTGGTTCTTTCTTACATTAGTTGCCTTGGCGATATATTCATTGGCCTCGTTCTTCATCGAAATTTTCGACAGCACCTTTGCTATCTGGTAGCCCGTATCTACCTTCATTGAAGGCACGCTGATTTGGTTCCAAGCCCGCTCTAGGTCAGCTTTCACCATCGCCTTAAACCCATTCACGTTATCTGCATTCGCCGTGTCCTCTACTAAGTCTATTCCCGCATAGTATTTGCTCAGCCATACATAAAGGATCGATAATATGTAGCACATTACGTCGGCCTGCTCCACCTGCTTCAGCTTCGGATAGTATTTGTACACTTTCTTCAGCAAGCTCTTGTCGCCGTCCTTTACCTCTGTCACTTTGTTGACCAGTTCAAGCACGGGCTTATACTTATCGGTCGTGTCGTAGGATATCTGGTTGAATAGTCGGACGAAATAGCTCCAGTCCAAACATTTCACGTCCTTTTGCCACACATACTCCAGCGCAGCCTGTAGGTAGGCCCGTGACTGCCGCTCAATTGTGTTCATATTCTCTATTACAACCTTCACGAAGTCCTCCTCGGTGCACACTAAAGCAGCAATAGGTCCTTCCACTACTTTCAGATGGTAGGCCGAGTTCTTCAGCACGTCGAAGATGTCGTTGAGAATGTCTTTCTTGAGTTCATTACCACTCATTACCCAATCCTCAATTTTGTCGCCCAGTTTCTCGTAGTTGCGTAGCAATAGTGCCTTGCAATGGGCTTGCAGAGCTTTATCCTTCAAGTCATCAATCTCCAGATATAGGTCCTCCATGCGGTTCTTGGCATCGGCCTTGTCTATCTTCACCAGTGCCGACACTACCTGTATCTGCAGCTTTACGTATTCCACTGTCGGGAATTTGATGTTTGCCACCACAGCATCAATCAAGCTCACTACCTTCCGCACTTGCTCCTCGTTCATCTTAGGAAGTGGCTTGCAATACATCTTCAGTAGCGTCACCTTCGGCATTATTATCAGTGAGGTGTCTATCACCAACCGCACAGCATACTCCACGGCTTCACCGATATCGTCGAGGTCCTTATGGTCAGGAATCCAAAAGCGCAAAAAGTAGAGTTGGCTGCTGGCAGGCAGCTCTTTCATCTTGGCCACCACTTGCGCCGCCGTGCTTTTTTTCATAATGGTTCGCATCACCGAAGCCATCTTTCTTAAGCCGTCATCCTCAATCTTCGAGTTGGCGATGTCGGCTCTCTGCGCCATATTGTCGTCGGCCTTCCCTTCGTTGTTGAACGAAATACTGATGGCGGTGTAGAGACGGTCTATCTGTTGCCTATCCTTTGTCACCTTAGCCACACGGTCGATGATTTCAAGAGCCTTTTCCATCTTCACAGGCAACATCAGCTTGGCCAGTTCCAGAGCTTTGTCTGGAATGTATTCAAAGTTGATACTAGTCGTCAACACATCAATCTGCTGTTCTATCTCCTCGCGCATCGACTCGCTTAGGTGCTGACCATACTGGGCTATGATAAGCAGACATTTTAGCCGCTCTTCCACCAAGAATACGCTCTGCGTCAGCCTGTAAGCCTTTTCATCATCGCCAATAGCAATCAAAGCCTCTATCTCGGTATCGCTCAACTCATTCTTCTCCAGTTCGCGGCTCACACTACGGTTGATGGCGAAGCGGAAGTAGGCTGCTGCCTGCGTTTCAAAGTCAGTACATGCATTGTAGCCATACTCACACTGGACATTTAGCGCTGCCTGACTCTGCTGCGTCACCAGATAGTGCTGCACATTCTCGCTGGTCAGGTAGTCCACCAGCTGCTTGTTATCCTTCACATGTTTGTAAAGAGCAGGAAGATAGACAAACTGTTCGCCCATATCAGTGCTCTTCTCTATCACGTCTATCAGCAATAGCTCTATGTCGTTTTTCAGTCCGCTCATTCTCTCACGCAGATACTTCTTGAAATCGTCGCTCTTTAGTACTATCGCATCCTCGTCTGTTTCACACACATAGTCGCCGCACAATGTCAGCAGACTATTCACGTCATCATCGCTTAGGTTAAGCGTCTTCCTGACCATCTGGCGGTTCATTGGTATCTCGCAGAAAGCCAGCAGTGCCATCAGTTGCTGCGCTATCCTCTCCTGCGCCTCTATCCACTCATAGTCTTCAGCATAGAAGTCGTCCACACCATACTGGTAGAAGTCGCGTATCTTCTGGATGCCGTATTTCTGCAATTTCTCAGTTAGGATAGTCAACAACCTAGCATTGCCTTTCTTACTGAGATTATAGAAAATGGATATATCTTCCGCCTTCATGTTGGAGTCAACACCCCGCAGATAGCCATCCACGTCATTTTCTTGAAATTTGAACAACTCGTTAGTCTGCTTGAGTACAACCCCCTCTGGTAACAGTTGTTTCAAGTTCTTGGCATCGCCGGAAAAGACAAAGCGGGCATTTGAAACGCTGAACAGCGGTGTCAGAACACTCTTGATGCCGTCTACAAAAACAGCAGGCAGATTGTCAAAGCCGTCGAACACGAAGTAAAAATAACAGTCCTTGCCTCGCGTCATCTTATTCAGCCGATACACCCATGTTGTCAGATTCTTCTCGTTATCGCCATCCTCAGTGTTGGAGCTAGTCAGCTCCAATTGACTTTGCAAGCTACTCACTATAGCTTTTGGATTTAGCAGATATCGGCTCCAGCCGTTATTGAAGTATGAGGCACAGCGACTTCCGTGCCGCTTGGCGAACAGGGCCAGCATCGTTGTCACACCCACGCCTTCCACGCCCTGCACACAAAGCACCTTATTCTCTTCCAATTGTCCTTCCAAAAATTCCAGATACTGTTCGCGCGAGATGAGCCGTTCTCTGATATGCGGTTTCGTCTCGCTGCGATAGAACATATCCATTATCTTAGCTTCATTATTCATTCCTATTGTGTTATTATTTAGTTCTTATTACACTTACGTTAAATTATATTAAATTCAAACAAATTATTATATATTACCTAAATCTATTCTCTCCTCTCAAAACAACCTCCTCAAATCCATCAACAGGAAATCCTCCGCACTGATACCACCATCACCCACAATAAACGCCGCCTGCGGATTGAATAGTTTACGGAACTTATCCAGTCCTTCCGTCCGTTTCTCTGCATTGCTTTTCACCTCGATGGCAACCACCGAACCTTTCTTACGCAAAACAAAATCGACTTCATCATCCCGTTCACGCCAATAAAATACCTCAAAACGATGCACGAAGGCCTGACTTACCAGATAGGCACCGATACCAGACTCAAAGATGCGTCCCCATGCCTTGCGGTTGAGTATGGCCTGTTCAAAGGTCAACGGGCTATACACCATCTTCAACGCATTGTTATAAACTTGCAACTTGGGAATGCTGGCACGCCTCCTTGCCATATCTATGCTGAACTTCTGGAGTCCACAAAGCAAGCCGCTCTCGTCCAACAGATTGATGTACCCAGCCAATGTCACTGTATTTCCGGCATCTTGAAGCGAACCTAACATCTTGTTCAATGAAAGCAATTCGCCCGAATAAGCTGCTCCCAGCTCAAAGGTCTGCCGAAGCAAAGCTGGTTTGCTTATGGGCGTATCCATCAGAATGTCCTTATTGATGGTCGCTTCGATAATGGCCGACTGAATGTATTGGCTGAAGCGGTCTTCATCACCAATCAAGGTTGCCGCACCGGGATAGCCTCCGTAAAACATATATTGGTCAAGCGAGAAGCCGAAGCACTCTTTCATTTCCTGATAGCTCCAATGGCTCATGCGTATTTCCTCGAATCGCCCGGCAAGGGATTCGGACAAGCCTTTTTCCAATAACACGCGACTGCTCCCCAAAAGCAATACCTTAATGTCGCGGTCATGGAACGTATCATCGTCCCACTCCTTTTTCACCACCTCGCTCCAGTTGGCTATCTTCTGTATCTCGTCAATCACAAGGATGACGCTCTCCCACCCTCGGCTCTCCTTCAAGCTGCGCACAGCTGCCCAACAATCGAAAATCCAGGCACTGTTCGTAGCAGGTACATTGTCGGCAGAAAAGAACTGGTAAGGCATATCCAAATCTTTCAACACCTGTTTGACCACCGTTGATTTCCCAATCTGACGGGCACCCATAACGACTTGAATGAACTTACGAGGTTCTTTCATGCGTCCTGTTATCAGCTGATATTCTGCGCGTTTATACATACTCTTACATTTTACTCAATGCAATGAAAACTTTTACTCATTGCAAAAATAACACTTTTATTTGAGTAATAATCATGGTTTTACAAGAAAAACACTATCTTTGCAAAAGTAATCAAGCGTTCTGTAACATATACGGTGAAATCCTCTGCCAATCAAGTCATTGTACATGATTGAGGACATTTCACAAAAAGACTGAAAAAGGCGGTACAAGACCAAAAACGAAAGCCACTGAATGTAAGCGTCTTACATTTTCTTTTCGACTTCGTTTAATTGTCAGAATACGACTTGTACCTTTTAAAATGAATAGCCACTGATATTCAATGATGTATGCCTGCTGCGTCGACAATTGTCATTCATATTTATTTTTAAAATTATTCATTCGTCTTCTTCGAATCCTTCCGTAGCGTTAGCTACTAACGCTTTCCCTATTTCCAATTGCAAGAATTTAGGCAGCTGAAGCAGTTTTTCCATAAGTCGGCTGTATGTGAACTCAACTCTGGTATCCAGTATCGGTTCTTCTTCGATGTTCGTATCAATTCTTTCTACAAACTCAGCGTCTTCGATGAAATCGGAATAGTCCGGATTCTCAGGCCAATTTTCTATCGTACTGTCACTATTGATCCTTAAACGGATATAGTCCCGGCAGTCATCTGAATCCGGAATCAGGCCGTTAGGAATATAGCCGGCAAGTTTGCATATCACCTTCTTGTTTTTATCAAGCAGGAAATACGTTCCGCTGTCGCATATCTTGGCCTGCAGATACAAATCTCCATATTCAGGCTTCCAATTCAGCAATTTATGTGTTTTCAAATTGATTATTCCCGACCACATACCTTTAGCAACCAACGGATATTTGTTCTCATACAATTCACCTATCCATGTATCTGTATAGCTGCACATTTCCTCGTTATACGGGAAATATATTATAAGATAATGCACAATCTCACCCAATTCCTTTTCCTTAACACCAATCAAAATCAGTTTTGCCATAATCAGTAAATATTAGCTGTTATTATTCAAACTTCATCATATCCGCCAACTGGACAAAATAATCGTTTGACCAGATGTCGAGTTCCTTGGGATTCCTGACAAACGGAAGGATAGCCATCACGAATGCATAGCCATCTTTCTTGATGCTTGTCAGTCCTACGGAAAATGCAGACTTAGATATATGCGTATATTCAAACCTGCCAAATGGCGTGTCAAAGTTCTTGGCATACTTCAAAGTCATGGATTGTTTGGTATAAACCTCTTCCGGTATCAGCCCATTCATATGACCATAATTTTTAGTAGATGCACATAGATAATCAAAGAGGATTACACTTTCCACCAAATTTTTTCAGCCATTTTGTTAATGTCTACCAAATTTTTCCTATTCCTTATGGAATACCCTGTTCAACAATGCACATTCACCAAACACATAAGCACTTTACTTTATCCCCGTACCCATACGCCTAATAAAGTAAAGTCAAAATAAGGGAAGAAAAGAGATGGCTCCGCCAAACAGACCAGTTGATTAACCGAAGTCTACCAATGATACAGCCTGTTTTTTCTTCTTGCGTAACTGCTTTGAGCGAAGCCTCAATATTTCGACCGGAGAATAAGGATTGCTTCTTGAACCTGTATGAGTGGCGTCAACTATTATTGTGCGGGACTTGATTATGCCTTTTTCCATTGCTATCTCAACGGTCTTGCCTATCAGCAAATTCAGCAGGTTCTTGTCCTTGAGTCTGAGTTTGCGGAACTTGCACAGAGAGCTGGGGGTATCAAATCGGTATTTTCCGGACTCATGCCAAGAAAATACTTGAACGACATATCATAGCGGGACCTCTCCACCACGTCAACATCTGATATGTCATAGATAGTCTTCAACAGGAGGTACTTGAACATCACAACCGGGCTTTCTGCCATGCGTCCGTTGTCAAGGCAGTATTTATCCATAAGTTCTTTTTGGGTGAAGGAGAAGTCCACCAGGTCATTAATCCTGCGTAACAGGTTGTTCTGAGGGATAATCAAATCATATAGGTCACTGTAATCACTGAACTGCATTGTCTGTTGAATAGGTTCCATATCTGTCTGTTTTATACCCATAAAGGTACAAAAAAATCGGCACATATCCAAAAACTTTATTGGGTATGTGCCGATTATATCAGGCGGATAATTTATGAAAGGACTTTTTCAGTGCCCTTCAAGCGAGGACAGTGCTTCATCAAAATTATAAATTATGTAGTTCTATTCCAATCCTTTCAGATTCTCTACCAGCAGATGCGCGTGGCGGATAGCCTTTTCTTTCATTCTTGCCAATTCTGCCGCATCGTGGCGGCTGGCATACGACAGTCCTCCGCTATACACATATCCGCACCACTCCATACCGCAGAGATTTGCCATTTGCTTGTAGGCGGGCAGAAAGTCGTCGATGGGGTAATGCTGCGGTCCGTCATAGCGGTACATTTCTTCGGGTGCGCCGGAGGTGAATGACAGCACGAGCTGTTTGCCATGCAACTTGTCTCCCGTTCTGCCATGCGAGAATCCGTGCGTGAAGGTCTGTTCCATCCAGCGGTGCAGCAGCGAGGGTGCACTGTACCAGAACAGCGGATATTGCAGCACGATGATGTCGGCACGTAGCAGGCGTTCCTGTTCCGCCTGCACGTCTATGCGGAAATCCGGATAGAGCTTGTCCAGATAGACGAACTCGGCTTCCGGCAACAGATTCCTTGTTTCTTCCAATATCGTTTTGTTGGCAAACGAATCATTCAAGTCGGGATGTCCCGATACGATTAGAATCTTCTTCATTGTCTTTCCTATTTAATGTCATACACTTACCGCCACTCCTCCCGGCGACACGCCGAACTGCCGCTTGAAGGCGATGGAGAAATGCGAGCGGTTCTTGAAGCCCACTTCGTAATACACGTCCGAGGGCTTGTGCTTTCCGTTGCGGAGCATCTCGTAAGCCTTGTCCAGCCGCTTCCTGATAAGCCACTTCTCTGGCGAGAGGTCGCTCACCTTGGCAAAGTCGCGCTTGAAGGTAGCGAGGCTGCGCCCAGTGTAGGTGGCAAATTCTTCCAAGGTCATATCCTGCGTGTAGTTCGCCTCCATAAAGGGCAGGAGGTCTATCTTCCACGCCTCGTTGAAGTCGAACAGTGTGGGATAGAAACGTGCGTCGGTGTCGAGCAGGCAATAAACAGCCTCCTGCATCTTCAGGCGGATGATTTCATCGTTGGGTTTGACATTCGCGTCCGTGTAGGGAAAGAGCGAGAGGAACAGGCTTTGCAGGGCGGGCGATTGGGGCAGCACGATGGCGGCTTCGCGGATGCGCCTCACGTCCGAGGGCAAAGCCGCCTTGTCCAGACGGCTGAAGAAGTCGCGCAGGAAGCCCCGCTTGAAGCGGATGCTGATGGCCTTGTAGGGCGCACCGTCCGCCGTGTGTTTCAACAGCTTCACCTGATGGTCGCGTTTGAGGAACACGTAATTGCCCGCGCCGACGGTCAGCGTCCGCCCCTCGTCCTCCACCACCATCTCGCTCGAATAGACGTAGATGAGCGCGTGTATCGGCAGGCGGTGTTCCGACAGCATCTCGTCGGGGACAAAGCAACTGTACACGATGTCCCAATGGTTATATACTTGCGATTCTTTCAACATAATGGTTCTGTATTTTATCGTTCTACGATGCAAAGATAAGGCGGATGGCGGAAACGGCTGTTGTTGTTCGGCTCAAAAATGTGTTGAATACTCTTGCTGCCTTAGGAAAGGTACTTCGGCCAAGGTCTCTTGAGCGCGCTGATAGCGGTAAGCCGCCAATGCTTCTCTATTTTCAATGCTCAGTTCTTCTTTCATAATACTAATCCCTCTTTCATTACGTTTATGTGAAATGGAGTACGGAAAGGGATGTTCTCCCACACCTTTTTAAGCAAGACACGCGCATTTATTTGCACACCTGTGTCAATCTCGATATCGTACAAAGGTGCAATGATACGGTCTTCCTCCTGTATGCTAAGATGGTTGCCGTCTACCAAAACCAGCAGGTCGATGTCGCTGTCGGGGCGGGCATCTCCTCGTGCTTCGCTTCCATACAAGATAGTTTCGGCATTGGGGGCTACTCGTTCCAATGCTTCGCGTATTCGTTTGACAATCTGCGGACGTTTCATCTTCTTCTTTTTTTAATGCTTAGGACAAATATAAGAAGAAACTTTGATGTGAACAAGATAGTGCTCATCTAAATTTTAAAAGCATCCCCGAAACGTCATTCCGAGGATGCTTATCCGCTTCCATTACCTATCCACATTATCCGGCACGGTTCCCAGCTTCGCGATGTCCTTGCCGTCGCGGTCGCCGTGTATCTCTATCTTGTCTAAGGCGGCGGTGAGGGCAGCGTATTCCTCATCCGTCAGTTTGATGTCTGCCGCGCCGAGGTTTTCCGTGATGCGGCTCTCGCTGCGCATTCCGGGGATGGGCACGATGAAATCGCCACCCTTCAACACCCACGCGAGGCTGATTTGCGCCGCCGTGCATCCTTTCCGATCGGCATATCGGTGCACCAAGTCAAGCAGCGGCTGGTTGGCTTCCATATTCTCTGGCGAGAAACGGGTGATGACCCGGCGCACGTCATCCCCTTGGAACTTGTCCGACGGGGTGTACTTGCCGCTCAGGAAGCCGTTGCCCATCGGCGAGAACGCCACGAAGCCATTTCCTCAAAAGCCTCTTTCTGAATAATCAAAATTTCCATTGTCGATACTATTTTTAATGTTGATACTCGGTTTTGCCTGCAAAGTAAAGGGGTATCGCGCATCAGACAATGGGTTGGCAGTTTCGTGGTAGCATTTGGCAGCGATTGGCGTTTTTAGCAAATGATTGAACTTGCTGATTTGATTGCCGTTAGATAAAAGCACAGCCAGTCATTGTACG
>CALUOR010000042.1 GCA_944322285.1 uncultured Bacteroides sp.
GTTGGCGATTGCTCTACTTACCTATGTCAATTTTTAATTCTTGAATCAGAACGCCAACTCCTGATTCGCATTAATAACAAACCTATTGGCAGAATTAAGTACGCACTAAATTAATTCCGCCAACGGGTTAATGTCCTATTCCGATAAGTTTTGTAGAACAATTTTTACCGATGGGCAAATTAATTGGATGCACTTTTGCATTAGTCAGCATGAAATCTTGCGGAACACGTTCTATTATCCAGATAGAGAAGAAATAGAAGGGCCTACACATTTTTGTAGAACAGCTCTTTATAATGTTTCTGAGACGAATGGAACCATTAGAAGTGTAAGGTGGACGGTGCAGACAGCATATGGGGATGATAATACCAATACCCTAAAGTTGAACACTCAGACATATACAGATAAGACTCTACAACTAACTAATAATGAGAACTTAAATTCCAAAAGATATGATATTCTTGCCGATATTGAATATACAGATGGGCAAGATGCACAAGCCAGCCTCACTGTTACCAGTGGTGAAACATCTCCTTATATAGGCACTCTTTATTGGACGTGCGGACATGTCACAAACGGACAAACAAGCTTTACAATGAACAATGGAAGTATTGAAATAGAAAGCAATCAGACCCAGACATTCACCGCCACATTGTATCACGATCAGGCTGATAACAGCATAATCAACCCATCTATAGAAATGAATGCGTTGGATTTGGTTGGAATCAGTAGTGGCAATAGTATTGAGATAACTCCTACCTATGGCGGCAACGTGGAAGGGGATTTGGAAATCTATGTAGCCAATGATTGCGCAATGGAAGGAGTATCGTTCCTTATTCCCTATACTGTTTTCGATGTAAACGAAATGTCACTTCGTGTAACGGGCAACACAATGATTCTTACTCCTAACGCCGGTAACGTATCTGCCCGTGTAACGCCGAATGCGGACACAAGTATCTCGGAAGTGCAGATCTTGACAACAGACAAGCAACTAGTTACTTCGCAAAGCTTTCCCGAGGGGAGCGGTAGTGTATCAATGGACATTTCATCTTTGTCCGCAGGGAAATATTATGTGAAAATCTTGAAAGGGAATCGGACTTTATTCAAGAAACTAATGATAAATGAATAGTTTCCTGTCTCATCTGCTTTTATTCCGGACTGCCATCGAATGCTTTTAATGACACATTCCGCAGGCAGTCCGGAATATTTGTATCGTTTTTAGTTATCTCACTTAGATTATTAGTTACTTGCCCAAGCCTTATTGGATACTTCGCCATTTATCCAATAAGACTTAGGGCTTTTAATATAGGATACTTTTGCGACCGTTTTTTCTGATTAATACTTTATCCGGAAATAATTCAATAATGCTTTATAGTGGTCCTGAGCCATGAGGCATGTGTCGGTAAGATGGCCATTGATGCGCCCCCATTCATTTAAGCCACGATAATAAAACAGCTTCAGTTCGTCTGTGATGATGAAAGGCACTTGTCCGTTTGCCAGACATTCTTTGAACATTACCAGTCTGCCTACACGTCCGTTGCCGAAGAATCCGTAGCCTGCATGGCGTTTCCGGATAAAAGAAAAGGAGCAAAACGCCTTATCACAGCGATTTACTCCTCGAAAAGTTGCGGAGGCAAGACTCGAACTTACGACCTTTGGGTTATGAGCCCAACGAGCTACCAACTGCTCCACTCCGCGATGTTATCTTTAATTCGGGTGCAAAGGTATGGTTATTTTTTGAAAAAACAAATATTTGGCAGATATTTTTTTTATTTCTTGTGTGATTAACGGAAAACCCTTACTTTTGCTCAACTAAAATGCAATGTGCAGATTGAACGATGCCGACAGCGAAGACCAAAGCGAAGTTAGTGGACGTGGCCCGACAGTTGTTTGCTAAAACGGGAGTCGAGAATACCACCATGAACGATATTGCCCTTGCTTCAAAAAAGGGCAGAAGGACGCTATATACTTACTTTAAAAGCAAGGAGGACATCTACATGGCGGTGGTGGAGTCGGAACTGGACATCTTGCTGGAGACAATGCGACGCGTGGCGGGAAAAAACAGCTCTCCCGATGAAAAAATTCTGGAGCTGATATACACGCGCCTGGATGTGGTGAAGGAGGTGGTGTATCGAAACGGCACGCTGAGGGCTTACTTCTTCCGCGACATCTGGAGGGTGGAGAAGGTGCGTAAGAGGTTCGACGAGAAGGAGGTGCTGCTCTTTAAGGATGTGCTGCGCGAAGGGGCGGAGAAGGGGGTCTTCCGGATTGACGACATCGACATGACCGCCGAACTGCTGCACTATTGCGTGAAGGGCATCGAAGTGCCTTACATACGGGGGCAGATTGGACCTAACCTGGACGACATGACGCGCGACCGATACGTGAAGCGCCTGGTGTTCGGGGCCTTGAGAGTGGGAATGAATGAAGAATTGTAAATAGTAAATTTTTAAATTGTAAATGAACATGGGATTATTAGACGGAAAAACTGCGCTTGTGACGGGTGCCGCACGAGGCATCGGCAAGGCTATCGCGCTGAAGTTTGCCGCTGAGGGCGCAAATGTGGCGTTTACGGACTTGGCTATCGACGAGAATGCCGAGAACACGGTGAAGGAAATTGAAGCGTTGGGCGTAAAGGCAAAAGCCTACGCATCGAATGCCGCCAGCTTTGAGGATACGGCTAAGGTGGTGGAGACGATTCACAAGGACTTCGGACGCATCGACATCTTGGTGAACAACGCGGGCATCACGCGCGACGGACTGATGATGCGCATGAGCGAACAGCAATGGGACATGGTGATTAACGTGAACCTGAAGTCGGCTTTCAACTTCATCCATGCCTGCACGCCCGTCATGATGCGCCAAAAAGCGGGAAGCATCATCAACATGGCGTCCGTGGTAGGCGTGCACGGCAATGCCGGACAGGCCAACTATGCCGCCTCCAAAGCCGGCATGATTGCCCTGGCCAAGTCCATCGCCCAGGAAATGGGCTCGCGCGGCATCCGGGCCAACGCCATCGCGCCGGGCTTCATCATGACGGCCATGACCGACGCCTTGTCTGACGAGGTGAAGGCCGAATGGTGCAAGAAGATTCCGCTGCGCCGCGGCGGCACGCCCGAGGATGTGGCTAACGTAGCTACCTTCCTGGCTTCGGACTTGTCATCGTATGTGTCTGGACAGGTCATCCAGATTGATGGCGGCATGAATATGTAAACTCATTTACGATTTGACAATTTACTATTGACGCTTCAAACCATATGAATAATATAGTAAATCGCTAAATAGTAAATCGCTAAATCGCTAAATAGTAAATCGCTAAATCGCTAAATGGTAAATGTAGTTTACGAAGACAATCATATTATTATTGTCAACAAGGCCGCTTCGGAGATTGTGCAGGGGGACAAGACGGGCGACAAGCCTCTCTCGGAGACCGTAAAGGAGTATCTGAAGGAGAAATACCACAAGCCCGGGGGTGTCTTTATCGGTGTGACCCACCGGCTGGACCGTCCCGTGAGCGGGCTTGTGGTGTTTGCCAAAACGGGCAAGGCGCTCGCACGGCTGAACGAGATGTTCCGCACGGGCAAGGTGAAGAAAACCTACTGGGCCATCGTGAAGAATCTGCCTCCGGCCGAAGAAGGCACGCTGACTCATTACCTGGCGCGCAACGAGAAGCAAAACAAAAGCTATGCCTACGACACGGAAAAGCCCGGAAGCAAGCAGGCCGTGCTGCACTACCGGCTCTTGTCACGTTCGGACCGTTATTGCCTCCTGGAAGTGGACCTGAAGACGGGACGCCACCATCAGATACGGTGCCAGCTGGCCAAGATAGGATGTCCCATAAAAGGTGACCTGAAGTATGGCTTTCCGCGCTCCAACCCGGACGGAAGCATCAGCCTGCACGCCCGCCGCGTGAGCTTTGAGCACCCCGTGTCGCACCAGCTCATCGAGGCGGAAGCGCCCGTGCCGCGGGAATGGGAAAGGATGTTTGATGGGATAATGTGATAACACCTGCGGCACAGGAATGATTAGTGATAAATCGTAAATTGTAAATAGAAAAATCGTAAATGAAAAAAATAATAGGATGGATGTTAGGGCTGTGCGCGGCCCTGTCGGTACACGCCGCAGAGCAAGCCACCATGTTTCGCGTCCGCCCCGCCATTGTGTTGCAAAGTCCGCTGCAAGGCGACAGCGTGAATTTTAACGGAGAAAAGTTTACGCCCGGACAGCTGTTGCAGACCAAGGTAAATATGGACTTCAACGCCCATGCGTATAGCCGTCTGGAAACAGACTCTACGGGATATGTGACGGTGGCCAAGGCTGAAAAAGACCATTTGCTGTATCTTTTTTCCACGCGTTTGCGTGCCGGACGCTTCACGAAAGGAACGCTGAAAATTTCTTCCCCGGTGAGGTGGGAAGTTTTTGTGGGTGGAGAATCGAAATATGTAAAGGACAGTGCGGAAGACAACCTGTCGGTCGTTCGCCCGGCGGAAATCAACCTGCGTTTAGAACCGGAAGCCGATTATGACATCATCATCAAGCTCCTCTCGACCGCGGAAGACAAAACGGCCCCGGCTTTGAAGTGCGAGTTTGTGGCCGACAAAGAGTTTGAACAAGTGGCCGTCCGCATGACCCCCGACATGAAACGCCGTTTCTCTTTGTACGATACGACGTTCGGCAACAAAGTCTACAGCGTTTCTCTCTCTCCGGACGGGAAATACCTGCTCACTTATTATTGGAACAATTATTCGGCCAAACGTTCGCGCACGTGGCAAGAGCTGACAGAAGTGAAAAGCGGCAAGGTAATCCATCCCAATGTGCCGACAAACGCCCGCTGGATGCCGACGAGCAACCGGCTGTACTACACCGTTAAAGGAAATACGACCAATGATTTGATTGTGTTTGACCCCGCCACCATGCGCGAAGATGTGCTGATGGAAAACCTGCCCGAAGGACGTTTCGTGTGGTCGCCAACTGAAGACTATCTGGTGTATGCCGATACGGACAAAGGCAAGGAGGCCGAAGGCCCGTTGAAACAAATCCTGATGCCGGACGACCGTATACCGGGATGGCGCGACCGGAGCTATCTGGTGAAATATGACTTGAAGACCGGGGTGTCCCAGCGGCTGACGTTCAGCGGGCAAAGCGTCTACCTGAACGACATCGCCCCGGATGGCTCGAAGTTGCTCTGCACTTCATCGAGGCCCCACATCACGGAGTATCCTTTCTCGCTGACTTCGCTTTTCGAAATCGATCTGGCCACCCTAAAGGCCGATACGTTAGTAAAGGAGGACCCCTACCTCAATCAAGCCTCCTACTCGCCCGACGGCAAGAAACTGGTATTGTTGGGCGGACCGGACGCATTGGGCGGCATAGGGAAAAACTACGCGCCTCACGCCATAGGCAACTCGTTTGACGTGCAGGCTTTCCTGATGGACTTGACGACCCGGGAAGTGAAGCCTATTACCCGCGACTTCAATCCTTCCGTCACGTTGCTGCAATGGAACCGCACTGACGGATGTATCTACTTCAGCACTACGGACAAGGATTGCCAGCACATTTACCGTTACACGCCTGAAAAGGATACGTTCGAGATGCTTCCGCTGGAGGAAGATGTCATTTCTTCCTTCTCAGTGGCGGAGGACAATCCCGCTATGGCGGCATACGTAGGAGGAGGAAACACGTCCACGGGAGCGGCTTACCTGTATAACGCCAAGAAGCGGACTTCGGAATTGTGGGCCAACCCCATGAAAGAGAGGCTGGACGAGATAAACTTCGGACAAATGGAAGAATGGAACTTTACGGCTTCGGACGGCACGGTCATTGAGGGAATGATGTGCCTGCCGCCCGATTTCGACCCGGAGAAGAAATATCCCTTGATTGTGTATTATTACGGAGGAACGACCCCCACAACTCGCGGCATGACCTCGCCCTATTGCGCGCAGCTCTTTGCCTCGCGCGACTATGTGGTCTATATCATCCAGCCCAGCGGAGCCATCGGCTACGGACAGGAGTTTTCCGCGCGCCACGTCAATGCATGGGGAGACTATACGGCCGACAACATCATCGAGGGCACGAAGAAATTCTGCGAGGCGCATCCGTTTGTCAATCCCGAACGCGTCGGTTGCCTGGGAGCTTCGTACGGCGGCTTCATGACCATGTATTTGCAGACCAGGACGGACATCTTTGCCGCGGCCGCGTCGCATGCCGGCATCAGCAACGTCACCAGCTATTGGGGCGAAGGATATTGGGGCTATTCGTACAACGCCACCGCGGCCGCGGGCAGTTATCCATGGAGCCGGCCGGAACTTTTCACCAAGCACGGCGCCCTGTTTAACGCGGACAAAATCCATACGCCGTTATTGCTGCTTCACGGAACGGTGGACACGAATGTCCCTATAGGCGAAAGCATCCAGCTGTATAACGCGCTGAAGATATTGGGGCGCCCCGTGGCATTCATCACCGTAGACGGCGAGAATCACTTCATATCCGATTACGACAAACGCGTCTTGTGGCACAATTCCATTATGGCATGGTTTGCCAAATGGCTGCAGGACAGCCCCGAATGGTGGGAAGACTTGTATAAATGACGAATCATAGCAAATGGTAAACGAATATCAGCTCAGAGTAACGCCGGAAACAGCGGCAGACGAGGGACGGATAAAAGCCTGCATCGCTGAAGAGAAAGGTGTCCGTCCCGATGCCATCCGCATCATGAAACGGAGCATTGACGCCCGACAACGTACCATCTACGTCAACCTCACCGTAAGAGCCTATGTAGGCGAGCAGCCTGCGGAAGAAACATTCGCGCCCATACACTATCCGTCCGTGGAAGGAAAGCCGCAGGTGGTGATAGTGGGAGCCGGACCCGGAGGATTGTTCGCAGCATTGAAACTGATAGAATTAGGCTTGCGCCCGATAGTGGTAGAACGGGGCAAGGATGTGCACAGCCGCAAGCGCGACCTGGCGCAGATACCTCGCACGCAGACGGTGGACCCGGAGTCGAACTACAGTTTCGGCGAAGGCGGAGCCGGCGCCTACTCGGACGGGAAGCTCTACACGCGCAGCAAGAAGCGGGGCGATGTGGAGAAGATTCTGCGGGTGTTTTGCCAGCACGGAGCCTCGACGGACATCCTGATAGACGCGCATCCGCACATCGGCACGGACAAGTTGCCCCGGGTCATTGAGGCCATGCGCAATACCATCCTGCACTGTGGCGGCGAGGTTCATTTCCAGACACGCATGGAGGAGCTGGTTATCGACAAGAATCAGGCGAGAGGCATCCGCACGAATACAGGCCGGGAATTTGAAGGGCCGGTGATACTGGCAACCGGGCACTCGGCACGCGACGTGTACCGGTGGTTGGACGCTAACGGAGTGGAAACAGAAGCGAAAGGCATAGCCGTAGGTGTGCGACTGGAGCATCCGGCGGAATTGATAGACCGCATACAGTATCACAACTCCCAAGGAAGGGGACGTTGGCTTCCGGCGGCTGAATACAGTTTTGTGACCCAAGTGGACGGGCGGGGCGTGTACAGCTTCTGCATGTGTCCCGGCGGATTTGTGGTGCCTGCCGCCAACGGACCGCAGCAGGTCGTAGTGAACGGCATGAGCCCGAGCAACCGTGGCTCGCGCTGGAGCAACAGCGGCATGGTGGTGGAAATCCGTCCGGAAGATTTGCGGGACAAGGCCCTGGGCATAAACAACGAGGCGCCATGCGGAGCGTTGGAAATGATGTGTTTTCAGGAAGAATTGGAGCGCGTGTGCTGGCTGCAGGCCGGACGCGCACAAATCGCTCCCGCCCAACGCATGGCCGATTTCGTGAATCACCGATTGAGCGCGGACCTACCGCCTTCGTCGTATGCGCCGGGACTGATAGCTTCCCCGCTGCACTTCTGGCTTCCGCCGTTCATCGGCAAGCGTTTAGAGCAGGGCTTCCGCCAATTCGGGCGCAGTGCCCACGGTTTCTTAACCAACGAAGCGGTACTGATAGGGGTCGAGACACGCACGTCGGCTCCGGTACGCATCGTGCGGGACAAAGAGACGCTGCAACACATCCGCATCAAAGGTCTCTTCCCTTGCGGAGAGGGAGCTGGTTATGCCGGCGGCATCGTATCCGCGGCCATCGATGGAGAACGGTGTGCGGAGAAGGCGGCAGTCATTGCAAACAGCAAATTATAAATGAACGGATGAATCATTACGGAGCATTAATACGTTTGGGACTGCCCATCATCGTGGGACAGGTGGGAATGATTGTGCTGGGCTTTGCCGACACACTCATGATTGGCCATCACAGCACGGAGGAACTGGGAGCAGCCTCGGTCGTCAACAATCTTTTCAACCTTTGCATCATCTTCAGCACGGGCTTCAGCTACGGACTGACTCCCGTTGTAGGCTCCTTGTGCGGCCAAGGCCGGAAAGGAGAAGCCGGACAGGCGTTAGTGTGCAGCCTGGCGGCCAACGGACTGGTGGCGCTGATACTGATGACCGTCATGGGGACGCTGTACCTCAACATCGGCAACTTGGGACAGCCCGCGGAACTGATTCCGCTCGTCAAGCCCTATTATCTTACCTTATTGTTCTCCCTGCCGTTCGTCCTGTGGTTCAACGGCTTCAAGCAGTTTACCGACGGCATCGGCGACACGCGCACGGCCATGTGGGTGTTGTTGGGAGGAAACGCGATGAACATTGCGGGCAACTACGTGTTAATCTATGGCAAGCTGGGCTTTCCGGAGCTGGGACTGCTGGGAGCGGGGCTAAGTACATTGAACGCGCGCATGGCCATGGTGGCGGCGATGGCAATCATCGTATATCGTGGAAAAAGATTCGTTCCTTACAAAAGGGGAATAAGACAATTGGGATGGTCCGGCAAAGTCTTCCGCAGGCTCAACGCCTTGGGATGGCCCGTAGGGCTGCAGATGGGAATGGAAACCGCCGCCTTCAGCCTCAGCACGCTCATGGTGGGATGGCTGGGGACGATGGAGCTGGCCGCCCACCAGATTATGCTGACCCTCTCGCAGCTCACCTTCATGGTATTCTACGGCATGGGGGCCGCCGTGGCCGTCAGGGTAAGCCATTACACGGGACAAGGAGACTACGCCGGCGTCAGACAGACCGCCTACGCCGGCTTCAGGCTGATACTGGGCCTGGGATGCATCCTTACAGCCGCCGTATTTGCATTGAAAGGACAGGTCGGCGGCTGGTTTACCGACAGCGCGGAAGTGGCCGCGGCCGTCGAAGCCCTGTTCCTGCCCTTCCTCATCTACCAGTTGGGCGACGGCACGCAGATCTGCTTCGCCAACGCCCTGCGCGGCATGGCGGACGTCAAGCCCATGATGGGCATCGCCTTCATCTCCTATTTCCTCATCGCCCTGCCCGTGGGCTACGTCGGCGGGTTCGTATTGAATTGGGGACTGCTCGGCGTATGGACAGCCTTCCCCTTCGGCCTGAGCGCCGCGGGCCTCATGCTGTGGGCGCGCTTCCGGAAAATGACAAGAGTACGCCGCGCGGAAACGGCCCCGCAGCAGGAAACCCCTATCCGAACAACGCCCTGAACGCCTCTTCCACCTTGCGCACGGGCACCAGTTCTATCCCCGTCTTCGCCGTGTCCAGTCCCTGCAGGTTCTGGCGGGGCAGGAGGAAGCGGCGGAAGCCCAGCTTCTCCGCCTCGCCGATGCGCTGCTCGATGCGGTTCACGGGGCGTATCTCGCCCGAGAGGCCCACTTCGCCCGCCATGCACACCTCCGGCCCGACGGGCGCGTCCATGTTGCTGCTCAGTATGGCGCTGATGACGGGCAGGTCGATGGCCGGGTCGTTCACCCGCAAGCCTCCGGCAATGTTCAGGAAGACGTCCTTCTGCGCCAGCTTGAAGCCCACGCGCTTCTCCAGCACTGCCAGCAGCATGTTCATTCGGCGGATGTCGAAGCCGGTGGCCGAGCGTTGCGGATTGCCGTACACGGCGGTGCTCACCAGGGCCTGCGTCTCGATGAGGAAAGGGCGCGCGCCCTCGATGGCCGAAGCGATGGCCACGCCGCTCATGCCTTCATGCTCCTGGCTCAGCAGTAACTCCGAAGGATTGCTCACGGGGCGCAGGCCATCCTGCCGCATCTCGTAGATGCCCAGTTCCGCCGTGCTGCCGAAGCGGTTTTTGATGCTGCGCAAGATGCGGTACATATAGTGCTGGTCGCCCTCAAACTGCAGCACCGTGTCCACGATGTGCTCCAGCACCTTAGGCCCCGCGATGCTGCCCTCCTTGTTGATATGCCCGATGAGAATGACCGCCGTATGCGTCTCCTTGGCAAAGCGCAGGATGGCCGCCGCGCACTCCCGCACCTGCGAGATGCTGCCGGGCGACGAATCCAACGCCTCCATGGAGATGGTCTGTATGGAGTCGATGACCACCAAATCGGGCTGCACGTTCTTGATGTGAGTGAATATTTGCTCCAAGGACGTCTCGCACACAATCAGGCAATCGTTGGAACAGGCGGTCAGGCGGTCGGCGCGCAACTTCAGCTGGCGGGCGCTCTCCTCGCCCGAGACGTAGAGGATGCGCCGCTCGGGCATGCGTAGCACCGTCTGCAATACCAGTGTGGACTTTCCGATGCCCGGCTCGCCGCCTATCAGCACCAGCGAGCCCCGCACCAGTCCGCCGCCCAGCACCCGGTTCAGTTCCGCGTCGTGCAGGTCGACGCGCGGTTCCTCGCCCGCCTCGATGGCGCTCAGGGGCATGGGCTTCGCTTGCCCGGAAGCCGTTCCTTGCGCGGCTTGGAAAAGCTTGCCCGCAGGCTCTTTGCGCACAATCTCTTCTACATACGTGTTCCATTGTCCGCACGCCGGACATTTGCCTACCCATTTGGGCGATTCCTGCCCGCAGTGGCTGCATACATATACGGTTTTCTCTTTTGCCATGACACTTTTGTCTGTTTATTCCCTGCAAAAGTACGATTTCTGTAGTTTCTTGGCAAAAAAAACGAGAAAAGTGTTAGGATAATTGTTTTTATTCTTATATTTGCGCGTCCTATCTAACTGACAATGATAGAAACACCGAATTTATGAACAGATACTACCAACATACAGTCACATCCATGGGGACCATGACCCTTAGGGGTTAGGGAGTAGTATTTGTGTTTCTACGTGATACACGTTTTTTCAGCAGTTTTTCATTCTAATTTATTTTATCGGCTCATATCCGCACTTCTCTCAGGGGAGGAAACAGATTGCGCCGTTGGGTTCAACAATTAAGGTTATTATATATAATAAGGTATGAAAGTCATGAAGTTTGGCGGAACGTCAGTAGGGTCCGCAAAAAGCATACAGAACGTAAAGAAGATAATAGAGGCCGCGGAAACGCCGGTCATCGTGGTTGTGTCGGCCTTGGGAGGCGTCACGGACAAGCTGATAGAAACCTCCCGGAAAGCGGCGTCGGGCGACCCGGCCTATGAAGACGGATTCCGCGAAATCGTGTCGCGCCACATCGACATGGTGCAGACCATATTCACCTCGGAGCAGGACCGCGTCGACATGATGCGCCAAGCGGGCGAACTGCTGGGCGAACTGAAAGACATCTTCCAGGGCATCTACCTGATAAAAGACCTTTCGCAGAAGACGAGCGACACCATTGTGAGCTACGGCGAACGCCTCTCCTCGCTCATCGTCGCACGCCTCACCGGAGCACGCTGGATGGACTCACGCCGGTTCGTCAAGACGGAGAAGAAGTTCTCCAAGCACGTCCTCGACAAGGAGCTGACAAACCGCCTCGTAAGGGAAGCCTTCGCGGAACTTTGTCCGCGGACGGTCGTGCCGGGCTTCATCGCCACGGACGAGGCCACGGGCGAAGTGACCAACCTGGGACGCGGAGGCTCGGACTACACCGCCGCCATCATCGCCGCCGCCCTCGACGCCAGCGTCTTGGAGATATGGACGGACGTGGACGGCTTCATGACGGCCGACCCGCGCGTCATCTCCACCGCCTACACCATCGGCGAACTAAGCTACGTGGAGGCTACGGAGCTTTGCAACTTCGGCGCCAAGGTGGTATATCCGCCCACCATCTACCCCGTATGCCACAAGAACATCCCCATCCTCATAAAGAACACCTTCAACCCCGAAGGGCAGGGCACCATCATCAAGCAGAAAGTGTCCGACCCGCAGAGCAAGGCCATCAAAGGCATCTCGTCCATCAACGACACCAGCCTCATCACCGTGCAAGGCTTGGGCATGGTGGGCGTCATCGGCGTGAACTACCGCATCTTCAAGGCATTGGCCAAGAACGGCATCAGCGTCTTCCTCGTGTCGCAGGCATCGTCGGAGAACTCCACCTCCATCGGCGTGCGCAACGCGGATGCGGACTTGGCGTGCGAAGTGCTGTCCGAGGAGTTCCGGAAGGAGATAGAGATGGGCGAAATCTCCCCCATACAGGCCGAGAAGAACCTGGCCACCGTAGCCATCGTGGGCGAAAACATGAAGCACACGCCGGGCATCGCCGGAAAGCTGTTCGGCACCTTAGGGCGCAACGGCATCAACGTCATAGCCTGCGCGCAGGGAGCGTCGGAGACCAACATCTCGTTCGTGGTGGACAGCCGCTCGCTGCGCAAGTCGCTCAACGTCATCCACGACTCGTTCTTCCTCTCCGAGTATCAGGTGCTCAACCTCTTCGTCTGCGGCATCGGCACCGTGGGCGGAAGCCTCATCGAGCAGATACGCAGCCAGCGGCAGAAGCTGATGCAGGAGAACGGCCTGCAACTGAACGTCGTTGGCATAGCCGACGCCACGAAGTCGCTCTTCACCCGTGCGGGCATCGACCTCGACCACTATCGCGAAGAGTTGAAGGAGAAGGGCAAGGACAGCTCGCCTGCCGTGCTGCTGAACGAAATCATCGGCATGAACATCTTCAACTCCGTCTTCGTGGACTGCACCGCCAGCCCCGACATTGCCGCCCTGTACAAAGACCTGCTGGGACACAACGTCTCCGTAGTGGCAGCCAACAAGATAGCCGCCTCGTCGGCCTACGACAACTACCGCGAGCTGAAGCAGACGGCACGGCGCAAGGGCGTGAAATACCTCTTCGAGACCAACGTAGGCGCGGGCCTGCCCATCATCAACACCATCAACGACCTGATACACAGCGGCGACAAGATACTGAAGATAGAAGCCGTGCTGAGCGGCACGCTGAACTACATCTTCAACAAGATAAGCGCCGACGTGCCCTTCAGCCGCACCATCCGCATGGCGCAGGAGGAACGCTACTCCGAGCCCGACCCCCGCATCGACCTCAGCGGCAAGGACGTCATCCGCAAGCTCGTCATCCTCGCCCGCGAAGCCGGCTACCGCTTAGAGCAGGAGGACGTGGAGAAACACCTCTTCGTGCCCGACGACTTCTTCAGCGGCACACTGGACGAGTTCTGGCAACGCATACCCTCGCTCGACGCCGGCTTTGAGGAACGGCGCAAACGCCTGGAGGCCGAGCACAAGCATTGGCGTTTCGTGGCGCGCTTAGAGGACGGAAAGGCCAGCGTGGGCTTGCAGGAAGTAGACGCCTCGCACCCCTTCTACAACCTGGAAGGCAGCAACAACATCATCCTGCTCACCACCGAGCGCTACCGCGAATACCCCATGATGATACAAGGCTACGGAGCGGGAGCCAGCGTAACGGCGGCGGGCGTATTCGCCGACATCATGAGCATCGCCAACGTGTGACGGATTTTTCGCCCTACATAGGGCGAAGCTCCTGACCTACATAGGGCGAAACTCCCAACCTACATAGGGCGAAGCTCCCGACCTACGTAGGGCGAAACCCGCTCCCGAAAAACGAAGAAAAGAACGAACCAATAACGACCGAATATGAAACACATCATCATCTTGGGCGATGGCATGGCAGACTGGGCCGTGCCCGCCTTGGAAGGCAAAACACTGCTACAGGCGGCGCACACCCCCTACATGGACCTGCTGGCACGGCAGGGACGCACGGGACGGCTGACGACCGTACCCGCAGGCTTCCATCCCGGCAGCGAGGTGGCCAACATGTCCGTCATGGGCTACGACCTGCCCACCGTCTACGAAGGCCGCGGCGTCCTCGAGGCCGCCAGCATCGGCGTCGACCTGCAGCCGGGCGAGATGGCCATGCGCTGCAACATCGTCTGCTTAGAAGGCGACCTGCTGAAGAACCACTCCGCCGGACACATCACCACCGAAGAGGCCGACGTACTGATAAAATACCTGCAACAGGAACTGGGCGACGACCGCATCCACTTCTACACCGGCGTGCAATACCGCCACCTGCTCGTCATCCGTGGCGGAGACAAGCGCATTGAGTGCGTGCCGCCGCACGACGTGCCCCTAAAGCCTTGGCGTCCGCTCCTGGTGAAGCCCATGCCCGGCTCGGAAGACATCGCCGTGCCCGAAGGTGGAGCCGAACTGACACCCCGCCAGACCGCCAACCTGCTGAACGACCTCATCCTGCGCTCGCAGGCGCTGCTGGAGAACCATCCCCTCAACCTCCGCCGCAAGGCCGAAGGCAAAGACCCCGCCAACAGCATCTGGCCCTGGAGCCCCGGCTACCGCCCACGGATGGAGCCGCTGTCGCAGAAATATCCGCAGATACGCCGCGGCGCCGTCATCTCCGCCGTAGACCTCATCAACGGTATCGGCCGCTACGCCGGACTGCGCCGCATCGCCGTGGAAGGAGCCACGGGCCTCTACGACACCAACTACGAGAACAAAGCCGCCGCCGCTATCGACGCCCTGCGCACCGACGACTTTGTCTACCTCCACATCGAAGCCAGCGACGAGGCCGGGCACGAGGGAGACGTCGACCTGAAGCTGCGCACCATCGAGAACCTCGACCGCCGCGCCCTCGGCCCCATCTACGAAGCGGTGAAGGACTGGGACGAGCCGGTGGCCATCGCCGTCCTGCCCGACCACCCCACGCCCTGCCAACTGCGGACGCACACCGCCGAGCCGGTGCCTTTCCTCATCTGGCACCGGGGCATCGTGCCGGACAAGGTGCAGACATTTGATGAAGTGGCCGCCCGTGACGGTGTCTACGGACTGATGAAAGAAGATGAGTTTATGAACGAATTTATGAATATAGAGAACGTATGAGATACTACAGTACGAACAAGCAAGAAAGCGGCGTCAGCCTGGAAGACGCCGTGGTAAAAGGACTGGCCGCCGACAAAGGCCTCTACATGCCCGACCGCATCAAACCGTTGCCGGAGAGCTTCTATGCGGACATGGACCGACTCAGTTTCCAGGAGATAGCCTACCGTGTGGCCGACGCCTTCTTCGGCGAGGACATTCCCGCCGACACGTTGAAGGACATCGTATATGATACCCTTCAGTTTGATACGCCTTTGGTGCCCGTGAGCGAACACATCTGGTCGCTGGAACTCTTCCACGGACCTACGCTCGCCTTCAAGGACGTGGGCGCCCGCTTCATGGCCCGGTTGTTGGGCTACTTCATCCGCAAAGAAGGCAAGAAGCAGGTAAATGTATTGGTAGCCACTTCGGGCGACACGGGCAGTGCCGTGGCCAACGGCTTCCTCGGCGTGGAAGGCATTCACGTCTATGTGCTCTATCCCAAGGGAAAGGTCAGCGAGATACAGGAGAAGCAGTTCACCACCTTGGGACGGAACATCACCGCCATCGAGGTGGACGGCACGTTCGACGACTGCCAGGCTTTGGTGAAGTCCGCCTTCATGGATAAGGAACTGAACGCCCACATGCAGCTCACCAGCGCCAACTCCATCAACGTGGCCCGCTTCCTTCCGCAAGCCTTCTACTACTTCTATGCCTACGCCCAACTGAAGCGGGAGGGCAAAGCGGACAAGGTTGTAATATGTGTGCCCAGCGGTAACTTCGGCAACATCACGGCGGGCCTCTTCGGCAAGCGCATGGGACTGCCCGTCCGCCGCTTCATCGCCGCCAACAACCGCAACGATGTCTTCTACCAATACCTGCAGACGGGTGTCTACACGCCCCGTCCTTCCATCGCCACCATCGCCAACGCCATGGACGTAGGCGCGCCGAGCAACTTTGCCCGTGTGCTCGACCTCTACGACGAAAACCATGCGGCCATCTGCGCCGACATCAGCGGCGCCACTTATACGGACGAACAGATAGCCGACACCATGCGGCAGACGTGGCAGCAGCACCGTTATCTGCTCGACCCTCACGGCGCATGCGGCTATCGTGCCTTGGCCGAAGGGCTGCGTCCGGGCGAAGAAGGTATCTTCCTGGAGACCGCCCATCCCGCCAAGTTCAAGGACACGGTGGAGCGCATCATCGGCGAGCCAATTGCCATACCCGCCAAGCTGCAAGCCTTCATGCAAGGCGAGAAGCAAAGCGTGCCTCTGCCGAAAGACTTTGCCGACTTCAAACACTATTTATTAACCCGCTAAATACATAAAGAGTAAATATGTTATCATTCTTATTAGCCGCCGAACCCTCCGGCACAGACATAACAAAATTGGAGAAACTGATGCAGAGTTTCTGGGACTGGGGTGTGGAAGCAGGAAGCCATCTGTTGGCCGCCGCTCTCATCTTCGTTGTCGGACGCATCATCATCTCATTCCTTAATAAATTAGTGGCCCGCATCCTGGCGCGCCGCAAGGTCGACCCCAGCATACAGAGCTTTGTCAAGAGCCTGGTGAGCATCCTGCTGACCGTGTTGCTCATCGTGGCCGTCATCAGCAAGCTGGGCGTAGAGACCACTTCGTTTGCCGCCTTATTGGCATCGGCCGGTGTGGCCGTGGGTATGGCTTTGTCAGGCAACTTGCAGAACTTCGCCGGAGGCCTCATCGTGCTGCTGTTCCGTCCCTACAAAGTGGGCGATGTCATCGAAAGCCAGGGAGAGACGGGTACGGTGCGCGAGATACAAATCTTCCACACCATCCTTACTACCTTCGACAACAAGGTGATTTACATTCCCAACGGCGCCTTGAGCAGCGGTACGGTCATCAACTACAGCCGCGAGGAGCTTCGCCGGGTGGATTGGACCATTGGTGTAGAATATAACACAGACTACGACTTGGTGGAGCGCACCGTCCGCGACCTGGTGGCCGCCGACAAGCGCATCCTCACCGAACCTGCTCCGTTTGTTGCCTTGCATGCCTTGGCCGACAGTAGCGTGAACGTCACCGTCCGCGTCTGGGTGAAGAACGCTGACTATTGGAGCGTGTATTTCGACATGAACAAGCGCATCTACGCTGAATTTAATGCAAAAGGCATCGGCTTCCCGTTCCCGCAACTGACGGTACATCAGGCGAAAGACTAAGCACGATGCATGTGTAAAGACAGCTTCTTCCGCGTCTATCTATCACATTGTCGGCGAAACTCAGCGCACACAATGGCCGTAGCTATGGCCACATTGAGCGACTCGGAAGTGGCACGCCCCACGGGATAATTAGGTATGCGAATCCTACGATTCACCAAGGCACCTACCTCGGAGCTGATGCCCTTCCCCTCATTGCCCATTACGATAAGTCCCCCGCCTGTGGGTAAAGGCCGGGAATAAATGTTTTCTCCATCGAGAAACGTGCCATATACGGGCGTATCCTCGCCCAATGTTGCTATCAGCATGGCTAGCGGGACGTAGTGTAACCTGACGCGAGCAATGGCTCCCATTGTAGCCTGTACGGCCTTGGGATTGTAAATGTCTACCGTGTCCGGCGAGCAGAAAATATGCTCTATGCCAAACCAATCCGCCAAGCGCACAATGGTGCCTAAGTTACCCGGATCCTGCACCCCGTCCAAGGCTAAGCAGAGGGTGCCACGTACCAAAGAGGCGAAATCCGCCCCAGGCTCTTCTTCACACATGCCAAATACGGCCAGCACCTGCTGAGGCGTCTTCAGCAGGCTGGCACGTGCCAGTTCCTCGTCCGTCACCCGCATTACCTCGTCCGCAGCGATACCCGGATGCGCGTCCATCCACTCTGCCGTAGCCGCCAGATAGCGACACGGAAAATGCCCCAGCAACTCACCCACCAACTTCGGCCCTTCGGCCAAGAAAGCGTGCTCCTCCCGACGATTCTTCTTCAGCTCCAGCGAGCGTATGTATTTTAATTTATTCTTGCTCAACATATACCTCTCATTCCATTTTTCCTATGCAAACATACAAAAATCTTCGCAAAAAGGCGGCATTCACCCACGTGTTTGCCCGAGAAGGATTCTGACTCACCCTCTTTGTGACATAAAAAAAGGATGCATCGTTTTGACACATCCTCTTTTTGTTTAACCCTCTAAAAATTGTACTTATGCTCCCGGATGGATAGCCTCAGAAGGACAAACATCTGCGCAAGTGCCACACTCTGTGCAAGCTTCGGGATCAATAGAATACTTGTCACCTTCAGAGATAGCACCTACCGGACACTCATCGATACAAGTTCCGCAAGCAATACAATCGTCACTAATTACGTAAGCCATTTTCTTTTAAATTTTAAATGATTAGTACTAATTACGAGGACAAATGTAATGCTTTTCCCCATTGGTTGTAACGTTTTTAGCCCTATTTTGCGCTAATTTGTTCCCTTTCTAAATAAAAAGCCATGATGCATAACGACATAAAAAGCTGATAGTTACCATCTTACGGAATGCGGTAAGAACATAGAAAAAATACGATAAAAGTTTCCGTCCAAGAAGCAACAATATAAAGAGCCTCTACCTATCTCTCGCAAAGGCAAAAGCTATGTTTCGCGAAGATGCAAGCAATGTTCCGTGAAAGCGTAAGCAATGCAAACGCAGTTTTATTTAAAGCTGAAGCATACACATATTGGTTGAAATCTTAAAAAGTCGTATCTTTGTATTAGTTTAAATCAGAAAAAAGAATTCTATAGATGAACAAAGATATCATACTCACCCCAATGATGAAACAGTTTCTCGACCTCAAGGCCAAACACCCCGATGCCGTGATGCTGTTCCGTTGCGGCGACTTCTACGAAACCTATTCCACGGACGCGGTTGTAGCTGCGGAAATTCTAGGTATTACGTTGACCAAACGCAACAATGGGAAAGGCGGACAGACCATAGAGATGGCGGGCTTTCCCCATCACGCGCTCGACACGTATCTGCCTAAACTTATCCGGGCGGGCAAGCGGGTGGCCATTTGCGACCAATTGGAAGACCCCAAGCTAACTAAGAAGTTGGTGAAACGAGGTATCACGGAGTTAGTGACCCCCGGTGTGGCCATCAACGATAATGTGCTGAATTACAAGGAGAATAACTTCCTAGCGGCCGTACATTTTGGCAAGGGCGCGTGTGGCGTGGCTTTTCTGGATATATCTACAGGCGAATTTCTCACAGCCGAGGGAACGTTTGATTATGTAGAAAAGTTACTCAACAATTTCGCCCCTAAGGAAGTGCTTTACGAGAAAGGGAAGAAACTGATGTTCGAAGGCAATTTCGGCAACAAGTTCTTCACCTTCGAACTGGACGATTGGGTGTTCACCGAGTCGACCGCTCGTGAGAAATTATTGCAACACTTCGAGGTGAAAAACCTGAAAGGCTTCGGCGTGGAACACCTGAAGAATGGTATCATCGCTTCGGGCGCAATCCTGCAGTATCTTATACTGACTCAACATACGCAAACAAGTCACATTGCCTCCTTAGCCCGCATCGAAGAAGATAAATATGTCCGTCTAGACAAGTTCACCATACGCAACCTGGAGCTGACCGGATCCATGAACGAGGGCGGAAGCTCCCTGCTGAACGTCATCGACAAAACCATCTGCCCGATGGGTGCCCGCCTGATGCGCCGTTGGATGGTGTTCCCGCTGAAAGACGTTCGACCCGTCAACGACCGCCTCGACGTGGTGGAGTATTTCTTCCGCCAACCCGATTTTAAAGAGTTGATAGAAGAGCAATTACATCGGATAGGAGACTTGGAGCGCATCCTCTCCAAAGTGGCTGTCGGACGCGTCAATCCGCGCGAGATGGTGGCGCTCAAGGTGGCCCTGCAAGCCGTGGAGCCTATCAAGCAGGCCTGCATGGAGGCCGACAACGCCAGCCTGAACCGCATCGGCGAGCAGCTGAACATCTGCCAGTCCATCCGTGACCGCATTGAGAAAGAAATCAATAACGACCCGCCTTTGCAGCTGAACAAGGGAGGAGTCATAAAGCAGGGAGTCAGCGCCGAGTTGGACGAACTTCGCGGCATCGCCTATTCAGGCAAGGATTACCTGCTCCAGATACAACAGCGCGAGAGCGAATTGACTGGCATCCCCAGTCTGAAAATAGGCTATAACAACGTCTTTGGCTATTATATTGAGGTACGCAATGCGCACAAAGATAAAGTGCCGCCCGAGTGGATACGCAAGCAGACCTTGGCGAACGCCGAACGCTACATCACCCAGGAACTGAAGGAATACGAAGAGAAAATTCTCGGAGCGGAGGATAAAATACTGGTGCTGGAGGCGCAACTCTATAATGAACTGGTGCAGGCCGTGGGCGAGTTCATTCCGGCCATCCAACTGAATGCCAACCAACTGGCCCGGCTCGATTGCCTGCTCTCCTTCGCCACCGTGGCGCGTGAGAACAACTACATCCGTCCCGTGTTGACCGATGACGATATGATAGACATCCGCCAAGGACGTCATCCTGTCATTGAAAAGCAATTGCCCGTGGGCGAGAAGTACATTGCCAACGACGTCATGCTGGACAGCCGGACGCAGCAGATCATCATCATTACGGGTCCCAACATGGCCGGTAAGTCGGCTTTGCTCCGCCAGACCGCCCTCATCACGCTGATGGCGCAGATAGGTTGCTTCGTGCCGGCCGAGAGCGCTCACATCGGCTTGGTGGATAAGATATTCACTCGTGTGGGAGCCAGTGACAATATCTCAGTAGGTGAGTCTACGTTTATGGTGGAGATGAATGAGGCGGCGGATATCTTGAACAACCTTTCTCCGCGCAGCCTGGTGTTGTTCGACGAGTTGGGGCGCGGCACTTCCACTTACGACGGCATCTCCATCGCCTGGGCCATCGTGGAGTATATCCACGAGCATCCCAAAGCCAAGGCGCGCACATTGTTTGCCACCCACTATCACGAACTGAACGAGATGGAGAAGACCTTCAAGCGCATCAAGAACTACAACGTGGCGGTGAAGGAAGTGAACAACAAAGTCATCTTCCTGCGCAAGTTGGAGCGCGGAGGAAGCGAACACTCTTTTGGTATCCACGTAGCGAAGATGGCGGGCATGCCCAAAAGCATCGTGAAGCGTGCGGACGAGATACTGAAGCAGTTGGAGCAGGAGAACCGGCAGACGGGGGCAGTCACAGGCAAAACCATTACCGAAGGCCCGTCTTCAGCCGGAGGCATGCAGCTCAGTTTCTTCCAGTTGGACGACCCTGTCCTTTGTCAGATACGCGACGAGATACTCAATCTTGATGTCAACAACTTGACCCCCATAGAGGCGTTGAACAAGCTGAATGACATCAAGAAGATATTGAAAGGGAAGTAAGAATCACTTCTTCTTCCCGTAAAAGCACATGAAATAGATGCCCACCAGCACGAACGGAATGCTGAGCCATTGGCCCATGTTCAGGCTCATGCCGTCCTCAAAGGCTACTTGGTTCTCCTTCAGGAACTCGATGAAGAAGCGGAAAGCGAAAATCTCCGTCAGGCAGAGGCCGAAGTAAAAGCCGCGGTGGTAGGGCAGGGCAATGGCTTCAACCTTGCGTGATGCGCTCTTGCTGAAATCGGTGCGGGGCTTCTCTGCCGTGGTCTTCTTTAGTCCTCGTTTGTAGAGCCACATCATGCCTAAGAAGAAGATGAAGTAAGCGATGGCCTCGTAAAGTTGGGCGGGATGGCGGGGGATGTTGTCCACTTGCTCAAAGACGAAAGCCCAAGGCAGGTCCGTCGGCTTGCCGATGATTTCGGAGTTCATCAGATTGCCTAAGCGGATGAAGCAGGCCGTGATAGGAGTGGCTACGGCAATCATGTCGAGCACGTCGACAAAGTGCATTTTTGCCCGGTGGCAATAAAGCGCCAGACCGATGATGAGGCCGATGGTTCCTCCGTGGCTGGCCAGTCCCCGGTAGCCTGTCCAGTGCCATCCTCCGTCGGGCATTATTTTGATGGGGAGTATCATTTCCAACAAATGGTCCTGATAGTAAGCCCAATCGTAGAAGATGCAATGTCCCAAACGGCTGCCGATAAGCATGCTGATGAGGCAATAGAAGAACAGGGGGTCGAACTTGGCATCGTCTATCCGCCGGTCCTTGTACTCACGGCGCACGATGAGGTAAGCGAAGAGCAGTCCGATGAGCCAACACAGGCTGTAGTAATGAATGGGCAACTTTCCGAAGAGGTTGAACAGATCGGCGCTTGGGTTCCAGTTGATGCTGAGTAATGTAAACATGATGATTCTTTGATTATATTATACTGTTATTGGAATTTCCGGGCTACCATCCGGTAAGTGGGAATGTCTATTCCTTGCGCTTCGGCGGCTTTTATCAGGTCGAACAACAAGCCTTGCACTTCGCTCTCATGGCCGCGTGCCAAATCCTTCTGCATGGAGGCGGTGCTGTGCGGATCCAGTTTGTCGATGACTTTCAGGTTGTATTCCACTAAGTCGGAGGGAATGTCTATGCCTAATTTGCGCCCCAGTTCGGCGCTTTCGCGGGAGAGGCCGATAAAGGTATCGCGTACCTCACCGGGTTTCTGCACTTCGCCCATCGGCACGTCATAATAGGCTCCCGTCACGGCCATGGCCGAGATGAAGGACCATTTGACGAAAGTGTCACGGTTGATGTCGTCGGAGATTTCGGCCTTGATGCCGCTTTCCTGCAAATCACGCTGTACGGCTTCCAATGTTTCACGGGAAACAATCGTGCCTTTGTGCGCCCCGTAAACCAGACGGAAAATCTTACCCATCTGTGTGATTTCTCCTTTTCCTGATACGAATCCTACGATGTAGATGCAACCGTCCAACACTGTTACACCGGGCACCAGACGCTGGATGCGGGGACCTGTCCCATATACATTCAATATAGGAATGACAACGGTTTCGGGTGTGGCGGCACGGCGTATCAGGTCGGTGATGGAGTCTACCGAATAGCCTTTTACACAGACAAAGATGACGTCCGCTTTCCCTTGATATTCTTCGGCCGTACAGGCGGGGATGTGCAAGGTATGTTCGCCTTTCAGGTCACTGTGCAACCGTAAACCCTGTTCGCGTAGGGCGGCCAAGTGTTCGCCGCGTGCTATGCAGGCCACGTCTTTGCCTGCCAAGGCGAGGAATCCGGCTATGCAGCCTCCTACGCCTCCTGTTCCTGCTATGAGATATTTCATGATGATATTTATTTTATGAGGTTATTTATTGATTCGTTCTAAAAGTTCTTGTGGTTCAATGTGTAAGCGTGAGAATGCAAACCATTTCTTTCCTAAGTCTTTCAACGAAGCGCCAATATGATAGACTTCTGTGTCAACCAGTAAGAAACGGTCATGCGCTTGTTTATATTCAAGCAACTTGATTGGTGAGTATTCTTCATTATGTTTTTGAATATCCAATAGAAGTCTCTTATCTACTTTGCTTGTATAAATAGTTGCTTCTACGTTTTGCATTCTTTTGCTGAGCATGAGCAGCGTTGTTTCATCTACATAATTATCTATTAATATAATGCTTTCTTTAGCTGATTTTATCAAGTCGGTAGCGAATGCGTAGGCTTCAAATATTTGCCCGTCGTAGAATATACCTTCTACGGGAGGCAAGGCGGTCCGAATAAAGAAATCAATTTTTTCGGTATGGTCGGCGACTGTTTTCTCCAGTTGTTCAATGCGGTGGTTAATGGCGTAACCTTTTAGCAGATAATCTTTCAGTATCCTTGTTGCCCATTGACGAAATCTTGTTCCGTAGATGGACTTTACTCTATAACCGACAGATATGATTACATCTAAATTATAGAATTTTTGTTTGCGCCGTACTATCCTATTGCCTTCTTGACGAACTTGTAAGTGTTCCTTACAAGTTCCCATTATTTCCAATTCTTGTTCTTTATAAATACTTTTAATATGTATAGTGACATTTTGCGGAGTAGTCTTAAATAACTCTGCCATTTGAGCTTGTGTCAGCCACACTGTTTCGTCCTCTAACCGGACTTCCAATTTAATGGATTCTTCCGGTTGGTAAATGATGATTTCATTTTGATTCTCCATACGCTATTCCTTTTATTGCTTCGGCTTCACAAAGCCAATGGGATTGCGAGGCTTTTCCTCCCGCTTCTTGAAGCTTTGCAGTTCGGCCAAGGCTTGGTTGATAAGCTCCAATTGCATACGGGTATCTTCGTTGATGTC
Source organism: uncultured Bacteroides sp. (assembly GCA_944322285.1). Classification (GTDB taxonomy): domain Bacteria; phylum Bacteroidota; class Bacteroidia; order Bacteroidales; family Bacteroidaceae; genus Bacteroides. Next base: position 24,281 of record CALUOR010000042.1, read on the forward strand.
GTTTTGGTCGGTGAAAGCAAAAGGCATATAACGTGTACCTCCTCTTTTGTTTGAGGTCACAATTTGTGACCTCAAGTTATACCTTATACATTGAACCGGAAGTGCATGATGTCCCCGTCCTGCACCACGTAGTCCTTACCCTCCACGGCCAGTTTACCCGCTTCGCGTACGGCGGCTTCGCTACCATATTTTATATAGTCGTCGTACTTGATGACTTCCGCACGGATGAAACCTTTCTCGAAGTCCGTATGGATGACGCCAGCGCATTGCGGAGCTTTCCAGCCCTTGCGGTAGGTCCATGCCTTGACTTCCATCTCTCCGGCGGTGATGAATGTTTCCAGGTTCAGGAGTTTGTAGATGGCTTTAATGAGACGGTTGCATCCGCTTTCCTTCAGGCCAAGGTCTTCCAGGAACATTTGTTTTTCCTCGTAAGTTTCCAGTTCGGCAATGTCGGCTTCCGTCTGGGCGGAGATGACGATGAGTTCGGCGTCTTCCCCTTTAATGGCCTCGCGCACTTGTTCCACGTAGGCGTTGCCCGTGGCGGCACTGGCGTCATCCACGTTGCATACGTAAAGTATCGGTTTGGTGGTCAGCAGGAACATCTGCTTGGCGCATGCCTCTTCGTCTTCGTTTTCGCAAGCTACGGTACGTGCGCTCAATCCTTGCTCTAAGGCTTCTTTATAACGGAGCAATAGTCCGTATTCCACCTTTGCCTGCTTGTCGCCTCCCACCTTGGCTTGTTTCTCCACACGTTTGATACGGTTCTCTACCGTTTCGAGGTCTTTCAGCTGAAGTTCGGTGTCGATAATTTCCTTGTCACGCACGGGGTCTACCGAACCGTCCACATGCACGATGTTGCCGTTGTCGAAGCAGCGCAGCACGTGGATGATGGCGTCACACTCGCGTATGTTGCCCAAGAACTGGTTGCCCAGTCCTTCGCCGTGACTGGCTCCCTTCACTAGTCCGGCAATGTCCACAATGTCGCACACGGCGGGTACGATGCGTCCCGGATGTACCAGTTCGGCCAATTTCGTAAGCCGTTCATCGGGCACCGACACTTGTCCCATTTGGGCGTCGATGGTACAGAAAGGAAAGTTCGCCGCCTGCGCCTTCGCGCTGGACAAGCAATTGAAAAGAGTAGATTTTCCCACGTTGGGAAGTCCTACGATACCTGCTTTTAATGCCATAGTTATATCTTGTTTTTTAGTAATTACACATTGATGAATCGATTTGATAAAAAACATCTCTCTTTTATCACGGCAAAGGTACGCAATTATCAGATAACTACAAACTTCAAGACGCATTGGAAGGCACGAAACGAAAAAATCCCGTCTATAGATGAGAGGCTACAGACGGGATTAGAATGCTTATAGATAAGATTTACCAAGTGAATGAGTAGTTTTCTATCCAATATTCATTATGTTCAATCCTTAACTTCGTGGGGTAGCCGTTGGAATCCCATTCCCATTCAAAATACAAATCATCATAATCAACTGCTTCTCCTGTTTCGGAATCATAGCCTGATACATAATGTCGTTTGACCGGCAGATGCTTTGTAGCCGTTCCAAGCATACCGGCATAGTAAGCATAAATCATTTCGTCCATATCCACATCCAGCACTGAGTCGAACATCATCAGGCAACCCTTGTTTTCGATGGGGGTTGTAATCTCATCTGTTGTGTAGTAAATCGTATTGGGAACATTATCATAAGCAAGACCTCCGCCCGAATAAATGGTGGAAGTCTCCACTACATCACCATCCTTATAAGTCAGGGTCGTCACCTCTCCATCGCTTTCAGAACGTTCCATCCGGACGAGATGTCCGTCGGCATCGTATTCCATCTTCCAAGTATAATCTTCGGCATCGGAAGTGCCAGCATGGTCTATCGAGTTACAGGACTCCACATAGCCATCCTTGTTGAGCTGCAAGTTCAGCTCCGTAACATCCCCATCTGAATCCGTCACCGTGATTCTTGCCCGGTCGATGATAACGTCCGCTTTGGTCGTGGCAGAGAAATACTCGAAAACAGCCTTGTCGCCCTCTTCGGTCGTGATGCTTGTCACCAGTCCCTCTTCATTCTGCGAGATGGTCATGCCTGCGGCCGATTTCGGAATGCCTCCGGTGAATACTTTTTCCGGATTGACCACCATGGTTGTGTCGCCACCGCCATTGTTGCTCTCATTCTCATCATCATCGCTGCAAGCGGTGAATCCCAAGCACAAAGCCACTCCAAACATAGCGGCCATTACTTTAAACTGTTTCATCTTCTTTCAATTTTAAACGTATAATATGTCCATACATATCAAGTCTTAAGACTTAACATGCCGCAAAAGTACACTAAAGGTTCATATCTTCAAAATATAATTCATCGGAATTCCCATACAGGCGAACGATTTTGCACGGGACTGTCCGCCAAAAGCGGACACTTGTCCGATAACGAACACCTTAGGAGGATAGATAAGCGTTGATAATCAGGCGCTTAACAGTTTGGCACGGATATTGATTCAAAGCAGTCAGAAGGAAAGCCGAAAAAAGTGGGCAAGTCCTGCAACTTTCCGCCTCCGGCCTCCGTCTAATAAACAGAAAGCAATAATCAAATAATAACTTAAAAAACATACCATTATGAAGACAACGAATTTATTCAGAGCATTGGCATTGGCCGCATTGACATTAGTAAGTACTTTCAACGTTGAAGTCATCGCGCAGGACACGAACTTCATCACCAACGAAGAAGTGGAAAACAACCTTGTAGTGGCGAAAACCATCTACAAGCAGGACGGAAACTACCTGTACAACCACATGCGTTACGAATTTGCCTACGATGATGCCAACCGCCTGGTCAGCAAGACGGCCGCCAAGTGGGACGGAGCCGTGGACGAGTGGGTGCCTTATTTCCAGATGACTTACCGCTATGAGGCCGATGAGATTATCATGAGTTACGCCCGTTGGGACGAAGGCCGGCAGACTTTCAGCAAAGACCCGAAGCAGACGGTTTACGAACTGAACGAGGAGAACATCCCCGTGGCTTGCCGGGAAGAGAGCGAGGCGCCTGTATGGCTGGCTCAATATTAAGCGATGAATCCGCCTATGAAGACTATCTTTCAAGGGTCACTGTGACTGCTGTTCAAGGGTCACAGTGACTGTTGGCAAAGGGTCACTGTGACTGTTGATGAAGGGTCACAGTGACCCTTAAAAGTGGGGTACGAGTGCCTTTGAACGAAGCCTCTTCAAGCATATGGGAATGTTAGAAACATAGACCCCGAATGTTTCTAACATTCCCCCCTTAGGTTACTAACATAGGGTCTTCATGGTAGTAGGCTGAATTCTCCACCCAATTAGGCTGATGCGTTTTTGCCTCTCTTCCGAACGGCATGAAGGCTTGCATTTTTATTCACAAAATTCCTCCCAACACACATGTTAACCTAATGATAACATAGCGTTAACCTAAAGCCTCATTGGCTTGCCCTACCTTTGCGACATCGAAACAAAAGAAATGTATAACCAATAATAAAAACGTAACGATTATGATTGCAAATGTAGTAATGGCTGCTCTTATTTCAGCCGCAGGCGTATCTTCAGACGACCTCGTGTATAACGTAACGATGGACGGCAACCGTCTGAGTAACAAAGAAGTCTATACCCTTAATGAAGGAAAGTATCTGAAACGTCTCCTGAAGATGGACTTCACCTACAATGCACAGGGACAGGTGACGGACAAGAGAACGTATGTGTGGAACGAGAGCGACCAACGGTATGTCTTGAAGGAAACGGAACGCTTCAACACAGAAAAGTAAGTATAGAGTTGCGCATGTAAAAAAAAGGTGACCTTTGCAAGCGTATATTCTAAATAAATATTAATGATAAACTGAAAAGAACATGAAACGAATCCTAAAATGGGCATTCTTCCTTATGGCGGGATGCCTCTGCCTGCCCGCAGGACTAAAGGCACAACAACAAATTCCGCCCGTACCTACGGACAAGGAAGTAAGAATCGGGAAGCTGGACAACGGACTGACGTATTACATCCGTCACAATGAGTTTCCCAAAAATCAAGTGAACTTCTACATCGCCCAAAAGGTGGGCTGCATCTTGGAGGAAGACAACCAGCGCGGACTGGCGCACTTCCTGGAGCACATGTGCTTCAACGGCACGGAACATTTTCCGGGCAACACCTTGATTCCCTGGTTGGAGTCGGTAGGCGTGAAGTTCGGTCAAAACCTGAACGCCTATACCAGTATCGACGAAACGGTGTATCGCATTTCCAGCGTGCCCACTGAACGCATCGGCGTACAAGACACCTGTTTACTGATTTTACGCGACTGGGCGGATGGATTGTTGCTGGAACCGAAAGCCATCGATGAAGAACGCTCCGTCATCCATGAAGAATGGAGAAGCCAGACACCACCCAACCAACGCATCATGGAGAAGATACTCCCCACACTCTATCCCGATAGCCGCTACGGACACCGTCTGCCCATCGGGACCATGGAAGTGGTGGACAACTTCCCACACCAAGCCTTACGCGATTATTATGAAAAATGGTATCGTCCGGACCTGCAAGGTATCATCGTGGTAGGTGACATAGACGTAGACCGCATCGAGGCGAAAATCAAAGAAATATTCGCATCCATCGAGAAACCGGCCCATCCGGCTGAGCGGGTCTACTATCCGGTGGCCGACAATCAAGAGCCTATTATTGCCATAGGGACGGATAAGGAGCAACCCAATTCTGTGGTGCAGCTGATGTTCAAGTATGACGCCCTGCCCGACTCGTTGCGTGGAAGCATGGCTTACCTTACCACCGAGTACATGCTGGACATAGCGGACATGATGGTTTCGCAAAGACTGCATGAACAAAGCCAAAAGCCGGAGGCAAAGTTTGGCGTTGCCGACACCCGGCACGACAACTTCATCGTGGCCAGCACGAAGAAGTCGGTCATCTACTTTGCCTTGCCCAAAAATGACAACGTATCCGAAGCCTTGGGAGCTATCTATCGTGAAGCCTTACGTGCCAAACGGGGCGGTTTCACCGCTACGGAGTATGCCCGTTGCCGGAGCGAATACCTCTCGCAATTAGAGAAAGCCTACAACAACCGCAACCAACAGGAAAACGAGAAACTGGCCCAATCCTACGTGCGAGGCTTCTTGGACAAAACACCCATACCGGGCATCGAAACGGAATATCAACTGATGAACGTATTGGCCAACCAAATACCCGTAGAGGCCGTCAACCAACTTTATGCACAAATCGTATCAGACAACAACATCGCCGTAGTGGCCATGATGCCCGAACGCGAAGGACTCTACGTCCCCACCCCCGATGAATTAGGCCAAGTGCTGAAAGATGTATCAGCCGAAAACATCGCCCCCTACGTGGATAATGTAAAGGACGAGCCCCTCATCAGCCAATTGCCGCAAGCCGGAAAGGTGGTGAAAGAGTCCGACCGTCCGGAGTTCGGAGCCAAAGAATGGACCTTATCGAACGGTGTAAAAGTGATTTGGAAGAAGACGGACTTCAAGGCCGATGAAATCACCTTCCAGGCTTCAGCCAAAGGAGGAACGTCCGTCTATGGGAATGAATATACGAAAGACCTTACGTTCATGCCGCTTGTCCTGATGCAACACGGTGTGGGAAACTTCACTTACGCGGACCTGAACAAGGCGCTTGCCGGCAAACAAGTGTCGGTCAACATCGAGCTGAGCGACTATACCCGCAACCTTTCGGGCAACGCCACGCCCAAGGACCTGAAGACCTTGATGGAGCTTATCTACATGAACTTCACCGCCCTGAACATCACCGCCGATGAATTTGCCGCCCAGCAGAACCTGTATAAGGGCATCTTGCAAAACCAGGAACTCAACCCGCAATTCATCTTCCAAAAGAAATTGCAAGAATACCTGTACGCATCGCCCCGCAATTATGTGCCCGGTGTGGCAGACATTGAGCAAGCCAACCGTGAAAACATCCTGCGCATCGCCCGTGAGCAACTGGCCAATGCGGCTGACTTCACCTTCACGTTCAGCGGAAACATCGATGAAAAGGAACTGAAAACGTTAGCCGAGCAATATTTGGCAAGTTTACCGTCCGACCCGGCACACAAAACGGGAATCAAACGCATTCCCGGTTTGGGCATCAATGCCGGCAACGAGCAACAAGAGTTCCTTCAGCCGATGGAAGTGCCCCAAGGAAGTGCGGCCGTCATCGTAAGTGCCCAAATGCCTTACTCATTCAAGAACCGCATGCTGGCCTCCATGACCGCCCAACTCATCAGCACCAAGCTCCTGAGCGAAGTGCGCGAGAAGGAAGGCGCCGTGTACAGTATCTGGACGCACGCCCAACTGAACCGTTTCTCCGATGTGCCGTTGGTCTACGAAACAAACTTCCAGGTAAAGCCCGAAAAGAAAGACCGTGCTTTGGAGATTATCCGCGATGAATTCGGCAAATTGGCTCAACAGACCGATGAAACGGAATTGAACAAGGTGAAGGAATTCATGGTAAAGACCCTTGCCGAACAAGAGCACAAGAACAGTTATTGGTGTTCGGAAATGGCCGGTCACGCCCTGCTTCCCACCGAAGTATGCACTGACACGCAAGCCCTGATTCAATCCATCACGCCCCAAGAAGTCTCCGCTTTCATGCAGGAAGTAATGAAGCAAGGCAACTACCGGGTACTGATTATGATGCCGGAAAGCAAATAATTACTCTAACGACATCCGATTCTTAAAGTTTAAAAACATCTTCATTAAGAAAAAGATGTACGGAGACGCAGAATTTTAATAATAAAATCTCTGTGTCTCCGTGTCTCTGCATTTTCCTAATATATTCCGTACATTTGGAAATCATTAAAGAGGATATCTCAACAATACTGCCTTAACGATAGCACTGTTTATTGTTTGTCTTTTATTTCAATCGTTTTAATGAACTTCGCCGGATTACCACCGACAATGGTCATAGGCGGCACATCGTGTGTAACCACACTATTGGCACCAACGATTCTTATCTCTTAAAGGGATATGCATATGCTCGATATACTAATCCAATTTCACAAGTTCATACTTCTGGCTTCCCAACCCGAGTTGTTCGGCATATTCCAGATTATGCATCCCATGTTTGGAGTCGATACGTTCAATAAGGTGTATCTTGCCGTGGTCAGAAGAATTGCG
>CALUOR010000043.1 GCA_944322285.1 uncultured Bacteroides sp.
CTTACATTACGACACACCCTCTTGATTACTCTAATTCTTCATTCTTAATTCATCATTCTTCATTTAATAGATAAATTGTCGCTTACAAATAATAGTTGGTAAATGGCTAACTATCTAATCGTATTTGGTTTCATGTAAACACCTTTTTCCTCAAGTATATTCTACAACCGAAGGCTTCGGTTGTAAAACCGAAAGTTTAAGTTGTACAACCGAAAGCTTCGGTTATACAACCGTAAGCTTGAACACAACTTTATACTTAGCCTCATCCGGTTTTCCGGTAAAGCCCATTCGGTTTTAAAGGCAAGTGTACGAAGATATTTACTTGCGCGCTATTTTATATAAGTATGCGTACAGAATTAATTTATATTTTAGCTACTTATCATGCTCTTCCTTTCCTGATAGGATAGGCAGGCAAATCTTATACTTCACGGCCAGGATGCGTGTCAGGAACACCACTACGCCGCACGTTATCTGCGATACATACGACCCCAGCCCGGCCACGGTACATATCCAGTAAGCCAACCCGCCTACCACGCACGCCATGGCATAAATCTCCTTGCGGAATATCAAGGGAATCTCATTGATGAACACGTCGCGGATAACGCCTCCCGCGGCTCCCGTCATGCTACCCATGATGATGGCCACCCAAAAAGGATAGCCCAGCGCCAGACTCTTGCCTACGCCTACCACGGTAAACAGGGCAAGGCCGATGGTGTCGAAGAAGAAAAACGTGTTGTTCAGGTGGATGAGATACTTGCCGAATACGGTCACAAACACCAACGCCAAGGCGGTACATATCAGGTAGATGGGGTCGGTCATCCAGCCCGGCGTGACGTCGAGCAACAAATCCCGCAACGTACCTCCGCCCACGGCCGTGGCAAATCCTACCACATAGGCGCCAAACCAATCGAAACGCTTAGCTGAAGCCAGCCTTATGCCACTGATGGCAAAGGCAAAAGTCCCTATGAAATCGAGTATCTGAACAAACATCTTACTATTTACGATTTAACTATTTACGATTTACAATTTAACTATTTACGATTTACGATTCTAAATGATAATTTATTTGTCCGGGGAACGCAGACGACGCAGAATTCGCAGATGAACGCAGACTTTTTCTTTGTCATGTCGAGTTTGTCGAGACATCCATAGAGCAGAGATGAGTATGACGTGAGACCCCTCGACTACGCTCGGGGTGACAGGCGAAGCCCTTTATTTTCTGCGAGCCTCTGCGCCCGTCTGCGTAGTCTGCGTTCTCCTAATCAGTCCGCTAAATTCCCATTTAACAAAGTCGTAAATCGTAAATTGCTAAATTGTAAATGAACTAATGAACTAAATTTTCCCGCAAAGTAACGAATAAATTCCGAGGGAAACTGTATTTTTGCGAAAGAAATCACTAATTTCATCCGAGTCATGAAAGTAACCATCGTATCGGGCGCACGCCCCAACTTTATGAAAATAGCCCCGTTATGCCGCGCCATGGACGCTGCGCGCGAAGCGGGCAAGGACATCACGTATCGCATTGTTTATACCGGACCGGAGGATGACCCCGCCCTGGAACCTACTTTGTTCACCGACCTCGACATGCGTTGTCCGGACGCTTACTTAGGCGTGACGGGCAATGACCACTCGCAAGTAACGGCGGACATCATGCTTGCCTTTGAACGCGAACTGGACGCCCATCCGGCACAGATTGTACTGGTGGTGGACGACATGACCGCCACCATGAGTTGCGCCATCGTGGCTAAAAAACGGGGATTGAAAGTGGCCCATGTCATAGCCGGCACACGCTCGTTCGACATGAACATGCCCCGCGAAGTGAACCGCACCATCGTGGACGCCATCTCCGATTACCTCTTTGCCGCCAGCATGGCCGCCAACCGCAATCTCAACCAGGAAGGCATGATACCGGAGTACATCCACAACGTGGGCAACATCCTGATGGACACCGTGCGCTACAACCGACACCGCCTGATGCAACCCGTATGGTTCTCCACACTGGGACTAAAGAAGGGATGCTACCTGCTCCTCACGCTCAACCGGCGCGACCTGCTCCAGCAACGCCCCACCCTGCTAACGCTGATGCGTACCCTTGTGGAGCGTGCCGGTGATACCCCTATCGTGGCTCCTGTACATCCCTACGTGCAGCAGGCGCTCAAGTCACTGGAGCTAAAAGCGCCCGGCCTCCACATCCTGCCCCCGCAAAGTTACCTGCATTTCGGCTTCCTCATCAATCAGGCCAAAGGCATTGTCACGGATTCGGGCAACATTGCCGAAGAAGCGACATTCCTGGATGTACCCTGCATCACGCTGAACACCTATGCCGAACATCCCGAAACCTGGCGCATCGGGACCAACGAACTGGTAGGAGAAAGCCCCTTTGCCCTGGCAAACGCCTTGGAGAACCTGACAAAAGGCTCGTGGAAACACTCCACCCTGCCCGAACGCTGGGACGGGCGTACCGCGGAACGCATCGTACAAGTATTGCTGGAAAAATAAATGAGGAATTATTATCTAACCTATACATATTTATAATGGCACCTCTTGCTGAAAGATTAAGACCCAAGACTCTTGATGAATACATCGGCCAAAAGCACTTGGTGGGTCCGAACGCCGTGTTGCGCAAGATGATAGACGCCGGACGCATCGCCTCCTTCATCCTCTGGGGGCCGCCGGGCGTGGGAAAGACGACGCTGGCGCAAATCATCGCCAACCGACTGGAGACGCCTTTCTACACCCTGAGCGCCGTGACCAGCGGCGTGAAGGACGTGCGCGACGTGATAGACCGCGCCAAGTCCAACCGCTTCTTCTCACAGGCCAGCCCCATCCTCTTCATCGACGAGATACACCGCTTCAGCAAGTCCCAGCAGGACTCCCTGCTGGGCGCCGTGGAACAGGGCGTGGTCACCCTCATCGGCGCCACGACGGAGAACCCCTCCTTCGAAGTCATCCGCCCCCTGCTCTCCCGCTGCCAGGTGTACGTGCTGAAGCCTCTGGAGAAGGACGACCTGCTGGAACTCCTCCACCGCGCCATCACCACCGACATCGTCCTGCGCCAGCGGAAGATAAAGCTGCGCGAAACCACCGCCATGCTGCGCTACAGCGGAGGCGATGCCCGCAAGCTGCTCAACATCCTGGAGCTGGTAGTGGAGGCCGAGACGGCAGACCCCGTCATCATCACCGACGCGCTCGTCACCGAACGCCTCCAGCAGAACCCCATGGCCTACGACAAGGACGGCGAGATGCACTACGACATCATCTCCGCCTTCATCAAGTCCATCCGCGGCAGCGACCCCGATGGAGCCATCTACTGGCTGGCGCGCATGGTCGAGGGAGGCGAAGACCCAGCGTTCATCGCCCGCCGCCTCGTCATCTCCGCCTCGGAAGACATCGGCCTGGCCAACCCCAATGCCCTCCTGCTGGCCAACGCCTGCTTCGACACCATCATGAAGATAGGCTGGCCCGAAGGACGCATCCCCCTGGCCGAAACCACCATCTACCTGGCCACCAGCCCCAAGAGCAACTCGGCCTACATGGCTATCAACGACGCCATCGCCCTGGTGCAGAAGACGGGCAACCTGCCTGTACCTCTGCACCTGCGCAACGCACCCACTAAATTGATGAAGCAATTAGGTTATGCCGACGGCTACAAGTACGCCCACGACTATCCAGGCAATTTCGTCCGTCAGCAGTTTCTGCCTGATGAACTGAAAGACCAGCGCATCTGGCATCCACAAGACAATGCGGCCGAGCGTAAGCATCAGGAACGGATGCAAGCGTTATGGGGGAAAGAAAGATTTTAGCGCATTCACAATATGGGACTTCCGTTCATGTCGGTTCCTGTATTTCAGAATGAAAACTTATCTTCACCCCACATCAGAAACCATCCAAAGGAATATAAATAGTAGGCACCAACAAAATCGCCCCCAAAATGATAAAAACAAGCAAGAATTTCCAGAACCATTTTATCCATATCTCATAAGGAATGCGGGCAAGCCCCAAAGCCCCCATTAAGACTCCTGACGTAGGGGTAATCATGTTGGTAAAACCATCGCCGAACTGATATGCCAGGACAGTGGCTTGACGTGAAATAGCTATCACATCCGAGAACGGAGCCATGATAGGCATGGTCAAAGCGGCTTTGGCTGTGCCTGAGGGGATCATAAGGTTTATGATGGTCTGAATCAGATACATCGCCTCCAACGCTATAACCCGGCTCGTTTCGCCCATCAGCGTTGCCAGGCCGTGCAGGATGGGATCGATGATGTGACCGTCCTGCAGAATCTGAATGATGCCACCCGCCAACGCTACCACTAATGCCGGCGAAAGCATGTCTTTGGCGCCAATTAAGAACTGGTTGATAAGCTGGTCCGTATTATCGGAATTGGCATAACCCGACAGAATGCCCATTGCTAAGAATATGGCTGAGATTTCAGTGAGATACCATCCGTAGCCCAAGACTCCGATTACAAGAAATACAACCGTATATCCCAACAAGTTCAATATGAAAAATTGATTCGACTTTCTCAGTCCTAGGAAACCGGTCAAGGCAAACAGGATGGAGAAAGCCGGAACCGCCGCAAACCGGAAGGCCTTCTCGCCCACCTCAAAAACCGCCATCGGATAGTTGACCGAAAAACAAGCCAAAGCCACCAGCAACAGGATATAGACAATCCACGCCGACCGTGTGGTTTTTCCCCGCAAGTCTATCTCAATGCCTTTCCCGCTCTTCTCCCTCCAATGACGATCCTGTTGATACATCAACGATGACTCCGGATTCTTCTTAACTTTGGCGGCATAGCGTAACACGAAAACAATCAGCAGGAAGGTCAACAGGGCCCAACAGAAAATGCGGTATCCGAAACCGGAAAACAAAGGCAGACCGGACAGACCTTGGGCAATACCGATTGTAAACGGATTCAATATGGCCCCGGAGAAACCGACATGCGCCGCCACATAAACCATGCACAATCCCGTTATGGAATCATAGCCCATTGATATGGCAAGAGGGACAATAATCACGACAAAAGCCAGTGACTCCTCGCTCATTCCGAAAATGGCGCCAAACAAACTGAACACGATAATCACACACGTAATCACCACATTGTTCATTCCTAAGTATCGGAAGAAAGCATATTTCTCCAACGACAACGATTGCTTGAGGAAAGACATGATTCCGACGTCAATGGCTCTGCTGTTGTTCATAATCTGAAACGAACCGCCTATAATCAGAAGGAATGCAATGATTCCACCCTGCGCCTGAAATCCGTCCAGCAAAACGCCAAAGACTTCCCAACTCTGAGGAGCAGCGTCAACGGCATGAAAAGAATTGTCGACAATGACCGTACGCTCGGTTCCATTTACCATCCGGACTTCACGGGAATACTCGCCCGCAGGGATAATCCACGAAAGGAGCGCACACACCAATATTACAACAGATATAATGGTGTAAGTATGTGGCATTTTAGCTATCTTCATGACGCAGTCTTATTTTAATTGATACGTATCACCTGCCGTCAGAATCCTGATATTCAATGAACCGGTCTTCATATAGCCGTCCGCGGTGGTCGTCACCGGAGCCTTAGGCTCGAACACCATCACCTGACTTTGCCCTGCCACCTTGAACGAGTGGTCGGGGTTCACAATAATTGCCGTAGCTTCATCAATACCTATGCCCACCAAATCCGGGTGTTGCAAGACCAGGCTGAGCAGACGGTTTTCCCGTTTCCTGATAATAAAATGCTGGTCGATAATAGCGCTCTCCACGAAACCAAATCCTTCCGCTGTCTGCACCGTCCCTCGTTTGATGTAAGAGAAATCACCTTCTCTTCTTTCGGGAACGTTTTTTTCTTCGCCGGTCAGCATAATCTTACTCATCACGGCAGCTCCGGCACTGGTTCCGCCAATCACTCCGCCTTCCCGATAAATCTCTTTAATTTTCTCAAGAAATTTGGTGCCCAATAACATGTCTGTCAATCTGTTTTGGTCGCCTCCGGAGAAAAAGACCGCAGTAACACCCTCCAATTTGTCCAAAGCTTCCTTGGTTTCTATGTCTTCTTTGGACACCGAGATGTATTCAACGGAAGTACAACCCATGCGCTTGAAACCGTCTCGCTGGTATTGTCCTGTATCGTGTATGTCACCGCTGGCGTAAGGCACAATCAAGATTTTAGCGTTTTTCCCTCCACCCAACTCCACAAAATGAGTCATCAGAGAATCCGGACGCTCTCCGCCGCCGATAATGAAGAGATGGCCTTTCACATCATCTCCCGCCAAACAGGTATTACCATAGCCCCATAACACCGTAAACAATAATGCAATTAATTTTCTCATAACTCTATTCCTTCAAAATTCTTGTTTATCAGATTTCTGTCATCAACTTCAGTGCCATCCAAGCGGCTGTCTGAAGGTCTTCATATAAAATAAACTCATCCGTACTATGCGGATTCTCTGCACCCACGCCCAAATTTATTGTGGGAATGCCCTTGGCGTTCATGTTATTGGCGTCACTGCCTCCCATTGATTTGACTCCCTCCATTTTCAGATTCAATGCGCCACACAGTTTCACCATCCTTTTATACGGCTCTTGTCCGGCAGACACGCGGTAAGGCTTAAAATCCCAATGCCAAGCACATTCGGCACTTCCGCCTTTCTCAACCGCTCCTTTCTCAAAATCGGTTATGACCCGCCGCATAAGTTCCTCGCCTTCGTCCTGCGTATCCGAACGGATTTCGCCTTCAAGTTCCACCACATCGGGCACAACATTCGTAGCCGTACCTCCGTTGATAATGCCTATATTGGCGGTAGCCGAAGCACTGATGCGACCAAAAGGGAAATGCCTGAGTCCCTCGGTTGCCAGCTGAATGGCGTTAATGCCCTTTTCGGGAGCGACTCCGGCATGCGAGCTTTTTCCTTTAATCCCGAACTTGAAAGCAATAGCTCCACAAGTCTCGGAAACAAAGCAACCGGGAGACAGATGGGAATCGAACACAAATCCGTGCGTGATTTGAGGACTCGGCCGAAAAGCACAAGAACCAGCCAAAGAAGTCTCTTCACAAACCGTAAACAATAGCGTACATGGTTTCAACGGCATCGAATGTTCTACCGCATACCTCAAAGCCCACAGGATGGAAGAAATCCCTCCGCGGTCGTCCACGCCCAATATGGTGGTATGATCGGAGGTAATCCTGTCTTCCAGCAACAACGGATTAACCCCTTTTGTGGAACGGGGAGTATCCATGTGAGCCATCAACAGGAAGTCTCCCCCACCCAAAACCGGAACCACTACATTCCCGGTATTTCCGCCGGACAAGACATGAGCATCATCCACATGAGCCTCGAAGCCTAAATTCCGCACATAATCACAAATAAAATCGGCCACCGGCTTTTCAGAACCGGACACGGCATCTATCTTTATCAATGAAAGGAATAAATCGACTAAACTTGTATCTGCTTTCATAATCTATATCATCTATTGAATATCCGCATTCCACCTGTCAATATCCATAAACAGTCACATTTCTAATGATCAAAGACTCCATATCGGTACAGTCGCCATGAACAAAACCTATATAGAAACTCTTTCCTTCATAACCGGTCAGATCAATCTGCTCAAGCTGGAATGTTTCGTTCCGATAAGCGTCCGTCAATTCCGTATAATCGCGCAGAATCTCGGCATCCTCACAATTATCCAGCGTCAGAGGAGTTTCAGACAAAACTACCTTATATTTTTCCTGATAAGCACCATTGGCGGAAGCGGCCAACTCGAAAGTCAAAACAGGTTCGGAAATACCGGCGGGCAACGTAATTAACGGAGTGATCAGATAATTCTCCGGGTTGAGCGCACGATCCGGCTCATCACCCACACCATAATAATACGAATCGGAAATAACCATGCCCCAATCTTCGTAGTAATACCAGCCCAGTCCATCGCCGTCCTTATCCAACAAGCTCCACGATTCGGGTATGCCATCGTTCAGCGGAGCCTCAAAATAGACAGTCTTCTCCGCGCTCAACTTTAAGTTCAGAATAGAGGTAGGCTTGTTCGCCTTCGCGTTCTCGGAATCTATCAAAACGATGTAGGCCGAATGCCCGTTACGCTTCAGCACATTAATTGGAATGTAGCCGAACATCTCTCCTTCGGGAATAATGATGGTTCCCACACCGATGCTTTCATCGTAATCGACAGCCATGTCAGTGCCTCCAAAACTGTAATCTACGCCATATACGGCCGTATTTGCATAAATGTCGTATTCATCGTCAGTCAATGCCGGTTTGTCTACCATATATTCCGCCGTACTGCGAATATAATACAACCGGTCTACCACCTTAAACTTTACGGAAACTGCAAAACCGGCCGGTTTCACCAACTGGACACAAATCTGATTCTCGCCTATTTTGTCCGCTTCTTTCACAAAGAGATTGGACGAAAGCGTCTGTCCGCACTCCACCGGACTGTACTCATAATATAAAGGCCCTTGATAAGTCCGGTCTTCCTGTTCACACGAAGCCATCAACAAAACAGCCAACAACAGTCCTATAATATGCAACTTATTTTCCTTCATAAATCTATATTGCTTTTTAATCAATTAATATCCCGGATTGTTTACCAGATTTTTATTTGCATCCATCTGTGTATCAGATATGCGTGCCACAACCCTAAAGTCCGTATAAGGAACCATCGTACGTCCCGCCGGTTTGGTGATGTCTTGTCCACGGCGTTTCAGGTCGAAGAAACGATGCCCTTCCTGAGCCAGCTCCAACCGGCGTTGCAACAAGATCTCATCCAGCAATTCAGTTCCAGAAAGCGTCACCTCATCCAGTCCGCGTTTGGTACGGAGTTCGTTCACATCCGCCAGGGCGTTGTTGTCATTACCCAATTCCGCTTCAGCTTCCGCCCTGTTCAGCAGAACTTCCGACATCCGGATGATAGGAATATTGTCCAGCCCAAACGCTCCTTGCCAACCATTGAACTTGGAAGTCCACCACACTTTGGAACCATTGATTTTCCCCTTACGCAAAATCTTGAAGCGTACGTCTTTCTCTTGGTCAAAAAGCGCTACCAACTCTTCCGCCACGCAAAGGTCAGCATCGCCCACACCCTTGCCAATGTCATATCCTTCCTCATCTGTTTCGGAGGGAGTCATGCTATTCACCGACTGTATGGAACTGGAACCTAAATTCTCAGAGGTAGTAAACACGAGATAGAACAAAGTTTCTTCACCATTGGAGAATATATCCGTATAGTTGCCGTCGTAAACGCCAAAAGGAGCGTTCTCCATGACGTAATTCGCGGCATCCACACATTCCTGCCACTTACTTTCATACAAATAGACACGAGACAGAACAGCCTTTGCCGCCAAGCTGTTCATCCTTACCGGCATTAAATCGTTATCGTTGTGTTCCAGCAATTCGAATCCGTTCGTCAGGTCTGTTTCAATTTGCGCCCAAACCTCATCGACGGTAGCGCGTGCCGGATAGACTTCATCGTCAATAGGGCCTCCGTCGTAAAAGAAAGCGTCCAATATTAACGGAACACATAAATCGAATCCATCAACCAAATGTCCGGGCTCACGACCATAGACTCTTGCCAGGTTGAAATAGGTCAAGCCTCGCAAGGCGTAAGCCTCTCCCAAGATTGCCTTTGACTTTGCGGTTTCGGGCAATGCTTCCGCATATTCTATCGCCTCATTCAGAAGGGCGATAATCTCGTACGCCTCCACCCAAATGTCCAAGTGCGAACCGATACGGTTATCCTCCTGTCCTTTATAACGGGACGCCACAGGCGAAAGGCGTGAATTATCCGCCAAGACTTCCGGAATGGTCAATATATCACGGCCATAAAACACGGCATCCTGCAATAAATCATACACCCCGATTAGCATTGACTCACACCCTGATTCTGTCTGAATCATGTCTTGTGACAACAATGTTTTTGACTTCGTATCCAACAAACTATCGCATCCTGAAAACAACAACAGGCTGCACAATCCTACAATATATAATTTAATTTTCATTTCTACCATCTTTTAAAAATCAAGTTTTAAACCAACCGTGTAATTACGAGACTGGGGATAGGCTCCCACATCGCTGCCTGTAAACTCCGGATCGTGACCCGGATAAGTTGTCGAAGTCCACAGATTATAGGCACTTACGTACAGTTGCAGATTTGACAATCCCATTTTCTTAACCCATTGGGTCGGAAAATCATAGCTTAAACTTATGTTTTTCAATTTAATAAAATCAGTCTTTTCATAGCAGAGCGTGGAATACTCCGATATCTGCCGTGGATTGCCAGGATAGGACCCTTGGTAAGAAGGTTTGGGAACCCAAGTCACATCACCCGGTTTACTCCAATGTTTATAATACATATCGCTCAACAGATTCGTATCGCCTTCATAAGCCGTAAGCACCAGCTTGTCACTCCACAGGCTCACGGCTCCTCGCTGGAATTGGAAGAATACAGAAAGCGTCAAGCCTTTCCAAGTGAAATCATTCGTGAAGCCTCCGTAGAACGTCGGGTCGGCCGGCTTAATCCACACACGGTCTTCAACCTTGGGCACATAAGTGATGTAACCGTCCTTGTCGTAATACATCGGCCTGCCATCCGCCGAGTTGACGCCTGCCCACTGATAAGTAGGCAATGAAGAAATCGGTTCACCGACCTTATAATCGCCCAACACCTCCAGACCGTCCTGAAGCTCGGTAATCTCATTCTTCGTGAACGACAGGTTCAAAGAAGAACGCCATTCAAAGTTCCTCAACTTAACATTGACTGTATTCAACAAAATATCAACGCCTTTGTTCCGTACGCCTCCCATATTCGAAGGAATCACCGTAAAGCCGGTTGTTGCCGGAATGGTGCGGTCGTACAACAAGTCTTTCGTATCATTCAGGTAGAAATCCGTCTCCAACGATATTCTGTCTTGGAAAAGTCCGATAGTCAGACCCACATTCCGTGAATGATTCTTCTCCCACGTCAGATAGGGATTCCCGATTCTGGAAGGAATAATAGCAGGCGTGTCATTATAAGCTCCGCTACTTGAATACCAACGACGTGCCGTATAGTCACCAATATCGGAATTACCCGTCACACCATAACTGGCACGCAACTTCAAGTCACTCATCCACGACCTGACAGAAGTCATGAACGGTTCCTCAATGATTCGCCATGCGGCAGAGAAAGAAGGGAATAATCCCCATTTATTGTTCTCGCCAAAACGGGAAGAACCATCCCGACGAATTGTTCCCGTAAAAATATACCGGTCTTTCAACGTATAATTGACACGAGCAAACAAACTCGCCATTTTCCACTCGGAGAAACTTCCAGTCACTTCTTTGGCAACAGCGGTCGTGCCCAACAGATGCAAAGACGGGTCGGAAACACCTGTTCCGGTTGCGCCGTGCGAAGTATACCGTTCATGGCGATACGAGAAACCGGCAACAGCCGACAGACGGTGAATCTCATTAAATACATTGGAATAGGACGCTACTTGCTCGGTCTGAAAATTCACGATGCGACTTGTTACTGTTGTCACCGAACCGTTTTCCTTCGAGCCTTCGCGGGTACGAGGGTCTATAAAATTATGTTCATCGATGGTTGTCAAATCCGCATTATAACTCGACTTGAAAGTCAGTCCTTTCAAAATCTTAAAGTCCAACGAATTGGCGGTTATCAACTTGTCGGTACGTCCCCGATATTCATTCAACTTCAGCATCTGCAACGAATTGTGCTGATAGTATCCATACGGCAAATTCTGTACAAAATCTCCGTTTTCGTCATACGGCGAGTTGGCGGGATAAACCAAAATTGCTACACGGCTCGGATTGGCGGAACGTACGCTACTATATTGACTCTGATCCATGACGCTGTAATTGTTGTTTGTGGTAACACTTAACCACGGCGTCAATTCCTGAGTCAGATTGACACGGAACGCACCACGCTTAAAACCGGTTTCCTTCACAATACCGTCCGTCTTATTATACGCGGCAGACAGGTAATATTTTGTTTTCTCCGTACCTCCGTTTGCGCTGACCTGCACATTCGAAGTATAGGCTGTCCGGTAAATCACGTCATACCAATTGGTAGTAGGAGCCAGGGAATAACCGTCATCTCCCCAGCCGTACCCCTGATTTTGTTCCAGACGGCCCAGATATTCAGAACTGTTCTCGCCATAGCGGTTTTTCCATGCCAGCAAATCAAGTTCAGCGACTTGTGAAGCGTTCAGCAAACTAAGCTTATGACTGATTTGCTGCATACCTCCGGACAGATTAACCGATATCTGAGGCTTACCCAAACGGCCTTTTTTAGTTGTTATGATTACAACACCATTGGCGGCCTGCGCACCATAGATGGAAGCGGAAGCACCGTCTTTCAAGATGTCAATGGATTCTATCTCGTCCGGGTTTAAAGTAGACAACACATCCGTGCTCTTTATGATGCCCGTCGATTGGTCACCGGTCACAATCTGGACTCCGTCCACTATATATAAAGGCGATGTTCCGCCGCTAAAAGTACTCCGCCCACGAATCGTCACAGAAACACCTCCACCGGGTGCACCGTTAGCGGTTGTAATCTGTACGCCCGAGACCTTTCCTTGCAATGCTTTCTGCAAACTCTCGACAGATGTCTTTACCAGTTCTTCACCGCTTACATTAGAAACAGCCCCCGCCACATTTTTCTTCTTCTCCGTACCATAACCGATTACGACCACATCCGACAATGTTGTGACATCTTCCACCATTGTAACTTTCAAAGGAGAACCCACATGAGCCATGACCTCTTGCGTTACCATACCGATATAACTGATTTTCAGTCTTACCCTTCTGACATTATCCGAAAATGCCAGTGAGAACCGGCCATTTTCATCCGTCACGGTCCCACCGGTTTGACCAATTCGCTGAACCGTAGCCCCGATAACAGGCTCACCGTTCGAATCGAGAACAACTCCCTCTACCCTTTGTTGCTGATTCACTTCCATGACTGATGTGTCCGCACATATTCCAGTAACAGGCACACCACCGGCAAGGAAACAACAAACAAAACATTTAAATAGAGATAACCTCCATAAAACTCTCTTTGTCTTCATCACATATTTATTTTTTTAGTTAATTCGACAACATATTATAAAACAGTGCAAATTTATAAAAAAGCAACGCTAAATAGCAAAGAAAACACATAAAAATAATGAGATTGGAATCAAAATAAAACAAGAATGCGCACATTCTGAACAAAAAGACATTTACAACTTGACCATGCCATGCATCTCTAAAGAACATTTTTGGAGAAAGCAAGAATAAGTCGTACCTTAGCACCCACTTTATTTATCCATCAATTCATAGCTTATGCATATAGTAATATTAGACGGCTATGCAGCCAATCCAGGAGATCTCTCCTGGGAAGAGATGAAGCAATTGGGCAATTGCGTCATTTATGACCGGACTTCGCCCGCCGAAGTGCTGGAACGTTCACGAGGAGCTGAAATTCTCCTGACCAACAAGACCGTGCTCAACGCTGATACCATCAACGCCCTGCCAAACTTGCGCTACATCGGCGTACTGGCGACAGGCTTTAATATCGTAGATACGGAAGCTGCCAAGGCACGGGAAGTAATTGTCACCAATATTCCGGCCTATAGTACCGACTCCGTAGCTCAAATGGTGTTCGCGCATCTTCTGAACATCTGCCAGCAAGTACAGCATCATTCGGAAGAAGTACGCAAGGGACGCTGGAGCAACAATCCGGACTTTTGCTTTTGGGACACGCCGCTCATCGAGCTACGCGGCAAGAAGATGGGCATCGTGGGCTTGGGACATACTGGTTCACGCACGGCACGCATCGCCATCGCTTTCGGCATGGAGGTTTATGCCTATACCTCTAAATCATCCTTCCAGCTTCCTCACGAAATTAAGAAGATGGAGTTGGATGAATTGTTCAGCGAGTGTGACGTCATCAGTTTGCACTGCCCCCTCACGCCGGACACGCGCGAGATAGTCAATGCTAGTCGGCTTTCCCTCATGAAGTCCACTGCCATTCTTATCAATACCGGACGCGGTCCTTTGGTGAACGAGCAAGACTTGGCCGATGCCCTCAACGAGGGACGTATCTATGCCGCAGGCTTAGACGTGCTTAATCAGGAACCTCCCCATGCTGACAATCCGTTACTCACTGCCCGCAACTGTTACATCACTCCGCATATTGCCTGGGCCAGCACTGCCGCCCGCGAACGCTTGATGCAAATTGCTGTGGAGAATGTGAAAGCATATATAGAAGGAAAAACAATGAATGTAGTGAACAAATAAAGAGGGAATTTACGCATTTGGCATGCCTAATTTGTAAAAACGTTTCTTCATCTAAAAAATGGCCGAACTATAGCCTCAGAAACACTGCGCTATTTCCGTTCAAATACTTAAGTGTTTATACCCCAAACACTGCGCTGTTTTGGAGTAAACACTGCGCTGACTGAGCGGAAATAGCGCAGTGTTTCTAAAGCATATAACAAGCTAATAACCAGATAGATACACAAATACTTACATTATTAGAAAAGTGAAAGCGTTCAAATTTATACGTTCATTAACAAACAGGAGGCAAAGTTCTTATCAAAATTTAAATTTGCTTGTAAAATAAAATACACACAGAATCGTCCGAAGCAGATTGGCGTATTTCACCAATCCCAATCAGTTTCGCTCCATGTACTTTCTACCGTTTTTTCTATAGAGTCGGGCAGATTACAGAAGAAATCCAAACCTGTGTTCTTCTCTAATTCGTCAATGCTGACAGCATATTTTTTCATCACATCCGAAGGAGCAAACTCATCGTATTCATACCCGTAATCATCCCGATGCTCCATCCAGAAACCAATGGCATAGAAATCATTGCCCTTCTGTGCCAGCACAGCAATAAAATAATACTTCGGACAAGCCAGCCCGTGAATGGTCAATCCATTTTCATCCGTTTTTGGCAGCACTCCGTCATTTCCGTTCTGTGTACCGGTAAAGTTGACTAACAGCTGGTCTAACGTTCCTCCTTTGGTTACATACACCTTGTCGAATGCTTCCGAACGGCCCCAATCCTGCACCAATATCTCAAACGAAGCCCAAAATCCTCCGTTGAACGAGCTCATCATCGGACTCATATTGCTATAATAATAGGTTTGTTCATTCGCTTCTACCGAAAACTTCCGGTCATTGGAAGCACACAAATGACCTTTGTCGAAACCATCGCTCTTATGGTCAGTTTCCGTAGGGCAAGTTCCAGCAGGCAACAAGGGGTCTGTAGCCCATACCTCATTCCGTCCGGTCGTGTTTTGCTTCGTTATCGCGTCAAAGCTAAACGCCACCCATGCGGCGTGACGCTTCTCCGTATTCCATTCCAAGGCGTAGTTCAACACCTGATTGTAACCATACGTAGAAGTATGTTCCACATAGATGTTTTCCGAATTGAGATGAGGCATGACATAATCAGTCGCGTACATCATTCCTTCCACCGAATCATTGGCATTCACATTAGCAACCGGTTCCTGCGGGTTTTCCGGTTCTTCCGGTTCCTCAGGTTTTTCAGGTTCTTCACCACCCGGAGTTATTTCCTGTCCGGGAGTTACCGGTGTGTCTTCGCCACAAGCGCATGTCACTCCCAAGCATAAGCAAATTAAAAGTAAATGATATAGGGTTTTCATAAAAGCATTTCTATTTAAAGGATAAAAAAAGGCGGTGCACCGAAGCACCACCTTTCTTACAATCTTTGATGCAGACTCAAAGTTATTGAGCTACAACATTTCCAAGCCACGTATATTCATCCATCTCGTCATCGTAAGTAAATGACATACCATAATCTCCGGCACCACGTCCTTGGTATACCGTGTAAACCACGATGTAAGTCAGACCTGAATCGGGTTCGGTGACACGCTGGGGCAATACAATATCGGCAATACCATCAGCCAGACGCTGGTCCATAATGGCCTGAAGCTGGTCATCAGTCAAACCATCGTATTCACCATTCACATTGTAATAGTTGCGCCAGGTACTATAAGCATTGTTGATGTTCGGGTAATATGTAGATACACCGAAATAATATTCCTCATTGTCATAACGAGTACTCTTGTATTCTGGCTTGTTCTCCAAAGACCATTGGAGCAAAGCTTCATAATCAGCCTGTTCAAAGTGCAAGGTCAGACTTCCACCTGCCAGACGATCCAATACCCATGTAGAACCATCGAACACCATTTCCGCCACTTTGTTTTCAACTGTCACAACGTCTTCATACGGGTCAAAAGCTGTCCAGCTTGTGCCATTGTAGCGGAAGAAAGCATCGGTATCGTTGGTCGAACCACTACTGTAATATTTATAAGTCACTTTGTAGGTAGCTCCCTCGGTAGCGTGATAAGGGAAATTCTCCTTCAAGAAAACGCCCAAATAGAAATCCGCATCCATGTTGGAATCAAAATTATCATATCGTCCCGGCTGTCCGCTTTCCTCGCCCATGCTGTCATAATCTTCCGTAGTAAGCGTGTACTCATAATCGGCAATGAAAGAAGCAATCTCTACAGATGCCCAGCTATCAGCCGTACGTTCGTACGAAAGAGTTTGGTTGGACGTACTGCCCGCATAATATTTATAGGTGATGGTAATCGTCTCTCCTACGGACATATCCGCATAGTTATCAGCCAAGAAAGCCAACAGATAAGCATTGACATCCATGTTGGAATCAAAGTTGTCATAGCGGCCGGGCTGACCATTTTCCTCACCCATGGCGTTATAGTCATCGGTAGTCAGCGTATAGCTGATATCAGCGCTTTCATAACCTTCCGTCACATCACCTACCAATACCGTAATACTGGCAGTAGAACCTTCATCGGAAGCTAAAAACAGCTCCGACAACATGTCGTTCATGGCCGAAGCCAATGCCAGCTTACCTTCGTCCGTATTCAGGAAGTAACCGTCACTGGGATAATCGCCCGTGAATTCCCCTTCGTATTGCGTAAAGTTTTCGATAGGATTGTCATCGAAGCCCTCGAAATTGTCTTCATTGTAGTCGCAACCCGTAAAGAACAACAAGGAAGCGAACAAAGTAAATAATATATTCTTTTTCATATCTTCAATCGTTTATAGGGTGATTTAGAACGCAATCTTCAATCGCAACGAATAAGTACGGCCAAAAGCGTAGAACACATTATAAGCGTTTTGCCACAGCCCCGTACCACCATCATCTGCGTCCACAATGTAAGTCTGATCGAACAGGTTATCGATGTTACCGATCAGTGTAGCCTCACACTTACCGATGTTGAACTTGTAACTTGCGTTGAAGTCCATCTGACCACCGGCGGGAATCTCCCAAGGTTGGTTGATCGTTACCACATCATCCGGATCAGTTGACGGAGACAACATACTTCCATCAATGTCATAGTCAGAGTAATTCTTAGCAAACCAAGTATAAGTCAAACCGGCACGAATTCCGGAGAAATGAACCTGCGCACCCAAAGCAGCGGTCAACTGAGCAGAGCCACCCACCTTGATACCTTTCAAATCAACCGTAGAATGTGCATGGTCGGGAGCCATGATTCCCGATGCCAACGTACCCTTCAGGTCAGCCAAAGGTTGCCCCTGGCTATTATAATAATAACCTGTGGCACGGCTATCCCATTCCCAATCACCGAGCGAGAACATACCGTCAATATCTAACCAACGAGTCGGAGTAAGTTTAAAGTCTAACTCAACACCCATGTGACGGGCATCTACGCCTTGCATATTGATAGAATAACGGTCTGCTACACCACCATCTTCTCCCGGAATATCACCACCGGCAGTCATGGTCTTATCCATCCAACGGGTAAAATAAGCGTTCAAATTCAAGGCCAGCCAACGATTATGGAATCCATAGCCCAACTCTGCGGAGAAAATCTTTTCGTTCACGGCATCAGGATTAGTCGCATTACTTGTTGCAGCGGAAAGGAATGCCCCGTAAGAGAAGAAAGGAGCACGGCTGATGTAACCGATATTGGCAAATACGTTGTGGTTCTCCGTAATGTTATAGTTGGCACCACCTTTAGCTGTAAAACCAAAGAAGTTTACTTTATCAGACTTAGCGTGAGCCTCATCGTAGTAGAAACGGTCATAACGCCAGTAACCGGTGTTCGAAAGAGAACCAGCCAAGAAAGCACTCAGCTTATCGCGGTTATACTCTGCCTGCGCAAACACGCCTTCGGACATCGTAAAGCCGTCATAGTCACGATAAACGATATCACCTACCTGCAACTTTTTATATTTAAAATTAGGATCAGCGGCAGCGGCATTATTCTGCGCATACACCCTTGAACGAGATTCCACATCCATGAAATATCTACCACCCATCAAATCGGTCAATTCATTGGTATGGGTACCTTTGTAATAACGGAAATCGATACCACCATAGAAATCCACATATTTACCGAATTTCGTGGTGTAAGTGGAAAGCAAACCGTACCACATGTGCTCGTTCTTTGACATGGACATGGCATAGAGCGAACCGTTGGCACTCTGCTCGTTCAGTTCTTCCATCTCATCGTAAGCGAACGAACCATCCGCATGACGAAACTTTGTACTCAACACTCCTCGGTTAGAACCGTACCAATCACCACGACTCACACCATCTATAGCATTATTGGCTTGTCCGCTACTACCACCACCACGGCCGATAGACAAGTAAAGTACTGTGCTCAATGAAGATTTGTGGTCAATCTGCCACTGGTGATTCAATGAAATCTGCGGTTTGTGATACTTATTGAAGTTTTGGTTATAGTATTCCCCGTTCTTGCGATAGCCAACGGAAGGGTTATAGCGATAGATATCATCCGGATTATCCACGTAATTCCGCATCTGCTGCCATCCTGCAATACTCAAACCATTGTTATAATTACGCTGGTTGTGCCATTGGGGCGCACCGAAAGCAGTCAAACTCAACTGGTGATTATCATTGAAACGCTTCGTGATGTTGGCAAACCAGTTGTAGGCTTCATACTCCGTACCTTGCACGTAACCGTCGGCCCAAGTCTTTCCGCCCAATACAGTCATAGCCCATCCGGACTTGCTCATGCCGGTAGAAACGCTGAACATGATTTTGTTCAATCCATCGTTACCCATGCCATAAGAAACGACACCTCCTTTTTCAGCGTCCGCACCTTTTGTCACAATATTGATCGTACCACCTACAGAAGGAGCTGATACCTTGGAGGCACCCAGACCGCGCTGAGTCTGCATGCTGCGGGTCACGTCACCCAAACCGGCCCAGTTGGACCAGTACAGGCCGCCCCACTCCATATCGTTCATCGGCACACCGTTCACCATCACAGCAATGTTCTCTGCCTTGAAACCACGCATACGGATTTCGGAGTCACCAAAAGCACCGCCTTTCTTCGTGGCATACACACCCGGAGTGGTCTTCAGAATTTCAGGAAATTCCTGCGTACCCAGACGTTCTTCAATGAAAACCGGCGTTACGGAAGAAACCGCTACCGGCGTCTTGCGCGCAATGGCGACAGAAGAGGTAACTACGACGTCATTGAGCAACACCGCGTCCGGCTCCATCTCAATGACACCCATGTCTACGGAAGCGCCCTTCCGAGGAACCTGTTTCGTCAGGTCCTTGTAGCCCACGTACTTGAAGAGCAACGTGGCGTTCGAAGCAACTCTTTGCTCGAAGTAACCGTCTACGTTAGTCACAGAACCCTGCGTAGTGCCTTCCACCATAACGGCGGCACCTACCAGCGGTTCACCTGTCTCAGCGTCTACAAGCTGACCTCTTACCGTGATGTTCTGCGCCAGCGCATACGTGCTGCACAACGACAGGACGGCAAGGAACAGGAATTGAATCAGACTTCTTTTCATAATTCAGTCATTTAGTTAATAGATAAGTGTTAATTGAACATTAAATTCTGTTTCGTCCTGCAAAGATAATGAATAAAATCCATATAAATATTACATCTGCACTACAATTTTTAAGGAATAAGTGCTTTTATATATAATATGGTATACAATAAGAAGCAAATCCTCATCGAGAAACTGCATCACTTTTTTCCGCACGCAAAGAGGATTTCTCAGAAATTTTGTCTACTTTTGCTTCCCTTGTTTCGTTTTACGTCCCTCCTTAAAGGGGCGGAAATTTAGTATCAACAGCATATAAAAACATTCAGAACTGTGGCAGAACAAAGAAAGACGACACGAACGCCCCGGAAAAAAACACCGGAACCTGTAAATGATTATGGACGCATCCAACCCCAAGCTCCCGAACTGGAGGAAGCGGTGCTGGGCGCACTGATGATAGAGAAAGACGCCTATTCGTTGGTGAGTGAGATTCTCCGCCCCGAATCCTTCTATGAGCACCGGCATCAGCTGATATATGCCGCCATCACCGACCTGGCCATTAACCAAAAGCCCGTGGACATCCTCACGGTGAAGGAACAACTGGCCAAGCGGGGAGAACTGGAAGAAGTGGGCGGCCCCTTCTACATCACTCAGCTGAGCAGCAAGGTGGCATCGTCCGCCCACATAGAGTATCATGCCCGCATCATCGCGCAAAAAGCCTTGGCCCGCGAACTGATTACTTTTACGAGCCAGATTCAGACAAAGGCTTTCGACGAGACCATCGATGTGGACGACCTGATGCAGGAGGCCGAAGGACGTCTGTTCGAAATATCGCAACAGAACATGAAAAAGGACTATACGCAGATAAATCCTGTGATAGCCGAAGCCTACCAGTTGATGCAGAAGGCCGCCGCGCGTACCGATGGCTTGAGCGGCTTGGAAAGCGGATTCACCAAACTGGATAAAATGACTTCGGGCTGGCAAAACTCCGACCTCATCATCATAGCCGCCCGCCCCGCCATGGGTAAGACGGCATTCGTGCTCTCCATGGCCAAGAACATAGCCGTAAACTATCACAACCCCGTAGCCCTATTCTCGCTCGAAATGAGCAACGTGCAGCTGGTAAACCGCTTGATATCCAACGTATGCGAGATACCTAGCGAGAAGATAAAGAGCGGCCAACTGGCCGATTACGAATGGCAGCAGCTGGACTACAAGTTGCGTGACCTGTTGGACGCACCGCTCTACGTGGACGACACGCCCTCGCTCTCCGTTTTCGAACTTCGTACCAAGGCACGCCGCCTGGTGCGCGAGCATGACGTGAAGCTCATTATCATCGACTATTTGCAGCTTATGAACGCCAGCGGCATGTCCTACGGGAACCGCCAAGAGGAGGTGAGCACAATCTCTCGCTCTTTGAAAGGCTTGGCCAAGGAATTGAACATCCCCATCATCGCCTTGTCTCAGCTGAACCGTAGCGTGGAGAATCGTGAAGGTGAAGAAGGCAAACGTCCCCAGCTGAGCGACCTTCGCGAATCCGGAGCCATTGAGCAAGATGCCGACATGGTGTGCTTCATCCACCGTCCGGAATATTACAAAATCTACACGTCGGCCGATGGCACCGACCTGCGCGGCATGGCGGAGATTATCATAGCCAAGCATCGTAATGGTGCGGTGGGTGATGTCCGCCTTCGCTTCATCGGGCAGTATACACGCTTCCAGAATCCGGAAGATGATATGATTATTCCGCCTCCGGGCAGCGAGGGAGGAACCACTTTTGGCTCGCGAATGAATACCCCCATCGGGAGCACAGCCACGCCTCCGCCCCCACCGGTTGAAGATTACAATCCGTTTGGCGGAGGAGGAAGTGACGGGCCCTTGCCTTTCTAAGGACGCATTATTTGCCCGAAGCCTTGTTTTTACGAAGAAAAAATACGAATTTTGCCTGCACTAATTTAGAAAAAAGAGAATGCTCAGCAAACTGAAATTAAACCTGCTTTACCTGAAGGATACGCAATTTGCCAACCTGATGACACGCCGTATCTTCAATGTGCTCTTGATAGCCAATCCTTACGATGCTTTCATGCTGGAGGATGACGGACGCATCGAGGAGAAGATATTCAACGAGTATGCGTCCCTTTCCCTACGCTATCCACCCCGGTTTACACAAGCGACTACGTGCGAGGAAGCCCTGTCACACCTCTCGGCTTTGTCCTATGACCTTATTATTTGCATGCCGGGCACAGGCGACAACGAGAGTTTCGATGTGGCCCGCCGCATCAAGGAAGCCTATCCGCACATACCGATGGTAATATTGACCCCATTCAGCCACGGCATCACTGAGCGCATTGCCAACGAAGACCTCAGTCCCTTTGAATATGTATTCTGCTGGCTGGGAAATACAGACTTGCTGGTGTCCATCATCAAGCTGATAGAGGACAAGATGAACTTAGAGCACGATGTGCAGGAAGTAGGCGTGCAGGCCATTCTGTTGGTAGAGGACAGCATCCGCTTTTATTCTTCCCTGCTGCCCAATCTCTATAAGTTCGTGCTGCAGCAAAGCCAGGAATTCAGCACCGAGGCCCTTAATGCCCACCAACGCACGCTGCGCATGAGGGGACGTCCCAAAATTGTGCTGGCGCGCAACTACGAGGAAGCCATCGGCCTTTACATGAAATACAAGAACAACATCTTGGGCGTGATTACCGATGTGCGCTTTCCGCATGCCGATCGTGGCGAGAAAGAAGCCTTGGCAGGTATACGCCTTTGCGCAGCCATCCGCAAAGAAGATCCTTTCGTGCCGCTCATCATCCAATCGTCCGAAACGGACAACATGGCATACGCCGCCAAATACGGAGCCGTCTTCATTGACAAGAATTCCAAAAAGATGGACGTAGACTTGCGGCGTATCGTATCGGAAAATTTCGGCTTTGGCGATTTCATCTTCCGCAATCCGGCCACCAAGGAAGAAATTGCCCGGGTGCGCAACTTAAAGGAGTTGCAAAACATCATCTTTGCTGTGCCTTCCGAGTCGTTTCTCTACCACATCAGTCGTAATCACATCAGCCGCTGGCTCTACTCCCGCGCCATGTTCCCCATCGCCGAATTCCTCAAGCCTATTACGTGGAATGAATTGCAGGACATCGACGCTCACCGACAAATCATCTTCGAAGCCATCGTGAAGTATCGCAAGATGAAGAATCAAGGCGTGGTGGCTGTATTTAAGCGCGACCGCTTCGACCGTTACTCCAACTTTGCCCGCATCGGTGAAGGCTCTTTGGGAGGCAAAGGGCGTGGCCTGGCTTTCATTGATCACTTGCTGAAACGCCATCCCGAATTCGATGAGTTCGACAATGCCCGTGTGGCCATCCCCAAGACTGTGGTGCTCTGTACGGATGTATTCGATGAATTCATGGATGCCAACAATCTGTATCAGGTGGCATTGTCCGATGTAGACGATCATACCATCTTGCGCTATTTCCTGAAAGCCAAGTTACCCGATCGTCTGGTGGAAGATTTCTTCACGTTCTTCGATGTCGTGAAATCGCCGATTGCCATCCGTTCTTCATCTTTGTTGGAAGACTCGCACTATCAGCCCTTTGCTGGCATCTATAATACGTATATGATACCCTATCTGGATGACAAGTATGAGATGCTCCGTATGCTGAGCGATGCCATCAAGGGTGTGTATGCATCGGTTTACTTCCGCGACTCCAAGGCTTACATGCAGGCTACGAGCAACGTCATCGACCAAGAAAAGATGGCCGTTATCCTTCAGGAAGTGGTGGGCAACCAATACGGCGAACGCTACTATCCCAGCATGTCCGGCGTGGCCCGCTCGCTCAACTATTACCCTTTGGGAGACGAGCAGGCTGAAGAAGGCATTGTCAACCTGGCTTTGGGATTGGGGAAATACATCGTGGATGGCGGACTGACTTTACGCTTCTCGCCCTATCATCCCAACAAAATATTGCAGACCAGCGAGTTGGACATTGCCTTGAAGGAGACACAGACACGTTTCTATGCACTCGACTTGCGCAATGCGGGACATGATTTCTCCATCGACGACGGCTTCAACCTGCTGAAGCTTCATGTGAAAGAGGCGGATAAGGACGGTGCGCTCAACTACATTGCCTCCACCTACGACCCTTACGACCAGATCATACGCGATGGAATTTATCCGGGTGGACGCAAAGTCATCACCTTTGCCAACATCCTGCAACATGATGTTTTCCCGCTGGCCCGTCTGCTCCAACTGTCCTTAAAATATGGACAAGAGGAAATGCGGCGTCCGGTGGAAATAGAATTTGCCGCAAACCTGAGCCGTGAAAAGGATAAAACTGGCACTTTCTACCTCTTGCAGATACGCCCCATCGTAGAGAGCAACGCCATGCTGGACGAAGACCTTAAGACCATACCAGATACAGACCTCCTGCTGCGTTCTAACAATTCGCTGGGGCAAGGCATTATGGATGACATTTATGATGTAATCTATGTCAAGACCGACCACTATAGTGCATCCCACAATCAGGAAATAGCATGGGAGATAGAGAAACTGAACCAACAGTTTCTCGATGCACGGCGGAACTACATCTTGATTGGTCCGGGCCGATGGGGCAGTAGTGACACATGGCTTGGCATTCCGGTGAAGTGGCCTCACATCAGTGCGGCACGCCTCATTGTGGAAGCCGGACTGACAAACTACCGGGTAGACCCAAGCCAGGGAACGCATTTCTTCCAAAACCTGACCTCATTCGGCGTAGGTTACTTTACCATTAACGCTTACATGGACGATGGCGTCTATAACCAAGATTTCCTCAACGCGCAACCGGCCGTACACGAAACAGAGTACCTGAGGCACGTCCACTTTAGCCAGCCGGTTGTAGTCAAGATGGACGGGAAGAAAAAACAAGGAGTGGTGATGCTGCCCGAACAATAACAGTTGCTTATTATCCGCAAAAAGTGTATTTTTGTCCCTATAAAACGAGTTCATCTATGAATACGAAGAAAAAACTCCTACACCTCCTGCTTGGAATCGGTTTGTTCAGCCTGCAAGCTTGCCAAACCGTTGAACAAATCTCTGTGGACTACATGATGCCTGCCGATATCAGCTTTCCGACTGAATTAAAACGGGTGGCAATAGTAAACAATATGCCTAATGTGCCTGAGAACAAACTCATCTCCCGAAAAGAAACAAAACCTAAAAGCGAAACGGAAATAGCCAGCCGCACCGACTTCTACAATGGAGAGGCACGAATTGCCACAGAATCACTGGCTGAATCCATTGCGGAAAGGAACTATTTTGACCTGGTTGTCATTTGTGACTCGGCCTTGCGCAGTAAGGATCTGCATCCGCGCGAAGCCACCTTGGCACAGGAAGAGGTACGCCAGTTAACGCAAGAATTAGGAGTGGATTTTCTAATTTCATTGGAGAACATCCAACTGACATCAATACGCAAGTTGGAATACATGCCTGTTTGGAGAGGATACTACGGCACGGTGGACGTAAAGGTGTACCCTACCGTCCGCATCTATCTTCCGAACCGTGCACTTCCCATGGCTACTGTGAATAGCAGTGACAGCATTTTCTGGGAAAAGAGCGGACTCAATGAAGATATTTTAGGGCAGTTGGTCAGTGAGAAAGACTTGATAGAAGAAGCATCCGCCTTTGCCGGTACCGTTCCCGTTAAACATCTGCTTCCTTATTGGACTACGAGCCACCGCTATCTTTTCACCGGAGGTACGGTGAATATGCGCGATGCTGCTATCTACGTCAAGGAAAAGAATTGGA
Organism: uncultured Bacteroides sp.; assembly: GCA_944322285.1. GTDB lineage: Bacteria > Bacteroidota > Bacteroidia > Bacteroidales > Bacteroidaceae > Bacteroides. The sequence goes on from CALUOR010000043.1 coordinate 25,625, forward strand.
CAGAAGCCATCAGCTTATGGAAAAAAGAGTTTGAGGAACGAAAAGGCAAACGCAAAATGTACGCAGCCTACAACATCGCCCTCGGTTACGAAATGCAAGACCTTTTGGACGAAGCCTACCATTGGGCCGTAGAAGCACAGAAGGTGGCTTACGAAGTGGACGGAATAGCCAAGCAACAAGCCGAGAACGTACTCCCAACCCACATACCCAACTATCTGATGACAAGCATTTACGTCAACGAACTAAAGGAGCGTAAAGAGGGAATAACACGCTTAAAAGTTCAAATGAAGCGAATAAATGATGATTTTTATAAGAAATAAGATAAAAGTTGCTTTTTTTTCCGTACCTTTGAAAAAGTAAAATAAGGAACCGATATTATGAAGTTGAGCCAATCATCATTAACTCTGCTGGAGAACGCCATCCAAAAAGCGACTGAAAACTACCAAAACAGTTGTGAACAAACCATTGTGACCGATTTTCATCTGCAAGCCAATCCTAACTCCGGTGAACTTGTCATATACAATGACGACGATAAAGAACTGACGCGTACCACCATTGAAGAATGGACTGCGTATGACGGAGAGAACTTTAACGATGAAGTGGAACGCCTGCTGTCTACCCTGCTGAACGAGATGAAAAGCAAGGGAACATTTGATGAAGTTACAGTGCTGAAACCCTATTCGTTCGTGCTGGTAGATGATGAGAAAGAAACACTTGCCGAACTCTTGTTGATGGACGACGACACTTTGTTAGTGAATGACGAACTTCTGAAGGGGTTGGACGAAGAATTGGACGAATTCTTAAAGAAGTTATTGGAATAGGAAAAACCTGTCTCCAATAACATAAGAGGTATACAGAAAAGGAGACGTTCCCATTGGATACGCCTCCTTTTTTATTACTTCATACCGATCCTTACGCTTTCTTCAATGCCGCGATGCTTTCCTTCAGCGACTTGATGATGCTTTCGGCATCCGCCTGTTTCTTGCGCTCCATTTCGATAACGGCCGCCGGGGCGTTGTTGACAAACTTCTCGTTGGAGAGTTTCTTCAATACGCCTTGCAGGAAACCTTCCTTATGCTTCAGCTCGGCTTCCATACGGGCTATCTCAGCTTCCACGTCAATCAGATTGCCCAACGGAACGGCATATTCCGTAGTACCTACCATGAAGGCGGACGCGCCGTCGGCCTTGGCTTCTACCACGGAAATAGCGGACAGGTTACACATCTTGCTGATGACGGCATTGAACGCCGCAACCGGATTCTCGCCTACCACCTGCAACTCCAATGTTTCCTTCTGCGCGATGTTCTTTTGCAGACGGATAGCACGGATGTTACTGATGACTTCTTTTACCGCCTCGAACTGGCGCAACAACGTTTCGTCGACCTCGCCCGGAGCGGCCATCGGGCTGACCATCAGGCTCTCGCCGTCCTTGCGTTCCACGATGTGCTGCCACAACTCTTCCGTAATGAACGGCATGAAAGGATGGAGCAAGTGCAGCAGGTTATCGAAGAAACCGATAGTGCGGTCGTACACTTCCTTGCTGATAGGCTGGCCGTAAGCGGGCTTGATCATTTCCAGATACCAGCTGGAGAATTCGTCCCAGAAGAGCTTGTAGACGGCCATCAAGGCTTCGCTCAGGCGGTACTTCGAGAAGAGGTCGGCCACTTCAAGCGCCACGGCGTTCTGCTTCGACTCGAACCACTTCATGGCCAAGGCCGACGCTTCGGGCACTTCGGCTTCGTCGCTCACCGTCCAGCCTTTCACCAGGCGGAAGGCATTCCATATCTTATTATTGAAGTTACGTCCTTGCTCGCACAGAGCCTCATCGAAGAGGATGTCGTTGCCTGCGGGAGCGGAGAGCATCATGCCCATGCGCACGCCGTCGGCGCCGAACTTGTCAATCAGTTCCAACGGGTCGGGCGAGTTGCCCAGTGACTTGGACATCTTGCGTCCCAGCTTGTCGCGCACGATGCCGGTGAAGTAGACGTTGCGGAAAGGCATGTCGCCCATGTATTCGTAGCCGGCCATAATCATGCGTGCCACCCAGAAGAAGATGATGTCCGGACCGGTCACCAGGTCGCTCGTGGGATAGTAGTACTTGATTTCCTCGTTGCCGGGATTGTTGATGCCGTCGAAGAGGGAGATGGGCCAGAGCCACGAAGAGAACCACGTGTCGAGGCAATCTTCATCCTGGCGAAGGTCTGCCAAGGTCAGGTCTTTGCCAGACTTTTCCCGTGCCAACGCCAAGGCTTGTTCGGGCGTCTCGGCCACGACATATCCGCCTTCGGGCAAGTACCAAGCCGGGATGCGGTGTCCCCACCACAATTGACGGCTGATGCACCAGTCCTTGATGTTCTCCAACCAGTTGCGGTAAGTGTTTTTATATTTGGCGGGATAGAACTTCAGTTCGTCATTCATCACCGGAGGCAGAGCCATGTCGGCAAAGTGCTTCATCTTGAGGAACCACTGCATGGAGAGCTTCGGCTCGATGGGCACGTTGGTGCGCTCGGAGAAGCCTACTTTGTTCGTATAAGCTTCCACCTTCTCCAGGAGTCCGGCCGCGTCCAAGTCTTTTTCTATCTGACGGCGCACGTCGAAGCGGTCCATGCCTACGTAGAGTCCGGCGGCCTCGGAGAGCGTACCGTTGTCGTTGAAGATGTCGATGGAGGGCAGGTTGTGCTTCTCGCCCAGCATGTAGTCGTTCACGTCGTGGGCGGGCGTCACCTTCAGGCAGCCCGTACCGAACTCCATGTCCACGTATTCGTCCTCGATGACGGGGATGACACGGTTCACCAACGGCACGATGACTTTCTTGCCCTTCAGCCACTGCGTCTTGGGGTCGTTGGGATTGATACACATGGCCGTGTCGCCCATGATGGTTTCGGGGCGGGTGGTGGCTACGACGGCGTAGCGACCCTCGGCATCGCCGTCTATATAATATCTCAGGTAATAGAACTTGCCATGCTCTTCCTTATAAATCACTTCCTCGTCGCTCAGGGCGGTCAGTGCCTTGGGGTCCCAGTTGACCATGCGCACACCACGGTAGATAAGGCCTTTGTTATACAAGTCTACGAACACCTTGATGACACTCTTGCTGCGCGCCTCGTCCATGGTGAAGGCGGTGCGGTCCCAGTCGCACGAAGCGCCTAAGCGGCGGAGCTGCTTCAGGATGATGCCTCCGTGTTCCTCGGTCCATGCCCAGGCATGTTTCAGGAACTCTTCGCGGGTCAGGTCGGTCTTCTTGACGCCTTCCTGCGCCAGCTTGTTCACCACCTTTGCCTCGGTGGCGATGGAAGCGTGGTCAGTGCCCGGCACCCAGCAGGCGTTCTTGCCTTCCATGCGGGCACGGCGCACCAGGATATCTTGGATGGTATTATTAAGCATGTGTCCCATGTGGAGCACGCCGGTGACGTTGGGGGGCGGAATGACGATGGTGTACGGCACACGTCCATCGGGTTTCGAACTGAACAGTTTGTGGTCCAGCCAATATTGGTACCACTTCCCCTCCACATCGGCGGGATTGTACTTACTTGCTAATTCCATTGTTTCTTAAAAATCTATATTAAGTAATTAATCCTATTTAGTTTATACTATATCAGTAGTTAAGTAGTTAAGCCGATAGTTGGCTTATTACATACGCTAAAAGCTATTGACTTAACTCCTACATACACTTACTTAAGTAACTAATCAAAATTATCTTATAGCACACAGATGACACAGATGAGACTGATTTGCACAGATTATTTTTTTAATAACATCTGTAGTCATCTGTTAAATCTGTGTTATCTGTGTGCCATAGAGTATAAGTTAATTCTGTACACTTACTTATAATAATTAAACGTAAATGCGAATGCGGGTGCAAAAATACGAAATTATTGTCTTTTAACGGCAAAACTTTCACCTAAGTTCTCAAAATTGTTTGTTTTGACAAGTTTATCCGCTCCGAAGTCTCTCAGCCTTTGCTAACTGCCTCTGTGTTCAAAACCGAATCCATTCACCTTATGTCATATTGACAACCATTCCATCCATTCACTATCAAAAAGCATCTGTTTTATCCATTCTGACGACTCATGCTTTTCACAAGAACGATGAAAAAGAAATGCATAAAAATACAATGCTCTGAAACACCGCACTATTTGCTCTCAACCGGTGCAGTGTTTAGGGTACTAACACTTAACTAACTGAAGCAAGAGACTACGCCCACTGAACGCAAACAACGCAGTATTTCGGAAGAGGAAGCCGCTTCCTCTGCTAAAAACTGTAAACTTTAGCTTAACGAACCTTTCAAATCAGGAAAAAACCGCTTCTAGAATTTGTAAACATTCTAATAAAAACAGGACTATCTATCTGTATCTGAGTTGATAAGCAAATTCGGAAGCCGTCCTTTGCATTCAACCTGTCCTCCGTTCCCAAATAAGCGATTCTCAGCGATTAGGAAATACATAGTGTCAGAGGTGACAAAATGATAATTTAGCGGGGCTTCGCCCCGCTTGAATGAAGAATTAAGAATGAAGAATGAAGAATTTAGCGTTGTGTTTAATGGCACACAGATGACACAGATAGGACGGATTTGCACAGATTTTAAAGAGCTTCGCCATGTATCTGTCATTAGCTACGCTCAAAACCACTTTTTGATTATTATATTAAGGTATAGTCTGAGCAACGCGAAGAATCTCCCGAACACACTGGGAGATGCTTCACTCCGTTCCCTTAGACAAAAGAAATCTGTGGTCATCTCGTGAAATCTGTGCCATCTGTGTGCCATTAAACACAGCGCAGCCCCATTAGCACATTAAATTAAGAACTCAAAAAATTTGCACTCCATATACCAAATAATCCGATAAAATGCGTACCTTTGGCGCAACAACTTCTAATAACGACAAAA
>CALUOR010000044.1 GCA_944322285.1 uncultured Bacteroides sp.
CTCCCGCAGGGCATACAACGACACCACGCTGTACAAACGGATTGCGGGAGACTGGTACATCTGGCTGGAGCATGACAACTGACCGATAACTGATGCTGACATATATGGAGAAAGGACAACGAAAATACGGGCTGAAAACAATGGGAAGCATAATATCCCTGTGCGCCGCCATGCTTCTATGCGGCTGCGCACGGCATTACACCGCCTTCCAATACGACAACAGCGATGATTATCCCAGCGAGGGGCTGTATCGTATCGTGGACAGGAAAGGGCGCATCGGCTATGCAGACAAGGAGGGAAAGACGGCCATCCATCCCCGTTTTGCTTTCGGCTATCCCTTTGAGGGAGGCAGGGCGAAGGTGACGGATTCCGGCCAACAGAAAGAGGTTCCCGGCTCCGGTGGAGAGTATCATTATTGGGAAAGCGACGGATGGTATTACATCGACCGGAACGGAAACAGGCTGCCGGATTACCGGCTGCTGCGGAGCATACGGTACGCTTATAGGGGTGATTCCATCATGGTGACGGACGGTGCGGACAAAGAGCAATGCGCAGGTATCCATGAACACATCATCCTGCCCTTATTGACAGAACTGGCGCACACCCTGGGCGGAAGCGAGGAAGCGGAACGGATGGCAAATGAAGCCGGATACAGCGATGTCCGCTATTACCTTGACATGCCCGGAACGGCAGCGGACTCCCAGCAAGCGGGAAACACGTGGATAACGGTGGATATCCTTTCGTTCGACAGCGGCAACCCGGATTTCAAACGCTGCCTGAACGTTATAAAGGAGAAAGACTACCACGCTGTGGAATGGGTTTCGGAAGCTCCGGAGCAATGCCTCGTGCTCATAGAGGGCGGGGAACTGGTCGTCGTGTGGTGCAGCCTGTTCCATGACGGAAAAGAAGCGGTACAAAAAGTAAGGAAGATATTGGAGCCTTTAACCGTCGATTCTCCGAAGTATAAGGAACAAACTGAAGGACACTAAAACTTAGAGCTTATGTTGAAAGAAATAGTATATTGGATATATCGTTTTTTCTACAAACTGAGACGCGCTCAAAAAAGAAAAGATAATAACGGGAAGATGGATTCAGTGATGGTTGTTTCAGTATGCCTGTTTGCGAATGTACTTACTTTGCTGAATTTTCTCAATTATTACACGTCCATTGATGTGCTCGCATATATACCGGTAACGACAAGATACGATCTGACTTCTTGGATTTGTATAATCATCATAATGGCTCCATTCATTGCTTTTGTATATAAAAGATATTTCGCCAAGGAAAAATTCTCAAATATGATTCAGGAGTATGCGGCAAAATCCAAGAGACGACGAATATGGGGAAGTTTATGGGCATTTTGCTATTTCATTCTGACCTGGGCGGCATTTTTAAAGTCGGCATTGTTAGTGAATTGATATGAACGTCTGGAAATACATATATCAAGTTCTTCAAAATTCGCCGCAGGATAATCGGGACATGACGGTGCGGACGATTATGCCGCCATGCTGTTATGTTGGCAAACACGGGTTATGACCTGCCATTTTTGCAAAGAATGCTGCTGAATATTATCCAAGAAATATAAAATGAGGAAACGAGAACAAGAACATAAAGAGCAAGAGCGGCCACGGCGCTACTATTTCTTCGACTATCTGTTTTGGTTGGGAGAAATGGCGCGGTGGCATTACAAGGGCGAACCACGTCGGCCCGACGGGAACGCCATGTTGATGCTTTGCATCATGATAGTTGTCTTTGAGCCAATGTTGGTCACCGTATTCTGTTTCGACCCTCCCATACGTGATTTCATTGCAATCGGCATGGCTGTTGTCAGCGGCGTGGGAGTAGTCAATAGTCTCGACAGGATATATCCGCCCTCCCGGCGGAAGGCGGTCATGCGGCATTATGAGGGACGCAAGTTCAGCCGCGCCCGGAGTTACTTTTTCTTTTTCTCATTCTATCTTTTACTCATTCCGGAAATGGTTTTATGGGGAACAATGCTGAGATGGATAAACGAAACAGCCAAATGACAAACAGCCGGAACGTGTTTTGCCGCTTCTTCCGCACGGTGGTGATGGTGCACAAAATCCCTCATGCCCGTCTCACCGAGTGGAACAACAAGAGGAAGCATAAGGCATTGGTAAGCGGGATATACCTCCTGAGCATCCTCCCCGAATTGCTCCTGCTGAACGGCACTCTGTTCGCGGCGGCTGGACAAGACAGGTATGTGCATCTGGAGCCCGGCTGGCAGAAGGCAGTCTTCTACGGCGTGTCGGTGCTGGCCGTGCTGCTGATGCTCATCCCCTTGGGATTCAGCGACGACAAGAAGATATGCAAGGAAGTCCGGCAGGAACTGCGCGAGCGTCCCCGCTACTGGAAACGGGCGGTGGCGGTCTATTGGGCGGCAGTCGTGGCGGCGGTGGTGGCGGTGAATGTGGTGTTTTTATAATTTTGCAGGCAAATGGAAAGCGAAATAGAGAGTAAAAACAGAGGCATGACGGAGAAGAGAAAACAGCGACACAGGCCATACGCCGGGGGCGACCGTCCGGGCAAGCCCTCCCGGATAGCATTCTGGGACAACATCTTCTATTGGCTGTGGCATTATATGGCACGGTGCGGGGGATATGCCTTCCGCGCCGGCAGCATCATCGCCCTTATCCAGTTCGTCTATTGCCTGCTGGCCATCGCCATCGCCATCAACTGCCTGGACGCGGAGGCGGCATGGACGCTCTACCTGCACGAAAAGGGCAAAGGCATAGCGGGCGGCCTTGTCATCCTGCTCCTTCCCGCCCTGATGATTGTCCATTCATACATCTACAAGGAAAGCCGGTACGAGAAACTGAAGTCCCGCTTCGGGCAGATGGAAGACGGCGAAAGGGCGAGGTACAGAATGGTCTTCCGGGTGTTCCTCGCCGTGACAGCCGTGGCCGGGTATGCCGCGTATCGGCTGTTCTGCCGCTTCGGCGGGCAGTTCCTGCTGCCGGGATAGGGAGGCGAGAAGAAAATAGAAGGTAATACATAAAGATGGCCATATCTCGCTGCAAATACATCATTTTATTTCGAAACGAATCATACCTCGCTTCAATTGTGATTTTAGCTAATTATGAGTCGTAATCCGTTATGAGGGTGTGCCGAAATACAAAAGCCCTATCATACTGTCATAAGGGAGCGGAGCGAAGCGTAGTCGAAACATCTCACATAGCACTATATGAGACCCTTCGACTACGCTCAGGGTGACAAAATGATAGCAAATTTGAATTATGATACACCCCCTGTCGCTCACCTTCTGTTCTTTTTCTTGTCATTTCTTGTAACTTAATACAAGTTGTCGTACTATTCAACTTCTTTCTTCACATATACCCGATGCGCCCCTCTACCCGCAATACCTATGCCGCTTGTCGGGTCCGAAGCCCACTTTTTAAGTTCCAATGTAGCGGCGGTACGCAGCAGACCAGTCAGGCTTTGATAGTCGGTTGTCGTGAGAAATGCGTGTTCTTCCAGATATTGCCGGGCTATGCGTAGCCGTTCCTCCGGCGTATATTTCTGCGAAGACTTGCGGGGTTTCAAACGGGTACGCTCTAAGCGACATTCAAGGTTGGTGCGGCGTATCAGCCCTCGGTCGGCACGGAAATTGATGCCTCCAACCTGGATGCTTTGGGCGTTGCGGTGATTCTCCGTTTCATCTGCTTGCTCTCGTTCACGTCCGGGGCGGAGTGTCAAAGCGGCTGTAAAGGTGCCGATGCCTTTCAGTTTGACGGAATGCCCCAAGGATAGTTCGTTGGACAGGTAATCGGCCAGCGTGTGAAGCAAACCTTCTACCTCGCCTTCTGTGTAGGACGAGAGTTGGCTCATGCCTCGAATGACCTGCTCGTGGGTGGTTTGTCTCACTTGGGCCAGTTGCGGATAGAGTACACGTTCGCCCGTACCTTTCAAGTCGGGCATTTCTTTCATGAAATAATAGGTTGGCATAACTGTTTTCTTATTAAATGTTTTCTACTCTTCATTATAAGTTAGGATAGACTTCGTTACAAAGCTATTTATCCTACAGTATAAACTTGTGTTCAAACTTCCGGTTGTATAACCGAAGCTTTCGGTTGTACAACTTAAGCCTTCGGTTGTACAACTTAAGCCTTCGGTTGTAGAATTCGCTTTGCAAATATATACTTTGTGGAGGGGCAAAATCAAGTTTTTAAAGAGATTTTTTTCCCTTTAGAAGAAACTTTTTTGAGCTTATGACGTGATGATTAGAGCTGATTCTGGGCTATTTGAACTTCCGTAATGAGGAAGATAGCGGGCTGTTATTCTCCGAAAACTTTGCGGAAGGTGCATCCGTTGCGCCACTCCGAACAGCCGTAAGCCGTCTTTCCCTTGATGATAACTCCTTTGCCACATACTGGGCAGGGTTTGCCTATCCATTCGTCTGTGAGGGGAGAGGGCAGGGGAGCGGCTTTTTGTGTATCGGCCTTCTTGCGGGGCGTGCGCTTCTTAGTGGCTTTGGGCTTCGGGGTAGAAGCGGAAGCACTTGAGGCGGGTGCAGAAGATTTGGCGGTGGCCGGGGATGGTTGTACGGGAACATAGCGGTTGCTATGGTCCGCCAATACATTGGCTACGATGGTGGAGACCATTTGCTTCAGTTCATCAAGAAATTGGGCGGCATTGTACGTACGTCGCTCTATCTCGCGCAGTTTCTTCTCCCAAATACCGGTCAGTTCAGCACTCTTCAACAATTCTTCATTGATAATCTGTATCAACTCCACACCTGTAGGGGTGGCTATCAGACTTTTTCTGTCCTTACGGATGTAGTTTCGCTTGAACAATGTTTCGATAATGGCGGCACGGGTAGATGGACGGCCTATGCCGTTCTCCTTCAAGGCATCGCGCAATTCATCATTGTCCACCAGTTTGCCGGCCGTCTCCATGGCGCGGAGCAGCGTGGCTTCCGTATAAGGCTTGGGCGGTTGTGTCCATTTCTCCACCAGTTCGGGTATGTGCGGACCGCTCTCACCTTTCACAAAGGCGGGCAGCACTTTTTCTTCATCTGTGTCTTTCCCTTCTTTTTCTTCAGGATTCTGGGCGGTGGCGTTGTAACTGAATACTACACGCCAGCCCGGTTCCAATATCTGCTTGCCGGAAGTCTTGAACTCAATGTCATCCGCTTTCCCTTCTACGGTTGTGGTGGAAAAACGGCAATCGGGATAGAACACGGCGATGAAACGTCGGGCGATGAGGTCGAACACCTGACGTTCGCGGTCGGTCAGATTCACCGGGGGCTGTCCGGTGGGAATAATGGCATGATGGTCGGTCACCTTGGAGTTGTCGAACACTTTCTTTGACTTTACCAGCGTTTGGCCCTCTAATGAAGACGTCAACGTTTCATATCCGCGCAAACCCTTCAGGATACCGGGGCACTTGGGGTAGATATCATCGCTCAGGTAGGTGGTGTCAACGCGAGGATAAGTCGCCACCTTTTTCTCGTAAAGTGACTGGATAAGCTTCAAGGTGTCATCGGCAGAGAAAGAGAACTTTTTGTTGCACTCCACTTGCAGGGAAGTCAGGTCGAACAGACGGGGCGGCGCTTCACGCCCTTCTTTCTTGGAAACGGAGGTCACAAGGAAAGGCACATCCTTTATCCGGCTTAGCAATGCTTCGCCTTGCACACGGTCAGTGATGGGAGGAATGCCCCGGTTTTCCTCCGGTTTCTTGGCTTTCTTGGCGGGAGCGTCCTTTTGTTTCTCTGCTTCCAGTATCAATTCCTCTTCACTTTTGCGTACCAAGGCCGTGAAGAGAGTATCGCGGTAGACGGTGTTCAGCACCCAATATTGGCGGGGAACAAAATTCTGGATTTCCAGTTGGCGGTTGACAATAAGGGCTAATGTAGGAGTCTGCACCCGTCCAATGGAGAGCACCTGACGGTTTTGTCCATACTTCATGGTGTAAAGGCGCGTAGCATTCATACCCAAGAGCCAATCGCCAATGGCGCGGCTCAAGCCTGCCTCGTAAAGTGGTTGGTATTCGGATGCTTCGTGCAAATGAGCAAATCCCTCGCGAATGGATTCTTCGGTCAGCGAGGATATCCAAAGACGCTTCACCGGACAACGCGCCCCCGCCTTCTGCATCACCCAGCGCTGGATAAGTTCTCCCTCTTGCCCCGCATCACCGCAATTGATTATCATGTCTGCCTTCCGCATCAGACCTTCAATGATGTGGAACTGGCGTTCATACGTAGGATTGCTGATCAGTTTGATGCCGAAGCGGGGCGGAATCATGGGCAGATAGTTCAGACGCCACGACTTCCACTCCGGGGTATATTCGTGCGGTTCTTTCAGGGTACACAGGTGGCCGAACGTCCAGGTCACCTGGTATCCATTTCCTTCGATGTATCCGTCTTTCTTGTCTTTAGCTCCCAGCACGTCGGCTATGTCACGTGCCACGGAAGGTTTCTCGGCTATGCAAACTATCATCCGTCTCTTTTTGTTTAGGTGTGCAAAGGTACAAAAAGAAATGGAGAAGAAAAAATAAGGCGCAGATTACACGGATGAAAAATGATGCCCATCCGCGTAATCTATGCCTATAATTAGGGTATTTTACCGATGTTTACTCTTCGTCCATCAGGATGTCCAGTATCTGGCAAGCAGCCTTGGCCACGGGTGTACCGGGACCGAAGATGGCGGCCACACCAGCCTGATAGAGGAAGTCATAGTCCTGCGGAGGAATGACACCTCCGGCAAAGACCACGATATCCTCGCGTCCCAACTTCTTCAACTCTTCGATGAGCTGCGGGATGAGCGTTTTATGACCGGCGGCCAGCGAAGATACGCCTACCGCATGTACATCGTTCTCTACCGCCTCGCGGGCAGCCTCTGCCGGAGTCTGGAAGAGCGGTCCCATGTCTACGTCGAAACCGCAATCGGCATAGCCCGTAGCTACCACCTTGGCACCGCGGTCGTGTCCGTCCTGCCCCATCTTGGCTATCATGATACGAGGCTGACGGCCTTCCTTCTTGGCGAACTCCTCGGTCAATCGACATGCCTTGTCGAAGTCCGGATCATTTTTGCTTTCTGATGAATACACGCCTGAAATAGTTCTAATGATTGCTTTATAACGTCCTACTACTTTCTCGCAAGCATCCGAGATTTCACCCAACGTGGCACGCACGCGGGCGGCCTCTACGGCCAACTCCAACAAGTTGCCCTTGCCGGTCTTCACGCATTCGGTGATGGCATCCAGCGCTTTGTCCACTTCGGCTTGATTGCGTCCCTCGCGCAAGCGTTTCAAGTTCTCCACCTGTTCGTTACGTACGGCGGTGTTGTCTATCTCCAGAATGTCGATAGGCGCTTCCTTCTCCAAGCGATATTTGTTGACGCCCACAATGGTTTGCGCGCCACTATCGATACGAGCCTGCGTACGTGCGGCGGCTTCTTCGATACGCATCTTGGGAATGCCGGTCTCGATAGCCTTGGCCATACCGCCTAACTTCTCGATTTCCTGAATGTGCTCCCATGCCTTGTGGGCAATTTCGTTGGTTAAGGATTCTACATAGTAAGAACCACCCCATGGGTCAACGCTCTTACATACATACGTTTCTTCTTGGATATAAATCTGCGTGTTACGCGCGATACGTGCGGAGAAATCCGTCGGAAGGGCAATGGCCTCGTCCAATGCATTGGTGTGCAAAGATTGCGTGTGACCCAATGCGGCGGCCATGGCCTCGATGCAAGTACGGCCTACGTTGTTGAAGGGGTCTTGTTCGGTGAGCGACCATCCGGATGTCTGAGAGTGTGTACGCAGAGCCAATGACTTGGGATTCTTCGGGTTGAATTGCTTTACAATCTTCGCCCAAAGCATACGTGCGGCACGCATTTTGGCTATTTCCATAAAGTGGTTGGTTCCGATGGCCCAGAAGAAAGACAAGCGGGGCGCGAAAGCGTCGATGTCCAATCCGGCTTTTACTCCGGCACGGAGGTATTCCAACCCATCGGCCAATGTATAAGCCAACTCAATATCTGCCGTAGCGCCGGCTTCCTGCATGTGGTATCCGGAAATGGAGATAGAGTTGAACTTCGGCATCTTCTGAGAAGTGTATTCAAAGATGTCGGAGATAATCTTCATGGAGAATGCGGGCGGATAGATATAGGTGTTGCGCACCATGAATTCCTTCAGGATGTCGTTTTGAATGGTGCCGGCCATTTCTTCCAATTTGGCGCCTTGCTCCAATCCGGCGTTGATGTAGAAAGCCATGATAGGCAAAACGGCTCCGTTCATCGTCATGGACACGGACATCTTGTTCAAGGGAATACCGTCGAAGAGCACTTTCATGTTCTCCAACGAACAGATGGACACACCGGCTTTGCCCACATCGCCTACCACACGTTCGTTATCGGGATCGTAACCACGATGGGTGGGGAGGTCGAATGCTACGGAAAGTCCTTTTTGTCCGCTGGCCAAGTTGCGGCGATAGAATGCGTTAGACTCTTCGGCCGTAGAGAATCCGGCATATTGACGGATGGTCCAGGGACGCATCACATACATGGTGGAGTACGGGCCACGCAGATAGGGAGGCACACCGGCGGCATAGTCCAAATGCTCCATGCCTTCCAAGTCTTCCTTGGTGTAAACAGGCTTCACTTCAATGTGCTCAGGCGTCTTCCAGTCGGCCTTGATGCCATTAGCCTTTTGCCATTCAGCCCCATCGGCGGGCTTGAAGTTGGCGTATATATCTATGTTTTTGAAATCTTTTCTCATCTTACTTCAATAATTTAGCGTTATACTCTTTCAAAGTTTCCAGCACATTGACACGCACGTGGATGAAGTTTTCGATACCTGCGGCTTTCAACTCGTCCATGCAGGCGGGAGCGCCGGCCACAATGAACATGGCGCGACCGTTCAAAGCCTGGTAGGCGGGGATGGCATACTGGGCATATTCGTCATCGCTCGAGCAAAGCACCACGATGTCCGCCTTGGCGGCCATAGCGGCTTCGATGCCTTCTTCCACCGTAGCAAAGCCTAAGTTGTCTATCACTTCATATCCGGCGCAAGCCAGGAAGTTACATGAGAATTGGGCGCGTGCCTGACGCATGGCCAGGTTACCGATGGTGAGCATGAACGCTTTCGGGCGTTTGCCGCTCGTCTCGGTTTGCAGGCGCAATGCCTCGAACTCGCTTGCCGCACGGTCGAAGGCCAATGTGGCAACGCTCTTTTCGCAAGTCTCGTGATGGCCTCCACCACAACAGCACGTGGCTTCCAGCGGACGTTTGTCCCCGGCCTGTTCAGTGAAGTTAGGATATTGGTTGGTGCCCAGCAGGATTTCCTTGCGGCGTGCCACGGCTTCATGGCGTGCCTTATTGCTGGCGTTGATGGCCTCTTGTACTTTGCCGGCCTTGACGGATGCCAAGAATCCGCCTTCCTCTTCCACGGAAAGAAACAAGTCCCAAGCTTGCTTGGCGATGGATGCGGTGAGATTTTCTATATAGTAAGAACCGGCGGCAGGGTCAACCACTTTGTCGAAGTGAGATTCTTCCTTGAGCAATAATTGCTGGTTGCGCGCCAAACGTTCAGAGAAGTCGTTGGGGGTCTCATATGCCTTGTCGAACGGAGTTACGGTCATGGAGTCTACGCCTCCCAGGGCGGCACTCATGGCTTCGGTTTGTGTACGGAGCAGGTTGACGTAAGAGTCGAATACCGTGAGGTTGAATGTAGATGTTTCAGCATGTACGTGCATCTGGGCGGCGCACTTGCAATCGTCTTCGCCGAGATACTGGGCCACGATATCTGCCCACAACATGCGTGCGGCACGGAATTTGGCAATCTCCATGAAGTAATTGGAGCCGATGCCGAAGTTGAATTTCATCTTCTTGGCCACTTTGGCGGCAGGCACGCCGGCTTCAGTCAGTTGGTTGAGGTATTCATTACCCCACGCCAAGGCGTAGCCCAATTCCTGATAGATGTAAGCACCCGCATTGTTCAGGCTCAATGCGTTCACGCCGATTACCTTATAACCGGGCAGAGCCTCGGTAGCCTCTATCAACGTTTTGCCGGTCTCGGCCAAGTCGCCTTTCTCTTTGCCCTTGACGAGCATCGTGTCCAGGTAGTCATAGTTGATGGAGCCTTGAAGTTTGGTCAAGTCATAGCCTTTCTTTTGGAAATAGGCCACCAGAATTTGGGCCAACTCTACTACATGTCCTTGGCACGTGGTGAAGTTCAGCTCCACACAATCGGCACAGATGCCTTCCAGCAACGTTTCTACCAATTCGGCGCTCACTTCCTTGCCACGGATGCGGAATCCTAAGGAATCGATGCCTTTGTTGAGGATGTCCAGGGCTTTGGCATTAGCCTCGCGGACATCGTCCACGCGGATGTCCTGGCGCACTAGCCATTCGTTGTTCTCTTTCTTGTTTCCTCTCAGGTAAGGAAATTCTCCGGGCAAAGCTTCCGTGGTCTTCAGTCCTTCCAGATCTTCCTTACGGTAGAACGGTTTCACCTTAAATCCTTCGTTTGTTTTCCAAACGAGTTTCTTCTCAAAGTCGGCGCCTTTCAAGTCTGCCGTAACCTTCTCCATCCAAAGCTCTGTAGAGACGGGTGAGAAGTCCGAGAAGAGTTTTTCTTTACTGTCTGCCATAGTTTATTAAATTATTAATAAAGATGAATAGTATCTTTTTTGCGTCAAATAGACATGCAAATATACGGAAATCAAACGAAAGTGGATTCTTTTTCAGGAAAAATTGTATTCTATATCGGTCGCGGAGTTGTTTTTTGCTTTGTTTCGCGGAGGCCGGGGCTTTGTTTTGCGAAGGATGAGGCAAGGCTTGTCTTAGCCCGTCGGCTGATGAAGAATTTCGTTTTTATATTTTTCGGCAAATAAAATTCGGGATAAACATTTTGTCACATGCGCGTTATTGACTAACTTTGCGCAGTTTCAGAATTTTTAGTGGACAGATAAAATCATATCGTTATTATTTATGAATTGGTTTGAGAGCTTATTGTGGGATCCCTCATCGGTGGCGCACATTGTCTGCCTGTATGCTTTTGTGATCTCAGTGGGAGTTTTATTGGGTAAAATTAAGTTTTTCGGAGTGTCGCTGGGTGTGACGTTCGTGTTGTTTGCCGGCATCCTGATGGGGCATTTTGGCTTTACGGCCGAAACCCACATTTTGCATTTCCTGCGTGACTTCGGCTTAATCTTGTTTGTCTATTGCATCGGTCTTCAGGTGGGACCGTCTTTCTTCTCGTCTTTCAAGAAGGGAGGCATGACGCTGAACCTGCTGGCGGTGATGATTGTGGTGCTGAACATTGTGGTGATGCTCGCCATCTATTTCATAGCCAACGGGCAGGTAGGCTTGCCGATGATGGTGGGTATCATGTATGGTGCCGTAACGAACACGCCCGGTCTTGGTGCCGCGCAAGAAGCCTTGAACCAGTTGCACTATACGGGCGATCCCATTGCGTTGGGTTACGCCTGCGCTTATCCGCTGGGTGTGGTAGGCATCATTGGCTCTATGATTATCATTCGCTACATCTTCCGCATTTCTTTTGCGAAAGAAGAAAGCCAGCTGAAGAATCAGGATGCCGACCTGAAGCACAAGCCTCATATGATACACTTGGAGGTGCGCAACGAGTCTATCAATGGCAAGACCCTGTTGCAGGTGAAGAATTTCCTCGGACGTCCTTTCGTCTGCTCGCGCATCCGACACGAGGGACATGTCAGCATCCCTAACCATGAAACCATCTTCTACACGGGCGACCAGTTATTCATCGTCTGCTCGGAGGAGGATGCCGAGGCTATTGTTGCTTTCATTGGAAAAGAAATCGAAGTGGATTGGGAGAAGCAGGACATGCCGATGGTTTCGCGTCGTATTCTTGTGACGAAATCGGAGATTAACGGAAAGAAGCTCGGCAGCATGCACTTCCGTAGCATGTACGGCGTCAACGTGACCCGCGTCAACCGTTCGGGTATGGACCTTTTCGCCGACCCCAACCTGGTGCTTCAGGTGGGTGACCGCGTCATGGTCGTAGGCCAGCAAGATGCCGTAGAGCGAGTGGCCGGCGTATTAGGCAACCAGTTGAAACGTCTCGACACGCCGAACATCGTTACCATTTTCGTAGGTATCTTCCTGGGTATCTTCTTGGGTAGCCTGCCCATCGCCTTCCCCGGCATGCCGACACCGGTGAAGTTGGGTTTGGCCGGAGGACCGTTGGTGGTAGCCATCCTGATAGGCCGCTTTGGATATAAGCTGAAGTTAGTGACCTACACCACCATGAGTGCCAACATGATGTTGCGCGAGATAGGTATCGTACTCTTCTTGGCCAGCGTAGGTATTGAAGCGGGCGAGAGTTTCGTGCAAACGGTGGTAGAAGGCGATGGTTTATTCTATGTAGGCTATGGTTTCCTGATAACCATCATCCCCTTATTGTTGGTGGGCATTTTTGCGCGTTGGTATTACAAAGTGAATTACTTTACGCTGATGGGTCTCATTGCCGGTAGCACCACCGACCCGCCCGCATTGGCTTATGCCAATCAGGTGTCGGGCAATGACGCTCCGTCTGTAGGTTATTCTACGGTATATCCACTGTCCATGTTCCTACGCATTATAGCGGGACAGATGATTCTGCTTGCAATGCTATAGAGAATTTTATCATAATTATTATATGAATAGGATGCCATGAAATATCATTTATTAGGAATAAGTATATGCACCGCTTTGTGCATAGGGCTTGGAGGGATAACTCCACTCCATGCCCAAGAGCAAACATCGGACCTGATGTTGCATTACAATCGTCCGGCAACGTATTTTGAAGAAGCTTTGGTGATAGGCAACGGAAATATGGGAGCCATTGTCTACGGAGGTACCGAACGGGATGTGCTTTCGCTCAACGACATTACCCTATGGACGGGCGAGCCTGACCGGACCGTCACCACTCCCGACGCTTACAAGTCCATTCCCGTGATACGCGCCCTGCTGGACAAGGAGGATTATCGGGGTGCGGACCGCGAACAACGCAAGGTGCAAGGGCATTATAGCGAAAATTACCAGCCCTTGGGCACGCTGACCTTGAGCTATATGGGCGAAGGTGCCCCAATAACTTCCTACCGGCGATGGTTGAACATCAGTAACGCCACTGCCCGTACGGAGTACCTCAAAGATGGCGCGCGGATGCAGACCGACTATTTTGCTTCTGCCCCCGACTCCGTGATTGTGGTTCGCCTTCAGAGCGACAGTCCCAAAGGCATACAGGCGTTGCTGACCTTCGATTCCCAGCTTCCTCATGCCACGTCGGCCCGGGGAAACGAAATCACGTCCGATGGCTATGCCGCCTATCATTCCTATCCTGTTTATTTCGACTTGGTGAAGAACAAACACCTCTACGACCCGGAGCGTGGCGTTCATTTCCGCACCCTCGTCAAGGTGCTCACTCCGGATGCGGCGCAGGTGAAGAGCTATCCTTCGGGCGAACTCAAGATTGACGGAGCTAAGGAGGCGCTCATCCTGATAGCCAACGTCACCAGCTTTAACGGGTTCGACAAAGACCCCGTCAAGGAAGGACGGGACTATCGGAACTTGGTGGCACAGCGCATGGCGAAAGCTTCGAAGAAGAGTTATGAGGCGTTGCGCGAGGCACATGTGGCCGATTACAAGCGTTTCTTCGACCGTGTGGAACTGGATTTGGGCGAAACGGATTCCGCTATTTCCGCCTTGCCTACCGACCGGCAACTTCTGGAATATACCGATAAGCATCAACGCAATCCTGAGCTGGAAGTGCTTTATTTCCAATATGGACGTTACCTGCTCATTTCCAGTTCGCGTACGCCCGGTGTGCCCGCCAACCTGCAAGGCTTGTGGAACGAACGTTTGCTTCCCCCTTGGAGTAGCAACTACACCAGCAACATCAACTTGCAGGAAAACTATTGGGCGGCCGAGACGGGAAACCTGAGCGAACTGCATCAACCGTTGATGGATTTCATCGCCAACCTGCGCCATACGGGCGAGGCGTCCGCCAAGGCATACTATAATGTGGACAAGGGCTGGTGCCTGGGACAGAATACCGACATCTGGGCCATGACCAATCCCGTAGGCTTGCACGATGGTGACCCCTCGTGGGCTTGCTGGACGATGGGAGGCGCGTGGCTTAGCACCCATATCTGGGAACGCTACCTGTTTACGCAAGATCGGGATTTCCTGCGTCAATACTATCCTATCCTGAAAGGGGCCGCCGACTTCTGCCTGAATTGGCTGATAGAGAAAGACGGGGTGTTGCTGACTTCACCGGGAACTTCTCCTGAAAACAAGTTCCTCACGCCCGACGGCTATGCCGGAGCCACTTCCTACGGATGTACGTCCGACTTGGCCATGACCCGCGAGTGCCTCTTGGACGCTATCCGTGCCGCCGAGGTGCTGAAGGTGGACAAGGACTTCCGTCGGGAAGCCGGAGCGGCGCTCAAGCGTCTCCAACCTTATCAGGTGGGTAGGAACGGGAACTTGCAGGAATGGTTCCACGACTGGGCTGACCAAGACCCGCAGCATCGCCACCAGTCCCACTTGTTCGGTCTTTATCCCGGTCATCATCTTTCCGTGGACGCTACGCCTGAACTGGCTGAGGCTTGTGCCCGTACGCTGGAAATCAAAGGTGACAACACGACCGGATGGAGCACTGGTTGGCGTGTTAATCTCTACGCCCGCTTGCAGGATGGCGCCGGAGCTTACCGCATCTACCGCCGCTTGCTGAAGTACGTCAGCCCCGATAATTATAAGGGTAAGGATGCACGCCGGGGTGGAGGAACTTATCCCAATCTGCTCGATGCCCACTCGCCTTTCCAGATAGACGGAAACTTTGGCGGATGCGCAGGTGTCATTGAGATGTTGATGCAGAGCACGGAGGCTTCCATAACGTTGCTCCCTGCTTTGCCCAAGGAATGGAAAGACGGACGTGTGAGCGGCATTTGCGCCCGTGGAGGTTTTGTGATAGATATGGAGTGGAAAGATTCCCAAGTGACTGCCTTGAAAGTGACTGCCCGCCAAGAAGGAAAGACACGCATCCATTATAATGGTACTTCGAAGTCTATACGCCTGAAGGCAGGAGAGACTTCCATCCTGTTGTAAGGATATTCTTTAAAGTAAGATAAATAAAGAGGCATGCGCTAATATAGTTAGACATGCCTCTTTTCGTTTTTAAGCAAGAAACTCACTCCAACCTCCCCGTCACCCGCAAATATTCCGTCTCGTAAATCTTATGTTGCGTCTGCGCGTCTATCAAGTTGCTTTGCGCCTGCTGCCATTGGGATTGTGCGTCGAGCAAGTCAGTCAGGGTGGCCATGCCATTGAGATAGCGGCGGTGCTGGATGCTGAGATTCTCGTCCGCCTCGCGGGCTCCCAAGTCGGCGGTTTCTATCAGCAAGTAGCTGTCTTCTAAGTTTTGCGCGGCCTGCGTGGCTTCGATGCTAAGCAGGCGCGTGTTCTTCTGCAGGTCCAAGCGGGCGTTTTCAGCGTCCAGCTTGGCCCTTTTTATTTTCTTTAGTCCGGCTCCCCAGCGCACCAGGGGGATGCTTACCGAGGCCATCACCATAGGCAGACCGTCATTGAATTTCTGCGTGAAGGGCACGGCGTTTCCCTGCGCATCCTGGGTCATTCCTTTTAGTTTGACATTGCCATAATAGACATATCCGGCCGAGATTCCTACCGTAGGCAGTATGTCGGCGCGGGCCATCTTGACCTGCTGTTCGGCCGCCTCCACCTGCTTGTGGAGCAACTGCACTTCGGGGCGCAGGGAGATGTCGGCATCGAGCGTGGAGGCGGGCGATGTGTGGATTACGGTATCCGTAGGCGCTATCTCCGTCTCCAGCGGACAACCGAGGACATTGCACAAGGCCAGCCGACAGAGGTTGGCCCCGTTCCTGGCCTTCTGCCACTGGTAGTGGATGTCGCTCCGCTTGGTGCGGATACGCAGCAGGTCGTTGTCCGTGGCCATGCCGACGGCGCGGCTGGTCTCCACCTGGGCAAACAGGGTATCCATCTGCGCCTTGTAGGCGTCCAGCATCCGCACCTTCCATGTCACGGCGATGTAGTTCCAGTAAGCCTGGTCGGCATCGGCAATGACCTGCATCCTGGTCTTGCGGCGGTTTTCCTGCTGGCTCTCCCGGCCTATTTTAGCCAGGCGGTTGCCGGTGCGGATGCGGCCTCCGGTGTAGATAGGCTGCGTCAGGGCTATCCCAGCCATGTACATTCCGCGCATTTGCAGCTCCATTCCCATCATATCTATGTCGCCCACGTAAGCCCCCGTACCGGTGGCATCGAGTTGGGGCAGGTAGGCGGCAAAGGCGATGCTTTTATCCATTTCCGCCTGGCGGACGGCATTGTCCGCCCGCTTGAGGTCTTCGCTATGTTGCAGCGCCATCTCCCGGCAAGTCTGTTGGGAGAGGGCAAGGGGTTCCTGGGCATGGCTTGCTGTCAGGCCGAGGATAAGGGAAAGGGGGATAAGTATTCGTTTCATATCTGTTTGGTTGATGTCTCTGAAATTAATAAATATCTTTACAAAACATGCATCGGCATCCTCTCTGTCCCCCACGAGATTCTCGTCAGGGTTTAACGAGGGCCTCGTGGGGGTTTAACGAGCACCTCGTGAGGGTTTAACGGGACCCTCGTCGGGGTTTAACGAGAAACCCGCGCGAGAAGCACTTCTGAGGCCGGTTTTTCTGCCGATAATGCTGATGTTGCGATGTTTGTCCATTTTTCTACTTTGTTGACAGTTTTACAGTCTTTGGAAACAGCACCGTGTAGAAGAACGGCAACAGCAACAGGGTAATGACGGTACCCACGGTGAGGCCTCCCATAATGGTGATGGCCATGGAACCATACATCGGGTCGCCTAACAGGGGAATCATGCCGACGATGGTGGTGAGCGACGCCATCAACACCGGACGCACGCGCGACACCGTGGCCTCGATGACGGCCCGGTAGGCGGGCATCCGCTCCTCCCTTTGCAGGCGGTTTATTTCGTCTACCAGCACAATGGCGTTCTTCACCATCATGCCCACCAGGCCTTGCACACCGACTATGGCCATGAACGTGAAGGGCTGGCGGAAGGCCAACAAGGCGGGCGTGATGCCGCAGAAGACGAAGGGGAAGCACAGGAGGATGAGGATGGCTTTCTTCCAACTATTGAACAGCAAGAGCAAGGTAATCAGCACGATGAAGAGGGTGATGGGCACGTACTTCATCAGTCCGCCGATGGCCTCGTCTTGCATCTCGCTCTCGCCTATCCATTTGCGCTGGTAGCCGTCGGGCAGGGGAATGGCGTCGATGGCTGGGCGGATGGAGGCCATTACCTTGGCGGGCGTGGCGTCGTAGAGGTCGGTGTTGGGGTCGCATTCCGCCTCAATAGCCCGTTGCCCGTTGACGCGGAACACCGCGTTTTCGTCCCACGACAGGCGCAGGTCATCCGTCACGTTGCTCAGTGGGACGCTGCGGAAGAGCTCGTCTTGCAGCGCCTCCACCTGCTTGCCTCCCGTCACCACGCTTTGCAGGGCTTCGTTGGAGAAGTGCAGGTTCAGCGTGCTCCACACGGGGATATTCCGAAGGTCCGTGATGCGGCTACCGTCGGGCTGGCGCACTTGGAGGTTGACCAGCGTCGTGCGGTCTTGGTCGGCCAGCGCGCCTACCGTCATGCCATCCGTGGCAGCCATTAAGGCGTTGGCCACATCGCTCCGCTCGATGCCTGCACGGAGGGCGTTGGCACGGTTGTAATCGGCCACGAACACCTTGCCGCGAGGCTTCCAGTTGTTTTCTACGGAATAAGGGTCTACGTAGGGGCACTGCCGCATGATGTCCTCCGCTTGCCGGCTCAGTTGGCGTAATACGGCAGGGTCGGGCCCGCTGAACTCCACTTCCACCGTGTGCGAGGTCGAGATGGAGAAGTTATACTTGCGGATGCGGA
This sequence comes from uncultured Bacteroides sp., assembly GCA_944322285.1. GTDB lineage: Bacteria > Bacteroidota > Bacteroidia > Bacteroidales > Bacteroidaceae > Bacteroides. The sequence continues at coordinate 17,920 of CALUOR010000044.1, forward strand.
TGTAGGCATCGGGATATCGCTCGCGCAACTGCCTCCGGATGCCGGGTATCTGCTCCATCACCGTGGCGTAATCTTTGCAATCCACCATCAGCTCGCCATAGCAATCGCCGCCCGATGTCATAGGGCGCACCAGGCAGTAATGCGCCGGAGCGCTGCCCATGCTGGCGGCCACACGCTCTATGGCGGGATTCTGCTCCAGCAGACGGGTCATTTCCTGCAAGTCCTTCTTTACGCGGTCGGGGCTGCTTTGGGCGGGAAGGTAATACTCCACAACGAATTGTTTATAGTCGAAGTCAGGGAAGAAAAGGTTCTTTACCCGTGTCATGCCGAAGACACATACCGCCAACACCGCCACGGCCACAGTCAGCGTCGCGGCCCGATGGGCTATCAGCACAGCCACGGTGCGGCGCACCAGGCGGTGTACGGGGGAGTTCATCACCTCTCCTTGCTGCTTGGCCTTCACCCGGGCGGGCAACCACGACTTGGCGCACACAGGCACTTGAATCAACGCCAACACCCAGCTGGCCAGCAGACTGACGCAAAGCACCAGAAACAAGTCACCCGCATATTCGCCCGCCGAGCCTGGGCAGAGGTAGATACATAAGAACGTGGACGCCGCAATGATAGTCGCCCCCAGCAGGGGAAGGGCCGTGTTGCACCCGATGCGGTAGAGGTACGTCTTCGGTCCGAAGCCCCGCTGCTTGTCTATCAGGATACCGTCCATGATGACGATGGCGTTATCCACCAGCATCCCCATAGCCACAATGAAGGCGCCAAGGGAAATGCGTTGCAGCGTGGTGCCCATCGTCAGCAGGATGGGGAAGGACAAAGCGATGGTCAATATCAGCCCGAAGCCGATGATAACGCCGCTACGGAAGCCCATGCTGAATATCAAAACCAATATCACAATGGCTACGGACTCCACCAGATTCCACATGAAGGAGTTGATGGCTTCATCCACCTTGTCGGGCTGGAAGAATATCTTCTCTGTCTCCATGCCCACGGGGATGCGCTTCATCACTTCCGCCAGACGCTTGTCCACGGCCTTGCCCACATCGGGCACAATGGCATCTTCCTCCATGGCCAGGCAGATGGCCAAGGCCGGTTTGCCGGACACGAAGAAGCCGTTGCGCTGAGGTTCGGCATACGTGCGTTCCACACGGGCGATGTCACCCAGTCGCACCGTCTTCCCGTCGGTGGTTTGGATAAGGATGTCGCGTATCTCCGCCTCGTCCTTTATCTGGCCCGCCACCTGGATGCGCAAGCGTTCGCCGTCGGTCGTGTCATAGTTACCGGCATTTACCGTCTGACTGGCGCCGTTCAGGGCGGACATGATTTGCACGGGCACCAATCCGTTGCGCGACAGTTGTTCCTGGGAAAGGACGATGTTGATGACCTCGTCGCGGTTGCCCGCTATATTCACCCGCTTCACCCCGTCTATGGAGAGGAGCTCCCGCCGTATCATCCGGGCGTACTTGTAGAGTTCGGGATAAGTATATCCATCGCCTTTGAAGGCATAGAAGATGCCGTATACATCCATCATGTCGTCTATCACCACCGGGTCGTAGCAGCCTTGGGGCAGGGTGGCGCGCAGGTCGTTCACCTTGCGGCGCAGCAAGTCGAAGCGTTGCTCCAGTTCATCCAAGGGCACCGAGAGGAGGAATTCCACGGTCAGCATGGCAGAGCCGTCGTGGCACTCTGTCTTAATCTTCTTCACGTCGGGCAAGGTGCGCAAGGCGTCTTCCATCTTCAGGGCCACGTCCAGTTCCACCTCGTGGGCGCTGGCGCCGGGATAGGGCACCACCACCATGGCTTGCTTTACGGCCACGGCGGGGTCTTCCAGCTTGGGCATCTGGATGAAAGCGATGATGCCCGCCACAATGATACCCGCCATCAATGACCAAAACAAGGTGGGGCGGCGCATGAAAAATTCCGTAGCTTTCATCACAACTGCCCTCCCACGTTGGTTTCACTCGACTCGTCTATTATCCGCACCTTCTCGCCTTGGCGCAGGGCGTGCACGCCGGCACGCACCACGGATTCATCACCCCTGAGTCCTGCCACGATGGCACGGCCCTCAGGAGTCGTCCCTTGCACGGATACTTTCATCCTATTAATAATAGAGTCTCCGCCTACCGTCCATACATAACTCTCGCCTTGCTCCTGGAAAAGCGAGGCCAAGGGGAGGACAAAGTTCCGCAGAGAGTCGGTCTCCGCCAAACAAAGTCGGACATGCACGTTCCGGCCAGCCGTCAAGGAGGCATCGGGCGTGGAGGAGAAACTCAGGCGCATGCGGTAAAGCTGGGTGGCGTCGGCTTTGGGCGTCAGGCTCTTGAGTGTCATGGGGATGGATTTGCCCGGGGTGTCAGCCGTCTGGCAAGTGATACGCTCGATGTCCGCTTGTCTCCGGTAAACCGTGGCCGGCACATCCAGTTCAACCTCCATTCCGCCTACGTCCAGCAGGCTGATGATGGGCGTGCCGGCGTTCACCATTTCCGCTTCGTCGAAGTTTACCTCCCGCACGTAGCCGCTGACGGGGGCACAGAGGCGGGTGTAATCCAGCTTATTCTTGTTCACTTGCAGTTGCACGCCCAGTTGCTTCAAGCCGGCCACCGCCTTCTCGTAATCGTTGGCGGAGACGCTTTTGGCTTTATACAGCTGCTCCAAACGCTTCACCTCGGCGGAGAGTTGGTCGTATTGCACCTGCAGGGCCTCCACGCCCAGGCGGTAGTCGGCATCGTCCAAGGTGGCGATGAGTTGCCCTTGGCGCACAAAGTCGCCTTCGTCCACGGCTATATGATTAATCTGTCCGGCCGTCTTGAAGCCTAAGCTGATTTCGCCCGCCTCGCGGACAATGCCGGAAAAGTCCAGCGTCTGCCCCTCACCTGCCTGCACCGGGCGGGTCAGCAGGACACTATGCACGGTTTGCTCCGTTTGGGGAATGCCGCATCCACCCAACAGAAGGCAGAAAACGGGAAATAAAAGATTGGTTCGTTTCATAAAAAAGGATTCATTTGTTTGAGCGCAAAGTTCACGTTTTTAGCGCACACTTTTATCCCCTAATCGGATAGTAAAATGTCCAAAAGGATGGATTGACGGATAAAAACAGAAAGGTTTGTCTATTATATTGTCCCAAAACGCTATTTTTGCGTCAAATTCAATGAGGATGAAAGAGCTTTCTATATTTAAACAGCTGGACATAGCGATGCTTCCCGTGATGGAGCATACGTTGGTGTTTGAGAATGAATTCATGCTGGCGGACAACTTCGGCACGCCGGCGGATATGGTCGATACTTCCGAATTTGTATCGCCCGCCTATCCGTTCAAAGTCAACTTCACGCTCCTGTTGTTTTGCACGCAGGGCGAGATGCGGCTTCGCGCCAACCTGCAAGAAGTCTGTCTGACGGCCGGACATGTTTTAGTGGTATCACCGGGCACAATAGGCGAATGCTTAGAGATAAGTGCCGATTGCCAGGTGGCGATGATAGCCTACGTGGGACATCACTATGAACAGGGCGCGGACATGAGCCTCTCCATTCAGTTTCAAAAGTATTTGACCCACCAGCTGGTACTTGCCATCCTGCCCGAGGAAATGGAAGAATCGCTTGCCATCTATCGCGCCATGCGTCGCAAGGTGGAGCAGACGGATTATGAGTTTACCCGCGAAGCCTTGAACGGCTACATGCAAGTGTTGTTCAGCAACGGCAAACAATGGATGTCCCGCCATACGAAAGAGCAGGGAAGCCGGACGGAAGAAGCGGGAAACCGCCAACAGCAACTCTTCGACCGCTTTCTGGAGCTGGTGCAGAAGCATTACAGGGAGGAGAAAGGCATCGCCTATTATGCCGCCCGTATGTGCATCACGCCCAAATACTTGTCGCAGGCTGTCCATAAGGCAAGCGGACGTCATGCAGGCGACTGGATAAGGGATTACGTCATCCTGGAAGCCAAAGCCCTGCTGAAAAGCCAAGCCTATACCGTCCAGCAAATCAGCGACCTGCTGAACTTTGCCAATCCGTCCTTCTTCGGCAAGTACTTCCGGGCGGCGGTAGGGTGCTCGCCTCGGAAGTATATGTTGGAGTAAATGAAGAATGATGAATGAAGAATTTTTAGGGATGTCACAGATATATGGACTATTTATGCCTGCAAATAAGAAGCCGGAAAGGAAGCATATTAAGCAATTTGAAGAGTAGATTTTTAGTAAATCTGTATAAGAAATATACCTACCTGAAATCAAAAGATTTAGAAGAATTACCTCGTTTTCGGGTAATGAGTTGGCAACCGTGTTATTTACTTTGTTCTGTCGTGCATTGCTTTCAAGTAATTCTTTTCGGTTACGAAGGCATAATAATTTTGTTAGTACACAAAGCACGGTGTAAATAAATCAGATTAAATAAGCACTATTTTGTAATATGCTGTATTTCAGAGGATAATCACGAGTCCCATAGCGAATTTCCCGAGGTAGCTATCTCGAGTTCGTCTTAGTAGCTACCTCGGGAGTGTCTTGGTAGCTACCTTGGGGATGCCTTAGTGGCCACCGAGATAAATCCTCTGCTGTTTGTTCGGAAATAATACTATTCGTCTGTGCTTTTTCGTTTCGTGCGGTTCTTCTCTTCCTCATTGCGCTCCGCCGCTGGCAGCTTCCTCACGTGCCATACTCTATTCTGTTTTATGTTTTTGTTCTACATAGTTTTTGAAACGCTCCAAGCCTTGCATAAGCAACGCCTGTGGACATGCAATATTCCACCGCATGAAGCCTTCGCCCTCCGCGCCGTACATGGCTCCGGCGTTCAGCCAAAGTTTCACTTCCTTTATCAGCTCTTCTTCCAACGCTTCGGAGGACAGCCCCAAGGCTTTGCAGTTCATCCACACCAAGTAAGTCCCCTCCAGCTTGGTGAGTGGGAATTGGGGCAGATGTTGCTCGCAATACCGGCACATGCATTCGTAGTTTCGGTGCAAATAATTCAACAATTGCGTCAACCATTCCTCTCCTTCGTTGTAAGCGGCCATTAGTGCCTCTACGCCAAAAGGATTGACATCGCATGTCTCGTTGACATTGATGGCACGGTTGATGTGCTCACGCATTTTGTCATCCTCTACGATGATATTGGCAATCTGCAATCCGGCCATGTTGAACGACTTGGAAGGCGAATTGCAGACAGCCGCGTTTCGTTGGAAATCGTTGCTTATCGAAGTAAACGGCGTATATTCATAGTCCGGCATTACCAGCTCGCAATGTATCTCGTCGGCTATCACGAACACATGATGCTTCAGGCAAATGTCGCCTATGCGCTGTAGTTCTTCCCGCGTCCAGACACGTCCGGCGGGGTTGTGAGGGTTACATAATATCATTACCCGTGTCAAGGGGTCGGCGGCTTTGCGCTCAAGGTCTTCAAAGTCGATGTGATACGTGTCGTTTTCATATACCAACGGATTTTCCAACGCCTGACAGCCGCAGTTGCGGATGCAGGAGAAGAAGCAATTGTACACCGGTGTCTGTATCAAAACCTTCTCGCCCGGCAAAGTCAAAGCTTTCAGAATAGCTGCAATGGCAGGTACCACGCCCGAAGTATAGAGAATCCACTCCCGGTCAATCGTCCAATGATGCCTGCGGGAAAACCAGTTTGCCACTGCGTCATAATAGGCCTCCGGCACATGCGTATAACCAAACACGCCATGGGTCAAACGGCGTTGCAATGCATCCTGAATGGGTTGTGCCACACGAAAATCCATGTCCGCCACCCACAACGGCAATACGCCTTCCATGTCGGTGCCGTCCCATTTCTCGCAATTTGTTCCCCTGCGGGGAATCATTTCGTCAAAATTGTATCTCATATCTTAAAACATTTATATTTCCTCTCACATTCGTTTCATCCAATGCCCCTTATAAAGCCTTATGAGGAATATGACGCCCCGGAAGCACAACTCAACACACATCGCCAGCCACACGCCCAAAAGTCCCATGGTCGGCGCCAGCAAGGCGGCCAATGTCAGACGCACGCCCCACATGCTGGCCAGATTCATGATGGCAGGCTTCAGCGTGTCGCCCGCACCGACAAACACGCCGTAGCATACGATGGAAGCGGCAAACATGGGCTCGGCAAAGGCTTCGATGCGCAGGGCACGCACGGCAAGGTCGAGCACATCGGCATCGGGCGTCATAATGCCTATCATCAGCGGAGCGGCCACGTACATGGCAATACCCATCACCGTCATGACACCAATGCCCATGAACACCGTGATGCGGGCAAAACGCCACGTCAGGTCGCGACGTCCCGCCCCCAGGCTTTGACCGACAAGAGTGGTGGCGGCATCGGACACACCGTAGCCGGGCATGTAGCAAAGGCTCTCCGCCGTAATGCCGAAAGCGTTGGCGGCAATGGCTATCGTACCGAGCGGAGCAACAATGACGGTGGTCATGATTTGCGCGCCGCACATCACCACACGCTCGCACCCCATGGGCAGACCGATGCGCAAGGCGTTGCGCAAGCACGAGGACGTAAGCCGAAAGCGCTCGTCACGGCGAAACAAACTCAACTCGGGCGAACGCACGCACAACGAATAAAGCATCAGTGAAGCAGTGCACACCATGGCCAATGCCGTACCCAATGCGGCTCCCATCACCCCCAATCCCGCTCCGGGCATGGTAAGGACGTTACCCAACAAATGAACCTCACGGGTAGGAAAGATGAGGAAATAGTTGAAAATAACGTCCAATATACACATTAATATATTAAGGCTGCTTGGCGTGGTCATGTTGCCACTACTGCGAAGCATTGCACTGGCCAATACATTGAGCTGAAAGACGGGCATGGAGAGGACGAAGATAAGGAAATAAATGGAGGCATCGCCCGTAATGTCCGCATTGCCACCCAGCCAATGAGGCAACACTCCGCTGATGCAGGCTCCTGCTGTAGCCAATACGAGGCTGAAGGCTAAGGCTACCGCCAAAGCCTGACGCAACACGGCACGGGCGCCGGCAATGTCCTTCGCTCCCAACAGATGGGCCACCTGCACGGCAAATCCCGTAGAGGCGGACGAACACAAACCCATAAACAGCCAGGTGGTGGTAGACACCAAGCCAATGGATGCCGAAGCACTGGCTCCCAAGCTGCCCACCATCGAAGCGTCGATATACTGCATGGCGATGGACGATAATTGGGCAAGAATAGAGGGAATACTCAACTGCACCGTCAGGTAGAGTTGTTGACGGAGGGTCATGGGCTCACCGCTACGGATGAGCAGCAATAAGTCGTTTTTATTTCCTGCCTTGAACATCGTTTTACTTTTTCGGGGGACAAAGATACGCAGATTTTAGCTTATTCATGTAGACAATTTACAGATATTATGCCCCGGAATACGCGGATTATACGTACCTTTGCGCCGCAAATTCGTAAACGATGCAACGATATTTCATTTATTTGGCTTACGATGGTACATCTTATCATGGCTGGCAAGTGCAGCCCAATGGTGTGAGCGTGCAGGAGCGTCTGACCAAAGCACTCTCCACCTTGTTGCGTCAACCGACAGAGGTGGTGGGAGCTGGACGGACCGATGCCGGCGTACATGCCCGCCTGATGGTGGCGCACTTTGACAGCTCGCAAGCGTTGAACGAAGTGTTTATGGCCGACAAGTTGAACCGCCTGCTTCCGCCCGATATCTCGGTGTATCGCCTGCGTGCGGTCAGGCCGGATGCCCATGCGCGGTTTGACGCCACCTCTCGCACCTACCGTTATTATGTCACCACGGCAAAGATGCCTTTCGAACGTCAATACCGATGTCGGCTCTTTTCGATGCCCGACTTCAATCGGATGAACGAAGCGGCGCAAACTCTCTTCGACTATACGGATTTTACCAGCTTCAGCAAACTGCATACAGACGTAAAGACCAATAATTGCCGCATCATGCAGGCCCGTTGGGAAAGGTTGGACGAGGTGACGTGGGTGTTCACCATACAGGCCGACCGCTTCTTGCGCAACATGGTGCGGGCGGTGGTAGGCACTTTGCTCGAGGTAGGCCGAGGCAAACTCAGCGTAGAAGGTTTTCGCAAGGTGATAGAGCAGAAAGACCGATGCCGGGCAGGTACGTCGGTGCCGGGCTGCGCCTTGTTTTTAGAAGATATTACATATCCGGAGGAATTGTTTGATATATAAAGGGGAATTTAGCGCGCGCAAGCGCGCTTTAAATGAAGAATTAAGAATGAAGAACGAAGAATGCCGTCCGGATGGAAATTCTTCATTCGGAGGCGAAGCCGACATTCTTCATTCTTCATCAAACAACGATTCTTCATTCTTAATTCATCATTCTTCATTTTATAGATAAATTATCATTTAATTATGTGGTTACTACTTGCATTTCTCTCAGCCGTGTTGCTGGGCTTTTATGACGCGTTCAAGAAAGAATCTTTGCGGGATAATGCCGTATTGCCGGTGTTGTTCCTCAACACTGTATTTTCCAGTTTAGTCTTTGTGCCGTTTATCCTGCTTGCCTTTTGGGCGCCCGACGTGTTGCGGGACACCCCGCTCAGTATGCCTGTGGCGGGATGGGAAGCCCACAAATACATCCTGCTAAAGTCCTTCATCGTCCTTTCTTCATGGATATTCGGCTACTTTGGCATGAAACACCTGCCGCTCACCATCGTAGGGCCTATCAATGCCACCCGTCCGGTCATGGTGTTGCTGGGCGCGTTGCTGTTTTTCGGCGAACGGTTGAACCTCTACCAATGGATTGGTGTGCTGCTTGCCATACTTTCGTTCTTCATGCTGAGCCGTTCGGGAAAGAAAGAGGGTATTGATTTCAAACATAACAAATGGATATTCTTCATTGTGATGGCGGCGGTGACGGGTGCTATCAGCGGCCTGTACGACAAATACCTGATGACCTTCCTCAACCCCATGCTGGTGCAATCGTGGTACAACCTCTATCAAGTCTTCATCATGTGCCCCATCCTATTGCTCCTGTGGTATCCACGGCGCAAGACGAGTACGCCTTTCCGCTGGGAGTGGACCATTGTGGGCATTTCGCTATTCCTCTCGGCGGCCGATTTTGCTTACTTCTATGCCCTGAGCTACGAAGACTCTATGATATCCATCGTTTCCATGGTGCGTAGGGGCAGTGTTGTAGTGTCTTTCCTCTTCGGTGCGTTGTTCTTTCACGAGAAGAATCTGCGTAGCAAGGCGGTAGACCTCCTTTTGGTTCTTATCGGCATGTTCTTCCTCTATCTGGGCAGCCGGTGATTTCTTTATATTTTGCGCAAAAATACTTATGAAGCGAATATATTTTGTACTTTTGCCGCTCAATTAAAAAACAGATGAAGATAAAGGATATGAAAAGACATTCGATGAAGGACTGGGTGATGGCTGTGCGCCCCTGGTCGTTTCCCGCTTCGGCCATGCCTGTGGCGGTGACGTTGGCCTATCTGTGGTGGATGGGGCAGGAGGTGAATTGGCTGAATGGTGTGTGGGCGTTGCTTAACATCATTGTGTTTCATGCTGCGGGCAATACGTGGAGCGACTATTTTGATTATAGGCGGGAGGTGGATGCTAAGGATACGTTCAGTGTGCGGACGCTGACTGAAGGCCTGTTCACTCCTAAGGAGATTTACCATTTGTCCGTAGGCTTACTTGTGGTGGCTTTGATAGGAGGCATCGGGTTGCTGGTGCGCACGGGGTTGCCTTTATTATATATAGGTATAGGCGGCGTGGCATGTACGTTGCTTTATCCTCCGCTAAAGTATCATGCGCTGGGCGATGCGGTCATCTTTGTGGCTTATGCACTGCTTCCTATGCTGGGCACGGCTTATGCGGCTACAGGAGTGATGGATGGAAGTACCCTGTGGATAGCGTTGCCGGTGGGGCTTATTACGGTGGCCATACTCCATGCCAATAACACGCGTGATATTCCTACCGACCGTCGGGCGCATATTCGTACGCTTGCCATGACTTTGGGTGGACGTGTGTCGGTGTTCCTCTATGCCTTTGAGGTGCTTTTTCCTTTTGGCTGGATAGCCGGATGCGCGGCGGGAGGCGTGCTTCCTTGGTGGGCGTTGTTGACGTTGCCGGCACTATGCATGGCATGGAGCAATGTGCGTAGAATGAGGCTTTTCTTTACTGTGGGGCGTGAAGGCATTGTGAGCGTGGACGAGCGTACGGCTCAGCTTCAGTTGCTGTTCAGCTTGCTGCTTATTGTGTCGTTTGTAGTAGCCGGTGTGTTGTCATGAAGCGGCTGCTGCTTTCCCTTTTGTTGGCCGCCGTGTTGTGGGCGGTGATGTTTTCGCCTTGGACGGCTCCTTATGTCTCTTTCTGGTGGATGATGGCCGGTTCGGCTTTGACGTTGTCCTTGCTTGCCATCCTCTTTCGTTCGGATGGGTGGAAGGATGTGCATTGGAGTGTCTCGAATGTCTGCTTAGGTGTAGGGATAGCCATTGGCTTGTGGGGTGTCTTTTGGTTGGGCGATCGGGTGTCGTCTTGGCTCTTCGACTTTGCCCGTCCGCAAGTCGACCTGATATATGGCATGAAGGCGGGCGAGTCTCCTTGGCTGCTTTCCTTTCTTTTACTTTTGTTGATAGGTCCTGCCGAAGAGGTGTTTTGGCGAGGTTACGTGCAGCATACACTTTCTTTGCGTTGGAACCCCGACATCGGCTTCATTGTCTCCACATTGCTTTACGCCATGGTTCATGCCCCCTCGTGCAACTTCATGTTGCTGATGGCGGCTTTGGTGGCGGGTGTCGTGTGGGGTGGATTATATCGGCTTTTTCCCCGGCGGTTTTCGGCACTTGTCGTTTCCCATGCGTTATGGGATGCCGCGGTGTTTGTGTGGTTTCCCATCGGGTGAGTGTAGGTTATAACTTTTCCTTGATGTCGCTCAGCTCTACCAGTTTGTTGACGATGGCATAAATGGTGAGCCCCGCAGGCGAGTGGATTTGCAGCTTGCGGGCAATGTTTCGCCGGTGGGTGATGACAGTGTGGATAGACAAGTAAAGCTTGTCGGCAATGGCCTTGTTCGTCATGCCTTTCACCACGCAGGTAATGATTTCCTTTTCCCGTTGGCTCAATGTCTCCGTTTCGTTTTCTTTCTCGGCTCCCTCTTCTTCCGGTGTATGTGTCAGGCTGTTCAGCTTGGTGGCTATAATGTCTATGTCGTCGCAGATGGAAAAATGGTCATCATACTCTTTCAGCAGGTTGTTGGTAATGACCGATGAGAGGAGGGCGACATAACGCGTATGCCCCAGACGTGGATGAGCCGCCCTGAAGGCACTTAGGTTGAATCCGCCTTCGAAGGACGGGTTGATGATGATGACGTCCGGCTGGTGAAGGTTGGCGTAATTGGACAAGGCTTCTGTTGAAGTCACCTCTACCGGATGTATATCCATATTCGGCAAACGTTTGAGCACAGCCGATAGCCCACTTCGGATAATAACGGCCGATTCGGCCACCACAATATTCAACGAACGGTTATTGCTCATTTCTCAATCTCCTTTCCATCTGTGCTACGGCGGGCACAAATAGGTAATCTTCCACCTGGCAATGAGAGGCCAAATCTTGCTCGCAATTGAAGATGTCGAACAAGACAGCGTTCAGCAGGTTGTTGTTGCCTTTTTCGGGGTAATATTTAATGATGATGTTCTTCAGCTCCTTCAGCTTCAAATCTATCTGGTTGTGATGGCTGGCAAAGGTGGCAATGTCATAGTCTTCCGACAGATGTCCTCGCAGCACCCCGTCCACATAGGTAAACACCGCTTCGTTTTCATACTCCATGTGTCGGCGCACCTCCTTGACATACTCATCATAAAACTTAAGGATAAGAAAGGCCACATCGTTTGCGCCCGAGCAGTCGATAGCCTCGATGAGTTTTCGGCGGATGGCTGGCAGGTTGAAGTCAAGGAAGTAGGTATGCGCCCGTTTCAGATAATCCATTAAGGCGGGCAGAGAGAAATCGTCCGTGTTCCCATTGCTATAAGCATACGGTTCACGGCTGATGAAGTTGGCTACGGCCAGGAAAGTCCGGTAATCTACCCCCTGTGCCTCGCAAACGTCCTTCACGCTTTTGTCGCCAAAGCCTAATGACAGGCCGAAGCGGCTCATCACCATCAGTAGGGAGTAATTATCGCATATAAGGTCGCTCATTTTATCTGTTTCCCTGTATTTATGCGTTTCGCTCATAACTTTTGCGTTTATTTTTCCGGTCGCAAAATAACGACTTTTTCGCGAGATGGGCAATCCCCATTTGTAGGTATTTTCAAGCCGTATATGATTAAGTAATGTACAAGATTAAATGATAATTTAGCGGGGCGGAGCCCCGCTTGAATGAAGAATTAAGAATGAAGAATTAGAGTAATCAACTCCCCTCCTTCGGGAAGGAGGGGTGCCCACCGGGCGGGGTGGTAGGAAAAGCATGGTTCGACCTATTTATATAATAAGAAGAATAGGAGTCGCTAAAGCGGCCTATTTATCCTACCACCTCCCCCTTCGGGGACTCCTCCTTCCAGAAGGAGGAGAGTTCCGTTGCCATTCTTCATTCATCATTCTTAATTCTTCATTTAAAGCGCGCTTGCGCG
>CALUOR010000045.1 GCA_944322285.1 uncultured Bacteroides sp.
GACGCTTCTTCTTTTCCATAATAGAAACACATTTAGTTATTACTTATAAATGTGTCTACCTATGTCAGTATAAGACACTAATTCTAACGCTAACTTATGAATTTCGGCTTCATAAAAACTCCTTTTTTCCTAAGCAGATTCTATAACCGAAGTCTTCGGTTGTACAACCGAAGGTTTAAGTTGTACAACCGAAAGCTTCGGTTATACAACCGTAAGTTTGAACACAGCTTTCTACTTAACCTCATCCGATTTTCCGGCGAGGATTATTCGGTTTCTTAATTCATTCACTTAAGTAAGTGTACAGAATTAACTTATACTATGGCACACAGATAACACAGATTTAACAGGTGACCACAGATGTTATTAAAAAAATAATCTGTGCAAATCAGTCTCATCTGTGTCATCTGTGTGCTATAAGATAATTTTGATTAGTTACTTATCATACTTAGTTTATATGATAAATGGGAATTTAGCGGGCGGAGCCCGCAATGTGTCAATGTGCTAATATGCCAATGTGCTAATGCCCTGCGGCATGAGAACACGCCAGCGCAAACATAGCGCAGCCCCATTAGCACATTGGCACATTAGCATATTAGCACATTAAATTATCATTCACAGATGTGGATAAATGTTTCATTCTATGCTTATAAATGTTCCATGAACCATTCTTCAACACGAATGGGATTTTTGTCCGCTTTAGATTTGATTACCTTCTTTAACTTTGACCACATCTCACAGTTCAGACTGTGGGTTGAGAAACAATCTTTATTAACTAAATTAGTAATACGATGAAAAAAAGGAAGATTTTTTTCTACGAAAGAAGAAAGGTCTTGTATGCCTTGCTTCTGTGCATCGCCTGTTTTCTAAATGTATCTTTGGTGATGGCACAAAATGTGACAGTAAAAGGTGTGGTTAACGATGCGTATGGGCCGGTTATCGGTGCCAACATCGTGGACAAGGACAATCCCACCAATGGTACGATTACCGACATCGACGGTAATTTCTCTATTCAAATTTCTCCCAAAGGTACCATCGTGGTACGCTTCGTAGGTTATCAGACACAAGAGATTCCCGTAAACGGACAATCTTCTATTAATGTAACCTTGAAAGAGGATACTGAAATGCTGGAAGAAGTGGTGGTTGTAGGTTACGGTACGATGCGTAAAAAGGACTTGACCGGTTCGGTTGTTCAGATTCGTCCCGAAAAGATTGCCGACACCAACCCTGCTTCAGTACAAGACGTGTTGCGTGGTACGCCGGGTCTGCAAATCGGTTACGATGCTTCCGCCAAAGGTACGGACGCCAGCATCCAGCTGCGTGGTAAGAACTCGTTGGGAACTAATGCCAGCCCGATGATTGTATTGGACGGTATGCCTTTCTACGGTGAACTTTCCGAAATCAACCCCGATGACATTGGCCAGATTGACGTGTTGAAGGACGCTTCTTCCGCCGCCATCTATGGTGCCAAGGCTGCTGCCGGTGTTATTATTATCACAACCAAGAAAGGTAAACAAGGCAAACCGGTCATCAACGTCAGTGCCAACCTTTCGGTTTCTCACAAATCAGATTACCGCGATTACTTCGATGCCGCAGGCTATTTGAAGTATCATTCCGATTGGCGTAAAATGTTCTATACGTATGGACAGGGTGAGGACGGTTTGTATGATTATTATCAAGCAAAGAATGGCGATGGCCAGTTGCTGTATCCGCAGGGTTACTTCGATGACCCGAGAGGTTTAAGTGCTGCTGACCAGCAAGCGTGGATGTCAAATATTGGCGCCAGCGGTTTTGGACCTACTGAAGGAGAGTCGGCTCTCAGCTTGTGGGCACGTCGTTTGGAGTTCTCTAACTCTCCGCTGATGATGCAGAATTTCTTGAATGGACAAATGGTAGACTGGAATGACGCTACGTTCCGTACGGGTTTCAACCAGGACTACAACGCCAGTATCTCTGGTGCGACGGAAAATGTAAACTACTACTTGTCTTTGGGTTATGTTAAGAACGAGGGCTCTGTACAAGGTAACGAGTACAATGCTTTCCGTGGAAACATGAAGATTAACGGTAAGATTACCGACTGGTTGGAAGTCGGTGCCAATGTTAACTTCCAGGACCGTTCGGACGGTGACATTCAGGTATCCTTGGGCAGCAACTATTGGGACAACAACATGCTCCGTAACTCTCCTTACGCTTCTATGTATGATGAGGATGGCATTGGCGGTTACGAACAATACCCGATGTCCGGTCTGCCTACCAACGGTGGTTATAACTATTACTTCGATCGTCAGTTCTACGAATTGGAGAAAGGCTACACGGTGTTGAACACTATTTTCAATGCCAAGGTGACATTGCCTGCCGGCATTACTTATCAGTTTAACATTGCTCCGCGTTACCAGTGGTTCTACAATCGTTACTGGATGTCGGCTGAAAAGCCTGACGCTTCCGCTTCCAGCCAAGGTGTAGACCGTGAATGGAGCAAGAATTTCGACTGGAACTTGAACAACACCATTACGTGGGACAAGATGTTTGGTGACGATCATCACATTACCTTGACATTGGTGCAAGAGGCTGAGGAACGTCGCTATTGGCAAGACCGCATCGAAGCCCGTAACATTACCCCGAGTGATGCTTTGGGTTTCCATTATACGCAAGGTGCCAATAAGAGCCAGAGTAACTTTAGTACGAACGATACGCACTCTACTGCTGCTTCTTACTTGGGACGTCTGTTCTACAGTTACAAAGACCGTTACATGATTACCGGTTCGTTCCGTCGGGACGGTTATGCCGGCTTCGGTGTCAACAACAAGTGGGGTAACTTCGGTTCTATAGGTGCCAGCTGGGTAGTGTCGGACGAAAACTTCATGCAGGGCACGCGTGAATGGCTGGACATGGCGAAGCTCCGTCTTTCCTACGGTACCAACGGTAACCGTGATTTCGGTGACATTTATTTGACATTGGCTAACTTGGCATTGGCCGGTGGTGAAATGGTTTATTACAATGGTGGAAACTCGGAAGTAGTTAATCCTTTGTACATGAGTCGTTTGGCATCGCCTAACTTGAAGTGGGAAAAAACGAAGTCTTGGAATGTAGGTGTGGACCTTTCGTTCTTCGACGGTCGCTTGAACGCCAACTTGGATTATTACTTCAAGAAGACCACGGACATGATCATGAAACAACGTTTGCCGAACTTCTCGGGCTTTAGTGAAATTATGGCGAACCTCGGTGAGGTACAGAATCAAGGTTTCGAAATTGCGTTGAACTCTACCAACATCCAACGCGATAACTTCGTATGGAATTCTTCATTGGGCTTCTCCATTAACAAGAACAAGATCAACCACATCTATTATGACTATGACGAGAATGGCGTAGAACAGGACGATACTTCCAATGGTTGGTTCATCGGCCAGCCCGCTGACGTCATCTGGTACTACGAGACAGACGGCGTATGGCAGAATACGCCGGAAGACATTAAGCAAGCCGCTTTGGTAGGTCAGAAGCCGGGGGACCCGAAAGTCATCAATCACTATACGGAAGACGACCAAATTTTGGCAGACGGTACGCGTGTGCCGGTGTACAACGACAACGATAAAGTGTACCAAGGTCCGCAGACACCGCCTATCTATTGGAACTTCCGCAATGACTTCACCCTGTGGAAAGACCTGACGCTCTCCATCTCGTTCTACTCCTACATGGGACATAAGAGCCGCGCCGGTTATTGGCTGAACCAAGAAAACGGTGGTTCACAGGTATCTAACGGTTTCAACGTAGCTGCCCGTGAATACTGGACACCGACTAATCCGACCAACGAATACTGTCGTTTGGAAGCTGTAGGTCCTAATACCGGTTTGTCCGGTGGTGTAGACAAGGTGTACAATCGTAGCTTTGTACGTCTGGATGACATTACTATCGGCTACACCCTGCCGCAGAAGTGGACGAAGAAATTCATGGTAGACCGTATCCGTGTAACTGCCAGCTGCAAGAACGTCTGCACGTTCGACAGTTGGGAATATGGCGACCCGGAAACTGGTGGCTTGGCCAACCGTACCTTTAACTTCGGTATCAATGTGACACTCTAAACTCTAATCTTTGAAAAAGGAAAAACAATTATGAAAAATAAAAACTTTACTAAAGGATGCATGGCGCTGGTTTCAGCCGCCTTGCTGACTACCGGTTGTTCGGACAGCTTTTTGGAACAGGATCCGCTGTCGTTCTACAGCCCTGAAACAACATATACTACCGAATCCGGTCTTCGTTCCGCAATAGCCATGTGCGACTATGGCTTAAAAGAAATGCTGATGGATGGCAACGGTAATGTATTGCCCATGGCTTCCCTCTATTTCATGACTGATATAGGTCTGTATGCCAAGACGGATGCCAACCCTATGCAGGCTGACTTTGCCAATATCATTACTCCGACTTCTGGTATGGCCGGTGGCGGTGACGGTAATGCAATGTCTCGTTTTTGGGACCGCACGTGGAACAGCGTGACTTTTGCCAATACGATTATTGCGAACATAGACGATGTGGAAGGTTTGGATCCTGATTTGCGTGATGAATATCTGGGCCGCGCTTATTTCCATCGTGCCTACGCTTACTATCACGGTGTATTGCTGTTTGGCGATATTCCTTTGATTACGAAGTTGATTGAAGTTCCCAAGCAGAATTATAAGTCGACCAGCAAGCAAGCTATTTTCGAGATGATTACCCAGGATTTGGAGTTTGCCGTGGAGCATGTACCGCCCCAGCGGGAAATCGGTTACATCGGTACGGTGAACCAAGAAGCTTGCATGCAATTGCTGATTAAGTGCTACCTTGTATTGGGTCGCTATCAGGAAGCCGAACAGCTGGCTACAGACCTGATTAACAATCACGGTTTGGCATTGATGACCGCTCCTTTTGGAACGAACGTTCCTTCCGGTAATCCGGAGACATGGCCGGTAGAGCGTAATGTAATGTGGGATTTGCACAGAGGCGTGAATGTAACCAGTGCGGAGAACACGGAAATGATCATGCCGATTCTGAATTATTATGCGGAAGGTTTTATCAGCTATCCGTTGATGCGTGCCATGTGTGTACACTGGAGCAACGGTGATATTTTGGATCCTCACGGTTTACAACATCCTACTTATAACTACGAACGTACCAATGCGGCTTACGATTCGAAATATGATTATGTACGTGCTTTAGGACGTGGTATCGGTTGCTTCCGTACTTCTTATCATTACAATCAGACCATTTGGAACTATGACGGTGAAACCGACTGGCAAGACTTGCGTCACAGCCGCGAAACAGGTAACTGGGTAGAAATGACTGACTTGAAGTACAATGATCCGTCTTCTGCTTACTATGGCCAAAACATGATGCTTTATGCACCGGAAGATTATCGTGACCCGGAAACGGGAACTCTGCTGATTTCAAAGGGTCAGTTGCTTTGTAATGACACCATCCGCAGTTGGTATCCTATTCCGTTGTATAAAGTTTATATTTTGGATCAAGCGGCTGAAGAGAATCAAGGAGCCAACCAATTTAATGGAGCAACAAAGGGTAATAGCACTTCCAATGGCAATATGTATCTGTTCCGTTTGGCAGAAACATATCTGCTCCGTGCCGAAGCTAAGTTCTATCAAGGCAATGCAGCCGGGGCGGCTGAGGATGTGAATGTCATCCGTCGTCGTGCCAATGCCAAGAAGATGTTTACTACGGTGACCATCGGCGACATCTGCGACGAGCGTGCCCGTGAACTTTACCTCGAAGAATGGCGTCAGCCGGAGTTGACCCGTATCTCTTGGTGCTTGGCTCGCAGCGGCCAGCCCGATGAATGGGGTGAGACTTACGACCTCTCTACTTGGGATAAGCAGAGTGGAACCGACCGCAACGGCGGTAGTTATTGGTATAAACGTACGACTCGTTACAGCCTCTTCAACAAAGGTACGATTACATCGAAGGTAAACATTACCTACCAAGTAGATAAACGTAATCTTTTCTGGCCGGTTCCGAATTCTGCCATTACTGCTAATACCGGTGCCCAGCTTCGTCAGAATTATGGTTACGATGGATACGATCCCAATATACCTATGTTCGAAAATTGGCAGGATGCTGTAGCAGACGAGGAAACAACAGAATAAGAATAGAATCTCTGTTTTTTCAATAGGTATTTAGGATAGGGCTCACTCTTTCGGGTTAGGGGAGTGAGCCCTTTTCATTTTCGTTCTTTGACTTGATGAGGAAAGACAAATGGGAATTTAGCGCGCGTAAGCGCGCTTTAAATGAAGAATGAAGAATGATGAATGAAGAATGGCAACGGAACTCTCCTCCTTCTGGAAGGAGGAGTCCCCGAAGGGGGAGGTGGTAGGATAAATAGGCCGCTTTAGCGACTCCTATTCTTCTTATTATATAAATAGGTCGAACCATGCTTTTCCTACCACCCCGCCCGGTGGGCACCCCTCCTTCCCGAAGGAGGGGAGTTGATTACTCTAATTCTTCATTCTTAATTCATCATTCTTCATTTAATAGATAAATTATCATTTAGCCAACTTGTGAAATGAAAATGCGCCAACTTGTGAGTTAAGAATCGGCCAACTTGTGAGTTGAAAATGCGCCAATTTGTGAAATGATTGACCGGATAGGGAAGCTTTATAAATTATTTTGCCTATCTTTGTCTGTTGAAAAGTTAAAAACGGACAGGTATGAAGAATTATAAACCACGCATTGCCGACAAAATGCTGGAACATCGATTAAAAGGAAAAGGAGCGGTCTTGATACAGGGACCTAAATGGTGCGGAAAGACTACAACTGCGGAGCAGCATGCCCGTAGCATTCTCTACATGGATGATCCGGATAGTATGCGACAGAACTTGGAATTGGCAAATATCGCACCGAAAAGGTTGTTAGTGGGGGATTCGCCCCGCTTGATTGATGAGTGGCAACTGGCACCCCAATTGTGGGATGCAGTTCGTTACGAGGTGGATCATCGGGAAGGAATGGGACATTTTATTCTGACCGGTTCGGCAGTTCCGGCAGATAAATCGCAAATTCATCATACCGGTACAGGGCGTTTCTCTTGGTTAACCATGCGGACGATGAGCCTGTATGAGTCGGGTGACTCAAACGGGGAAATAAGTTTAGGCGGTCTGTTTGAAGACAGCGGGCAGGACTTTTTTTCTACAAATATGCTTAATGTGGATGATATCGCCTGGCTGATATGCAGGGGAGGATGGCCCAGGGCGACTGCGCTGGATAAAGATGTGGCATTAGACCAGGCTTTTGATTATTATGACGGAATAGTCTATTCGGATATATCGAGGATAGACGGTGTGGCCCGTGATGTGGATCGGACAAGACGAATACTTCGTTCGTTGGCTCGTAATCAAACTGCTCAGGTTCCTATCAGTACCCTTTGTGCGGATATAGAAATGAATGACGGGGTGAAAGATATACGGGAAACGGTGATGTCCTACATAGAAGCATTGAAAAAGATTTTTGTATTGGAGGATTCACCGGCATGGAACCCGAATCTGCGAAGTAAAACCGCCATCCGCACATCGGAAAGTCGTTACTTTTCTGATCCTTCTATTGGTGTGGCTTCGTTGGGAATTGGTCCGAATGATCTGATAAGCGATTTGCAGACTATGGGGCTTTTCTTTGAAACCTTGTGTGTGCGCGATTTGCGAGTCTATGCGGATGCTTTGGACGGGAAGGTCTATCATTATCGGGATAAAACCGGATTGGAGTGTGACGCGGTGGTTCATTTGCGCAACGGGAAATACGGGCTTGTGGAAATAAAACTGGGGGGAGACATGAACATTGAAGCGGGTGCTAAAACGTTGAAAACGCTGGCTGAAAAGATTGACACGGACAAAATGCGGGTCCCTTCTTTCCTGATGGTACTTACGGGAACCGCCAAGTATGCTTATCGGCGGAAAGATGGCGTGTGGGTGGTTCCGGTAGGCTGCCTGAAAGATTGATGATGCGAATCTGTTATTTCCCATTTGTTTTTCCTTACAGTTCATTGGATAAAATAAAAAAATCATTATATTTGCAAACATCATTAATTTTATATTGATAACATGAAAATGAAAATGTATGCAGGGCTGTTGCTGATGGCATCTCTGTTGATGTCGGTGCAAACTGTATCGGCACAAAATAAGAAGGAAAAAGCAGTGAGCGACCGCGAACTGTGGGTTCATACACTCTATCAGATGGCGGCTCCCGTGCTGAGCAACATGAGCGAAGGCAAGTTGCAGGAGAATATGCAGGTAGAGCTGAGTCCTACGTGGGACGGACGCGACAAGCGAGTGACTTACATGGAGTGTTTTGGCCGTCTGATGGCAGGGCTGGCTCCTTGGCTTTCGTTGCCCGATGACGATACGGAAGAGGGAAAGATGCGCAAGCAGCTCCGGGAGTGGGCGTTGAAGAGTTATGCGCAAGCCGTAGACCCGCAAAGCAAGGACTATTTGTTGTGGCGCAAGGAAGGGCAACCGCTGGTGGATGCCGCCTATGTGGCAGAGAGCTTCCTGCGTGGGTATGACGCTTTGTGGGTACCGTTGGATAGTGTGACCAAGCAACGTTACATAGAGGAGTTTACCCAGTTGCGCCGGGTAGATCCGCCTTATACCAACTGGCTGCTTTTCTCCTCCACGGTGGAATGTTTCTTGCGGAAAGCCGGTGCGCCGAGCGATACGTACCGCATTGTATCGGCTTTGCGGAAGGTGGAAGAATGGTATGTGGGTGACGGCTGGTACAGCGACGGGCCGGGCTTCGCGTTTGACTACTACAACAGCTTTGTGTTGCATCCCATGTATGTGGAGTGTCTGGAAGTGTTTACCAATGGTGGAAAGAACAAGATATGGAACGCGTCCGGTTGCGACTTCGCCAAGGCGCAGACGCGTATGCAACGTTTCGGCATGATATTGGAGCGGTTTATTTCTCCCGAAGGTACGTTCCCGGTGTTCGGTCGCTCCATTACGTACCGTACGGGTACGCTGCAACCTTTGGCGTTGCTGGCTTGGCGCGGATGGTTGCCGAAGGAACTGCCCAACGGGCAAGTGCGGGCGGCCATGACGGCTGTTATCCAGCGTATGTTTGGCGACAAGCGGAATTTCAATGAAAAAGGTTATCTGACCTTAGGTTTCAACGGCAAGCAGCCCCATATTTCGGACTGGTACACCAACAACGGCAGCCTGTATCTGGCTTCGTTGGCTTTCCTTCCTTTAGGTTTGCCGGCTGACCATCCGTTCTGGACGGACGCTCCGCTGCCTTGGACCTCGAAGAAGGCTTGGGAAGGTATGGACTTCCCGAAGGACCATGCTTATTATGAGTAAACAAATGGGAATTTAGCTGTGTGTTTACGATGGAACGCAGATGACGCAGATGGGGCGGATAAACGCAGATTTAAAAAAGGGGCTTCGCCTGTCACCCCGAGCGTAGTCGAGGGGTCTCACATAAGGCTCAACTCTGCGTTACGTGAGATGTCTCGACAAGCTCGACATGACAGATACCCCAAAATTAATCTGCGTAAATCTGCGTTCGTCTGTGTCATCTGCGTTCCATCGAATACACAGCACAGTTCGATAAATTATCATTTATGAATAAAAAGATACTGGCAGTTTGGTACTGTTTATTAGGATGCCTTTTGCCGCTGATGGCGCAAAATATAAAAGGTAATTTGGTGGAAGTCGAACCGGGATATAGTCAGACTTCAGTGAATACAACCGTATTCCGCAACAGTTCGTTGGTGACCATGGGGGAAGAGCAATACATCTCTTATTATGACCCCGAAGGCTATCTGACGCTGGGCAAGCGGAAGTTGGGAACCGGACAATGGACGCTGCATCGCACGCAATACAAGGGCAATGTGAAGGATGCGCACAACGTTATCAGCATGATGTTGGACGGGGACGGGTATATCCATGTGTCGTTCGACCATCACGGGCAACCGTTGAACTATTGCCGTAGCGTGGCTCCTTATTCCTTGGAATTGGGAGAGAAGATGCCGATGACCGGTGTGGATGAGAAAGACGTGACGTATCCGGAGTTTTATAAACTGGCGGGAGGGGATTTGCTGTTTGCCTATCGTTCCGGTGCATCGGGGCGGGGAAACTTGGTGATGAACCGCTACGACGTGAAACGGAAGACGTGGAACCGGGTGCAGGATGTGCTGATAGACGGCGAGAACAAGCGTAACGCTTACTGGCAGCTGTATGTGGACGAACGAGGTACGATTCACCTGTCGTGGGTATGGCGCGAGACGTGGATGGTGGAAACCAATCATGATTTGTGTTATGCCCGTTCTTCGGACAATGGGGTAACGTGGTACAAGTCGAACGGAGAAAAATACGATTTGCCTATCCGGAAGGATAATGCGGAATATGCTTACCGCATCCCACAAAACTCGGAACTGATTAACCAGACCAGTATGAGCGCGGACAGCGAGGGACATCCGTACATCGCTACTTATTGGCGCAGTGAGGATAGCGATGTGCCGCAGTATCGGATGGTATGGCACGATGGCGAACGATGGAACATGCGACAGGTTTCTCAACGACAGGCTCCTTTCTCTTTGAAAGGGGGAGGGACGAAGATGATTCCCATTGCCCGTCCACGAATTGTAGCGGACGGACAGAAGGTTTATTATGTGTTCCGGGATGAAGAAAGAGGCAGTAAAGTGTCTTTGGCTTATACGGACAATGTGGCAAAAGGGCAATGGACGGTGACGGACTTGACAGACTTTGCCGTGGATGCATGGGAACCTTCGCACGATGCGGAGCTTTGGAAACAAAAGAAACAATTGCACTTGTTTGTGCAACACACGTTCCAAGGAGACGGCGAACGTACAGTGAATGCGGAGCCACAACCGGTGTTTGTGTTGGAGGTAAGGGAATGATAATTTATCTGTTAGGAGTTAAGGAGTTAAGAAGTTAAGTAGTTAAGCCGATAGTTGGCTTATCATATACGCTAAAAGGTATTGGCTTAACTCCTAACGGAGCGAAGCGGAGTGGAGTGATAACTCCTTTAACTCCTTAACTCCTATAAGCGCGCTTGCGCGCGCTAAATTCCCATTTAACAAAATCGTAAATTGTAAATTGCTAAATCGTAAATGAGCTAAATTCCCATTTATGAATGAAACATTTAAAAATAAAAAATATGAAGAAGAGTATTTTTACAGTATTGGGAGCGGCTGTTTGCATGCAAATGGCTTCTTGTGTAGCCGAGCAGAAACAACCTACGGCGGACGAAGTAATCGGTATTATCAATAAGGTGAATACCCACTGGCAAACAACGAATCCGGTGCATGGACGTTCTTTCTGGGACAATGCGGCGTATCATACCGGTAATATGGAGGTGTATTTCCTGACCGGTGACACTACTGCTTATAATTTTTCGGAAGCGTGGGCGATACACAACGAGTGGAAAGGAGCGAAGAGCGACAATAAAGAGGAGTGGAAATATAGTTACGGAGAGTCCGATGATTATGTGCTGTTCGGTGATTATCAGATATGTTTCCAGGTGTATGCGGATTTGTACACGGTGGAACCTGACACGCAGAAGATAGCCCGTGCCCGCGAAGTGATGGAGTACGAAATGAGTACACCGAACAACGATTATTGGTGGTGGGCGGATGGATTGTATATGGTAATGCCAGTGATGACCAAATTGTATAAGATAACCAATAATCCGCTTTATTTGGAAAAACTGCATGAATATTGGGAATATGCCAACAGCATCATGTATGATGAAGAAGCCGGTTTGTATTATCGTGACGCCAAATACGTTTATCCCAAGCATAAAAGTGTGAACGGGAAGAAAGATTTTTGGGCACGTGGTGACGGATGGGTATTGGCTGCTTTGGCTAAGGTCTTGAAAGACTTGCCCGAGAACGATGCGTATCGCCAGGAATATATGGACCGTTTCCTGACTATGGCAAAGGCTGTAGCCGCTTGTCAGCAACCCGAAGGTTACTGGACACGCAGTATGCTGGATGCGGAACATGCACCGGGACCGGAAACCAGCGGAACCGCTTTCTTTACCTACGGCCTGTTGTGGGGTATCAATAATGGATACCTGGATAAAGCGACTTATGCACCGGTGGTTATGAAAGCATGGAATTACCTGACCAACGTAGCCTTGCAGCCGGATGGTAGCGTAGGTTATGTACAGCCCATTGGCGAAAAGGCGATACCGGGGCAAGTGGTGGATGTAAATTCGACTTCCAACTTCGGAGTAGGCGCTTTCTTGCTGGCTTCTTGCGAAATGGTACGTTATCTGCGTGCTTCCTAAGCCTTTTTAGTGTCTATGAACTATTTTTAGACCTATTTTGACCGTTTTGAGGTTGTTTATATAGATTTAAATGTGTATTTTTGACACCAAAAAATAGATTGTCATGGGAAACACGATTTTACGCATTGTGATTACATCGATTTTGGGAGTGGCGGGATTATGTTCCGCCTTCTCCCAGGAAAAAGCAGTCTGTGAGAAAGACTATGTAGCTTATCTTTTTACGTACTTCACGGGTAACCACATCAGTGAAGAAGCCGTCTGCTATGCGGTCAGCATGGACGGCTATTCGTATTGGGCGTTGAACAACAACAAACCGGTGATTGATTCCAAAATAATCAGCTCCACCGGCGGCGTGCGCGACCCGCACATCTTGCGTTGCGAGGACGGAAAGACTTTTTATATGGTCGTAACCGACATGGTGAGCGGAAACGGATGGGACTCCAACCGGGCGATGGTGATGCTGAAGTCTACGGACTTAGTGAATTGGACGCACTCGGTCATCAACATGCAGAAACGGTATGAAGGTCAGGAAAACCTGAAGCGCGTATGGGCACCGCAGACTATCTTCGACCCCGAAGTCGGCAAATACATGGTGTATTGGTCTATGCAATATGGTACAGGGCCGGATGTTATTTATTATGCGTACGCCAACAAGGACTTTACCGATTTGGAGGGAGAACCCAAGCCGTTGTTCATACCTGAGAATAAAAAATCGTGCATTGATGGAGATATCGTATATAAAGATGGTGTCTATCATTTGTTTTATAAGACCGAGGGGCATGGAAACGGTATCAAAGTGGCTACGACCCGTTCATTAACTTCTGGCAAATGGACTGAAGAGCCGGACTATAAGCAACAGACCAAGGAGGCCGTGGAAGGTGCCGGTACCTTTAAATTGATAGGTCAGGACAAATATATATTAATGTATGATGTCTATATGAAAGGCCGATACCAGTTTACGGAATCAACGGACTTGGAGCATTTTAAAGTGATAGATAACGAGGTAAAGATGAACTTTCATCCGCGTCACGGAACCATTATTCCGATTACGCGGGATGAGTTGCTCCGCATTACGGAGAAATGGGGTAAACCGGCAGAGTTGGGCGAATTGCCCAACAATCCGGTGTTGCCGGGCTTTCATGCCGACCCTGAAATTCTTTATTCCCACCAGACAGGCAAATATTACATTTATTCAACCACGGATGGCACGCCGGGGTGGGGTGGATGGTATTTCACGGTATTCTCATCGGACGACCTGAAGCATTGGACGGACGAAGGCATCATGCTCAATCTGAAATCCGAGCAAGTGCCTTGGGCTGATGGCAATGCGTGGGCTCCCTGCATCGAAGAAGTAAAACAGAAGGATGATTCCTATAAATACTATTTCTATTATAGCGGAAACCCGAAAGCCGGAGGAGGCAAGCAGATTGGCGTAGCCATGGCCGATAATCCGGTAGGGCCTTTTACGGATTTGGGGCATCCAATAATTACGGAGTCTCCCGTAGGACATGGCCAACAGATAGATGTGGATGTTTTTACTGACCCCGTGTCGGGCAAACGGTATTTGTATTGGGGCAATGGCTACATGGCCGGTGCCGAATTGAACAAAGATATGACTTCCATTAAGAAAAAGACCTTGACGGTATTAACTCCGAAAGGCGGTACGTTGCAAGACTATGCCTATCGCGAGGCTCCCTACGTGTTCTATCGCAACGGATTGTACTATTTCTTATGGTCGGTAGATGATACCGGTTCGCCCAACTATCACGTGGCCTACGGTACGTCGGATTCTCCTTTGGGTCCCATCAAAGTGGCCGACCAGCCGATTGTATTGATTCAGAATCCGGATAAGGAAATATATGGCCCGGCTCATAATGCGGTATTGAATTTACTGGGTACGGATGAGTGGCGGATTGTATATCATCGTATTAATAAATGGTATCTGAAAAACGGGCCGGGTGTACACCGTGAAGTATGCATAGACCGTTTGGAGTTCAATCCGGACGGCACGATTAAACCGGTAGTTCCTACCTTGTAATTTTACACCATAATTATATGTAAAGAAAGTACGAATATGAAAAACAGGTTGATAGTAATAGGGCTGTTGGGATTGTCCACTCTGACAATGGTTGCCCAACCGGTGGATGTGACCGGTCCGGACGGGAAATTGAAGTTGACCGTATCTTGCGAAAACGGGGAGGCTTCTTACACGATAACCTACGAGGACAAGCGGATGTTGGAGACTTCTCCGTTAGGCATGAACACCAACATCGGAGATTTCTCGAAGGGATTGAAACTTGTGAAGCACGAGACTTCCGAGATAGACCGTGTCTATACCCAGACACGCATCAAGACTTCTTCAGTGCATTATCAGGCCAACGAACTGGTATGTCATTTCACCAATGCGGACGAGAAGCCGATGCTAGTTACTTTCCGTGTGAGCGATAATGACGTGGCTTTCCGTTATACGTTACCCAAGAGTGGCGAGACGGGTAGCGTGCGTGTTCTTTCCGAAGCGACAGGATTTCGCTTTCCCGATGTCACCACCACGTTTTTATGTCCTCAAAGCGATGCAATGATAGGATGGAAACGTACCAAGCCCAGCTATGAGGAAGAGTATAAGGCGGATGCGCCGATGAGCGAACGTTCGCAATACGGACATGGATATACGTTTCCTTGCCTTTTCAAAGTAGGTGAAGACGGATGGGCGTTAGTGAGCGAGACGGGTGTGGACAGCCGTTATTGCGCTTCGCACTTGAGCGACTCGGACAACGGGCTTTATACGATTGCTTTCCCCATGCCGGAGGAGAATAATGGAAACGGAACGGTAGAGCCTGCTTTTGCCTTGCCGGGAAGTACCCCTTGGCGCACAATTACTGTAGGCAGTTCGTTGAAGCCCATCGTAGAAACTACGGTGGCATGGGATGTGGTGGAGCCATTGTATGAGACTGAGAATGAATATAAATTCGGTCGCAGTACGTGGAGTTGGATTTTGTGGCAGGACAATAGCGCCAACTATGCTGACCAAGTGAAGTATATTGATTTGGCCGAGGCGATGGGCTATGAATACATCCTGATAGACAGTTGGTGGGACAAAATGACGGGACGTGAACGCATGGAGGATTTGGTGAAGTATGCGCACAGCAAAGGCGTGGACGTATTCTTGTGGTATAGTTCCAGTGGCTATTGGAATGACATCGAGCAAAGCCCTATTAACTGCATGGACAACATCATCCGGCGTAAGCAAGAGATGCGTTGGTTGCAGAAAATAGGCGTGAAAGGCATCAAAGTAGATTTCTTCGGAGGTGACAAGCAGGAGACAATGCGTCTCTATGAACAGATATTGAGTGATGCGGACGACCATGGGTTGATGGTTATCTTCCATGGCTGCACCTTGCCGCGTGGATGGGAGCGCATGTATCCCAACTACGTGGGAAGCGAAGCCGTGTTGGCCTCGGAGAATTTGGTTTTCCAACAACATTTCTGCGATAACGAGGCTTTTAACGCTTGCCTGCATCCTTTTATCCGCAATACATTGGGCTGCATGGAGTTTGGCGGGACATTCCTTAATAAGCGTTTGAACCGAGGAAATGATGGCGGGACCATCCGGCGTACGACCGATGTTTTCCAACTGGCTACATCTATCCTTTTCCAAAATCCCATCCAGAACTTTGCGTTGGCGCCAAATAACCTGACCGATGCACCGAAAGTCTGCATCGACTTTATGAAGCAAGTGCCTACTACGTGGGATGAAACCCGCTTCATAGACGGATATCCGGGTAAGTACATCGTATTGGCGCGTCGACATGGGATGACTTGGTATGTAGCCGCTATCAATGCCATGAAGGAGACGCTGGAAGTGGAAGTGGATTTGTCCATGCTGGCCGGAAAGACGGCATCCCTCTACTATGACGGGAAAAAACAGGAGCCGTTGTTGAAAGAGCAGCTCGTCAAGGCGAATGGAAAATTGAAGTTGACTGTTCAGTCACAAGGCGGAGCAGTGCTGGTACAATAAGAATAGCTCCATTTATTTAATATCTATTACCATGAATAAAATGAAACAATTAAGCCTCTCCATGGTGGCTTTAGGATTAACCTCCATGCCGGTGCAGGCTGATGTGCGGGATGTGATGAATGTTCCCGACTCCGTTTATCTCTTTTCGTATGCCCAGGCCGACGGACGGAGTGGATTAAAGTTCGCTTGGAGTGGGGATAAGGAACGTTGGCACATCGTGGCCGATAGTTATGAGTATCTGAAGAGCGACTTCGGTCCTTGGGGAAGCGGTAAGAAAATGTATGCCCCGATGTTGGTGCAAAGCCGAACCGATAATAGCTGGCATTGCCTGTGGCTCACCACAAAGAGCGGACAGGTGATGGCTCATGCCGCATCGGATGATCTCTTGACATGGAAAGCCCAAAGTTACTTCTATCCGAAAGATCGCGGACAATATCAGCCGGCTTTGGCTTGGCCGGTCAGCGAAGAATCGGTTACACTGAATTCTCAGGTACAACGCGGATGGACGCAACGGGTGCCTTATACCTTAATAGAAAGCCTGACTCGATTTGCCGATCACAAACGCTATCGCCAAAGTTTATATGATGAGCAAATGGCTGATGACCCGGCTCGCTTTGCCGGATTGAAACCGGTAGAAGCTATCGTGCGAGTGCATGGCAAGCAGAGCAAGCCCATCAGCGACCATCTGATAGGAATTTTCTTTGAAGACATCAACTACGGAGCCGATGGAGGCTTGTATGCCGAACTGGTGCAAAACCGAGACTTTGAGTATACGCCTACGGACAATTCCCGGAAAGAATGGAATAGCGGGTATGCCTGGAGTGTGGTTTCCGGTAAAGACATTGACCCGGTCACCATTGGAACAGAAACGCCCATTCATGAAAATAATCCGCATTATGCTATCTTGCATGTGCCTTCCTCCGGTGTCCGTTTGCTGAATACAGGTTTTGACGGTATTGTGTTGAAGAAAGGCGAACGTTATGATTTCTCTTGCTTTGCCCGTACCGGACAAGGTGGTAAGGGAGGCAAGGTCGTGGTCAGTCTGATAGATAAAGAAGACCGTGAAGTGGCTTCATCTATTGTAAAAGTCTCTTCTAAGAATTGGAAGAAATGTAAGGCGGTGCTGACGGCTGAGGCTGATGTGGAGGATGCCCGCCTTTGCATCGCTCCGTCCGCCGGTGGTACTTATCATTTTGACATGGTTTCCCTCTTCCCGCAAAATACGTTCAAAGGACGTAAAAATGGATTGCGTGCCGACTTGGCTCAGACCTTGGCAGACCTGCATCCGCGTTTCGTCCGTTTTCCCGGTGGATGTGTGGCTCATGGAGACGGTATAGACAACATATACGATTGGAAGGGCTCTATCGGTCCGCTGGAAGCACGCA
Source organism: uncultured Bacteroides sp. (assembly GCA_944322285.1). Lineage (GTDB taxonomy): Bacteria > Bacteroidota > Bacteroidia > Bacteroidales > Bacteroidaceae > Bacteroides. Next base: position 17,674 of record CALUOR010000045.1, read on the forward strand.
AGCCTTTGCGTAACCTATGGGGCTATCACCAGACACGTGGATTGGGGTATTTTGAATTTTTCCAATTCTGTGAGGATATTGGTGCAGAACCTGTACCTGTATTGGCAGCCGGTGTGCCTTGCCAAAACTCCGGTGGGGGAACGCAATACGGGCATGACGACCTGACCAAGTACGGTCAACAATGTGGCATTCCGATGGAACAGATGCCGGAATACGTGCAAGACGTGTTGGACCTTATCGAATATGCCAACGGAGATTCCCGCAAGACGGAGTGGGGCAGAAAGCGTGCAGAGGCCGGACATCCGGAACCGTTTAATTTGAAGTATATAGGTATCGGTAACGAGGACCTTATCACGGAGGTGTTCGAGGAACGTTTTGCCATGATATATAATGCTGTGCGTGAGAAATATCCCGAAGTGACCATTATCGGAACGGTCGGACCTTTCTACGAAGGAACTGATTATAACGAGGGTTGGAAGCTGGCTTCCAAGCTGGATATTCCGATGGTGGACGAGCATTATTATGTGGCTCCCGGTTGGTTCATCCATAATCAAGATTATTATGACCGGTATGACCGTTCGAAGTCCAAAGTTTACTTGGGGGAATATGCCGCCCATTTGCCCGGACGCCCCAGTAATATTGAGACTGCTCTTTCCGAGGCACTTTATTTGACCGCGGTGGAACGCAATGCCGATGTGGTGACTATGACTTCATACGCGCCTTTGCTTGCCAAAGAAGGGCATACCCAGTGGAGTCCCGATTTGATATACTTCAACAACTCAGAGGTGAAACCTACGGTAGGTTACTATACCCAGCAATTGTTCGGACAGAATGCCGGAAATCATTATATACCCTCCACGGTCATTTTGGATAATGAGCGGGATGCCGTGCAGAAACGTATTGGCATGTCGGTGGTGAAGGATGATATATCCGGTGACTATATTGTAAAGTTAGTCAACCTGTTGCCGGTAGAAGTGAAAACAAAGATAAATATGGAGGATATATCATTGCTTCGTCCGATAGCTACAAAGACCGTATTGAAAGGCGCTCCCACTGATAAAGAAGCGAAACCATTGACGGAAACTTTTGACGTGAACGGGGAGAACATTGATTATACGATGCCGGCTTATTCATTCTCTGTTATCCGTATAAAAGAAACTTCCAATCCATCAAACTAAAGAGAAAACACCATGAAGAAGATTGTAATAGGAATAATGGGGCTTCTGCTCTCGGGAGGAATGTCCGCCCAGGAGAAAGCCTTGCATTCGGGCTATCCTATCGACCCCGTGCCGTTCACGTCGGTGAAGGTGACGGATAACTTTTGGGGACAACGCTTGAAGGCCAGTCGGGAGGTAACCATCCCCTTGGCATTCAGCAAGTGTGAGACAGAAGGGCGCTACGAGAACTTCATCAAGGCCGCCCATCCCAGCGAGGACAACAAAGCGCCCGGCTTCACCTTTGACGATACCGATGTCTACAAGACCATCGAAGGTGCCAGCTACCTGCTCCAGACTTATCCGGACAAGAAACTGGAGAAGTACATTGACAGCGTGCTGGTGATAGTGGCGGGGGCCCAGGAGCCGGACGGATATTTATATACCCCGCGCACCATGAATCCCAAACATCCGCATGATTGGGCGGGACTGGAGCGTTGGAGCAAGGTAGAGGATCTCAGTCACGAGTTTTATAACTTGGGACATATGATAGAGGGTGCCGTGGCTCATTACCAAGCCACCGGCAAGCGCAATTTCCTCGACATAGCCATGAAGTATGCCGATTGCGTGTGCAAGGCTATCGGGGATGATCCTGACCAGAAGCGTCTGGTGCCCGGACACCAGATAGCCGAGATGGCTTTGGTGCGCTTGTATCTGGCCACAGGTGATGAGAAGTATTTGCGCCAGGCGAAATTCTTTCTCGATGCACGAGGCACGACCAGCCGTCGCGATGCTTATAGCCAGGCACACAAACCGGTGTTGGAGCAAGATGAGGCCGTAGGCCATGCCGTACGTGCCACGTACATGTATGCCGGTATGGCCGATGTAGCCGCCGTTACGGGTGACACGGCTTACATCCATGCCATCGACCGCATTTGGGAGAACATCGTCAATAAGAAACTTTATATCACCGGAGGCATTGGCGCCCGCCATGCCGGAGAAGCCTTTGGTGACAATTACGAGTTGCCCAACCTCTCGGCCTATTGTGAGACGTGTGCCGCCATTGGCTTTGTGTACGTCAATTACCGCTTGTTCCTCTTGCATGGCGATGCCAAGTATTACGACGTGTTGGAGCGCACGCTCTACAACGGACTTATCTCCGGCGTGTCGCTGGACGGAGGCTCATTCTTCTACCCCAATCCGTTGGCATCGACCGGAGGATATAGCCGCAAGCCGTGGTTCGGATGCGCTTGTTGTCCGAGCAACATCAGCCGCTTCATTCCCTCTTTGCCGGGGTATGTATATGCCGTGAAGGATAATCAGGTGTATGTCAATCTTTATTTGAGTAACCAGGCTGAGTTGAAAGTAGGTAAGAAGAAGGTGGTGCTGGAGCAAGAAACCGGTTATCCTTGGAACGGGGACATCCGGGTGAAGGTGGCCAAGGGTAACGCTCCCTTTGTGATGAATCTCCGTATACCCGGCTGGGTACGAGGCGAAGTATTGCCGGGCGATTTGTACCGCTATGCCGATGGCAAAGTTCTGCATTACTCCGTGAACGTAAATGGAGAACCTGTATCGGGCGAGCTTCAGAAGGGATATCTGCAAATAGACCGCAAGTGGAAGAAGGGAGATGTCGTGGAGGTACACTTTGACATGGAACCGCGTGTGGTGAAGGCCAATGAGAAGGTGGAAGCCGACCGGGGGCGTGTCTCCTTGGAGCGTGGCCCGATTGTGTATTGTGCCGAATGGCCGGATAATGACTTTAACATACATACTATATTGATGAATCAACGCCCGTCCATCCAAGTGGTGGATAAGCCGGAGACACTCTATGGCATCCGGGAGCTGACCACCGATGTTCAAGCCTTGAGTTATGATGCTACAGGCCGCTTGGCCGTGAAGGACGTGAAGCTCACCCTGATACCCTATTATGCCTGGGCGCATCGGGGCGAGGGTGACATGGAGGTATGGTTGCCCATCGAGGTAGGCGCGGCATCCGCTCAGCCCCTGAAGGCCGAAAAGCAGGAAGATAACGGCTTCTTTGAGAATTAAGAATCTATACCATATTATATAATACTTAATCCTAATACCGTTTATGCGTATGAAGAAAATTACGACACTTTTAGCCTTGTCCCTTGCATTAGGCGTGCAGGCACAAGAGCATGTGATGACCGTAGACGTATCCAAGCCTACGGCTCAAATCCAGCCGACGATGTATGGCATCTTCTTTGAGGACATCAACTTTGGTGCCGATGGAGGATTGTATGCTGAGTTAGTGAAGAACCGTTCCTTTGAGTTTCCCCAGTCGTTTGTGGGATGGGTGCCTTTTGGGGATGTGACGGTGCAGGACGCCGACCCGGCTTTCTCGCGCAATCCGCATTACATCCGTATAGTGAACGACGGCCGCCTGCTCCGTGCCGGCATTGACAATGAAGGCTATCGGGGCATTGGTTTGAAGGCGGGTGAGGAATACCGTTTCTCGGTGTATGCCCGTACACCGGAGGCACAACCCATGAAACTCTCCATCGAACTGGTGCAGGCCGACGGGGCTAATCCGGTGAAGAAGAGCATTGAAATCAGTGGTAAGGAGTGGACCAAGACAACCGCCATTCTGAAGTCTACCTTTACCGACCCTCATGCCCGCCTGCGCATTGTGCTCGAGAGCCGTGGTACGGTGGACATGGACCACATCTCCCTTTTCCCCGTCAAGACGTGGAAGGGACGTGAGAATGGTTTGCGCGCCGACCTTGCCCAGGCACTCTACGACCTCAATCCTGGTGTGCTCCGCTTCCCCGGCGGATGTATCATCGAGGGCAATAGTTTGGCCACCCGTTATCAATGGAAGAACTCAGTGGGTCCGGTAGAGAATCGTCCCTTGAACGAGAACCGCTGGAACTATACCTTTAAGCACCGTGCTTTCCCCGATTATTTCCAGAGTTACGGACTGGGCTTCTACGAGTTCTTCCTTCTGAGCGAGGACATCGGCGCCGAGCCTCTGCCGGTTATCAGCTGCGGACTCTCCTGCCAGTATGAGAGCAACGAAGTAGTGCCCCTCGACGAGCTTGACCCCTACGTGCAGGATGCGCTCGACCTGATAGAGTTTGCCAACGGCGATGCCACTACCAAGTGGGGCAAGGTACGTGCCGACATGGGACATCCCGCACCCTTCAACCTCAAGATGATTGCCGTGGGCAACGAGCAGTGGGACAAGGTGTATGTGGAGCGTCTGGAAGTATTCACCAAAGCCATCCGCGAGAAATATCCCGACATCAAGATAATCGGCTCGTCCGGCCCCAGCGCATCAGGCGATAAGTTCGACTACTTGTGGCCCGAAATGAAGCGTGTGGGCGTGGATTTGGTGGACGAACACTACTACATGGAGCCGAAGTGGTTCCAGGACAATGCCCGCCGCTATGACTCCTACGACCGCCAAGGTCCGAAGGTGTTTGCCGGAGAGTATGCCGCCCACGACCATCCGACGGGCAAGGCCAACAACCTCTTTACCGCTTTGTCCGAAGCCGCTTTCATGACCGGTTTGGAGCGTAACGCCGATGTGGTGCACCTTGCCACTTACGCCCCGCTCTTTGCCCACGTGGACGCTTGGCAGTGGAATCCCGACCTCATCTGGTACGACAACCTCCGCATGATGCGCACGCCCAACTACTACGTGCAGCAGATGTACGGCATGAACGCCGGTACCGATGTGCTCCGTCTCCAGATGGAAGGTCAGCCCGTAGCGGGGCAGGATAGCTTGTATGCTACGGCCGCTCTGAACAAGCCCACGGGCGAAATCATCGTGAAGCTGGTCAACACCGCCTCTACACCCGCTGAAGTGAAGATAGACTTCACCGGGCTGAAGAAGCAGCAACTGGCCGGAGGCACATGTACCTACTTGCAGAATGACGACCAAATGACAGTCAATACGCTGGACGGCGAGAAACTCGTTCCGCGCGTACGCCCCGTGCCCGCCTGCGGACAGTCGCTCAGCTTGCAGTTACCCGGACGTTTCTTCGGTGTCTACCGCCTGCAAGTCAAGTGAAAGAGAAAGGAAATTTTGTAAAGTATTATCTTAATTAATGGCTTCGCTGTAATTGATTGATAATCAGCACTGTCGGAAAAGACCCTCTCACCCGCCGTATAAGGTAGCCTCACCCGCCGCATGAGGTGGCCTCACCCGCCGGGTAAGATAGGCAGAAACGCCGGGTGAGAGGTTGAAAACCGACAATGTAACATAATTTCTTAATTAAGAGACTCAGTTTGAACGACACTTTTTTAATTAATACATTATCCATGAAAAAAGAATTATTGACCGGACTGTTCGCGTTGTCCGCTTTGGCGGTCGGCGCACAGACTTTTACCGAGTGGCAAGACCCCGAGGTCAATGCCGTGAACCGTTATCCGATGCACACTAACTACTTTGCGTATGAGTCGTTGGAGAGTGCGCAAGTGGGACAGAAGAAGCTGTCCGCCAACTACATGACCTTGAACGGCTTGTGGAAGTTCAATTGGGTGGCCAATGCCGACGCCCGTCCCACGGACTTTTGGAAAGCCGGCTTTAATGACAAGGCTTGGGACAACATGCCTGTGCCGGGCATCTGGGAAATGCACGGATATGGCGACCCTATTTATGTGAACACCGGCTTCGCGTGGCGTAACCAGTTCGAGAACAATCCCCCTCAAGTACCCGTTGAAGGTAACCACGTAGGCTCCTACCGCCGTGAAATCACCGTGCCCGCTTCGTGGAAAGGCAAGGACATCATCGCCCACTTCGGTGCTGTGGCTTCCAACATGTACCTGTGGGTTAACGGCCGTTACGTAGGCTATAGTGAAGACAGCAAGCTGGAGGCCGAGTTCGACCTGACCCGCTACCTGAAGCCCGGACAGAAGAATCTCATCGCTTTCCAGGTGTTCCGTTGGTGTGACGGTTCTTACTTGGAAGACCAGGACTTCTTCCGCCACACGGGCGTTTCCCGCGACTGCTATCTCTATGCCCGCGACAAGAAGCGCATTGAAGACATCCGCGTCACTCCCGACCTGGACGCCGAATACAAGAACGCCACTCTCAATGTAGCTCTGAGCTTGAAGGGTAGTGGTACGGTCAACCTGGAACTGCTCGACGCAGCGGGCAAGCAGGTGGCCACGGCTACCGCCAAGGGCAGCTCTGAGGTAGTGATGAACGTGGAGAATCCGTATAAGTGGACGGCCGAGACTCCGTACCTGTACACACTGCGTGCCCAGTTGCAGGGCAGCACGGAGGTCATTCCCGTGAAGGTAGGTTTCCGTAAGATTGAAATCAAGAACGCCCAAGTGCTGGTCAATGGTCAGCCCGTACTCTTCAAGGGTGCCAACCGTCATGAGATGGATCCCGACGGAGGTTCCTACGTATCGGAGGAACGCATGATTCAGGACATCCAGATTATGAAGCAATTCAACCTGAACGCCGTGCGTACGTGCCACTATCCGTCTGATAATTTCTTGTACGAATTGTGTGACAAGTATGGTATTTATATGGTGGCCGAGGCCAACATTGAATCTCACGGTATGGGCTATGGCGAAGAGACACTTGCCAAGCGTGCCGATTATCACAAGGCGCACATGGAACGCAACGAGCGCAACGTACAACGCAACTTCAACCACCCCAGCATCATCTTCTGGTCGTTGGGTAACGAAGCCGGCTATGGCAAGAACTTTGAAGACGCCTACGATTGGGTGAAAGCTGAAGACCCCAGCCGCCCCGTGCAGTACGAGCAGGCTCGCTATGACGGCAAGACGGACATTTTCTGTCCTATGTACTATGGTTACAATGCATGCGAGAAGTATAGCCAAGACGACTCCAAGACGAAGCCCCTCATTCAGTGCGAGTATGCCCACGCCATGGGTAACTCCGAAGGTGGTTTCAAGGAATACTGGGACTTGGTGCGCAAGTATCCGAAATACCAAGGCGGTTTCATTTGGGACTTCGTGGACCAGTCTATCCGATGGACGGGCAAGAACGGTGTGAGCATCTATGCCTACGGAGGTGACTTCAACCGCTTCGATGCCAGCGACTTCAACTTCTGCGATAACGGACTCATCGGTCCCGACCGCATCCCCAATCCGCACATGTATGAGGTAGGTTACTTCTATCAGAACATCTGGACCACACTGGCCGCTAAAGGCGCGGACGATAATGTAGACATCAACATCTACAACGAAAACTTCTTCCGTGACCTCTCCGCATACTACATGGAATGGGAAGTGCTGAAAGCCGGCAAGGTGATGGCTACCGGCCGTGTAGACGATCTCAACGTGGCTCCCCGACAGACGGGTAAGCTCACCCTGGCGTTGGGTCACTATTGCAAGAAGAGCGAAGCTTTGCTGAACGTGGCTTATAAACTGAAACGCAACGAGGGCCTGCTCAACGCCGGATATGTAGTGGCTAAGGACCAGCTGGTGTTGACACCCTACACCGCTCCGTCTATGGACCTGAAGAACGAAACTCCGGTCAATGTAGAAGTAGTGCCTCCCGTGCTGAAGGAGAACGAAGCCAACTATCTGATTGTGTTGGGCGAGGACTTCTGCGTAGAGTTCAACAAGTGGAACGGATACATGACTAAATATGAGGTAGAAGGCCTGGATATGATTAAGGAAGGCGAAGCTTTGACCCCCAACTTCTGGCGTGCTCCTACGGATAACGATTTCGGCGCCAACCTGCAGAACAAGTATGTGGTATGGAAGAATCCCGCCATCAAGCTGAACGACCTGAAGGGACGTGTTGAGAACGACCAGGTGATTGTAGAAGCCGCATACGATATGCCTGAGGTATCGGCCAAGCTGAACTTGACTTACGTAATCAACAATATCGGTGCCGTAAAGGTGACTCAGAAGATGACCGCCGACAAGAGCGCGAAGGTAAGCAACATGTTCCGCTTCGGTATGCAGATGCCTATGCCGCGCACGTTCGAGACCGTTGAGTACTATGGCCGTGGCCCGATAGAGAACTACATCGACCGTAACCATTGCACTGACTTGGGTATCTATCGCCAAAGCGTGGATGAGCAATTCTATCCCTACATCCGTCCGCAAGAGAATGGTACGAAGACAGATATCCGTTGGTGGAAGACGCTCAACGCCGGTGGCAACGGCTTGCAGGTAGTAGCTGCCGCTCCTTTCTCCGCATCGGCTCTGCACTACACCATCGAGTCTTTGGACGAAGGCGCTTATAAGAATCAAGGTCACTCGCAAGAAGTACCCGAAGCCGACCTTACCAACCTTTGCATCGACCTGAAGCAGATGGGATTGGGTTGCGAAGATAGCTGGGGTCGCATCGCCCGTCCGGAATATCAGGTGCCTTACGGTGATTATGAATTTACCTTCATCCTCACTCCGGTAAAGCATTGCGTGGATATCCGCTAAGTGAAATAAATAGTATATAATAAGAGAAGGGATGCTATACGAACTTGTACAGCATCCCTTTTTTATTGGACTCGTCTGCGGACCCGCTTCCTAATATTTTGCCTGATACTTTTTGTAGAAGATAAAGAACAATGTAAAACCGACCAATGCAAAGGGTACGCCGAACAAAGCCGGATATTGATAGCCATAATCGGTAGCCAATCCGCCCACGTATGCGCCAATGGCATTGCCTAAATTAAACGCTATCTGCACGCAAGCTCCCCCTAACATCTCACCGCCCGGAGCTACGCGGATGATAAGCACTTGCTCTGGACTTGATACTGCAAAAAGGGCGGTTGTACACAAAGCCATCAACAGGGCCGAACACCAAGGGTGGGGCGATAAAAAGAAGATTAGCAACAGAATGATACAAATACCGCCTTGCACAAATGTGCCCACACGTCCCGGTGTATAGCGGTCGGACAGACGTCCGCTTACCAGATTTCCCACTACCATGCCGAAACCGGCCAGCACCATAAGTGAGGTAATGCTTTCTGCGCTGAAGCCGGACACTTCTGTCAGCATCGGATTGATGTAACTATACCAGCAGAATACACCGCCATTGCCCAGTGCTGTAGCTCCCAGTATCAGCCATGGGGCAGGCTTCTTCAAGAAACGAAATTGCCCTTTGAACCCGGTATCCTTCAGTCCGCTTATGGCAGGAATCCAACGCCAAATATAGTAAAGCACAATCAGGCCCCAAAGTCCGACAAATAAAAAGGTGACCCGCCACGACAACATGTGGCTGAGCGAAGTACCTAACGGCACGCCGAATAGATTGGCAACGGTCATGCCCGCTATCATGATGGAAACAGCCTCAGAGCCTTTGCCTTCATCGGCCAATTTCCCCGCCACGATGGAAGCTACACCGAAATAAGCACCGTGTGGAAGTCCTGAAATGAAGCGTCCGGCCAGTAATATCCAATAGTTAGGAGCCAGTGAAGCGCATAAATTACCGATGGTCATCAATGCCATCAACAGCAAAAGCGTCTGCTTCAAGGGACGTTTCCTTGCCAGCAATAACATGGGGGCGCCGCAACAGACGCCCAGTGCGTAGACCGAAATGAAATGTCCTGCCGTAGGTATGTCAATCTTTAAATCCGCGGCCACATAGGGCAGAATGCCCATCATGGTAAATTCGGCAATTCCCAATCCTAAGGTGCCGAATGCCAATGCAATAAGACTCTTCTTCATATACTTAAAAACTAATACCTTTGTTACCCTTGTTTTTCCGGCTGCAAAAATAATGTTTTGTTTTGATTCGGCAGTTGACGCAAATCATATTTCCTCTCCTTTGTTTATAGAATATAAGATAATTGTTTGCTCGTTGGAGGAGGTATTTGTCATATATATCCTGATGAAGTGTATTTGTACACTAATTTTATTATTCCCCCTGTTTTCTCAAGAAACGCTTAACTAAAACTCGCGAAACATTTAACTGTTTTGGCCGAAATACTTAAGTATGCTTGAATGAATCTGTAAGACGCTGAAATCAATTGTGTGGAATATGAACAATGTAAATATATTTAATCGGTTTTTAAGGGATAAATGGGAGTTTAAGAACCTTGTCCGCAGCTACAAATAACAAGTGACGAGCTATGGATAAGGTTTACTCGTGTGTTCAGCGCTCACCCCATCCGTAGCTCGTCACTTGTAGTTCGTAATCGAAATCAGTTTTGTGCCTCAGCTTGCTGAATCATTTCCTCGCTGGCATACATGTATATTTCCACGCGACGGTTCCATTCAGCGGTGCGAGTTTCGTCATATTCATCATAGGCTACTCCTTTTACTACTTTGAATTGAGCGGGCGATACGTTGCAATCCTGCAAGTAGTTCTCCACGGAGTAGGCGCGGTCTTTTGATACCTTTACATTAGCTTCATACGTCCCCACCTTGTCCGTGTGGCCTATGATGGCGATGTCCGTGGTAGGGTCATCGCGCAGTATTTGTGCCAGCTCGCGCAAGGATGCCTTGGCTTCGTTGCTCAGGGCTGAGGAATTGAAGTCAAACAAGATACCCGAAGCGAACGATACTTTTACTGCGGTCAGTCCGTTGGTGTCGGTCACTTTCTCCACTTCTGCGCCTTCTATTTGGGCAGCGGCTTCCGCCTTCTTGTCCATCTTGCGCCCTATCAGCACACCGGCCCCTGTACCTACCGCAGCACCTACGGCAGCTCCTATGGCAGCTCCCTTGCCTTTACCTATCAAACCACCGATGATGGCACCCGCGGCCGTGCCCGAACCGCCTCCGATGACTCCGCCTTTGGTGGTGTTGTTCATCGTTCCACAACTGCTGAGCAGTATGCCGGCGCATAGCAGGCCGGCAATCACTTTCATGTTTCTCATTTTTTTCTATGTTTTGGGTTTAGTTATTGTAGTGGACAAATCCATAGAGGAATGTCCACATGCAAATGTAGTGACTTCCTTTTAAAAAGAGGAGAGATTGCGTGAAATTTTGAAGATAAATAAGAAGAGACCAGTCGTAAAGTGCCGAATTTGAAAAGTAATAAGGAAAAAGGGAACATTTTCATGCAAGGAAGGATGCGTAACTTTGCGCTCTGAGAATAAAAAACAGGAATGTATGAAATATAATTTTACACCGGAAAGGCTTGGTATGGAAGATGTGGCAGATGCCAATCCTCATGGAAATGATGTGTGTTATTCGGATTCGGACGTAATATTGTCAACCAATTTTCAGTTCGTCTGCAACAGACAGGTGCGTATAGCGCCTAACCTATGCATCTTCATGTTTTGCGAGAAGGGTTCTCTTCCCATTATGCTGAACGGAGTGAAGGATAAGCTTCAATATGACAAGGTGGCACTATGTTGGCCCGGATGCGTATTAAGTATAGAAACTCCAAGTACGGATTTCACGGGTGCTCTTTTGTGTATTTCCACCCAGTTTATGCAGGCCATTCTGCGACAGGGAAAAGGTATGTGGGAACGTTTCCTCTACTTGAAAGAGCATCCTGTGCTACAGATTCAGCCCGAGCGTGGAAAGTTCTTTGTCCCTTATGAGCAATTGATAGCCAATCGTTTGAAGAATCCTGGTCGTGCTTTCTACAAGGAAGTGGTCACTTGTGCCATTAGCGGGATGTTATATGAATTCTTCGCCGACTTGCCTGAGTCCATTTCGCACAAGATGGAACAGAATACGCTTCGTCAAGGCGATATACTTTTCCGCAAGTTTGCCAAGCTTCTGACAGACGAGAATATGAAGTCGCGCCATGTCAGTGTTTATGCTGACAAACTATGCGTTACACCCAAATATCTGTCTGCGGTCTGTACCAAGGTGAGTGGAAGAACAGCTTCGGAGTGGATTAATGATACTGTAATAGACCGTATCCGCTATTTGTTGACCCATACGGATAAGTCTGTCAAAGAGATATCGGAATATCTGGAGTTTCCCAATATGTCTTTCTTCTGTAAGTACGTGAAGAAAGCCTTAGGTTGCTCTCCGAAGGTTTATAGAGATCGTGCACGGTAATCCGTGAGTTGAATCTTGGTCGTTATAAAATGAAATCGGAGCTACGTCTTTCCTTTGACATAACTCCGATTTCAATCTGAGCGGAAAACGAGACTCGAACTCGCGACCCCAACCTTGGCAAGGTTGTGCTCTACCAACTGAGCTATTTCCGCAAATTTCCCTTCTGCAAAAGAAGGGTGCCCAGAACAGGACTCGAACCTGCATGCCTCTCGACACACGCACCTGAAACGTGCGCGTCTACCAATTCCGCCACCTGGGCATTGTCGATAATGCAACCTTTCAACATGGAGCGGAAAACGAGACTCGAACTCGCGACCCCAACCTTGGCAAGGTTGTGCTCTACCAACTGAGCTATTTCCG
>CALUOR010000046.1 GCA_944322285.1 uncultured Bacteroides sp.
GTCTGCAAGGCGTTGAGGTTGTTGTCGGTGGTCTTTTGCCACTCCTCGAGGGCGGCGATGCGCTCCTCCAGTCCGTTCACCTTGTTCCACAGCTCGGTGTCGTCATAGTCGTCGCACGAGGCAAGGCACAAGGCTGCAAAGATAATCAGAATGTTAACGTTTATTAACGGGGGGGGGTAAACCCCTTTCTAAATTTTTTCATAATGATAATGTTTATGAGTTAGTAATTAAATGTTATTCATGTTGTCGGCTTGGGTGCGGGGCTCGCGGCGGGTGTCCCATACATCGTAAATCTGTATGCGGTTGGCTGTTTCATCTACGAAATAGACGAGCTTTACCAGCTTGTGCACAACCAAGGAACGGTAAGTCTGCTTGCGGCCTTGTAGCAAGGATTCCACGATTCCCATATACGGATTTCCGGCCAATGCTTGTACGTAGCTTTCTATCCTTTCGTTCATCTTGGCGGCTGTCTTGCGGCCAAATTCTTTCTCGCCATACGTCAGGAAGGCGATACGCTTCCGGTTGGCCTTCTTGCTCCATATTACTTCAGCCATGGTAATGCTTCTCTAACTTCTTGGTTGGCTTCTTCGGTGGTCAAGTATCTGCCTGCGGCAAAGTCAGCCTCGCTTTCGTCAATCCATGCGTTAATTTCCTCCATGGTGTAGGGGGTGAGGTGTTCTTCCTCTTCCTCTACCGACTGATAGAGCTTTTCGGCTAGCCAGCGTTTGTTGTCCGCGCTGAGGGACTGCGCCAGGTGCCATAGTTGGTTTACTGATAAGTTCGCGTTCATAACTGGGTGTATTATATTATGGTATGTTATTTTCCGTTATTATAAGTTGTTGCGCCAAAGGTACGTATTTTATCGGACATCGGGCACAGGTAGCACAAATTTTTTATGTATTTGTTCGGCTTGTACCTTGACAGGCTACAAGGCTTGCTGGGGTTCGCCGTCCACGGTGATGTTGCGATAGACGGGCGAGGCATCATCCGTCACGAACAAGGGTCGGCCATCGGGCTTGTCGTAGTGGAAGTGTACGTCGCTGAGCGTAATGCCTTTAGCATGACGGATGAAGAAGCCTTTGGCGGGTATGGTGCCGAACATCCACGGCTCTGGGTAGGTTTTCTCTTCCTCGGGAGGGATGCGTTTGCCGTCCTCCTCCGTATAGCCGCCTTGGTAGTAGATGTGTATGTTGCTGAGGCTGACGTCCTCTATGCGTGCACCGGGTATGCCGCTGATGATGGACGAGTAGCGCGAGTCGGCATTGTAGACATTGACGTTGCTGATGCGTATGCGCTTCATGGTGCCTACAGGGGTGCCTTCGGGGCTGCGCATGCGTGCCCCAAGACGGAGGAAGATGGGGGCGTTGACAATGTCGCGCATGGTGATGTTGCTCACCACCACGTCTTCCAACCTGCCGCCGTCCACAGTCTCGAGGGCAAGTCCGCGGCACCGTTCGAAGATGCAGTTGGTGATGGCTATGTTCTTGAATCCGCCGCTGGATTCGGTGCCAAGCTTGATGCGTCCTGTCACGAAGCCGTGGTCGGGCGCCTGAGGTTCATCCCGTTGCCAGGTGCAGTCCATCACGGTGCCGCGGTCGTATCCGCTCACGAAGCAGTCGGATATGGTGACGTTCTCCGTATCCTTAAAGTAGCCAAGGGCGTAAGAGGCTTTCAGCACAATGGCGTCATCCCAGGGCGTATTGACGGTGCACTGGCTGATGCGTACATTCTTGCAGCAGTCTATGTCGAAGCCGTCGCGGTTGGTGTCTACGGTCACGTTCAGTATGGTCAGGTTGTCCACGCCTGTGGCAAGCAGGGCAAAGTGTCCGCACATGAGCATCTGCAAGTCCTTCAGCAACACGTTCTTGCAGTTCTTCAGGCTGATGGCTTTGTTGCCCACGCCGGGGCGTTGGCTGCCTTCGCGTGTCAGGCCTTCCCCATGGATGCGCCCCGGGCCGCTGATAGTGATGTCCTCCAATCCGATGCCCCATATGAGGGAGTTCTTCCAATGGCTGTGACCGAAGTCCTGGTAGCGGTTGTGCTCGTTGGGCTCTGCTTCGTCATACCCTTCTGTTGCCGTAGGGAAGGCGGCGGTAATCTGTGCGCCTTGCTCCAGGTAGAGGTGGATGTGGCTGGCCAGCCGGATGGAGTAGCAGGCGTAGTTGCCGGCCGGCAGGTAGACGGTGCCTCCTCCGTTGGCAGAGGCCTCCCGTATGGCGCGGTTGATGGCGGGGCTGTCAATGGTTTTGCCATCGGCTTTGGCTCCGTAGTCTTCCACATTATATACTTTTGCTTGCGCGATGGCTGCGCAGATGCACAGCAGCAGTAGCAGGATGCTTTTACGTTTCATGATGTCTATCTGTTTTTAGGGTTGAACGGGCATGAGTTTGAATCGCTTCAGGTAGGAGGCGTTGCCATACATGGTGTGCTCTTCGGATAGGTTCCAAAATCCGTCTTTCGAGGTAGGATGAGCATCCCAGTCGATAACGGCCCAGCACAGGCCTATCTCGTTGCCCTCCTTCAGCAGGGTGGGGCGCGAGTATTCCGGTCCGTCGGCATCGGCATGGTCATAGGGGGTGATGTAAAACTCCAGCGTCAGTTTGCCGGATTCTCCTTCTTTGAAATCATATTGATAGGCATAGTCGGCATACGGCTTTTGCTTGAGCCACACTTGCGGCCCCCACAGCATGCACCAGTCGCGTCCGTGCGGCGGGGTGAAGATGTGGTAATTCTGTGCGTGGCATCCGTGGAACTTGAACCATGCCTGCCACACGTCCTTAGGAGCTGTAGGATGAAAGCGGTCAATGAAGGGACCGCCCGAGCAATCACCGTCTACCACGACTTCGAAGATGTCCGTGTTCAGGGAATTTTCGCTGAAGCGCCAGTAGTTGTCGTATGCTTCGTATAGGAAGTATAGCTTTTGCGTCTCGGCACACCAGCCGACCTTGACGCTGACTTGCAAGGTCTCCGGATTGGGGCGTGCGTGTTTGCCTTCGTCCTCCCTCATCATCGCTTCGGTGAGGGCGTAGCTGGCCGGCACACATTCCCAGTCGCGGGTGTCGCCATCAATCTGCGGCAGGTTGTCTTTGGTAAACTGGTAGACTTTATACTCTTGCGCTCCTGCCGGGAGGCATATTGCTATCATACATATGTATATATAATAATAGAGGTGTTTCATGGGATGTCAGTCTTTATATAGTTTGTCGAAAAGTTCGGGTAACATGAAGTGAGCGTAGTCGGCGTTGCGTCCAGGCTTGTGCACGCATAGGTAGAGCGGCTGGCCTTCTTGCCAGGGACACAGGGCGGATAGGACCGGCGCGTCGGTTTTCTTGCCGGAGTTGTATAGCGTTAAGGGCGACTCTTGCTTGTGCGCATCCGCCAGCCGCATCTCTGAGCCAAGGGGCATGACGCCTTGTGTGATTCTGAGCCTCATGACTTCGCCGTGATAGACCGTAAAGGCATTGCCTTCGGTGCTGAACACATTGTCCTTGCAAGTCTGCGGGTTTATTTCGCAGAGCGGAGGCCTTTGCGAAGCTTTGTCATTGCATGCCCCGAACGCCCAGCAAAGCCGCGCATCGGCTGGCAGATTGTTCCCGGTGGCCTTTACGATGAAGCCTTCCGCATCGGTCAGCGGGCAGAGCACCAACTCTACATTTCCGCCTTTCCATAATTCATCTTTAATGATGTAGTGCACACCGTCTTTTTCTATTTCACACTTGTCCAGCCAGCGGCTTTTTTCGCCACATACCACTCCGAGGCGCAGCGTGCCATAGCCGTCGGGCAGTTGCAGCGGAATGGTTTGGGCATGTCCTGCGAATGCGCCCCATAGCATTGCCAGGAGAAACGCAGCCTTACATAACTGATGAATCTGTCCTTTCATATATAATACTCTTTTACGTTTTGCCGCTAAAATACACTTTTCTTTCCATATATATCATATAAAATCTCTATCTTTGCAATTATTAATGTATATCCTATTCAAATGAAGAACTATACTATTGCCGTAGCCGGTACGGGCTACGTAGGGCTTTCGATAGCTACGTTGTTGGCACAACACCATGAAGTGATAGCCGTAGACGTAGTGCCCGAAAAGGTGGATAAAATAAACCGTCGCATCAGCCCTATTCAAGATGAATACATTGAAAAGTATCTGACAGAGAAGAATCTGCATCTGACGGCAACGCTGGATGGTGAAGCGGCTTACCGCAAGGCGGACTTTATAGTCATTGCCGCTCCTACCAATTACGATCCGGTGAAGAATTACTTCGACACCAGCCATGTGGAGGAGGTGATAGACTTGGCTTTGAAGGTCAATCCGGATGCCGTGCTTGTCATCAAGAGCACCATCCCCGTGGGCTATTGCCGAAGCCTGTACGTGAAGTATGCCCGGCAGTTCAAGATGTCTCCCGCCCTGCAAGGCAAACGTTTCAATCTGCTGTTCTCGCCCGAGTTTCTGCGCGAGAGCAAGGCATTGTATGACAATCTGTATCCCAGCCGCATCATTGTGGGCTATCCGAAAATCATTCAGGGACGCGACCAGGAAAACGAAGCCATCCGGGCCATAGCCGGCGAGCATCTGGAGGAAAAGGCTCACGAGTTTGCCGCCTTGCTTCAGGAAGGTGCCATCAAGGACAATATCGACACCTTGTTCATGGGATTGAAGGAGGCAGAAGCGGTAAAACTTTTTGCCAATACATATCTGGCGTTGCGCGTCAGCTATTTCAATGAGTTGGACACGTATGCCGAAGTAAAAGGGCTGGATACGCAAGCCATCATCGAAGGCATCTGCCTCGACCCCCGCATCGGCACCCATTACAACAACCCGTCCTTCGGCTACGGAGGTTATTGCCTGCCCAAGGACACCAAGCAGCTGCTTGCCAACTATCAGGACGTGCCCGAAAACCTGATTCACGCCATTGTAGAATCCAATCGCACGAGGAAAGATTTCATAGCCGACCAGGTTTTAAAAAAGGCGGGCTATTATGATTATTATAACAAGGGCGATTATAGTCCGGCTGAAGAGAAAACCTGCGTCATCGGCGTATATCGGCTCACTATGAAGTCGAATAGCGACAACTTCCGCCAAAGCTCCATTCAAGGAGTGATGAAGCGCATCAAGGCCAAAGGCGCCATCCTCATCATCTACGAGCCTACGCTGGAGGACGGTACGACCTTCTTTGGCTCGAAAGTGGTAAATAATTTGAATGAATTCAAACGCTTGTCCAACGCCATCATTGCCAACCGCTATGATGCTTGCCTGGACGATGTGCAGGAGAAAGTCTATACCCGTGACATCTTTAGAAGGGACTAAACTATGAAAGGTAAGTTTGTCGTAATCGAAGGGTTGGACGGGTGTGGCAAGTCCACACAAGTGAGTCTGTTGCAACAACGCTTGCAGCAGGAAGGGATAGCTTACAAGTTCATCCATTTTCCGATGCTTAACCAGGGACTTTATGGCACATTGATAGCCGAATTCCTTCGCGGGGAGTTCGGGTCGCTGGAAGAAGTTCATCCCAAGTTGGTGGCTTTGCTCTATGCCAACGACCGCATGGAGCATATCCACAAGATAAGGCAATGGCTGGACGAGGGCTGCTTTGTGCTGGCCGACCGATACGTGGCTTCCAACATTGCTTACCAATGTGCCAAGTTGAAGGACGAGTCGGCTAAGGCGTCTTTGAAAGAGTGGATATTGGACCTGGAGTTCGAGCAAAACCATTTGCCTTGGCCAGACAAGATGTTTTTCCTGAACGTACCTTTCGATTTCATCCGGAAGTCTTTGACAACGACTCGTGAAGGGAACGACCGGGATTATCTGAACGGGAAGCAGGACATTCACGAGAGTTCGATAGCCTTCCAGGCGGAGGTGTATAAAGAATATGTCAAGATGACCGGAGAGGGTCGTTTGCAGGAGATACGTTGCTTTGACGAACACCAACATTTGTTAGCCAAAGAGAAGATACATCAACAAATTTATCAATCAATAGAATAAAAATGGAGAAAAAAATCGCGTTAATTACCGGTATCACCGGGCAAGACGGCTCTTACTTGGCCGAATTCTTAATTGAAAAAGGATACGAAGTGCACGGCATCCTCCGCCGTTCGTCTTCTTTCAACACAGGACGCATTGAGCATCTCTATCTGGACGAGTGGGTGCGCGACATGAAGAAAAGCCGCCTCGTAAATCTTCATTGGGGCGACATGACCGACTCCAGTTCCCTGATTCGCATCATCAGTCACGTGCAGCCTACGGAAATCTACAATCTGGCCGCGCAGAGCCATGTGAAAGTGTCGTTCGACGTGCCCGAATATACCGCTGAGGCCGATGCCGTAGGTACGCTTCGCCTGCTGGAGGCTGTGCGCATCTGTGGTTTGGAGAAGACTTGCCGCATCTACCAGGCTTCCACATCCGAGCTATTCGGCAAAGTGCAGGAAGTGCCTCAGAAAGAAACGACACCTTTTTACCCCCGTTCACCCTACGGCGTAGCCAAGCAATATGGTTTCTGGATAACCAAGAATTATCGCGAAAGTTATGGCATGTTTGCCGTGAACGGCATCCTCTTCAACCACGAGAGCGAACGCCGGGGAGAGACTTTCGTCACCCGCAAGATAACTTTGGCGGCCGCTCGCATCAAGCAAGGTTTTCAAGATAAGTTGTATTTAGGCAACCTCGATGCCCGGCGTGACTGGGGATATGCCAAAGACTACGTAGAGTGCATGTGGCTTATC
Organism: uncultured Bacteroides sp.; assembly: GCA_944322285.1. GTDB lineage: Bacteria > Bacteroidota > Bacteroidia > Bacteroidales > Bacteroidaceae > Bacteroides. Next base: position 6,727 of record CALUOR010000046.1, read on the forward strand.
CTGCAACATGATACGCCGGAAGACTTCGTCATCGCTACGGGCGAGATGCACACGGTGCGCGAATTCTGTACGCTGGCATTCAAGTATTTGGATATTGAGCTTGAGTGGCAAGGAGAAGGCGTAGAGGAGAAAGGCATCGACAAAGCCACGGGCCGTGTGCTGGTGGAAGTTGATCCTAAATACTTCCGTCCGTGTGAAGTAGAGCAACTTTTGGGCGACCCTACAAAGGCGAGAAAGCTATTGGGATGGAACCCTACAAAGACTCCGTTTACTGAGTTGGTGCGCATCATGGTGGAGCATGACATGCGTTTTGTGAAGAAACTGCACTTGAAAGCAGAACTGGATAAAGAGTAAGCTTATGTTGGATAAAACAACTAAAATATATGTGGCCGGGCACCGGGGGCTGGTAGGTTCGGCCATTTGGGACAATCTGCAAAAAAGAGGATACAAAAACTTGGTGGGACGCACGCATCAAGAATTGAATTTGCTGGATGGAGTAGCCGTTAAGCGTTTCTTTGATGAAGAACGGCCGGATGCCGTGGTATTGGCCGCGGCCCATGTGGGAGGCATCATGGCAAACTTGCAATACCGTGCCGACTTCATCTACGAAAATCTGCAAATTCAGCAGAACGTCATTGGCGAAAGCTTTCGGCATGGAGTGAAGAAGCTCTTGTTTTTGGGCAGCACCTGCATCTATCCGCGGGAAGCTCCCCAGCCGATGAAGGAAGATTGTTTGCTGACTTCTCCTTTGGAATACACCAACGAGCCTTATGCCATCGCTAAGATAGCCGGGCTGAAGATGTGTGAAAGCTTTAACCTGCAATATGGCACGAATTATATCGCCGTGATGCCCACTAATTTATATGGGCCTAATGATAACTTTCATTTGGAAAACAGCCATGTGCTGCCTGCGATGATACGCAAAATTTATTTGGCCAAGTGCCTAAACACGAATGACTGGGAGGCCGTGCGCAAAGATCTGAGTTTGCGCCCGGTGGAAGGTGTGGACGGACAAGCCGATGAATCTGCCATAGCCGGTGTGTTAGCCAAATACGGCATTGAAAGTGACCATGTTACTTTGTGGGGCACCGGCAAACCCATGCGTGAGTTCCTATGGAGCGAGGAAATGGCCGATGCCAGCGTACATGTATTGCTGAACGTAGATTTTAAAGACACCTGCGAGCCGGATTGCAAGGAGATACGCAACTGTCACATCAATGTGGGTACGGGCAAGGAAATCAGCATCCATGATGTAGCCCTGCTGATACAGAAAGAAATTGGCTTTGCCGGCGAGATACGTTGGGACAGCAGCAAGCCGGACGGCACCTTAAAAAAATTGACGGACGTGACTAAACTTCACCGCTTGGGCTGGCATCACAAAGTGGAAATAGAGGAAGGCGTTCATCGCTTGTACGAATGGTATAGACAAGGTATCTGTATCAACCATCAAGGACATTAAAAGCGGAAGACTCAAGCCAATTAAGCGCATTTATCGTATGGAATTATTAGTCTATAAAGCTTCTGCCGGTTCGGGTAAGACATTTACCTTGGCCGTAGAATACATCAAGCACCTAATCAGAAACCCAAGAGCCTACCGGCAAATCTTGGCCGTCACCTTTACGAATAAGGCTACAACGGAGATGAAAGAGCGCATCCTGCAACAATTGTATGGCATCTGGCAAAATGACCCTGACTCGGCACCTTATTGCAATCGCATCCTCGGAGATTTGCAGGGAAGTATGTCCGGCGAAGAGCTGAAAAGGCGGGCTGGCATGGCTTTGCTATATATGTTGCACGATTACAGCCGCTTCCGGGTAGAGACTATCGACTCATTTTTTCAATCAGTGATGAGAAATTTGGCCAGGGAACTGGAGTTGAATCCGAATCTGAACATCGAGCTGGACAGCACGGAGGTCCTGAACGAAGCGGTGGACAGCATGATGGAAAAATTAACACCTGATTCACCGGTGCTTGTTTGGCTTTTGGATTATATCAACGAACGTATAGCCGATGATAAACGTTGGAATGTATCGGACGAAATAAAAAGTTTCGGCAGATATATTTTGGATGAAAATTACATCGGACGTGGAGAGGAATTGCGGAAAAGTCTGCGTAAACCCGGCCTTTTGAAGAAGTATAAGGACAAACTAAAAGAACTGGAAACAGAGGCATTGGAAGAAATGAAGGCTTTCAATGACCGATTCGAAGGCGAACTGGATGCGCATGGATTGAATGTAAGCGATTTAAAAAACGGTTCAAAGGGCATCGGAAGCTATTTTCGCAAGCTAAGCCGGGGTGAATTGAATGATAAAGAGGTTGTAAACGCCACCCTGAGAAACTGTTTGGAGAGTGCGGACAATTGGACATCGAAGACATCGCCTTTCCGGCAGAATATTAAGGAATTGGCACAGAAGAGCCTGATGCCTTTGCTGGAAGAGGCCGAGCGGACGAGGCGAGAGAATGCCCGGCTGGTGAATACGTGCCGGTTGACACGCCAGCATTTGAATAAGCTGCAGCTGCTGAATCACATAGATGAGGAAATGCGGACGCTGAATTGCGAGAAAAACCGTTTCCTTTTGTCTGACACCAATGCTTTGCTCCACAAGTTGGTGCGTGAGGGGGATTCTTCGTTTGTATTCGAGAAGATAGGTGCCCAGCTGATGAATGTGATGATAGACGAGTTTCAGGATACCAGCCGTATGCAGTGGGATAATTTCAGGTTGTTATTGTTGGAAGGACTTTCGCAGGGTGAGGACAGCCTGATAGTAGGCGATGTAAAGCAATCTATTTATCGTTGGCGAAATGGGGATTGGAGAATCTTGAATAGCTTAGGAAATGAAAAACGAGGGAGTCTTCCTTTTCATATCCGTGTGGAAACTTTGAAAACGAACCGACGCAGTGAATCCCGTATCATAGAATTCAATAACAGGCTGTTCAGGGCTTCCGTAAACTATCTGAACGAGCTGCATAATCAGGAATTGGGTGTAGATTGCTTCGCCTTGGAGCATGCGTATGCTGATGTAGAGCAAGAATCACCTAAAGAGGAAGTCAAGGGTTATGTTAAGGTGGAGTTTCTTGAGCCGGATAATGAGATGAATTATCAGGAAAAAACGTTGGAAGCCTTAGGCAACGAAGTAGAAAGGCTAATGGCTCTTGGTGTACGGTTGAATGATATAGCTATTTTGGTACGTAAGAACAAGAATATTCCGCCTATAGCCGATTATTTTGATAAAGTCCTGAAAATACCAGTTGTCTCTGATGAGGCTTTTCGTTTGGATGCTTCGCAAAGTGTCAATATGCTGATGGACGCATTGCGTTATCTTGCTAATCAGGATGACCGCATATCGTTGGCTTCATTGGTTATGGTTTATAGTAGGGGCATCATGGGTCGTGAGGAAACGGTAGATGACCTGCTTGTTGCGGAAATGGAAGAAATGTTGCCGGAAGCGTTTGTCCGTCGGCGTGAGGAATTGAAGTTGATGCCTCTTTATGAATTGCTGGAAGAATTGGTTGAGCTTTTCAATGTGAGCCATAAGAAGCAGGATGCATATATGTTCGCTTTCTTCGATGCTGTGACCGAATATTTGCAATCCAATTCTTCCGAGCCGGAAGGTTTCATCCGTTATTGGGACGAGAAACTTTGTATGAAGACGATACCAAGCGGCGAGGTGGAAGGCATTCGAATCTTCTCTATACATAAATCCAAAGGATTGGAGTTTCATACGGTGCTGATACCTTTCTGTGACTGGAAGTTAGAGAATGAGACGAACAATCAGCTGGTGTGGTGCGCTCCCGGGGAAGCCCCTTACAATGAGTTGGATTTGGTTCCTGTTAACTATTCTTCTACAATGGCCGATTCTGTTTATCGGGAAGATTATCTGGATGAACGTTTGCAATTGTGGGTGGACAATCTCAACTTGCTGTATGTGGCTTTTACCCGTGCGGGCAAGAACTTATTGGTGTGGAGCCGGAAGGGCCAACGTCGCACAATGGCCGAATTGCTTGTCAACGCATTGCCGCAAGCAGAGCAGGCGGGTGTCGGTACTTGGGATGCGGAGAATGGCGTGTATGAATGGGGCTGTCCGTGCGCGTCATCCGTGAAGCAGTCAAACGAGGCGGCATTGCTGCAAACGAATCGGTTGGCTCGCAAGCCTGTTCGGCAGTTAGTAGAAATGGTCAGTACGCGTCATGATATTGAGTTCCGTCAGTCCAATCCCTCTGCCGATTTCATTGCCGGCGTAGACGGAGCGGATTCCTCCCGGCGCTTCATGAATCGGGGTCGTTTGCTTCACACGCTTTTTTCCGTCATACGCACCGAGGCCGATGTGGATGAAGCTGTCAGCCGTTTGGTTTTTGAGGGTGTGATTGGAAGCCGGGAAGTTGAGGACGAAATCAGGCAGTTGACCCGCAAGGCTTTTGCTTTGACGCAAGTCAAGGAATGGTATGATGGTTCTTGGCGGTTATTTAGCGAGTGCGACATCATTTGGAGTGAAAACGGCAAACTGCGAAATCGTCGGCCGGATCGTGTCATGATGCGAGACGGGAAGATAGTGGTCGTGGACTTTAAGTTTGGTAAACCTAATCGTAAATACAATCTTCAAGTGCAGGAATATATGCAGTTACTTCAGCAAATGGGCTATGAACCGAAGCACATTCAAGGATATTTGTGGTATGTAGCTGAAGAACGTGTTGAACGGGTATAAATAAAGAGGGTGTATCAGTATGTAGTATTCCGATACACCCTCTTTTATATATGACTATGGCTTCCGCATTTGTTATACGATGCCTTGCGCCATCATAGCCTTAGCCACCTTCATAAAGCCGGCGATGTTGGCACCCTTCACGTAGTTGACGTAACCGTCCGGCTCCGTACCATACTTCACGCAGTTCTCGTGGATGTTCTCCATGATGTAGTGTAACTTCTGGTCAACCTCTTCGGCGCTCCATGAGAGGCGTTCGGAGTTTTGTGTCATTTCAAGACCCGATACGGATACGCCACCGGCGTTGGCTGCCTTGCCCGGAGCATACAGTATCTTAGCCTCCTGGAAGACGCGGATGGCTTCGGGCGTAGAAGGCATGTTGGCGCCTTCGGACACGGCAATGACGCCGTTGGCCACCAGCTTGCGCGCATCGTCGCCGTTGATTTCGTTTTGCGTGGCGGAGGGCAGGGCGATGTCAGCCTTTTCACCCCAAGGACGGGCGCCTTCCACGTACTTCACGCCCGGATATTGCTCGGCATATTCGCGAATACGGCCACGGTAGAGATTCTTCAGCTCCATGATGTAATCCAGTTTCTCGCGGTCGATGCCTTCGGGGTCGTAAACATAACCATCAGAGTCGGACATGGTGAGCACTTTGCCGCCCAGTTGCAGCACCTTTTCGGCCGTATATTGGGCTACATTGCCCGAGCCGGAGATAAGCACTGTCTTGCCTTTGAGGTCCATGCCTTTCGTCTTCAGCATTTCCATCAGGAAGTAAACGTTACCGTAACCGGTGGCTTCCGGACGAATCAAAGAACCGCCAAATTCCTGTCCCTTGCCGGTCAATACGCCGGAGAACTCGCGGGTCAGCTTCTTGTACATGCCGAACATGTAGCCTACTTCACGTCCGCCTACGCCAATGTCGCCTGCGGGGACGTCAATGTCCGGACCAATGTGACGGCCCAACTCCAGCATGAAGGCTTGGCAGAAACGCATCACCTCGGCGTTACTCTTGCCGCGTGGAGAGAAGTCCGAACCACCTTTGCCGCCGCCCATGGGGAGTGTAGTCAGCGAGTTCTTGAAAGTCTGCTCAAAAGCCAGGAACTTCAGGATGCCCAGATTAACCGATGCGTGGAAGCGGATGCCGCCTTTGTAGGGGCCGATGGCGTTGTTATGCTGCACGCGGTAACCCATGTTGGTCTGCACGTTACCTTTGTCGTCTACCCACGTCACGCGGAACTGGTACACACGGTCAGGGATGCACAGGCGTTCAATCAAGTTCGCCTTGTCAAATTCAGGATGCTTGTTATACTCCTCCTCGATGGTCGAGAGCACTTCTTCTACTGCCTGATGATACTCCGGCTCGTTGGGGAACCGTCTTTTCAAATCTTCTAATACTTTAGCTGCATTCATAATCTTTGTTTTTAGTTAGTTGTTATTTACTTGCGGTTGCAAAAGTATATATAAAAATGATATAAACAAACATTTTTGAAAGAAAAAGCGAGATAAAACGTCATTTTGTTGTTTTATCTCGCTTTTTATAGAAAAAAGATACTGTTATTTCCGCTTTTTGAGGGATTGGATGACAGGAATGAACACCAAAGCCGCCGAAAGTAGCAGCATAATGACGGTCATTCCGTCAATCCGCTCGCTATATACCAATATATAATAGCATAACAACACCCAAAGGAGCGTGATACATACGATTTGTGAATTAGAGAGCGGCTTTCTCATTGTTCCGCTTTCTTTTTGTCAACTATCGCATCGATAACGGCTACGGCGGTGATGTTCACGATGTCGCGCACGCTGCTCTCGAAGTCGGTGAAGTGGATAGGCTTGTTCAAGCCCATCTGTATCGGGCCAATCAGCTCGGCGTCGGTATTCATGGCTTGCAGCAGTTTGTAACCGGAGTTGGCTGAACTCAAGTTGGGGAACACCAAGGTGTTGACATCCTTGCCAAGGAGGCGGGTGAAAGGATACTTCTTGTCGCGCATCTCGCGGTTCATGGCAAAGTTCACCTGCATCTCGCCATCGATGGCCAAGTCAGGATACTTCTCCTGCATGTAGCCGACAGCCTCGTGCACCTTGACGGGACTTCCTTCCGTGTCGGCGCCGAAGTTGCTGTAGCTCAGCATGGCCATGACCGGCGTGTGGTTGAAGAAACGCACCGTGTGAGCCGCCAGTTTGGCGATGTCTATCAGCGTATCGGTATCGGGGTGACGGTTGATAAGTGTGTCGGCCAGGAAGAATGTTCCTTTCTTGGAGTTCAGGATGTGCATGGTACCGAAATGTTTGTATTCGGGACGGATGCCGATTACTTCCTTGGCCACCTTGATGGTGTTGCTGTACTTAGTGTAGAGGCCGGTGATGAAAGCGTCCGCTTCGCCCGTCTCCACCATCATCATGCCGAAGTAGTTGCGCTCAAACATCTTGTCGTTGGCTTCTTCGTAAGTAGCGCCTTCGCGGGCACGCTTCTCTGCCAAGATGCGGGCATAGCGTTCGCGGCGGGGAGCTTCGTCGGGGTGGCGCAGGTTGACAATCTCAATGCCTTCCAGGCTTAGGTCGAGTTCCTTGGCCAGTTTAGTGATGGCTTCGTCATTGCCTAAGAGAATAGGCTGGCAGATACCTTCGGCCTTAGCCTGCACGGCGGCTTTCAGCATGTTGGGGTGAATGCCTTCGGCAAAGACCACGCGTTGTGGATTGCTGCGCGCGATGTCATACAACTGACGGGTGAGCTTGCTTTCGTAGCCCATGCGTTCGCGCAGTTGCAGTTTGTAAGCCTCCCAATCTTCAATGTGCTTACGGGCTACGCCGCTCTCCATCGCCGCACGGGCCACGGCGCAAGAGACTTCGGTCAACAGGCGCGGGTCAACGGGCTTGGGGATAAAGTAATCGGGGCCAAAGGTGAAGTTGCGCACGTGGTAGGCGTTGTTCACCACATCGGGCACGGGCTGTTTGGCCAGAGCGGCAATGGCGCGCACGGCGGCAATCTTCATCTCCTCGTTGATGGCGCTGGCATGGGTGTCGAGCGCGCCGCGGAAGATGTAGGGGAAGCCGATGACGTTATTAATTTGGTTGGGATAATCCGAGCGTCCGGTGGACATCAATACGTCAGGACGGGCGGCCATGGCGTCCTCGTAAGAGATTTCGGGCGTGGGGTTGGCCAAGGCAAACACAATGGGGTGGGAAGCCATGCTGCGCACCATGTCTTGCGTCAGCACGTTGCCGCGCGAAAGTCCCAAGAACACGTCTGCTCCTTTGATAGCTTCGGCCAATGTATGCACGTCGCGGCGGTCGGTGGCAAAGAAGCGTTTCTGCTCGGTCAGGTTCTCGCGGTCGCTCGTGATAACTCCCTTGCTGTCCAGCATGAGGATATTTTCCTTGCGTGCGCCGAGGGTTACGTACAACTTCGTACATGAGATGGCCGATGCGCCCGCGCCGTTTACCACGATTTTCACTTCGTCAATCTTCTTGCCGGCCACTTCCAGTGCGTTCAGCAAACCTGCGCTGGAGATGATGGCCGTGCCGTGCTGGTCGTCGTGCATCACGGGGATGTCCAACTCTTCTTTTAAGCGGCGCTCTATCTCAAAACATTCGGGAGCCTTGATGTCTTCCAAGTTGATGCCACCGAAGGTTGGTGCAATAGCCTTAACTGCCTGAATGAACTTCTCGGGGTCTTTCTCGTTCACTTCGATGTCGAACACGTCGATGCCAGCGTATATCTTGAACAGCAGCCCCTTGCCTTCCATCACCGGTTTGCCGGAAAGGGCGCCTATGTCGCCCAAGCCCAATACGGCCGTACCGTTGGAGATAACAGCTACCAGATTTCCTTTTGCCGTATATTTATAGGCGTCTTGGGGATTCTTTTCAATTTCAAGGCAAGGCTCGGCCACACCGGGCGAATAAGCCAATGAGAGGTCGGTCTGTGTTGTGTAGGGTTTGGTGGGAACCACCTCAATTTTTCCCGGCTTGCCCATCGAGTGATAGAGCAAGGCGGCTTCTTTTGTAATCTTTACCATATTAGTATATTGTCTTTAGTTATCATTTGAGCGCAAATGTAGGGATAATAGTTGAAATCTGTAAGGCGTCTGTTGTTTTTTCTTTGAGTTTACAGACTTTTTGCGCTTTTTAGTGAAGCGTATATTAATGATAAGTAACTAATCGTATTTATTTATACGATAAATGGGAATTTAGCGACTGCATCAGGAGAACGCAGACAACGCTGACTGGCGCAGAGGCTCGCAGAAAATAAAGGGCTTCGCCTGTCTGCACAAAGGGAAAAATATAAGTCTGCGTTCATCTGCGTGCTCTGTGTTGTCTGCGTTCTCTGGACAGATAAATTATCATTTAATTTAATACACTTACTTAATCCAATTATTTGTTTCTCAGCAGAAACTCATCAATTGCTTTCTTGTAGGTGGCCTTGTCCGCTGCGCCGCTAAAGAGCTGGGGCATTTCATTCATCGGGATGAGGACGAAGAGCGGGATGCTGGTGGCGTTAAACAAAGCGGCCAGTTCTTTCTCCTTGTCCACATTTACTTTATAAATATAAATTTTTCCTGCATATTCCTTGGCCAATTCCTTCATGATGGGGGCTACGCGGCGGCAAGGACCGCACCAATCGGCGTAGAGGTCGATGATGGCGGGACGGTCGCCCTTGTATTTCCACTCGGTGGCTTTGCTGTCCGTATAGTCGAACACTTTGTCGATGAACATCGCCTTGTCCATGACGATGACTTCCTGCGCGTGAATGCCAATCCCTATGGCAGCAAATGATAGAATTAATAAAATCTGTTTCATGCAAAATTGTTTTAAGAGTTTGCTTACTAAGTTCTGTATATCGTTCTATTATTTTGCGTTACCCTCTCCGAGTATGTATAAATAGCGTTTCAAAGAAGCCCTTTCCGCTTCCGCTACGAGCATCTGAAAGGCTTCCGGGTGCTTCTCAACGTGCGAAGCCTCCAAAGCTTTGTAATAGCCTAATTTCGCATCATCCGAGCCTTTAAGGTTTACGAGCGTGTACCCGTTGCGGAGCAGGTACAGGTTCATCAGCAGCCGGGACGTGCGTCCGTTGCCGTCAATGAACGGATGAATGCGTACCAACTCATCGTGCAGATAAGCGGCTGTCAAGATAGGATGCACCTTCCCGGTCTCCATTTCCCGGAACTTAATCATAAAGTCCTCCATTTGCTTTTCAATCAGGTATGGCTGTGGCGGCATGTAGCTGCTGCCTGAAATCATTACGGGGACGGTGCGGTAACGTCCGGCGTTCTCACGATTGATGCCGTGCAGCACAAGGGCGTGTATCTCCTTTATCGTGTGTTCGCTTATCTCGATGTCCTTTTTTGCAAAGTCCTTGATGTAGTCGATGGCTTCCGCATGATTGATAGCCTCCAAGTGTTCACGCATGGATTTTCCCGAAATGGTCACGCCTTTATTTACCACAAGCTCCGTTTCCTGAAGCGTGAGTGTGTTACCCTCTATGCGGTTGCTCTCATAGGTATATTCTATGGCCAAAGCGTCTTCAATCTTTTTCAGAGCCTCAACGGGCAAGGGGCGCATTACCGAAAGACGGGCTTTTAGCGTGTCGCACTCCTGTAATATGGTTTGTATTTTCAGATTCATGTTATATACGATTAGTTTTGGAGGATGTGGAGAGTAGTTCGTATCGAAAAAACTACTCTCATTCCGTAATACTTAATTCATCGATAATATGCGAGGCTCCCGCATACTTCTCTATTATAAACAAGGTGTAGCGGATGTCCACGCAAGCGGCACGCTGGGAAGAGGGACGGAAAGCGATGTCGCCCGTCAAACCTTCATAATTGCGGTCGAAGGCCGTGCCGATAAGCTCGCCTTTGGCGTTGAATATAGGACTTCCGGAGTTTCCTCCCGTGTTGTCCGTGTCTACAATGAAGCACACGGGCATGCGTCCGTCGGGCAAGGCGTAGCGTCCATAATCTTTGTCGCGCCAAAGCTGTTTCAGCTTGTCAGGCACTACGAACTCCCAATTATCAGGGTCTTCTTTTTGCATGACGCCGTCCAGCGTGGTGTAATATTCGTTTACAATGCCATCCGCCGGGCTGTAGGAAGCTACTTTGCCGTAAGTGAGCCGCAGGGTAGAGTTGGCATCGGGATAAATAGGTTGTCCGTTGGCTTGGCGAAGCTCCATCATGCCCTTCACCCATGTCTTGTGGGCGGCGTTGTAGTCGTGGTTGGCGTCCGCCGTGGCAATGGCTGTTTGCAGCAGGCCATCAGTGATGGATTTTTTGAAGAGCACCATCCAGTCGTTGTTTATCTTGTTAAGTTTGGGATTGCGGATAAACTTGTCGAAGTTTTCTCGGTTGCCAAAGATGGATTGCTCAAAGCAAGCATCGATGAAAGCGTCCGTATCGCCCTTGAAGCGTTTTTCAATCGTTTGGAAGATGTCAATGCGCTGGTCTTGAGGTATGTAACGGGCATACGTGCGGAGCATTTCCTTGCCTACAAGCTTCTCCACTTCCGGATAAGGGACGGAGGCGAAATACTTGTTGGCCGCTTGACGGAGGCTGTCGCTTGCCATGCGGATACGTTCTTTGTTTTTACTCTTGAGGGCACTAGTCAAGGATGCTGTGCCGGGGATGCGCATGAAGTCCAATGCCGTGACCAATGCCTCTTGAATGGCTTGTTGGTGATAGAGGACAGGCTGACGCTTCTCCACGATGGCATGGATGCGATCGAAGGCGGCCTGATAGCTGGTGTCGCCCAACTCGCGTCCACGCTGCAAGAGGGCTTCCTGTTGGGCTCGCTTGGTGTCCAGCACATGGAGGCGTACAAGGCCTTCGTTCATGCCGATAGCGTTTTTCCAATAGTTGGCGCTGGAAGCGTATTTGCTGGCATAGTGTATGCGCACGGCATCGTCCTTCAACATCTGTTCCATCAGTACTTGTTGACGGGCGTCACGCATGTGATGGCGCATGAAGTTGGTTGTCTGCATACGTTCTTCCACTTCATCGGACGTCATGTAGCGCCAGTTGCGCCCGGGGAAGCCCATGATAAAAGCAAAGTCGCCTTCCTTATAGCCCTGCAAGCTGATGTTTAAATGACGTTTGACGCGCAGGGGCATGTTGGTGGCAGAGTAGGGGGCAGGTTCTCCGTCGGGAGCGGCATAGATGCGGAAGAGAGAGAAATCGCCCGTATGCCGGGGCCACATCCAATTATCGGTGTCTGCGCCAAACTTGCCGATGCTTGAAGGCGGAGCGCCTACCAAGCGTATGTCGCTGTACGTTTTCTTCAGGAAAGCATAATATTTGTTACCTCCATAAAAAGCCTTTAGCTCCAACGTGCATCCGGGCGTCAGGACAATGCCTTCGGACAGGACAAAACGCTCGGCCACCGTCTTCAGGTATTTGGGCGACAAGTAGTTGACGCCTTGCGGGTCGGGGTCCTTCTTCAGTTGTGCCTGTACATAGTCCGTCACGTCCAAAATGCGGTCAATAAAGGTAATAGTCAGTCCCTTGCAGGGCAATTCTTCCCTTCGGTTCATGGCCCAGAAGCCATCGGTCAAGTAATCGTGCTCCACGCTGCTGTGCTGCTGTATGGAGCCATAGCCGCAATGGTGGTTGGTCAACACCAAGCCTTCGGCCGAAATTACCTCACCGGTGCAGCCTCCTCCAAAATGCACTACGGCATCTTTCAAGGCAATGCCTTCGGGGTTGTATATCTCTTCAATGGGGATGAGCAATCCCAATTCCTGCATGGCGACCTCGTTTTGTTGCTTCAGGTCGGTCAACATCCACATGCCCTCGTCAGCATGAGCTGCAAGCAAGGACGAAGTCAGGATGGCGGTAATAAACAGTTTCTTCATATCAGTTGTTTTTCATTATTTAACCGGACAAAGATAGCGCAAATCGAATACAAAACAAACAAGCTTGCTTGAATTTGTTTTGTTGAGATGCAGCCTATCTAATCTTTTGCTCAAGATAAATTCAAAACAGCTATTTAATCTGTAAGACTCTCTCTTAAAGAGAATTTCAGCTTCATATAAACTTCTTTTTTCCTAAGTATATTTTATAACCGAAGCTTTCGGTTGTACAACTTAAGCTTTCGGTTGTACAACTTAAACCTTCGGTTATACAACCGTAAGTTTGAACACGGCTTTCTGCTGAACCTCATCCGATTTTCCGGCAAAGAGTCTTCTATTTATTTTCTTATCACCTGCAATGATACATACCTCTCCCGGCAATACGAAACAAAAGCCCTCTCAATACGGGACTAAGACTCGTTCAACGCCAAACAAAGGCTTCGCCTCCTTCCTATACCTATTTCTACTGATTTCCCTCCCGTTTATACTACTTTTTAGGTATTGCCCCACTTTTTAACACCCCCTACCTTTGCAGCAGATTTAAAACGATAAAAACTGTAAAGGAATGAAACGAAAAACATTAGTGGTTACATTGGGGCTGATGCTCTGTCTGCCAACGGTTTGGGCGGAAAACGGAGCGGCAAGTGAAACTCTCAAGAACAAAGAAAAGAAACTGGAAAGTGCGGAAGCCGTACAAATAGCGGAAGTGCAAGAGCAAACTCCCCGCAAGAAACGCTTCACCATCGGCGGGTATGGCGAGGCGGTGTATAGCCGAAATTTCTATAGCGACAATTACCTGCGGTATGACAGCCCGAATGATTACAAGGATGACAAGCACGGACGCTTCGACCTGCCGCATGTGGTCATCATGCTGGGGTATGACTTCGGTCATGGTTGGACAATGGGCAGCGAAATTGAGTTTGAGCATGGCGGTACGGAAAGTGCCGTTGAAATAGAAGAGCACGAAGGCGGCGAGTATGAAAGCGAGGTTGAACGCGGCGGCGAGGTTGCCTTGGAGCAATTCTGGATTCAGAAGTCTTTCTGCCCGCAGTTCAACGTCAAGTTAGGCCACATGGTCATACCGGTAGGCGCTACGAACGCCCACCACTTGCCTACCGAATTCTTTGGCGTATATCGTCCGGAAGGCGAAAGCACCATCATGCCGTGTACGTGGCACGAGACGGGAATCAGCATTTGGGGACAGGCAGGCGACTGGCGCTACGAGGCCATGCTGCTACCGGGACTTGACTCTGACCGTTTCAACGACAAAGAATGGATTAAAGGCGGGGCGGGCAGCCCTTATGAATTCAAGATTGCCAATGCCATGGCGGGCGCTTTCCGTGTAGACAACTATTCCGTAAAGGGCTTGAGGCTCTCGGTCAGCGGCTATGCGGGCAATACGTTTAGCAACACCTTGAAGAAAGCCACTGCCGCCATTTATGAAGACGTAAAGGGTACGGTGCTGATTGGCTCGTTCGACTTCCACTACGATGACCACAACTGGGTGGCACGCGGAAACTTCGACTACGGCCATCTCTCAGACGCCGACTTAATCACCCGCTACAATCAAAGTTATTCCAACGATGCTCCCGCCAAGAAACGTCCCGTAGCCACCGCTGCCATCTCCACGGGTGTGGAAGTAGGTTACGACCTGTTTGGCTGGTTCGGGAAGAAGCAGCAGGAAAAAGGTCGCAAGCTCTATCTCTTCGGTCGGTATGAATACTACGACTCCATGTTCGACACCGAAGCTGCCGTCACCGACTACGAGGAATACGGCCGCCAACGCATTGCCTTCGGTGTGAACTACTATCCGATGAAAGAGATTGTCCTCAAAGGTGAATATTCCTTGGGCATCCTGAAAAGCAAGTTCAACAACGAGCCGGCCGTGTCGCTGGGTGTAGCCTACGCCGGTTTCTTCAATCTGTAATAGATATAAAATAGGTATATAGAATAATAACTAAATCAAAGTATGACAATGAAGAAGTATTTGAAATTTCCGCTCTACATGGCTGTAGCAGCCGTGTTGGGCATGAGTGCAACGGCTTGTAGCGATGATGACGAACCGAATGTCAATCCCAACGAACTTACCGCCCAAGAACAAGCTTTGAAAGAGATTGTTGCGGACTATACCGACAAGACGGTTGTCCCGACCTACACAGGCATGGCCGATGCCGCCATACAACTCCACACGTTGTGCATCGATATTCGCTCCAAGAAAGAAGCCGGCACTTTGACCACCGCTGACGTGGAAGCCGCCAGTGAGGCTTGGAAGTTGGCACGCGACTATTGGGAAAAGAGCGAGGCATGGCTGTTCGGCCCTGCCGGTGACTATAACATCGATCCGCACATCGACTCCTGGCCATTGGACAAGACGGGGATGGACGCCCTGTTGAATAATCCCGCACAGATGGCGCAGATGGATGACGAAGGTGTCTATGTCGGCAACTACTTAGGCTATGCCCTGCAAGGTTTCCATGCCATCGAATACCTGCTGTTCGAACTCACGAACACCAATGCGAACGGCAATGCCACGGCCAACTCGGAAAGCGTAGCGCATAACCTGAACTACACTCCGGAAGAGTTGAACTACCTCGTAGGTCTTGCCGCCGACCTCCGCAACCAGTGCATCTTGCTGGAGGCTTGCTGGGCAGGTACAGAGAACGTCACCGCCGAGAAGCAGCAAATCCTTACCGATACCGAACTGGACAAAGGCATCAACTTCGGCGAGAACATAAAGAACGCCGGTAATGCCGGTAGCGAATACGTCAACTACCTGGAAGTGATGTACGACATCATCAACGCCGGCATCCAGAACATCGCCAACGAAGTGGGCAACATCAAGATTGGCAATCCCACCGGAAAAGGTTTGCCTTCAGGAGGTATGGAGTATAACCCCGACTACATCGAGTCACCCTATAGCCTGAATTCCATCCGCGATTTCCTGGGCAACATCGTCAGCATCCGCAACGCCTACCAAGGCTCTCCTTCCGTAGACGGCACCATCCAAGTGGCAACGGCTACACTGAGTTCTTACATCGCTACGCTTGATGCCGACCTGGACAACCGTGTGAAGGCTGCTATCCAAGACTCATACGACAAGATTTCAAAGATGGGCGAACCGTTCGCTTACACTTGCGGCGCACCTGAATACAGCACCATCAATCAAGATGCCATTGATGCCTGCAACGTGATGAACGACATCTTCGATGAAGTGAAGACATTGCTGCAAGCTAACCACTAATAACGCGGCATTCTTTGCAGACGAAAGAGGCGCAGGTACTACACGGCTATGTAGGATGCCTGTGTCTCTTTGACCCGTATTTTGAACTGATTATTACTAACTAATACACTGGAATGATTTATGAAGAAACATTTTTATTTACTTGCCTGTTTAGCCATGGGTTTCGTGGCTTGCAGCGATGATGAAGTAGGTCCGGACACCCCGACCCCCGAACCACAGGAATTGCCGGACTGGTATTACACCGGAGGCGAACTAGGCACCACGTTCAACTCTTCCTCTACGGCCTTCGAAGACCCCACGCCCGTAGTCGATGCCGACGCCACCATGACCGCCTCCTTCAACCGAGGTGAGCAGTTCTTTGAAAAACCTTATACGTCCAACTTCGAAGGTATGCGCCACGGACTGGGTCCGGTATATATCCGTACCTCTTGCCAGCACTGCCATCCGGGTTACGGACACGGGCAGAGCCAGCCTGCCGGCTCGTTCAACACGAACAATATTGGCAACGGCTATCTGTTGGTGGTTTACAATCCCGAAACCAATGCCTATGTTTCCTGGCTGGCCGGTATGCCTCAGACGCATGCCGTAGCTCCCTTCAAAGAGCCTTTGGACGAGACGCAGATCCAACTCACTTGGCACGAATATACCGACAGTTGGGGCAACAAGTTCCCCGACGGCGAGACCTACCAGCTCCGCTATCCGGAGGTAGAGATACCCCAATCGGCCGTGTATGTCTACAACAAAGGCTACGACTTGGGCAACTATGATGTCCGTCTGGAGTCTACCATCGGTATCTATGGTACGGGCTTGCTTGATGCCATCAGCGATGAGGACCTCAAGGCTGAGTACACCAAGCAGGAAAGAGAAGGTTACTTGAAGAACGGCTTGAACCCGAATATCTTCGCCAATGGCGATTGGGTAGGCCAATATGCCAACACGGCGCAAGGCGGCGACGGTACCAAGTATCCTTACCGATACACCTACGCCCTGAGCCGCGGACCGTTGCAGGATGCCGCCGGAGCCAACGCCTTCTGGAACATCACGAACGCCACGCGCAGCGACCGTCGCTTCCATTATCTGGATGCCGCAGGTACTTACGCAAAGTATTCATCGGAAGACCCCGAAGTGCAAGCCGGCTTCCGTGCCTACATCGAGCAGGCTGACCCTGAACACAATCACGCCGACTGGCACATCCAGAACCCCGATGGTACGTACAACGAGCAGCAGAACATCTACAACTACCTGACCTCGAAGGAACTGGACGTAGAAGTATCCGACCAGGACTACATCGACCTCATGGTGTGGCACCGCGGTCTGGCCGTGCCTGCCGCACGCAATGTAGATGATGAAGCCGTACTGCGTGGCAAGGAACTGTTCGAGCAGTTGAACTGTACGTATTGCCATAAGCCCAGCTGGACGACGGGCAGTGACGAAATCCGCGACCCAGCCCGCTTCTTTGTAGGCGAAAAGGCTGACCAACTGCCTCGCTATCCGAATCAGAAGATATGGCCTTACACGGACATGATTCAGCACAAACTGCACATGGTGAACGACATCCGTACGGGATGGTGCCGCACGACTCCGTTGTGGGGACGCGGTTTGCACCAGCGTTGTACAGGTGCCGAGTATGCCGACCGCCTGCACGACTGCCGTGCCCGCACCACAATGGAGGCCATCATGTGGCATGGTACCGACCCGCAGAGCGATGCCTACGAGCAGATTGTAAAGTTCCGTGAATTGTCCAAAGAAGACCGTGACGCCGTGGTGAAGTTCCTCGATTCCATCTGATTCTCTCTTGAACTATAGTTTGATAAATGTCATCTCGGACATGCGGAGACTTCTGCATGTTCGGGATGATTTTGGTGCTTAAATGATAATTTATCGGGGTGTTTTTAGGCACGGATTACACGGATTTTATCACGGATTTCTTTTGTCATGCTGCGTAGTGAAGCATCTCCCAGTGCGTGCGGGAGATTCTTCGCTTCGCTCAGAATGACATATACCAAAGACCTTATTAAAAAATCCATATAATCCGTGTAATCCGTGCCTAAAAATAAATTCCCATTTACCTATTAACATGAAGTCACTCAGAAATATATCTTTTGGCCTCATTGCCTTGATTATACTGATATTGGCCATAGCCACTTGCGTGGAGAAGGTACAAGGTACCGCGTTTACCTTTACTTATATATATGGTTCCCCCTGGTTTGTGGCATTGTGGGCGATCCTGGTGGTCGTTGGTGTGGGTTACTTGTCGGGGCGCAAGCTCCAGCCGGGCGTATGGTTGCTTCATGGGGCATTCGTCCTTATCCTCGTCGGAGCGTTGGTCACGCATCTCTTCGGCTTGCAGGGCAGCATTCACTTGCGGCAAGGGACTTCGGAGGATGTATCCGTCTTTACCGATGTCGATGGAACGGAATATGCCTTGCCGTTCGGCCTGCGGCTGGAGGAGTTCATGTTAGAGTACTATCCCGGCACGGTGGCGCCCATGGACTTCGTGAGTACCTTTACCGTGACCGATAAGGGCGGCGTCCGTCGGGGGCAAGTGTCCATGAACCACATCTTCCGCTACCGCCATTACCGCTTTTACCAGTCGGGCTACGACACGGACGGACGGGGCACGACACTTTCCGTCAGCTACGACCCGTGGGGCATCGGACTGACTTATGCAGGCTATGCGTTGCTGTTACTGTCTTTCATCGTTTACTTCCTCGACCCGCAAAGCACGTTCCGCCGCCTGCTCCGTCATCCCTTGTTGAAACGTCCGGTAGCAGTAGTTGCCCTATTCATGGCATGTGCCTTTCAAGCCCAGGCGGCAGACCTACCTCGCACGCTTCCAAGGGAAACGGCCGAAGGATTCGGACACCTCTATATTTATTATAACGACCGCATCTGTCCCCTACAGACGGTAGCCAAGGATTTCACCGTGAAGCTGACGGGCAAATCGACCTACAAGGGCTTGACGCCCGAGCAGGTACTGACGGGATGGTTCTTCTACTACGACTCGTGGAAGGAGGAGCCGTGCATCCGCATCAAGAGCAAGGCCGTGCAAAGCCTGCTGGGCATAGAGGGGAGGATGGCCCGCCTGGAGGACTTCGCGGGCATCGAAGGCTATAAGCTGGATGCCGGACGCCTGTCGACCCTGACGGGGAAGGACAGGCGTGCGGCGGAGGAGGCCAACGAGAAGTTCAGCCTGGTGAGCGGGGTGGCTACGGGCAGCTTGTGGCACATCTACCCTTTCCGTATGCAGGCTGATACGACGGGACGGGGCGATCGCCTGGCGTGGTATTCGTTGGCCGACCGTCTGCCCAACACCATGTCACACGAGCTGGGCGTGTTTGTCCGTGGGTCGATGAATTACGTAGCCGAGCAGGTGGCGCGCAAGGACTTTTCCGCCGTAGACGCCCTCCTCACGAAGATACGCCGCTATCAGGAGCGGGAGATGGGCAGCATAGCTCCTTCTGACTTCCGCATCCGGTCCGAGCGGCTCTATAATCGTTTGAACAACAGCCTGCCTTTGGCCATTGTCTCCGTAATGCTGGGGCTTCTTTCCTTTGGTTATTATTGCCGCCGATTGATGCAAGGCAAAGCAGCCGACAAGCGGATGGACGCTTCCTTATTGGCCTTACTGGGCATCGGTTTGCTTTACTTGGCGGGGCTGATGACTTTGCGGGGCTTTGTCAGCGGACATGTGCCTCTAAGCAACGGGCACGAGACAATGCAGGGGCTGGCCGTATGCGCCGCCGCGCTTACCCTCTGCCTGCACCGCCGTCTGCCGATGGCTGTACCCTTTGGCTATTTGGTGTGTGGCTTGGCGTTGATGGTGTCCATGATGGGCGAGAGCAATCCGCAGGTGACGAACCTGCTTCCCGTGTTGGCCTCCCCGCTGCTCAGCATCCATGTAGCGGTCATCATGGTGGCCTATGCCCTGTTGGCTTTCGTCATGCTGAATGGAGTAGCAGCTTTGCTCCTGTCCGTCTCCCGGCGGGATTGCCTTACGGAGATAGAGCGGTTGCAGGTCATCAGCCGGCTGATGCTCTATCCGGCGGTGTTCCTGCTGGCAATGGGCATCTTCATCGGCGCTGTGTGGGCCAACGTGTCGTGGGGACGCTATTGGGGGTGGGACCCCAAGGAAGTGTGGGCGCTCATCACGATGCTGGTCTATGCGCTGATGCTCCATCCCGCCTCGTTGCCCGCCTTCCGCCGTCCCGTGTTCTTTCATGCCTATGCCGTGGGGGCGTTCCTCTGCGTGCTCATCACCTATTTCGGGGTAAACTTCCTGTTGGGCGGGCTGCACGGGTATGCCTAACTCCTAAAAACGGGAAAACTGAGATATGCAATACTTGCCTTCATATCCCAGCTTTCCCGTTTTTCTATGTATATATATGGCTTATTTCAAACTCAATATCATGACCCTCGTCTATTAGGGGAATGAACTTCTTCAAATTGTCTTTCAAGATTCCTTTTTCATTCGCTTCAATCAAGTCGGAAGCCTGGATGATTTGAGAGGCTAACACGCTGCGGTCCGACTGCACGCTTCCTTGCACACCGATGCTCATTTCAGTCTTCTCTGAATAATCATCGTTCAAAAGGACGGGGGTAAACACGGCCTGCTCTTGCTTATCATAAATCAGGTTTCGGTTGGCATACCCCTTCATCGTTTCAAAATTGAAATCCTTCTCCAAAACGTATAAGAAATAATACCGACCCGTTTCTCCGGTCAGACAGAGAAACTTCTGTTTGTCCATGGCGTGAATGGACGGAGTTCTTACCAAAGCCGGCTCTAAACGCCTATCTTTCGTGAAGTGATAAATTGTGTCGGTGGACATTCTCGTCAGCCCCCAGTTTAGAGCGCCGGCAGTGGTCAGCGTAAAATGCGGAGTTATCGTCGCTTCACCCTCCATCCATACCACAGTCTCCACTTGACTGACTGGGATTTTTATTTCTTTCACTACACGTCCGTCGGCTTTAGACAGCAGTATGTGGCACGAACGTTCTTGCTCAATGCCGGGAGAATAGCCTTTGAAAGCCATCAGGCACTCATCATCATAATCGGCCAAATAAGTATAATAGCTTGTGTCGGCGAAAGGAAAACTCCTTTTGAATTTGCCTTCCATGTCATAAACCAAAATCTTCCGTGCCGAATAGTCGGATACAAAAAGCTCGCCGGACGACTCGGATAGGACAATGTTGGTCACCCCGGTATATTCCTCACCGCTTTGTCCCTTGCGGTTGATGACTTTCAGGCCTTTGCCGGTAGCCCTGTCGAAGAAGTAGATATTCCCATCGTTATTATAATTGGTGGCTACGATGTACTTGGGGCTGATGGTGCTGATACGCGCCTGGGTAAGAAAACTGTCAGTCGTCTCCAGCAAGACATACTCTACTTTGGCCACATCCTGAATACGCAGTTCCCTTTCCGGATAATTGGCGTTCACGTCAACGGTAGGCAAGGAAGCCTTTTCTTCGTGACATCCCATGAATGTATACAACACAAGCAAAAGAATCAATCGAGTCGGTTTCATATTACAACATTTATTAATAGTAAAAACGTGAGTACAAATATATATATATTACCCGTTGGCGGAATTAATTTGGTTTGAGAATTATGTTTAAAAAGTTGCGCATATCTCTGATTTTTATTAACTTA
>CALUOR010000047.1 GCA_944322285.1 uncultured Bacteroides sp.
AGTTGTTGCGCCAAAGGTACGCATTTTATCGGATTATTTGGTATATGGAGCGCAAATTTTTTGAGTTCTTAATTTAATGTGCCAATATGCTAATGTGCCAATGTGCTAATGGGGCTGCGCTGTGTTTAATGGCACACAGATGACACTGATTTCACGAGATGACCACAGATGTATCTAATGGAGCGTAGTCGAAGGGTCTCATGTAAAACTCATCTCTGCGCTACGTGAGATGTCTCGACAAGCTCGACATGACAATGTAATCAACTCTCCTCCTTCCGGAAGGAGGGAAGTTGATTACTCTAATTCTTCATTCTTAATTCATCATTCTTCATTTAATAGATAAATTGTCGCTTACAAATAATAGTTGGTAAATGGCTAACTATCTAATCGTATTTGGTTTCATGTAAACACCTTTTTCCTCAAGTATATTCTACAACCGAAGGCTTCGGTTGTAAAACCGAAAGTTTAAGTTGTACAACCGAAAGCTTCGGTTATACAACCGTAAGTTTGAACACAACTTTATACTTAGCCTCATCCGATTTTCCGGTAAAGCTCATTCGGTTTTAAAGGCAAGTGTACGGAGATATTTACTTGCGTAAGAAACTAATTATATTTAGTTTATACGATAAATGGGAATTTAGTTTTAGGCACGGATTACACGGATTACATGGATTCTTTAAAGGGCTTGCCCTGTCACCCCGAGCGTAGTCGAGGGGTCTCACGTAGCACATACTCAGTATAACATGAGATGTCTCGACAAGCTCGACATGACAAGGATACCTTGAGTAAATCCGTGACCAATCCGTGTAATCCGTGCCTAAAAACAACCCGCTAAATTATCATTTAATTCTGTACACTTACTTATCCTACTTACCGGAAGAAGCTTTATATCATGCTATGATTTGCAGAAGTTTTTCGGCAGGATACATGCAATATAGAAAAAATCTCCTAACTTTGCAATTCACTCAATACATCATGCCATGAATCGGTTACACTATATTTTGTCCATCTCTCTGTTGACACTGCTGAGCCTCGTAGTCCGGGCACAAGAAGGAAGCGGAGGCACTCGTATTGTGCCCGCTGATGAACGTACAGCGTTGTACCTTCCCTTGCTACAAGGCAAACGAATCGCCTTGCTGGCCAATCACACTGCCCAAGTGGGCCGGCAACACCTGTTGGATTTGCTGTTGGAAAAAGGAATAAACGTCACGGCAGTCTTCAGTCCGGAACACGGCTTCCGCGGTACGGAGGAAGCGGGGGGAACGGTCCGCAGCGAAGTGGACCGACAAACGGGTGTCCCCATCCTCTCGCTCTACGGCGGAGGACGCAGTAAAGGACCGGCAGAGCGGGATATGCAGAAATTTGACGTGCTGGTAGTAGACTTGCAGGACGTGGGGCTGAGATTCTATACCTATTATATATGTATGTACTACCTGATGGACGCATGCGCCGCCCAAGACAAGCCGGTGGTGGTGCTGGATCGTCCCAACCCCAACGGACATTATGTGGACGGCCCCATACTGGACGTGGCACACCATAAGTCCGGGGTAGGCATCCTGCCCATTCCCGTAGTGCACGGACTGACATTGGGAGAATTGGCACAAATGATAAACGGTGAAGGTTGGCTGACGGACGGAAAGACATGTAAGCTTACGGTGATTCCTTGTCGTAACTACTCTCATCGTTCGCTTTACAGACTGCCCATTCCTCCCTCGCCGAATCTGCCAAACATGCAAGCCGTCTACCTCTACCCCAGCCTCTGCCTATTCGAGGGGACCGTGGTCAGCCTGGGACGGGGAACGGACAAGCCTTTTCAGGTGTACGGCCATCCGCTGATGAAGGGAGCTCCCTACCGCTTCACTCCCCGCAGCGTATCTGCCGCCAAGAATCCTCCTCTACGCGACAAGATCTGTTACGGATTCGACCTCTCCGAAGTTCCTCAGGACAGCATCAGACAAGATGGCCTTAACCTGAGCTATGTCATTGACGCTTACCTGCGATTGGGGATGGGTGACCGCTTCTTTACCTCCTACTTTGAACGGCTGATAGGCGTAGACTATGTGCGCCAGATGATAAAGCAAGGATGTACAGCCGAAGAAATACGTGCCCGCTGGCAAGAGGATGTGAAGAGATTCAAAACGCAACGCAAACCTTATTTACTCTACGAAGAATGACGACCGCCTGGATTATTCTCACGACCATTGCCTGCTACTTTGCCTTGCTTGTATGGCTCTCCTGGCTCAGGGGACGCCGGGCAGACAATGCGGCTTTCTTCACCGGTGGGCGCAGTTCATCGTGGCTGATGGCTACGCTGGCCATGATAGGCGCCTCTATATCCGGAGTAACCTTTATATCGGTGCCGGGCGCGGTAGGTACGGGCGGATATGCCTATATGCAAATGGTGCTGGGTTTCTTTGTGGGTGCCATCGTTGTGGCACTCGTTTTGATACCCCTCTTTTACCGCATGAACCTGACCAGCATCTATGGTTATCTGGGACAACGTTTCGGGGGAATATCGTGCCGCACAGGAGCGTGGATATTCTTTGTGAGCAAGATGCTGGGAGCATCGGTACGCTTCTTCGTGGTGTGTGCCGTTCTACAACCTTTGGTGTTCGAGCCATTGCAGGTGCCGTTCGCACTGGGTGTAGTAGGTACAGTGGCCCTCATCTGGCTCTACTCTTTCCGTGGCGGCGTAAAATCGATGATCGGCACAGACGTGCTGAAAACGGTGTGTCTGGTGGCATCGGTCGTATGCTGCATCGGGTGCATCGCCCATAGTCTGCACCTGGGAGCGGGCGAACTTCCCGGAGCCATCGCCCGGCACTCCACAAGCCGTGTCTTTTTCTTCGACAATCCCGATGACGGACGTTACTTCTGGAAACAATTTCTGGCAGGTATTTTCCTGATGATAGCCACTACAGGACTGGACCAAGACTTGATGCAGCGCACGCTGTCCTGCCGCAACCCGCGCGACGCACAGAAGAATATGGTATTAAGCGCATTTGTACAACTATTCGTCATCGGCCTGTTTCTCGTACTGGGTACGCTGCTCTACATGTATGCCGATGCCCGGCTTTCGGACACGTCTATTGCCGGAGACGCACTCTTCGGTCGTGTGGTATGGAGCAAAGATTTTCCACTGGCGGTAGGGATTGTCTTCATCGTAGGGCTGATAGCCGCCGCCTACTCCGCCGCCGGCTCCGCACTGACCGCCTTGACAACCTCCTTTACCGTAGATATTCTGAAAGCGGACAAGCGTCAAGACGAACAGCATCTGACACGGACCCGCCGATTGGTGCACATCCTCATGTCGCTACTGATGGTGGCGGTTATCATCGTTTTTTACGAACTGAACGACGATAGTGCCATCAATGCCGTTTACAACCTGGCCGCCTATACATACGGCCCACTGCTGGGCATGTTCGGCTTCGGGCTGGCCTGCCAACGACCGGTGCGCGACCGATGGGTGCCCGTCGTAGTCCTTGCCTCTCCCATCTTCTGCTACGTATTGCAAAGCCATAGCGAGGCTTGGTTCGGAGGCTGGCAAATCAGTTTTGAGCTTCTTATTATCAATGCTGCGGTCACTGCCCTCGGGCTGTGGCTCATCAGCCGGAAACATTCATCCATTAACCATAACCGCCATGTATCTTCTATCTGAAACTTCCACCCGCGCCATCCGTACAATCGCCGCACAGGCACAGGATGATTCCATCCTGCTGTGTACCACCTCCGCCCCTATCCGATGGGAAGCATGTGACTTGGAACGTATGCAACGTATTCTGCACGACAGCGGAGCGGGATTTGTCTACGCCGACTACCGGCAAGAGACCGAAGACAGTCTTGTGAACATGCCACTCATCGACTATCAGACGGGGTCGCTACGCGATGACTTTGACTTTGGTCCCATATGGCTGCTGCGCACCGATGCCTTCCGAGAGGCCGTTGCACGTATGGACAAAGACTATGCCTATGCCGGGCTGTATGACCTGCGGCTCAAACTTTCCGAGCGGTGGCCTATCGTACATATCAACGAATGCCTTTATACGGTGGCTGGCGACAAACCACAAGCTACAAACCAGTTTGCCTACGTAGACCCGCGCAACCGCGACCTGCAACTGGAAATGGAAGCCGCCTGTACCGACCACCTCCGAAGCACCGGCGCATGGCTGAAACCGGATTTTGCCCCCACGGACTTAACCCAAGGTGAGTTTAAACATGAAGCATCGGTCATCATCCCCGTGCGCAACCGCGTACGCACCATCCGCGATGCCATCCGATCGGCACTCAATCAGGAAACAAACTTCACATACAATGTCCTTGTAGTAGACAATCACTCTAACGACGGCACTACGGAAGCAATTGAGGAATTTGCCAACGACCATAGGGTTGTTCATCTTATCCCTGAAAGGAGCGATTTAGGCATAGGCGGATGTTGGAACCTCGCCGTCCATCACAAAGCCTGCGGACGCTTTGCCGTACAACTGGACAGCGATGACTTATACAAAGACAGTCATACACTATCGAGCCTGATAAACGCCTTTTACGAGCAACAATGCGCCATGGTAGTAGGGGCATACCTGATGACTGACTTTCACTTGAATGTCCTCCCACCGGGCCTCATCGATCACCGAGAGTGGACAACGGACAACGGCCACAATAACCTGCTGCGCGTAAATGGTGTAGGAGCGCCCCGCGCCTTCTACACCCCCTTATTGCGCCAAATCCAAGTGCCCAACGTCAGTTATGGGGAAGACTATGCCCTGGCCCTGCAATTCAGCCGACGCTACCGGATAGGCCGCGTCTACGAACCCGTGTATCTGTGCCGGCGTTGGGAAGGCAACTCCGATGCCTCGCCAAGCAAAACACTCAGCAATGCACGCAATCTCTATAAAGACCGCCTGCGTACCTGGGAAGTGCAGGCACGTATCCACTTAAACCGTAACGGGCATGAATAGTCAAGTCCTTTCGCTACTGAACGGGCAACTGGCCGCCTGGGAGACCGCCCGCAACAATTATCACGCCTTGGCTGACGTACAAACGCGGGAATTATCGGTAAACGGCCTCCTCTACCGAATGCAGTATAACCCGGCCCGCATCGTCTCGTCAGGCGCCAAAGTGGACCGTGCCTCCATTGCCCGGCGACCTTGCTTTCTTTGCGCGTCTCACCGGCCGGCAGAGCAGATGGGGCTTAGCCTGCTGGAGGACTATGAACTGCTTGTCAATCCTTACCCCATCTTCCCGCAACATTTTACCATCGTGGAAAAAGAGCACGTACCCCAACGCATCGCGCCCCGTTTTGCCGACATGTTGGAACTGGCGCACCGGTTAAGCGATTATACCCTTTTTTACAACGGGCCTTGTTGTGGCGCATCCGCGCCGGATCATGCGCACTTCCAGGCAGGTACACGTGGATTTTTACCCATAGAAAGCACCTGGCGACAATGCATTGGCAAAGAGATGGCACGGACAGCCGGCGCCACCCTTTATAGCCTGAACGATGCCCCACGCACGACCTTCGTCATAGAAGCGACTCAAGCCGATAGCGCTTGCCGGATATTCCGCGCCGTTTATGAGGCTCTTCCGCTCCCCGTCGGAGAAGAAGAACCTCGGATGAATATCCTGGCACTATACAAAGAAAGCCGATGGGAAATCTTTATTTTTCCTCGGGCCAAACACCGTCCCACCTGTTATGACGCCAAAGGAGCGAATTGCCTGTTAAGCAGCCCCGCTTCAGTGGACCTCGGCGGCGTGTTCATTCTCCCCCGTGAGGAAGATTTTCGAAAGATTAGCGCAAACGATGTAACGCAAATATTAAGTGAGGTCTGCCTGCCGCTGACCGCCCTAAAACAAAATAACCCATGAATAGCGAACCCGATATACGTGTAGGCATCCTCTCAGCCCCCTGCATCGAATTTACACTGCCGATGACTTACCTGTTCAACGGGCAAGAGCTGAGCGGAGCGCAAAAAGCCGAATATGCCAACGGACACATCCTGCTGAACGGACAATTATACAATGAATTACGGTTTGAACCGAAAAACGCTGCAAGCTCTTTCTTCGAACTGCACCATGTCACCATAGGCATCGGATTCCACTGGCAACGCGATGAAAGCCAGCGTTTCCAAGGCACTCTACATATTATAATAGAAAAAGAAAAACTGACCGCCATCAACATCATTCCCGCTGAAGCCTACCTGAGCAGTGTCATATCCAGCGAAATGAATGCAACCGCTCCGGAAGAATTGTTGAAAGCACATGCCGTGATTTCACGAAGCTGGCTGCTGGCTACCCGGAACACATCTTCCCCTCTTCTTCCGGAAAAGAATGCGCAAGAAAAGAGCGAAGAAGCCGGAGGGCTTGTATGGTACGAACGCGATGCCCACACCCGCTTTGACGTCTGTGCCGATGACCATTGCCAACGCTACCAAGGCATCACCCGTGCATCGACCGAACAGGTACGGCAAGCAGTGGCCGACACCTGCGGTGAGGTGTTGATGTACGAAAACAAGATATGCGACGCCAGATTCTCCAAGTGCTGCGGAGGTGCCTTTGAGGAGTTCCAATATTGCTGGAGCAACCGACTGCACCCTTACCTGCACCGCGGACGGGATTGGGAAACAGGCCAGAAAACCTCCCTCTTCCCCGACCTGACCATAGAGAAAGAAGCCGAACGCTGGATTCGGACTGCGCCACCCGCCTTCTGTCATACTACAGACCGTCATATCTTAGCACGCGTACTGAACAATTATGACCAAGAAACACCGGACTTTTACCGCTGGCGGGTGGAATACACACAGGAAGAGCTTGCCAACGTGATACAAGAACGTTCCGGATTGAATTACGGGGCCATCATCGACCTTGTCCCCATAGCGCGCGGTACCAGCGGCCGGTTGTGGCAACTTAAAATCATTGGGACACAACTGACACGCACCATCGGCAAGGAGCTAGAGATACGCCGCACCTTATCGCCTACCCATCTCTATAGTTCCGCTTTTGTTGTGGACAAGGAAGACTATCGTGCGGACGGAATGCCGGGACGCTTCATCCTGACGGGTGCCGGATGGGGACACGGTGTAGGTCTGTGCCAGATAGGAGCTGCCATCATGGCTACGCAAGGATACAGTTACCGGGATATATTGCAACATTACTACGCAGGAGCCCGCATCGAACGCATCTATAACCACTCAAAAACCGAATGATGAAACCAATCGCACGCAAACAACACACTTCCCCTTGGGGCTGGGTGCCCACTTTATACTTTGCAGAGGGACTTCCCTATGTAGCGGTCATGACCCTCTCCGTTATTTTATATAAACGTTTAGGACTGAGCAACACGGAGATCGCTTTATACACTTCATGGCTTTACCTGCCATGGACTATCAAACCACTATGGAGCCCTATCGTAGATTTATTAAAATCCAAACGCTGGTGGATTATCGGCATGCAATCGCTGGTGGGAGCCGGATTGGCGGGTGTGGCCTTTTTTATTCCTACAGACTGGTGGGTACAGGCTTCACTGGCTTGTTTTTGGCTCATGGCATTCAGCTCGGCTACGCACGACATTGCCGCCGATGGTTTCTACATGACGGCACTTCCACCCGAAGGGCAATCGCTCTTTGTCGGCATACGCAATACATTCTATCGTCTGGCTTCCATCTTCGGGCAAGGGGTATTGGTCATGCTGGCCGGATGGCTGGAAATCTCTACCGGCAATATCGCACTGGCCTGGAGCCTGACATTTTACCTGACAGCGGCCTTGTTTATCGCGCTTACCGCCTGGCATTGCTTCGCTCTTCCTCATCCTGCTACAGACGCGTTCCGTCCCAACTTATCTTTGAAGCAACTGAGTCATGAATTTGCCGGCACGTTTTCTTCCTTCTTCCGAAAAAAGAATTTAGGGCTGGTGCTCTTCTTCTTGCTAACTTATCGGCTGGGAGAGTCGCAGTTGGTTAAAATCGTTTCTCCGTTTCTATTGGACAATCCTGCACAAGGAGGTTTAGGGTTGAGCACTGCCAACGTGGGCATGATTTATGGCACCGTAGGCGTGGCGGCATTACTGGCAGGAGGCATTGCCGGCGGATGGCTTGTATCCCGCCAAGGGTTAAAGCGATGGATGGTGCCCATGGCATTGGCTATCAACCTGCCGGATTTACTATATGTCTACTTAGCGGCCGCGTTACCACAAAACATCTGGCTCATCACTGGTTGCGTGGTAGTGGAACAGTTGGGATACGGTTTCGGCTTTACCGCCTATACGTTGTTCCTTATCCACATTGCCACCGGGAAACATCCTGCCGCCCACTATGCCATCGGTACGGCTTTCATGGCACTGGGCATGATGCTGCCGGGTATGCCAGCCGGATGGCTGCAGGAACAAATGGGCTATACAATGTTCTTTATATGGGTATGTCTATGGACGATTCCAGGAATTGCAGCGGCGGTATGGGCTAAAAAAAGCCTGTCTTGAAAGCCGGCGGAAGCTATTTCCGGCCAAAGTCTGCCGGCACCTCGCCCCATTCGTCCGTCTCCCACTTGTGGATGGGAGTGGTGTAAGTATGCTCATGCAGCCACTTCTCTGCCCGCTCTATCAATTGAAACAAGGACTCGGTACGTTCATTACGGGGAAGTTTGGTCTTGCATTTCTTCTGCTTCACCCAACTGATGGCATTACGGCTATCACTATACACGGGCATGTCCAGCCCTTTTTGTTGGAGCAGGGCAAGGGCGTGGACAATGGCGAGAAACTCACCAATGTTATTTGTACCGTACACAGGGCCGAAATGAAACACTTGTTGGAAGCTGGGCAAGTGAACGCCCCGATACTCCATCATGCCCGGATTGCCGCTACAGGCCGCATCTACGGCTAAGGCATTGCCTGTAAAACCGGGAGGAAGGGTTGGCGTAGACGACTTGGTTGTGGAAGCTTTACCGGTTGGCCGGATGTAGTCCGCTGGAGAAGAGGCGAAGGCTTCCTCAGCCTCCTGCCGTGTGTCGAATGACTTGAACTTGGCGCCTTCGTAACCTTTGGTTTGCAACTGGCAATCCGTCCACGAAGTGTAGATGCCCGGGGTGACGCCCGCCCAGACAACGTAATATTTTTGTTTTTTCATCATAAATCTTAGAAACTGTTTTGAATTTCTACAAAAAGTTTTTCTTGGCTTGATATATTCGTTTTCGTGTTCTTTGGGTGATTTTTTGGTCATCCCAAATCATCGCACAATATTCAAAACAGTTTCTTACAAGTATTGCACCAATACATCTTACTCTCAGTAGGGAGAATTTCGTGAATATCCATTTTGACTCCTTGTATTAACTCATCTATGGAGATAGCGCGTCTCAAGTCTTCATCCGGTTTCATGATATATTCCGTCTCAGACATTACGTCTGTTTCCGTCACAGGAACAACCATATAACTTCTTCCCTGACTCCGCTCGACAATAAGTTCTTCTCCCGCGTCTACTTGGTCAAGATAATGTTGCTGATTGGCTTTGAATTCT
Organism: uncultured Bacteroides sp.; assembly: GCA_944322285.1. Lineage (GTDB taxonomy): Bacteria > Bacteroidota > Bacteroidia > Bacteroidales > Bacteroidaceae > Bacteroides. The sequence continues at coordinate 9,498 of CALUOR010000047.1, forward strand.
CTGGCTGTAATGGTAAGCATGATGTTTAAAGAATTGGTTACGTGCGCAAATTTAGGCATAATTTATAACTTACATGCTAATGCGAGGAAGAAATTTGCTTACCTTTGCCCTCAAACCATAAACAAATTTATGATACGCATCTTTTTAACCGGCTATATGGGTGCCGGTAAGACAACTTTAGGCAAAGCTTTTGCCCGCCAACTGAAACTGGAGTTTATCGACCTCGACTGGTATATTGAAGAACGTTTCCACAAAACGATTCCCCAACTCTTTGCCGAGCGGGGAGAAGACGGCTTCCGCCAGTTAGAGCGTAACATGCTGCACGAGGCGGGCGAGTTTGAGGACGTAGTCATCTCGGTAGGAGGCGGCACGCCTTGCTTTTTCGACAACATGGAGTATATGAACCGACAAGGAATGACGGTGTTTCTTGACGTAAATGCCGATGTATTGTTCCGCCGCCTACGGGTGGCCACCCAGCAACGTCCCATCCTCCAAGGAAAGACGGAGGAAGAGCTTCGCGGATTCATCGACAAAGCTTTGGAAAGCCGACTACCCCATTATCGAAAAGCCAAACACACCTTCGATGGCAGCCAGCTGGAAAATCGCAGCCAGATTGCGGAATCAGTAAATCGGTTGCAACAATTGCTCGGTTTGTAAAAAAAGACGTATTTTAGCCTCTAAAGGCTGGATTATACGGGATTTATGTGTACTTTTGTCCTCGAAAAGTCAAATCAATAACCAATACTAACTATAAACCGCTAAGTTACTGAAAATGAGAAAATGGCGAATTGAAGATTCGGAAGAGCTGTACAACATCACCGGTTGGGGTACTTCTTACTTCGGCATCAACGAGAAAGGACACGTGTACGTTACCCCGCGCAAAGACGGTGTAGCCGTAGACCTAAAAGAGCTGGTAGACGAACTGCAACTGCGCGATGTAACAGCGCCCATGCTGCTGAGATTCCCTGACATACTGGACAACCGCATTGAGAAAATATCGTGCTGCTTCAAGCAAGCTGCCCAAGAGTATGGATACAAGGGTGAAAACTTCATTATCTATCCCATCAAGGCAAACCAGATGCGCCCCGTGGTAGAAGAAATGATTACACACGGCAAAAAATTCAATTTAGGGCTGGAAGCCGGCTCAAAACCCGAACTGCATGCTGTGATAGGTGTGAATACGGACCCGGAGTCGTTGGTGGTGTGCAACGGATATAAAGACGAAAGCTTTATTGAACTGGCATTGCTGACGCAGAAAATGGGTAAACGAATCTTCCTGGTAGTAGAGAAGCTGAACGAACTGAATCTTATCGCCAAAGTGGCGCGACGCCTGAAAGTGCGTCCCAACATCGGTATTCGTATCAAGCTGGCCAGTAGCGGAAGCGGCAAATGGGAAGAAAGCGGAGGCGATGCGAGCAAATTCGGCTTGACTTCGAGCGAATTGCTGGAAGCGCTGGACTTCCTGGAGAAGAAAGACCTGAAGGACTGCCTCAAGCTGATACACTTCCATATAGGTAGCCAGATAACCAAAATACGCCGTATAAAAAACGCATTGCGCGAGGCATCTCAGTTCTTCGTACAGATGCACAAGATGGGCTTCAACATTGAATTCGTGGATACAGGCGGAGGCATGGGCGTAGACTATGACGGGACGAGAAGTAGCAATAGCGAAAGCTCGGTAAACTACTCAATACAGGAGTATGTAAACGACGTTGTCTCTACCTTTGTAGATGCGGCAGACAAACACGGATTGGCACACCCTAACATCATTACCGAAACAGGACGCAGCTTGACGGCCCACCATTCAGTGCTCATCATTGAAGTATTGGAGACCGCTTCATTGCCGCAAATGAACGATGATTGGGAGCCCGAACCTGAAGCACACGAATTGGTAAAAGAACTATATGACATTTGGGATAATCTGAGTCAGCGTAGCATGCTGGAGCCTTGGCACGATGCACAGCAAATACGCGAAGAAGCATTGGACCTCTTCAGCCACGGCATTGTGGACCTGGAAACACGCGCGCAGATAGAAAAACTGTATTGGAGTATCTGCCGGGAAATAAATGCCATCGCCATGGGCATGAAACATTGCCCGGAAGAGTTCCGCAAACTGAACAAGCTGCTGGCTGACAAGTATTTCTGCAACTTCTCGCTATTTCAGTCGTTGCCGGATTCATGGGCCATCGACCAAATGTTCCCAATCATGCCCATACAACGTCTGGATGAGAAACCCGACCGAGAGGCAACGCTACAGGACATGACTTGCGACTCGGACGGTAAAATTGCAAACTTCGTAACCTCACGCCCAGACGCCACTACGCTCCCCTTGCATACGCTGCGCGATAAGGAGCCCTATTATCTGGCGGTATTCCTTGTAGGAGCCTACCAAGAAATATTGGGCGACATGCACAACCTCTTTGGAGACACCAACGCGGTACATATCTCTGTCAACAGCAAAGGTTACTCCATAGACCAGCAAATAGATGGTGAAACCGTAGCTGAAGTATTGGACTACGTGCAATACAGCCCCAAACGACTGGTAAGCAAACTGGAAACATGGGTAACACAGTCGGTAAAAGAGGGACGCATCACACTGGAAGAAGGCAAAGAATTCCTGACGAACTATCGGTCAGGGCTGTATGGATATACATATTTGGAATAAACATAAAATGAGAGAAAAGCTGACTTTAATAAAGGTCGGAGGGAAAATCGTGGAAGAAGAAGCTTCCCTCCGGCAACTGCTGGATGATTTTGCCACACTAACAGGACATAAAGTATTGGTGCATGGAGGCGGACGTTCGGCCACGCGCTTGGCGGAGCGGTTAGGCATTGAAAGCCGAATGGTGGACGGAAGACGCATCACGGACGCAGAGACTCTACAAGTGGTAACCATGGTGTATGGCGGGCTGGTAAATAAGAATATAGTGGCCGGACTGCAAGCACGAGGTGTCAACGCATTGGGACTGACCGGAGCAGACATGAACGTTATCCGTTCAGCAAAACGGCCGGTAGGAAACATTGACTATGGCTTTGTAGGCGATGTAAAGCAGGTAAATGCCGCATTGTTAAGCGACTTGATAGGCAAAGGCGTAGTGCCGGTCATGGCCCCCCTAACACATGATGGCACAGGACATTTACTCAATACAAACGCTGACACCATTGCGGGAGAAACAGCCAAAGCCTTGGCGGAGTTTTTTGATGTAACTTTAGTGTATTGCTTTGAAAAGAAAGGCGTATTACGTGACGAGCATGATGATAACAGCGTAATATCCTCTTTAAATTATGCCGATTTCCGACATCTGGCAGAAGAAGGAGTGATACAAGGCGGAATGCTACCCAAATTGCAGAACGCTTTTGAAGCACTGAATGCCGGTGTGTGTGAAGTAGTCATCACACAAGCAACAAGCATCAAAGGTCAAGGAGGGACACGAATAAGACTATAAAGTTTTCACATCTTATAACTAAAAAGGCTGTAACTTTTTCCATGCAGAACCGTCTATCTGATAGAAAGATGCAGGAAATCGACTTTCGTACCGATATTCTTCCGTTGAAAGACAAACTCTTTCGATTGGCTCTGCGAATTACATTCGACAGAGAGGAAGCAGAGGATATCGTACAAGAAACGTTGATTCGCGTATGGAATAAGCGGGAAGAATGGCATAAAATAGAATCAATAGAGGCTTTTTGCCTGACTATTGCTAAAAACCTGGCCATAGACCGAAATGAGAAGAAAGATGCGCAGACAGTAGAACTGACAACAGAAACGGGAATAATGCCTGACGCCTCGAGTCCTCACGAAGACTTGGTCAACAAAGAGCAGATGCAGTTGATTCATCGCCTGATAAACGCTTTACCCGAACGGCAACGAATTATCGTGCAATTGCGCGACATGGAAGGTAAAAGTTATAAAGAAATAGCCGATGTACTGGACTTAACCGAAGAACAGGTAAAAGTAAACTTGTTCAGGGCACGGCAGAAAGTGAAACAGAAATTTATAGGAATAGACAGCTATGGACTCTGAATATATCAAACAGTTGCTGGAGCGCTATTGGCAGTGCGAAACTTCGCCACAAGAAGAAGCGGAACTATGTTCTTACTTCCTACGGGCGGATGTTCCTGCACATCTGTTGCGCTACAAAGCGTGGTTTGTATACAGAGAGGAACAACAAAAGATTCATTTGGATAAAGATTTTGACCAGAAAGTCCTTAAGCAAATCAGGCAACCGGTGGTGAAAGCAAGCCCGCTATCCATATGGACTCATTTTACTCCTTTGCTGAAAGCCGTAGCTGTAGTGGCTGTAATGCTTTCGTTGGGGACAGTCATGCGACACACGCTGTTTGCTGATGACAACGGAGTCATCATGCCAGACACCATAGGACGGCAAATTACCACACCGTCAGTAGCTTTTTCGACAGAAGACACAGAAGAGCACAATTCCCTGTCACTTGATAGTCTGAAACGAATAGAGCCACCCAAGAAACCTATAAAACGCTGAGAAAACGAAATTTTCATTGTTTTTAAATATACATTTTCATTTGCTTTAAAGAATAGTTAGTGTGCTTTATTAAAACAGTATTTGAGACTGTGAAGTTTCAATTCTCTCCAAAAAATCATGAGAACTAACTAAAATTAAAAAGGGATGCCGCGTGACGCAGCGTCCCTTTTTGATGAAAATATATCAAAATGAAGCATCCTCTTTTAATAACAATCAGGCTATAAGCCCCGTTATACAGTCTGAATTACTCAGGCTAACAGAATGCCTTTTCTGTACGATTACTAATTGCCAGCTTGTACAATTATTATCGTTTGTGCGTACGATTACTAATCGTACAAAAGCACCTCATCAGTCGAAAGCGACTTTCAGCTATAAATTCAGAAGAGTTTAGCGGGATATACTCCTGCATCCACCAAAGCCTGAATGCGATCAACCACATCTTGGCGATCCTCAGGATAAGTAACTCCAAACCACTTGCTGGTAGTATCCAAAACTTTAACCGTAGCAGTGCCATCGGTAATAAGTTTATCAACCATAAGAGGGATGAAAAATTCACTCTTCAAGTTTTCCATATTTTTGGGATCGCTTAAGAAAGTCTTGAAAAATTCGCAGCTGTAACCGAAATAGTCAGGAGTAAATCCCCAGAAATTCATACTAACAGGAGTCGTTTCCTCTGTTACGGCCCACTCTCCATTGTCATCAATATACTTCACTTCGCCGTCAATACGTTGAATCTTGGTACGCTCTACCACAGAAGTAAGCAAATGATTTTCGTTTGTAGTACACAAACCACGTGATACAGTTCCACTCTCACTCAACGTATTACCTATACGGAAGCCAACCATAGCATATGTGTTTTTAGCCCCTTCGGGAAGAGCTGAAAGAAAATCAGCCATTACCTGGAAAGATTCGCGTCCGTAAAAATCATCACAGTTAATAACAGCGAAAGGCTCCTTGATAACATCCGCACCCATTATCACAGCATGGTTGGTACCCCAAGGTTTAGTTCGTCCTTCGGGACAAGTAAAGCCTTCGGGCAGGTCATCAAGACTTTGGAATACAAGTTCACAAGGAATATGTCCCTCATACTTAGAAATAATCTTCTCGCGAAAATCTTGTTCAAAGTCTTTGCGAATAACAAACACCAACTTTCCGAATCCTGCACGCAAGGCATCGTAAATGGAATAATCCATAATGGTTTCACCATTAGGCCCCAGCCCATCCAATTGTTTCAAACCACCATAACGGCTTCCCATACCGGCGGCGAGTAAAAATAAAGTAGGTTTCATGATAAATTATTATTTTAAAGGTTGTCTATTTAAAACTCTACAAATGTAAGAATTAGTTTTTATATATAAAGCTTGTCTACATGAAAATATTCATTTTTAAAATGGATAACCAATTGCAAAATTCAGTGCCAATCCATCACCAAAGCGAGGAATATTATAATATCCACGACCAGAATTAAGACGTGAAGGATCGTGCAATGCCACTCCCAAATCAAGCCGAAACACCAATAACTGAAGGTCGTAGCGTAGACCCAGACCTGTACCTAACGCTATCTGCCGTGGAAAATCACGTAAACGGAACTCACCTCCCGGACGTCCTTCATCGGTACGCAATAACCATACGTTTCCCGCATCAAGGAACACGGCTCCATGCAAATTACCCAAGATTGGGAAACGCCATTCAGCATTAGCTTCAAAACGAATGTCTCCGACATGGTTAAGATAACCATAGCCCGCAGTGCCTTCCTCTCCAGACGAATAGCCCCCCGGGCCGATACTGCGTGCAGAGAAAGCACGTATACTATTAGCACCTCCCACATAAAACTGCTCGGTATAAGGAGCAGACAACACGTTACCATAAGCCCAAACCGCTCCTAATGCCATACGTGTAGCCAACATACAATGCCGACCTATGCGTAAATGATGCCGGAACTCAGTATTTAGCTTGACAAACTGAGCAAAAGGCACGCCAAGCAATTGTTTTTCACTGCGAGATAAACTTTGCCCCAAAGCACCATAAAGCAAGGATGTGACGTTGCCTGCTGAGGTAAACGTTGTTTGCCACCAATGGGAAGTTCGCCGGTTAGTACGAAGAGAAGTATCGTCATAAGTATAAGTATATTCCATAGCAGGAATAAACTGATCGCGCAAACTGGCATATAATGCAGGATTTGCCGCTTGCAGCGCCTGAAATTCGGCTGTAGGATGGCGAAGAACATTAAATGTCAGCCTCAAAGGTGTCAAACTATGCTTATGTATAGGCTTTGGTTGAAACTCATAAGTAGCACGACCACCAAAAGCCAACAACTTGTAGTAACGAGCCCGATCCTGTTGCAAGGCATAAAGACTAAAAATTGTAGTGGCAGGAAAGTCGTATTCATGAGTTCCTAACCGAGGAAACATCACTCGAGGAAACACCAACGAAGTAGATACGCCATATTCGTAACTATTCATTGATGAAGCAGCACCACCTCCCGTCTGCCATTCATAGGAACCAGTAAGTTCTACTTCCCAACGCTCGCCACCTCCAAAGACATTAAGCCTTGAAAGAGTAAACGATGCGCCGGGACCTACCTGATTATTACTTTTGAGTTTGAGGTTAAAGTCCAACTCGGCATCATAACGCAAAGTAGGCATCAGCCGAATATTCACATCCAATGTATCACACAAAGCAGACGTATCACGCGGAACAAAACCTATATCCGTAGTGCGGAAAATACCAGTCTGCGCCAAACGTTCCTGTACACGGTTCTGTCGATGAAGATTGTAGAGACTATAGCGCAAAGTTGTGGAGTGACGCGCCTCCGCACTATCCGACTGAGGACGTTTGAAGCGAAAATTGCGATAATCAGTCCAACGATAGAGCATGGAAGGGCGAACATATGGACGTGAACCATGATAGTAGATACGCATGCCGCGATAAAGTAAACTATCAGTTGGAGCTTGTCCATTACGGCCATATAAATATATCGATTTGGCCCCTAAATAGAAGGGCTTCTCAGCTACGGCAGGCATACCTTCTACAGGTATCATGCGTAAACTGACATACTGAGCAGGCACACAAGTCGTATCAGCTTGATAAGTCAAATAATCGGGACGAAAATAATAAAGGCCAGTATTACGCAACAGATTGCTGACTCGAGTACGTTCGGCATCAAGATCCGGCACATTGAACTGTGACTCAGGACGCAGCAAGGAATGTCTACGAGTGGCTTTTAGTATACGTTCTGTCCGGGCACTGAAACCTACATACTCTACCGTGTCAATGATTGTTGGCTGTCCCATACGAACTGTGTATTGCAAGCGGGCTTTCAATGAGTCTCGTGAGTTAACAAAAGTATCACACGATACAAGTCCATCGAAGTAACCATACTCATGTAGCAAATTAGTGGCAGCACGCATACGGATGTCCGGTGCTACAGTAGACAATAATACGGGTTTGGCACCGAAACGTCGGAATATCCATTTTCCCAACCCTTTTTCATATTTAGAAAAGCCATTATAGACCCACAACCCCAAAGGAAAAGGAATGCGTATGCGCGAGCTACCTAGCAAGGCATTGTTGGGCGCAGCCGCCAAAGCGGCTTCCACTTCTTCTAAAGCCGTTTGACCTACAGGTGTCTCGCTGCGTTGTTCCACGACAATAGGTTTTTGACCTGTATATAGCACTTCACCCGGAGGTAGATGTTTAGTCGTAGAACAGCCGACAAACAGACATAATATCAAAAAAAGAAATAGTTTCTTCATTTCATTCCTCCTCTTTTTTCTTTCTGAAAATAAACAGTTCACCCAAACGATCTACTTTACGACGAAGTACAAGACCAATACCCGTCTCTGTAATCTCGCCATCGAGCACACTTTCATAGTTTTTGTTATAGAAAGCCCGTATATAGCGGGTGCCGGATGCGTCTAGCCGGTATTCCAATGAAATGTTATCAATGAAAGACTCCACACTATTAGTAGCTCCAGCTCCTGTAGAGACTTTACCTCCTATCACTATTTGCACACGATCGCCAAAGAAACGTTGGGCATAACGAAAACTATAGTCTGTCTGTCCTACACCTGTCTCGGTCGATGTGCGGTCCTCTACTCCGACACTAATACTTGCTCCTTTCACTTGTCCCGCCAAAGAGTTTATCTGACTCTGCAATACGCTGTTCAATGCTGCACCCATGTCTAAGCCACCTCCCTTGACACCACTATTTAAATAAATACCTGTAGCCAACATCGCTATAGCTTGCTTGCTACGCTCATCGGCACCCATAGCCAACAACTCATTTTGTACCGTGGCATCATGTGGCGCAGTGATATCAAATAACAATTCGGGTGAGGAAAGACGACCTCGAATGCCAATCGACACATCAAAGTCTACCATCCGCGTCTGTCCGTCATCACCTTCAGCCACTGAAGCACGCGTTTGCTCCGTAGCCGTCAGCTCCAACGTAGGATTCATCATATCACCTCTCCAATCTACATAACTACCACGGCTTATGCGGAACTCTTTCAGTGGGATAATAGGCAGTGAATATTTCAACACGCCATCGGACAAGGTGTAACGTCCTGTCAAGGTCATATCTCCTTGGGGTGTATAACGCAAAGAAAGGTCACCTCCACCTTCCAATTCAATATACTTACTTCTATCAGGACTTAAGTCTGCCCGCAAACGTACAGCATCATCAATACGTACCGTCATCAGCATATCTATGCCGCCTGGAGGCTGCGCCGTGACTTCAGTACGCAAGACAGAAGTAGTATCGGAAAAAGATACAAAAGTCACCAACCCACTCAGCCGGTCGTCCACGGTTAGAGGCGAGTCTGTCAGCACATAGGTTAAATCCGTAGTACCTAACAGATGCATATTACCGCGTATGACCAGCGCACTTACCGGCCCTTTTACTGTCGCATTTAAATTGGTCACCATTTTGCCATACACTAAGCTTTCGCGAGTACGTCTGGCATCCAATAACGTATAGTTATCTGCCTGTAAATGGAGGTCAGCAACAGGCCCTATAGCATCGAATAGACTTAGGTTTCCATCTATGATAAAAGGATTGGAATTGGTCGTATAAATGGGAAAACTATCCAAATTCAACTGCCCATCTTCTAAACGAATAGGGCGATTTCCCAAGTAATAGCGTGCTCCCAACATACCAACATATACCGAGGCACTGTCTAATGTAAGACTACCTGTTGCCAGAGGCTTATCCAATGTGCCTGCCAAGCGGAAAGAACCGTCAGCCTTTCCTGCCAATTTTGCCATACCATCAGGAACAAAAGCATTTGCTACCGACAAAGGAAGGCGTTTAATGGCCATATGCAAATCTACCGGCATTACTTTTTCAATACCCGTGTCCAGCATACCATTTATATCTGCCACTTCTTGATTATTCAGTGTCAATGCGGAAGTCAAGTAGTGCCTTCCATTTTCACGAGGCACCCACGAAGCATTCAAGCCGACATCTCCTACCATTTGTCCTTCATAAGTCAACTCCTTGACATCTGCTTTCCCGGACATCTGTAATGTATTCTCCGTTTGTATATAGTGTCCTTCCACCGAAAGCATTCCTGCCAGTCGTGGCAAATAAGGCATCATACTACTCAACTCATCTAAGCGAAAACGAGTCAACGCAACTTGTATATTCTGCAATGAAACCGTGTCCGCAGGATCTGAAAGCAAACGTAAGCCTATGCCATCATCACTACGCATATCGATACCGGCATAGACATGTCCGTCTCGGTGAAGATATAGCCAATTGGCTCGATCGGCAAAACTAAAGCGACGGTAAGCTAAAATGGGCTGCTCCGGTAGGAGATTCAGCAACAAGCCATTTCCACGTCCGTGGCCTTCAGTCAGCAAATGTGCGTTCACGCCTAAACGTATACCCGTATTTCCTTGTCCATCCACATAATTCAATAAAAACTCAACATCTTTATTACGCACTTCCCCAGTCAACGTAGAGCGAAAAACAGCCCAAGGATTATGACGGTTATTAATTATTCCACTTTGTAAATATATCCGAGCCGTATCCTGCTGAATTGCAAGAAATACCGTATCCAAGCGCAAAGAATCAGCATGTAATCCTTGTATATCCGTCCTTCCATTAATACCTTCTTCCGGACTCAATCCAAAATTTAAATGCAATCCCTCAAACTTTATTTGTTGCTGCTTCAAATAGTCGCTTAGCGGATTCTCCGTTCCTGCCTGAACAGACATTCGCGCCACCGGCAAAGCGCCTCGCAATGCTGCATGATTCAAAGAACGATCTGCTATCTGTCTTTGTAATAGCGTGGTCAACCGTTGTGTCCGTCCAACAAAATTATTAAGAGTTCCTTTTGCATGAAAACGAAAAGATAAATCGCCAGCCATGAGTTGCAAACCGATAGAGTCATCTGTGCGAAACTTTAAACTAATATCCGCCAAACGTTGTTGACCATAACGCAAAGCATTCAATTTCAATTTTGCCTGCAAACGCGTATTTGAAGAAGCGAAGTCCATTCCTCTACCTTCTACACCTGCATGCAACGTAAGTTCACGAAGACTATCATTGGGAAGAAAATGATGGATTCCTAACGAATCCACCGCCAATACGGCCTGATAACTCTCTGTTGCCAATTGATAACGCACCCGAGCCGCCAATCGTCCGTCTCCTTCTTCCAACTCCAATCGGGCTTTCAAATCATTACCTCGCAGTCCTATTTCTGTCATCAAACTCATGCTGTCCGGAATCATGAAATTATTTTTCTCTTCCGCCAGCAGAGTCCTTAAGAAATCTAATTTTTCAGTTTGCATTTGCAGACTAATATGCGCCTGGCGGTTCAGACTATCCGTCAGGTTTGTCATCTCTCCATTTCCTTTTAGTTCAAAAGCACCCGGCAAAATGGTTTCCAGACGTGTTAATTCAAGATTTGCCAGATTACCCTCCGCACGCAGACTTATCCGTAATGCGTGCGACGGATAATCGCGATGAAAATCATCCGGCAATCCTTTGGACAAAAGCATAATATCTTGCTTACCTATACGAGCGTCTAAATAAGCTTTCATGTGCCCTTCGCTAAAACTCGTCCACGCGCCGCCAGGGCGTGCTTCAGCTCGTGCATTGATTTTGCTATAAGGTGTTATCAGCTGTAAATTAGGCACTCGCATACCTGTAGTATCTGCATACAAGTTGCCGGAAAGAGCCGTAATTTCTAATCCGGAACGCTCAATCAAAGCTAAATTGCTTAGTCGGGCTTGCAGATTGCTTCCTTCCCAACAAACAGAATCCATGCCTATGTGCATGCTCCGCAAAGCGATGTGGTTCACATCCAATCCCTCACTAACCGTTTCCGTACCACAATCATAGTTCAACCATGGAAGTTCTAATTGAGTTTTTTTCCATCCATAACTTTGCCGAGCCAAGTCTGCATACGCCTCATCTATACAAAAAGCTTTCACACGTGCACTTAGAGTGGTATGATTATCAGGCCACCGCAAATCTACTTCCACATCATTCAACTGAAGCTTTGCTAAATTCATCCGCCATTTCAGTGCCAGTGGTACAGTATCCGATTGCGCAGTTTCTGTGGTATCTGTCAACGTAAGTTTCAACCGAGCGTTGTCCAACTCAATATTATCCAAATAAGCATTCTCTTTTTTCAAATCAATGCCATGAGCTGCCAAGAAGAAACGTCTCAACCTACCTTCTACACACATACCTGGCAATAAATGAGCAGAGTTTACTTGCACATCTTCCAATGTTATACCATCAACCTCAACTTGACCATGCAACAAGGGCCTGGCTTGTATGCCAATATCCAAATTGCGTACATACAATAATGTATCTGCAATGGTTGTGGTATCAGCAACCCATGCGCCTTGCACACGTAATTTCAGCGGGAAACGTAACGTTACATCATCCACAGCCACCTTCAACCCTGTATATTCTGCGACTAGCCCTACAGCTTGCTTGCGCAAAAAATTCTGCACTGGAGGCATATACAGCATCCCCACCGCAATGACAAACAGAGCCATCAAACCTAACAGAATTCCCAATAGTATTTTTACGACAACACGCATATTGTTTTTATAAGTTAATATTATATGCCACAAAATTCGCATTTCCTAAGAATCCGACTATCATATTCCCTTCTTATTCTTAAAATCATCCTTAATATTCTCCCCTTCTTTCAGCACTTGTTCAATTCCATCCAAGGCTTTTGCCAGTGATTCTTGATCATTTTTCGTTAACACGGATGTCTTCAACGACTCCAATTTACGCAAGAAATTCACCGTCTGATCAGCACCTATCAAAACAAAAAGCGGAATCAATTTGTGCGCCACGGCTGCCACCTCCTGCACTTTACCTTTTTCTCCTGCTGCCCGTAACTTCTGTGCCGCCAAATATGTTTCGTCCACAAAACTTTGCAAAATATCACACGCAGCCATTGGATCATCCCCCGAATAAGCTGTTAACGCCGCAAAATCCGGTTTCTGACATGAAGGCATACATGCAATATCAGCCAAAGGCAGAAGCTCATCCAACTCCCCGGCCAACTCTTTCAATCCAAAAGGCTTGTGCAATAAGCCGGCAAATCCTTGCGATACCATTTCTGTACGCTCTGTATCAGCTCGTGCCGTTACTGCCACCACGGGAATGGTTTGCGCCTGTGGAATTTCTGAAGCTCGAAGTAAACGTAACAAGTCAACCCCGCTAATTGCCGGCATTTGTATGTCTGTCAACAACGCGTCAAAATGTTCTGAACGCAACGCCTCTAACACATCGTCTACCTGTAAACACGCCACAGCTTCTATGCCTGCTTCTTGTAGCATTGCCCGTGTCAGTTGTAATTGTAAACGGTCATCATCAATGAGCAATAGCTTTCCCACTTTCCGTTTAACTATTTCTCCGTCAGGGACTTCATTCTCTGCTTTCCCGTTTTCATTATTTTTATTCAAGTCCTTTGTCCGCATTGCTTCAACACCATTCTCAACAACAGGATACAAAGGAATGCTCACCGTAAAACGACTTCCACGTCCGGGCTTACTATCTACCTCTACTTTCCCTTCCAAAAGCTCTACTAACAACCGCACAATGGATAAGCCTAATCCACACCCTTCCTTGCCTTGGGCTCCCGGCAACCGGGCAAATTCCTCCCAAATACGCTGTAATTCCTCGGTTGTCATGCCCGGTCCTGTATCCTCTACCACAACCACTAATTGCCTACACGTACAATCATAATTCGCCCTTAGTGTCACGGAGCCTCGCTCTGTAAACTTCACTGCATTGCCCATTAGATTGTCCAATATCCGCCTAATACGCAAAGGCGCTCCAACGAAACATCCTTCTAACACACTATCCGTATCCGTAAGCAATTGCAGGCCTTTAGCCACGGTCTGCGGACGAAAAGCCTCTGCAACCTCCTCCATCAACCTAGCCGGACAGAAAGCCACACGAGTCACCTCTACAGCCCCTCGCTCCAAACGATGATATTCCAATAAATCTGTCACCAAGGTGGTCAAATGATCCGCTGCATCCGTCACACCTCTCAGATAAAAACGTTGACGCGGGTCATTTGTCAACCGCTCTAACAATTCCGCATACCCTTTTACTGTACCAAGCGGAGCCTTAAAATCGTGTGTAAGAGCCAGCATCAATCTCTCGCGTGTTGCCAGCAATTGTTCCGCTCTTTCGCGGGCTTCATCTGTCTGTCGCCGATAACGGTTTGCCCGAGCCACATCTCTACCTATCAGCAATAAAAATACGGCTGCCAGTGCAACACCTCCAACGGCAATTCCTCCTACCGTTCGTGCCGCCTGTATCCGTTCGACTTGCACTTTTTGCTGTTGCTCATGTGCATCGGCCAATACCTGTTGTTCATACCCCTTTAACAAGCTATCAATACGTGTGCTCAACATACGATCCATCCGGCCGAGATAACGTTTCCGCTGTGCAGCCCTTGCTGCTCGTTCATGCTGGTCACGCGCCGCTTCCTGCAATAACACTTTCAACGAATCAAGGGGATTAAACTCGTCATACGTCACCGTATCTGTAGCCACTTCTGTGGTGACACGAATCTGTATGGTCGTATCTTCTTTCGGCGGAGCGAAAGCTTCTCCTAATCGTTTGAAAAAACCTTTCTTTTTCCGCACAGGCGCATGTATCGTGTCGCGTCGTGTCACCATACGCCGGGTCACTTGTTGGCGCACCACCACCGTGTCGTGATGTTCTACAATTCGGTCTATGTCAACGTATGTCAGCAAACTATCACTGACGGAACTCATCATCCTAAGCAGCCTCAGCGTATTTTCATCTTTCCGTCTAAGCAATGTCTGCAAACTATCCCACACAGCCGTATCGTCCGTCTCTATACGTGTCAGCCGCCCCATTTGCTTGTTTATAAAAAACAGGGCACCCAACAATACGCTTAACATGAGGGCGAAACCAATGCTGATTTTTATTCTCGATACACTTTTCACTTTCGTATATTAAAGCTATGTCCCACTTCCATTAATTTGTCGGAGGGTTTGTAAAATCGAGACTAAGATAAGAGTAATAATTGGAAATAGAAAATCGAGGATTAAATATTTGATAAACGAGCTAAAATAATTTCCCTCGTGGGGGAAACTTATGATGAGCCCTTGCAACCTAAAGGGAGAAAGAGGGACAGACAAATCAGCATTCCTTAAACAGCTTTTAGACAGCTTGCTACTGATGCCATGAAACTTTGCAACCAACTTGCAGCATCGAACGATCGTTTTCTCCTTCATTCTTCGTACTTTTGCAGCGCAATCAACAAAACTATCCGAAGGAGAATCATGGCAAATACAAACCGACAAGAAACCTTCCCCATCCTGGGCATGAGTTGCGCCGCCTGCGCCGCCCGCGTGGACAAGACGCTGAACAAGCAGCCGGGCGTGTGCCAGGCATCCGTCAACTATGCCGCCGCCACGGCTTTGGTGGAATATGACCCGGCACAGACTTCGCCCGAAGCCCTGCAACACGCCGTGCAAGAGGCAGGCTATGACTTGATTATCAGTCACGATGAACATACAGCGGACGAGGTGGAAGAAGCACACGTCAAGAAATATAAATCACTGAAACGACGTACTACGTGGGCCATCCTCCTGGCCATCCCCATCGCCGTCATCGGCATGGGCTTCATGGATAGGGCGTGGGCAGGCTGGGTCACGTGGGCACTTTCCACGCCGGTTGTGTTCGTCTTGGGGCGGTCATTCTTTGGCAATGCCTGGAAGCAACTCCGGCACGGCTCGGCCAATATGGACACGCTGGTGGCCAGCAGCACGGGCGTGGCCTATCTGTTCAGCGTGTTCAACCTGTTCTTTCCCGGCTTTTGGCTGTCCAGGGGAATTACGCCGCACGTCTATTTTGAATCATCGAGCGTCATCATCGCCTTCATCCTGTTGGGACGTCTGCTGGAGGAGCGGGCCAAGGGAAACACCTCGCAAGCCATCAAGAAGCTGATGGGGTTGCAGCCCAAGACCGTCACCCTCGTGGTTAATGAAGAATTAAGAATGAAGAATGAAGAATCTGGTCGCAAAGCTACGAACGACGCGCAACCAAGAAATTCTTCATTCTTCATTCTTAATTCTTCATTCCAAGAAGTCCCCATCACCCAAGTCAGACCAGGCGACATCATCCAGGTGAAGCCCGGCGAACGCATCGCCGTGGACGGGGTAGTGACGGACGGCAGTTCCTACGTGGACGAAAGCATGCTGAGCGGCGAGCCGGTGCCCGTGGCCAAACGCAAGGACGCCAAGGTCTATGCCGGCACCATCAACCAGAAAGGCAGCTTCCGCTTCCGGGCGGACAAGGTGGGGACAGACACACTCCTCGCCAAGATTATCCACCTGGTGCAGGACGCGCAAGGCTCGAAGGCGCCCGTGCAGAAGCTGGTGGACCGGGTGGCCGCCGTGTTCGTGCCCGTCATCATGGGCATCGCGCTGCTCTCCTTCATTCTTTGGATGGTGTTGGACCCCTCGGACGGATTCACCCACGGCCTGTTGGCGCTGGTGACGGTGCTCATCATCGCCTGCCCCTGCGCCTTGGGGCTTGCCACGCCCACGGCCATCATGGTGGGCATCGGCAAGGGAGCCGAGCGGGGCATCCTCATCAAGGACGCGGAGAGCCTGGAAACGGCCAAGAAGGTGAACGCCGTGGTATTGGACAAGACGGGCACCGTGACCGAGGGACATCCCGCCGTGCAACACATCCTTTGGACGGACGGGGAAGCCAGGCAATATGCCCCCGTCCTGTTGGCCTTGGAAAGGAAATCCGAACATCCGCTGGCGGAAGCCATACTTTTGAATGAAGAATTAAGAATGAAGGATGAAGAATGGAGCGTGAATAACTTCGAGAGTTTGACGGGGCAAGGAGTGAAAGGCACCTATAAGGGTGTTGCTTATTATGCAGGCAACCGCCGCCTGATGGAAGGTAAACGTATCACTCCTACCCTGCAAGAAGCCGCCTCAGCTTGGGAAGCTGAAGCGCAGACGGTGATTTGGTTTGCCAACGAGACGGAAGCCTTGGCCGTCATCGCCATAGCCGACCGCATCAAGGCTTCGTCCGTAGAGGCCATCCGCACCCTGCAGGACGAGGACATTGAAGTGCATCTGCTGACGGGCGACAATGAAGCCACCGCCCAAGCCATCGCCCGGCAGGCAGGCATCGCGAAATACAAGGCGGGCGTATTGCCCCAGGACAAAGCCGCCTACATCCGCCAATTGCAACAAACGGGCAAGGTGGTAGCCATGGTGGGCGACGGCATCAACGACAGTGCCGCCCTGGCGCAAGCCGACCTCAGCATCGCCATGGGCAGCGGCAGCGACATTGCCATGGACGTGGCGAAGATGACGCTCATCTCGTCCGACTTGCGCAAGATACCCGAAGCCCTGCGCCTCTCCCGCCTGACGGTGCGCACCATCCGGCAGAACCTCTTCTGGGCCTTCATCTACAACACGATAGGCGTGCCCATCGCCGCCGGCGTGCTCTATCCCGTCTGCGG
>CALUOR010000048.1 GCA_944322285.1 uncultured Bacteroides sp.
TGATATAAACTTAATGATTTGGACAACACTAAGTTAATAAAAATCAGCGATATGCGCAACTTTTTAAACATAATTCTTAAACCAAATTAATTCCGCCAACGGGTAAACTATATGTTTTTGTACAACCAGCGAACAGGTATGTTAAAAGTTCTTTATTGTTTGGAAGATAATCAGATGAATATGAATGGAACTTGGAATTTGGATTTTTCAGGTTTGTCGCATCAGTTTTTTAATCATGCGGATGTTTTGGCGTTGCCTATGGATATAAACTATGCAAATGCTTGGTGTTGTACCAACGCTTCAAAAGCTGGTGATGCAGCCTTTAGACATGGATGGAATGGTTTTCAGGTACAATTAGCTTATGACACGAGTAATGATAGATCAGATGCTAAGTTGGACATTATTACTAATAATATACTTACATGGTATGCTGATTTTTTAGCTGATTTTACAGGATATTCTGAAGGAACTTTGATTACTCATGGAAGTTCTAATCCTGTTAGTTCTTTGACAAATGAGGTTGCATCTGTATTTGGCTCTGAAGCTAAAGAATATATTGAAAATAACTTTGGTGATGATACTTCTACTCGGTCATTGTTGGCAGGAATTGCTGGTGCAGTTGTTAATTGGGGAGTCAATAAAATATTGGGTGCTATAACTGCGGGCTTTAGTCAGCCTACAGCAACTGTTACAGATTTATCTTTTATAACTAAAACGAGTGGCTCTCTTAGAGGGACTCTGAGTATGGGGACAAGTGCTCTGGCATCAACCTTTAATCCCAGTTTCTCCACCGATGACATCGGTTGTCACTTAGGCGTATGGAACTTAGCCACTACACCGACCGTTTATGTAGACCCGCGTGCGGGCATCATTCCTGAATCGAAAATGGGGAATGATTACTATTATCGTCTTGGCGGAATAACGGGCTATGACTATGACCTGCGGATTAATCCGGACTTAGAAGATTATATTGTAAATAAATGGGTGGAAATAGAAATGGTGCGTTATCAATCGTCTAACATCATTATAGAAAATCCGGTTCAGAATTTTAATTATGGAAGCATCGGAAACGGACAGAATGTAAGTACAGGTTTTGCGGATAATGACAATTACCGTACGTTAACTCCGTTCTATACAGGTACGGATGAGGAAGGAGATACGTATCAACTTTATGATGACGATATGAAAGCAGCTTGCTACATGCGTGAAGGGTTGCGCCAGAAGTATGGGAACAAAACCTTGCAGACCATTTTTTTACCTAAGGAAACTTATAACATGGCGGGTGAACCTGAATATAACATGAGCAATCGTTTCATGAAATTCTCGCTCTATCTGGTTACAGAGTTTGAAGGCAAACGGGATACCACTTTGTTTACTCGTACTTTTGCCCCCAAGGTGGAATGGGATCCGGATTTGTATGATCAATACGAGGATTATCCCTTTGAGAATACTGCTCTTGAAAACGCATTGAGTGCGGAAGAAGAGGCGGCTGAAGAGGGAGAAACTGAAAGCGGAATAGAAGGAGGAGAAGAAGTGGTTGAGGCTGAAGGAGAATTGGTAGAGGAAACTGCTGAAGAAAATATGGCTCAATAGTTTTTAGACTTATCAACGCTGGTTTTTGTATATTCTTTTCTTTGTCGAAAACACGGGCGCATTTTTGCCTCTCAATCAGCGCAGTATTTGCTCCAAAATACTTAAGTGTTTCGCTCGAAACAGTGCAGTGTTTTAGGGGTAAACACTGCGCTGATTGAACGCAAATAGCGCAGTGTTTCTGAACTAATTAAATGCCTGTATTTCAGTGAAATACATAAATGCTTACACAAAATTAAGCAGGTAAGAGCTTTGTTTTATACACTTGTTAACCGAATGAGGGCTCGATTTATAATAGATGTTAACGGTCATTGTTCGGATATTTTTATGCCGACATGAGTTTAGAAACTGTTTTCTTACATTTTGATATACCCTCCAAGGATAGCACAAAAATCCCCAAAAAGAAAAATAGTGTCTCAAATATGAGGTTTGGGATGGATTTTTTATATTTTGCGCAATATAATTTTGTGCAAAACAAAAAAGTAAGCATCTTTATGTTGTCCAAACATAGAAAAGAATAATTATTGTAAGGTATGGAAAAAACTTGGAGATGGTTTGGCAAGAAAGACAGCATATCGCTTGCCATGTTGCGTCAGATAGGTGTGGAAGGCATTGTCACCGCTTTGCATGATGTGCCAAACGGGGAAGTGTGGCCTTTGGAGTCTATCAAAGAGCTGAAAGACTACATAGAGGCTGCCGGATTGTGTTGGGCGGTGGTAGAAAGCTTGCCGGTATGCGAGGCAATCAAGTATGCGGGGCCGGAACGGGAACGGTTGATAGCGAACTATATACAGAGTCTGGCCAATCTGGGCAAGGCGGGTGTCAGAACGGTTTGCTACAACTTTATGCCGGTCATAGACTGGATTCGCACTGACTTGAAGCATCCTTGTGCGGACGGGACACTGTCGCTCTATTTTGATAAAATACGTTTCGCTTATTTTGATTTGAAGATTTTAAAAAGAGAACAGGCGGAAAAAGATTATTCTGAGGAAGAATTGATGGCGGTGGAAAAATTGAGCAAACGTATCACTCAAAAAGAGGAGCGGGAACTGATTGATACAATTATCGTAAAGACGCAAGGTTTTGTGGATGGAAATATCCGGGAAGGAGAAGAAAATCCTGTCGAGTTATTTCGGAAGTTGCTGTCTTTGTATGCAGGAGTGGATAAAACCGCATTACGCGAGAACATGCGTTATTTCCTTTCAGTCATTATGCCGGTTTGTGAGGAATATGGCATCAACATGTGTGTGCATCCGGACGATCCTCCCTATCAGATGCTGGGACTTCCCCGTATAGTGACCAATGAGGAAGACATCGACTGGATTCTGAATGCGGTGGACAATCCTCATAACGGATTGACATTTTGTGCCGGTTCTCTTAGTTCCGGCATTCACAATGACACACGGAAGCTGGCCCGTAAGTTTGCGGAACGTACCCGTTTTGTTCATCTGCGCAGCACGGATGTGTTGTCCGGTGGAGATTTCATTGAAAGTTCGCACCTCTCCGGCCGTGGGCATCTGATTGATTTGATACGTATTTTTGAGTCAGTAAATCCGAGTCTTCCTATGCGGGTGGATCACGGACGTTTGATGCTTGGCGATGAAAATTTGGGTTATAACCCGGGATATTCTTTTCATGGGCGCATGTTTGCATTGGCGCAAGTGGAAGGTATGATGGCGGTTGTGCAAGATGAGTTGAAAAAGAAAAACTAACTGAATGTTGAAAAAATAAATGGATTACATTATGAATGAATTGTTTAGTATTGCGGGCAAGGTAGCTATTATTACAGGAGCCGGTGGCGTGTTAGGCGGCAGCATGGCAAAGCATTTCGTACAGCAAGGCGCGAAAGTGGTGGCTGTAGATATTCGTCAGGAACAATTGGATAAGCGGGTTGCTGAATTGGAGCAACAAGGTGGCGAAGTGATGGGGGTTGTCGGCAATGTGCTTGAGGTGGCAAGTTTGGAGAATTTGGCGGAGCAGGTTGTTTCCCGTTGGGGAAAGATTGATATCCTTCTGAATATTGCCGGAGGAAATATGCCCGGAGCTACATTAGAGCCGGAACAACACTTTTATGATATGGATATAACTTGTTGGGAGAAAGTGACCAATCTGAATATGAACGGCACTGTATATCCATCGATGGTATTTGGTAAAGTAATGGCGAAACAGAAGAAAGGGTGTATTGTCAATGTCTCTTCGATGGCTGCTTATAGTGCTATTACTCGTGTGCCGGGTTATTCGGCCGCAAAATCTGCGGTAGCAAATTTTACCCAATGGCTGGCCAGTGAAATGGCGTTGAAGTATGGCGACGGCATCCGCGTCAATGCGATTGCTCCCGGTTTCTTCATTGGAGACCAAAACAGGCGGGTATTGATTAATCCGGATGGTTCGTTGACAGAACGTAGTCAGAAGGTGCTTGCCAAAACACCCATGAAACGTTTTGGAGACATTACGGAGCTGAACGGTGCCGTGCAATTCCTGTGCAGCGATGCGGCCAGCTTCATAACCGGAGCATTGTTGCCTATTGATGGCGGATTCAGTGCTTTCAGTGGTGTATAAAATTAATAAGAGGGTGTGCCGTAATGTAAGGTCACTATCATTTTGTCACCCTGAGCGCAGTCGAAGGGTCTCATGTAGTGCTATGTGAGATGTTTCGACTACGCTGCGCTTCGCTCAACATGACAGAATGAAAGTCATTTACATTATGACATACCCTCTTTATATCGGTTTCTAGGCGTATTTTGACAATAAGCCTACTTCTCCTTCCCTTGGTTAAATCCTTCCTTTATTGGTTCACTTGCATCGTTACAGTCATTTCGGGCACCAGTATGTAAGCACCTTTCTTACGGTTCCATTTGTAATAAGTGGTGGTTACGTTGTTGCCTTCGTATTGGTAGCATACACGGGTGTTCTTTTCCCACGCGTTGGACTTGGCGTTCCACTTCATGGTTTCGCTCTCCGTCATGCGTTGTTGGTCGTCATACTTGTAGGTATGGTTCATATAGTTGGTCAAGGTGTTTCCATCGTTGCGGTAAACCGTTTCCCCTACTTTCAGTCCGTTTACTTCTACCGGATTGTAAACGAAATCGTTGACGGTGTAGGCCGAAGCACCTAATGCGCATACCATGAAGAGTGACGAAAGAATCAGTTTTTTGAAGGACACATTTGTTTTCATACTCATATTGTTTTTAGATGTTAAACTTACTATTTTCTATAATTCGGTTCTTAAATCCGCTGCAAAGGTACGCTTCTAATTGACATAAAGAAAATAATTTGCCGATATTTTTGCAATGTGTCAGCGAAGAGGACTTCTTACCCCTGTCTTTTTGTTCATTCTGATAGCAAAAAAATATCCGACAGAGAGTCTGCCGGATATGACTGCATACAAAGTGTATATTATTTCAATTCTGTTAGCTGCTTTCTGATTGTAAGTTAAATCTTGCAAATAGCCGGTTAATGAGCCTCCAACCAGTTCTTTCCCCAGCCACAATCGGCTTTCAGAGGCACTCTCATGGGGTATGCGTTCTCCATTTCCTCGATTACAATTTTCTGCACAAGCTCTTTTTCAGCCATAGGAACACTGAAATTCAGTTCGTCATGTACCTGGAGAATCATCTTTGCTTTCAGATTGTAAGCTTGGAAGCGTTGATGGATGCGTGTCATGGCCACTTTGATGATGTCTGCGGCACTTCCCTGGATAGGGGCGTTGATGGCATTGCGCTCGGCATAGCCTCGGGTGGTGGCGTTTCGCGAGTTGATGTCGGGCAGGTAACGTTTGCGGTGGGAGATGGTTTCCACGTAACCATGCTCGCGTGCCACTTCGATGCTTTTGTCCATGTAAGCCTTCACTTGTGGGTAGGTGGCAAAATAGCCGTCTATCAGTTCGCGGGCTTCCTGGCGGGAAACGCCCATGCGCTCGGCCAGGCCGAAAGCGGATATGCCATAGATAATGCCGAAGTTGGCGGTCTTGGCCTTGCGCCGCATGTCCGGGGTCACTTCGTCTATACCTATCTTATATATCTTGGCGGCGGTGGCGGCATGGATGTCGTGACCTTCTACGAAGGCTTCTATCATGTTGGGGTCTTGGCTAAGGTGTGCCATGATGCGAAGCTCTATCTGCGAGTAGTCGGCGGAGAAGAACTCGCATCCTTCGTCGGGAATGAAAGCTTTGCGTATCTCCTTGCCGTCATCATCGCGCACGGGAATGTTTTGCAGGTTGGGGTTGCTGGAGCTGAGGCGTCCCGTAGCCGTCACGGCTTGATTGAAGGAAGTGTGGATGCGTCCCGTCCGTGGATTAATGAGTTGGGGTAGGGCGTCAACATAGGTGCTTAGCAATTTTTTCAATCCGCGATAGTCCAATATTTTCCCGATGACCTCGTGTTTGCTTCGCAGGCTTTCCAACACCTCTTCGGAGGTGACGTATTGGCCGGTTCGGGTCTTCTTGGGTTTATCCGCCAACTTCAACCGTTCGAATAGTAATTCGCCTACCTGCTTGGGTGAGCTGATGTTGAATTGTTCGCCGGCCAGCTGGTAGATTTCTTGCTCTATCTCTTGCAGGCGAGCGGTGAGGTGGGCAGAGGTTTGGCGCAAGGCTTCGGTGTCTATGCGTACGCCATTGCTTTCGATGTTGACCAATACGGGTACGAGGGGCATTTCGATTTCATAGAAAAGATGCTCTACGCCTTGCTCCTTCAGTTCTTTCTCCAATACGTTCTTCAACTTCAGGGTGACATCGGCATCCTCGCACGCATAACGGTAGACTTCGGAAGGGGAGAGGTCGCGCATGCTCTTTTGCCCTTTGCCTTTGGGGCCGATGAGCTCGTCGATATGGATGGTTTTATAATGAAGGTAGATTTCGGCCAGGTAATCCATGTTGTGCCGGAGTTCGGGTTGCAGGACGTAGTGGGCGAGCATGGTGTCGAACAAGGAGCCTTTTACCTGCACGCCGTAGTTTTGGAGGACAATCATGTCGTACTTGATGTTTTGTCCTACTTTGGCAATTTCTTCGTTTTCGAAGAGCGGACGGAACTCATTGACTATTTTTAAGGCTTCTTCACGTTCGGCAGGAATTGGGACATAGTAAGCCCGATTTTCGGCTTCACTGAAGCTCATGCCCACCAATTCGGCCTCCATTGCCTCGGTGGACGTGGTTTCCGTATCTATTGAGAGAATTTTCGTTGTCAACAACTTTTGAATAATTTCATGTCTTTTCTCTTCTGTATCAACGAGTTGATAGTCTACATCGAGTGTTTCTAAGCTGCTGAGAATCGTTTTTTTCGCATCGTCCGTCCCTTCGTCCGTAGAAATCGCGAACAAATCGCCTTGCAAAGTCTCGTTTTGAGGCTCTCTTTCTTTCGCGGAGGCTTGGGCAAAGAGGGGCAAAGTATCGAGGGAGGAAGAAGAGGGTGGGGGAGTGCCGGCTTTCTTCAACACGCGGTCGATGAGGGTGCGAAACTCCAGCTCCTCGAAAATCTTGCGAAGCTCGTCGGCATTCGGTTCTTCACGCTTCAGACTTGGCAGGTCGAGCGCGATAGGGACATCGGTCTTGATGGTGGCCAGGAATTTGGAGAAGGTGATTTGCTCCTTGTTGTTTTCTATTTTGGTTTTGAGCGCGCCTTTCAGTTCATCGGTGTGTTGCAGAAGGTTTTCGATGCTCCCGAACTGAGCAATCAGTTTCTGGGCAGTTTTCTCGCCCACACCGGGACATCCGGGAATGTTGTCCGCGGTATCGCCCATCAGGCCCAGCATGTCGATGACCTGGGCAGTGGATTGGATGTCGAACTTGGTTTTCACTTCCTCTACGCCCATCACTTCATAGCCGCCCGTGTGCTTGGGGCGATACATGAAGACGTTGGTCGATACTAACTGGCCATAGTCCTTGTCGGGTGTCAGCATGTAGGTCGTGATGCCTTGGCGTCCCGCTTCCGTGGCCAGTGTGCCGATGACGTCATCGGCTTCGTAGCCGGGCACTTCCAGAATGGGGATGCGATAGGCCTGTATGATGTCCTTGATGATGGGGACGGAGAGGCGGATGGTTTCGGGAGTTTCCTCGCGTTGCGCCTTGTAGTCCGCGTACGCTTCGTGGCGGAAAGTGGGGCCTGCGGGGTCGAAGGCCACTCCGATGTGTGTGGGATTCTCCTTCTTCAATACTTCCTCTAAGGTGTTGACGAAGCCCATGATGGCGGACGTATTGAAGCCCTTGGAATTGATTCGCGGGTTTTTGATAAACGCATAATAGGCCCTGTAGATGAGCGCGTAGGCGTCGAGCAGGAAAAGTTTGTCGGCTGTATTCATAGATTTATCCTTTTTTTAGAGGGTAAAAGTACAAAAAAATACGGTATTAGCCGTTTTATTCGTATTTTTGTGCCCAAATATTAATTCATGGATACTTTGTCGATTATAGAGAAGCCTATTTTAGCGGACTTGGACGAGTTCAAGCGCATGTTTGCCGGTTCGTTGTCTACTTCCAATCCTTTGCTGAATCGTGTGATAGAACACATCCTGCAACGGAGTGGAAAGATGATGCGTCCCATGTTGGTGTTGTTGTCAGCCCGTATGTATGGGACGGTTTGCCCAGCTACGCTTCGTACGGCGGTGGCGCTGGAGTTGCTCCATAATGCAAGCCTTGTACATGATGATGTAGTGGACGAGAGTTTGGAACGCCGTGGTCAGCCCTCCGTCAATGCTGTCTATAATAATAAGGTGGCTGTGCTTACGGGCGATTTTCTGTTAGCTTCCGCTTTGGCGCAGGTTTCTTTGACCCGTCATCATGATATTGTGGATGTGGTAGCTTCTTTGGGACAGGAGCTTGCCGAGGGCGAGTTGTTGCAACTTTCCAACGTCAGCAATCCTGATTTTTCTGAACAGGTTTACTTTGATGTCATCAGCAAGAAGACGGCAGCCCTGTTTGCTGCCTGCACTAAAGCCGGTGCCTTGTCGGTAGATACTTCCGATGAAAACGTGGAAAAAGCCCGTCTGCTGGGTGAATACATCGGGCTTTGCTTCCAGATAAAGGATGATATTTTTGATTATTACGATAACCTGTCTATCGGCAAGCCTACGGGCAACGACATGCATGAAGGCAAACTGACGCTGCCTGTCCTTTATGCGCTGAACGCTACGGGTGATAAGCGGGCGGCGGAATGGGCGAGAAAGGTAAAAAACGGCATTGCTGCGGCCGATGAAATCGCCTCCTTGATAGAATTTACCAAGCAACATGGAGGCATTGACTATGCCACGAAAGTGATGTATGACTTGAAGGCGAAAGCGGTGGCATTGATTCCTACGGATGCGGAGGAGGAAATACGAGAAGCCTTAGCGGCTTACTTGGATTACGTGGTAGACCGTTCTCTTTGAGTATAGACTAATCGCAGAGACACGAAGACACAGAGTTTTATGAGTTATTCTCTGTGTCTTCGTGTCTCTGTCTTTTTAATAAAAGTCTGTTTAGAAGAACTTTGTTTCCTTTCCGAAGATGTCCGATAGAAGCAGATTGGCCAGGCGGCTCGTGCCTAAGCGGAATAAGCGGTTGTTGAGCCATTCTTCACCCAATACTTCCTTGACAATGGAATAATAGACGATTGCATCCTGAACGGTATTGATGCCTCCGGCGGGCTTAAAGCCTATCTTCGTGTCTGTCTCCAGAAAATATTCCTTGATGGCCTGACACATGACGTATGCGGCTTCCGGTGTAGCGGCAGGTTGTTGCTTCCCGGTAGAAGTCTTGATGAAGTCTGCGCCCGCATACATCGATAGAATGGCGGCTTTTTTAATGTTAGAGGCACTTCCTAAGGTTCCTGTTTCCAGTATTACTTTAAGGTGATGCTCTTTGCAGGTCTCTTTCAGCTCCTGTATTTCATCGCACATAGCTTCATAATCGCCGGCTAAGAATTTGCCTACGGAGATAACGATGTCTATCTCGTCTGCCCCGTCCATGAGAGCCATGGCCGTTTCGGCTACTTTTACCTCCGGGAAGGTTTGTGAAGAGGGGAATCCACCTGATACGCAGGCAATCTTTACGTCTTCCACTTCCAAGGTATCTCGAACGATTTCGGCAAAGTTGGGGTAGACGCAGATGGCGGCTACATTCTTCATGTCGGGATGTTCTTCATCGAATTGGTTCACTTTCTTAGTGAAATTCATCACCTTTTCATCGTTATCGGTTGTATTCAGAGTCGTAAGGTCGATGCAATGAAAGAGGAATTTCTTTACTTCCATTGTGTTATTTTCCGGTACTTTTTTTTCGATGATTGCGGCCACTTGGGCTGCAATGTCTGCATCGTTCAGGTTGGTCTCAAATTTGGCCAACGCTTCGTCATACTTGCTTCGTGTAGGTTCATTATTCTCCATATGCTTTCAATTTAGGATTGTTGATGTGTCTAGTCTTGTCCCGTTGGGTTTTCTTTTCAAGGCTTCGTTGGAAAGCCTCAGTCAGATTTACTCCGGTTTGGTTGGCGATGCAGACCAATACCCAAAAGATGTCGGCTATTTCTTCATCTAAATTGTCCTTTTCACCGGCTTTGAAGGATTGGTCGCCGTACTTGCGTGCTATTACGCGTGCTAGTTCGCCTACTTCTTCGGTGAGTATGGCCATATTGGTCAGTTCGCTGAAGTAGCGTACGCCGTATTGTTTAATCCAAACGTCTACTTGTTTTTGGGCTTCGTCTAAAGTCATTTTATTCTTTGTTTTTAGTGTCTATGCAGATGGTGACGGGGCCATCGTTCAATAACTCTACTTTCATATCTGCGCCGAACTCTCCGGTCCCTATTGGCTTGCCCAATGCGAGGGATAGTGCTTCACAAAAGTGCTCGTAGAGCGGGATGGATATTTCCGGCTTGGCGGCGCGTATGTAAGAGGGACGATTCCCTTTCTTGGTGGATGCGTGCAGGGTGAACTGGCTGACCACTAAGATGTCGCCTCCTACTTCTAGGATGGATTTGTTCATTACTCCGTTTTCATCGTCAAAGATGCGCAGGTTCACAATCTTCTTGCAGAGCCAGTCAATGTCTTCCTTCCCATCTGTTTCTTCGATGCCTACCAGTATCATCAATCCTTTTCCGATGGATGATTTACAGACGCCGTTGATGGTTACGGAAGCGTGTCCGGCTCTTTGTATGACTACTCTCATGGTGTATTCTCTTTATTCGTTTGTACAAAAGTACAAATAAATAATGAAATACACTCGCTTTATCGGGCATTCTCGTCGAAATGTTTGCGGAGAATTTTTGTTTTGGCTTTTCCGATGACCTCTTCCAAGGCTTCAGGTGAGGCCTCGCGAATGCGTTTGACGCTTTTGAAGGTTTTCAATAGCATGTTTTTGGTCTTTTCACCGATGCCTTTTATTTCATCCAATTCCGATGCCGTCTGTCGTTTGCTGCGTTTGTTCCGATGGAAAGTGATGGCATAGCGGTGCACTTCGTCTTGTATTTGAGTAAGCAGGTTGAAGAGCGGCGAGTTTTGTTTCATGCCGATGGTTTGGGGCGGGAAGCCGTAGAGTAGCTCCGAAGTGCGGTGTCGGTTATCCTTTGCCAATCCGGCGATGGGAATGCTTAGTTTCAATTCGTCTATCACTTCTTTTACGGCACTCATTTGCCCCTTTCCACCGTCAGTGATAAGTAGGTCGGGCAGGGGGGCGTTCTCTTCAATAGCACGGCTATATCGTCTCTTGACGACTTCCTGCATGGAGGCGTAATCGTCCGGCCCTTCTACGGTCTTGATGTTATATTTCCGATATTCTTGTTTCGATGGTTTTCCTTTGACAAAGACCACGCATCCGGCTACGGGATCGGAACCTTGTATATTGGAATTGTCGAAACATTCGATGCGCATGGGCAAACGGTCTAAGTGCAGTTGTTCTTGTATTTCTTTTAAAAGCCGGGTTGTACGTTGTTCGGGGTTTAGTTTCTCTTGTTGCTTCAGGCGGTCTACTTTGTATTGCTTCACATTCTGGATGGAAAGGTCCAAGAGCGTCTTTTTATCCCCTCTTTGTGGAATTGTGAAAGTAACGTCTTGTAGCTCGATGTCGAGTGCGAAAGGCACGATGATTTCGTGTGAATGGCTTTTGTAACGTTCCCTCATTTCTACGATGCCCAGGCGGAGCAGTTCTTCCTTGCTTTCATCCAGTTTCTTTTTATATTCGAAGGTAAAAGCTTGGTTGATGGAACCGTTCGTGATGTGTAAGTAGTTGATAAAAGCTGATTTTTTATCCGTGTCTTCCTCGATGGAGAATACGTCAATGTTGTGCAAAACGTTGCTCACAACTTCTGATTTGCTCCGGTAATTTTCTATCAGCAGATATTTCTCTTTCACTTTTTGCGCTTCTTCAAACTTCATTTCTTCGGCCAGACTCTGCATTTCTTCGTAAAGCATCTGCTCTACTTCGCGAGTGTTCCCTTTCAAGATTTCCTTGATTTCACCGATGTTTTTCATGTATTCTTCTTGACTTTGCTTGCCTATGCAAGGGCCAGCGCAGTTTTTGATATGGTATTCCAGGCACACTTTGAACTTCCCGGTACGTATGTTTTCCGGTGTGAGGTTTAAGTTGCAAGTACGTATGGGATACAGGCGTTTGATAAGGTCCAATACGGCATACATGGATGGCAAGTGACTATAAGGCCCATAATAGGAGGAGCCGTTTCGGACTATGCGGCGTGTTTTAAATACGCGTGGGAAATATTCGTTTTGAACACAGATAGAAGGATAGGTCTTGTCATCCTTCAACAATACATTGTATCGGGGCTTGTATTTCTTAATGAGATTGTTTTCAAGCAGCAAAGCGTCCTCTTCCGAGTTGACAACGATATAGCGGATATCAGCAATCTTGCTCACCAATACTCTTGTCTTACCCGGTCCATGATCGCGGTTGAAGTAGGATGATACCCGGCGTTTTAGGTTTTTGGCCTTTCCAACGTAGATAATGGTGCCTTCCACGTTCAAGTATTGGTAGATTCCGGGGCTGTCGGGCAGGTTTTGGACAATCCCTTTCAGATAATCGTTCGCTTTTAAGTCATTGTTGTTTGCCATTGTGCTTTTTCTTACGGGAGATTCAAAGGCACAGGGTGGGAACTCTGTGCCTTTAAGTCTCTACTTTTAAAATTACAGATGCAGTACGCTTTCCAATTCAACGTCTTCATCGAATACTACTTTCCCATGTAGGGCGGTCAGTTCGATAAGAAAGTTCACATAAATCTTTTTAGGGTTCATCCGCTTTACCATTTTGCAGGCGGCTGCCATGGTGCCTCCTGTGGCAAGCAAGTCATCGTGCATAAGTACGACATCGTTTTCATCAATGGAGTCTTTATGTATCTGAATGGTATCGGTCCCGTATTCTTTTTTGTAGCTTATCTCCATTACTTCGGCGGGGAGTTTGCCGGGTTTGCGAACCATCACAAAACCGGCACCTAATTTCTCAGCCAGGATAGCACCCAAGATAAAGCCGCGCGATTCGATGCCGGCAACCTTGGTGATGCCTTTATCCTTGTACATTTCGTATAGGATGTCAGCTGCTTCTTTCAGGGCAACTGGATTCTTGAACAAGGTTGTTACGTCATAGAATAGAATGCCCGGTTTGGGATAATCGGGTATTTCCCGAATACTCTTAATCAATGTTTCTTTGCTCATAATCAGAGTTTTTATTTGGTTTATTAAATTTTTTGTTTCACGTGGAACGTGGGGCGCTCAGCGTCCGCAAAGCACCAGTAGGACATTTACGTCGCTGGGCGATACGCCCGGTATTCGGCTCGCCTGAGCAATGGTCTCCGGGTCTATCTTCATCAGCTTCTGGCGGGCTTCGGTAGAGAGCGATTGGAGGGAGGCGTAATCAAACCGTCCTTTAATCTTGATATTCTCCAGGCGGGATAGCTTGTCGGCTATCATCCGCTCACGTTCGATATATCCTTCGTATTTGATAAGGATTTCTGCTGCTTCGATGATTTCTTCTTTGCGCTCCGTTATATTATCCAGTTCTCGTTTGAAAGCGGGGATATGTTCGGCTAGTCCATGGATGGTAAGCTGAGGGCGGTTAAGCAAATCTGCTAACTTGCATCCGTGGCGGAGTGGGGTAGTTCCCATTGTTTCGAGGACCGGATTGATAAGGTTCGCTTTGATGGAGTAATTGCGAGCGAAAGTGATAAGACCTTCAATGGCCTCCCGTTTCTGCTCTAATAACTCATGGCGTTCGTTGCTAGCTAATCCTAATTTCCATGATTTATCCGTCAGCCGCATGTCGGCATCATCCATACGAAGCAGGATGCGATATTCGGCGCGCGAGGTAAACATACGGTAAGGTTCGTCCACACCTTTTGTCACAAGGTCGTCTATCAATACGCCAATATAGGCTTCATCTCGTCCTAAGATGAACGGCTCTCCACCGTGGCAATTAATATGGGCATTGATGCCGGCTATGATACCTTGTCCTCCGGCTTCCTCGTATCCGGTAGTACCGTTTACTTGGCCGGCAAAGAATAGGTTTTTGATTTTCTTCGTTTCTAATGTGTGTTTCAACTGGGTAGGATCGAAGTAATCGTATTCGATAGCATAGCCGGGACGATATACGACCAAGTCTCGGAAAGCCGGAATTTTTTTCAGGGCAGCCAGTTGGATTTCCATGGGCAGGGAAGAGGAAAAACCGTTCAAATAAAGCTCTTGTGTGGTTTCTCCTTCCGGCTCTAAAAATAACTGGTGTTGCGGCTTATCGGGGAAAGTGACGATTTTAGTCTCGATGCTGGGGCAATAGCGAGGCCCGATACTTTGGATTTGTCCGTTGTAAAGGGGGGAGTCGGGTAGACCCTTACGCAACACTTCGTGTACGTCTTCGTTGGTGAAGCATGTCCAGCAAGGGAGTTGTTTCAAGTGGCGTACCCCCGTATCAAGGAACGAGAATTTATGGAAGTCATTCTCGCCTTCCTGTATCTCCATGTCCTCGTAGTGCACACTACGTCCGTCGATGCGTACCGGTGTACCGGTTTTCATGCGCCCGTAAGTGATGCCTTGTTGAGCGATAGATTCGGTCAGCTCATACGAGGCAGGTTCGGCCATGCGTCCTCCGGGTAACATGGTACGGCCTACATGCATCAGCCCGTTGAGGAAAGTGCCTGCCGTCAGAATTACACAACGGGCATGGAAGGTTACGCCCCAAACGGTGATTACGCCCTGCACTTCCCCGTTCTTGACGAGCAGTTGGCGTACGGTATCTTGCCAGATGTGCAGGTTAGGCGTATTTTCCAGAACTTCACGCCAAGCCCAAATAAACTTATTGCGGTCGCACTGGGCGCGGGGGCTCCACATGGCCGGTCCTTTTGAACGGTTCAGCAGGCGGAACTGGATGGCGGTGCGGTCCGTTACCAGGCCCATGAAACCACCCAATGCGTCAATCTCGCGTACAATCTGTCCTTTGGCGATGCCGCCTACGGCCGGGTTACAACTCATTTGCCCTATCTTGTTCATGTCCATCGTAATGAGACATGTTTTCGAGCCTAAGTTAGCGGAAGCGGCCGCGGCCTCGCACCCCGCGTGTCCGGCGCCTATCACAATCACATCATACTTGAATTCCATTCGTCCAATGTTTTTATTTGTGGTGCAAAGGTACGAAAAAGTTGGGAATTATTTCACCTCCTCCCATTCCGGCGGATTCACACCCAACAGGTTGCGCACAAAGAAATCGTAGCGTTTGTGCTCTCCGTAGGCTTCACCCATGGTGTGACGGGCACCGGGGATAACCACTAACTCGAACTCTTTATTGGCTTTGATGAGTGCGTTTACCACCTGCATGGTCGAGGCGGGGTCTACATTATCATCCAATTCACCGACTACCAGCATCAACGGACGGCTCAGCAGGTGGGCGTTCTCTACGTTAGAGCCTTCTTTGTATTGTTTGCCCACGGGATAACCTAACCAAAGTTCGTTCCACCAAATCTTGTCCATTCGGTTATCGTGGCATCCGCAAGCAGAGTAGGCCGCTTTATAAAACTCCGGATGGAAAAGAACGGCGGTCATAGACTCTTGTCCGCCTGCCGAACAGCCATAGATACCCACCCGGTCGATGTCCATATACGGATACTTTTGAGCGGCCGCTTTAATCCAGGCAATGTGGTCGGGCAGGCCGGCATCCTTCAGATTCTTGTAGCAGACATTTTCAAAAGCGCGTGAGCGGAAAGAAGTCCCCATGCCGTCTACCATGACCACAATAAAGCCCAGTTCGGCGATGGAACTCATGTAGTAATTGTGTGGGATAAATGTCTTGGGCACATATTGGCTCCCGGGTCCTTGGTAGATGTATTCCAGTATGGGATATTTCTTGTTGGGGTCGAAGTTGGTCGGACGGATAATGATGCCCCACATGTCCGTCTTTCCGTCCCTGCCTTTGGCCGTAAATACCTCCGGTGCTTTCCAGCCTGCGGCTTCCAGCCGGCTTATATCGGCCGTTTCCAACGGCATAATTACCCGACCGTTACGTGCGTCGCGCAACACCGCTACGGGTGCTTTGTCTACCATCGAATACACGTCTACCAGATACTTCTTGTCCGATGAGAACCAGGCCGTGTGCATCCCTTCTTCCGGCGTGAGGCAAGTTAGACCCTTTCCATCGAAGCCGATGCGGTAATAGCGTATCAGGTAAGGGTCTTCATCAGCCTGCACACCGTTGGCGGAGAAATAAATTTGCTTGTTCTCCTCGTCTACATGAATCACCTGGCGCACATACCATTCTCCCCGTGTGATTTGGCGCACAGGCTCCGTCCCGGTGCGTTCATAGAGATAAAGATGGTTCCAATTATCGCGCTCACTCGCCCAGATAATGTGGCGTCCGTCTTGCAAGTCATAGCGATATCGTAGGGGATAATTGACGTATTTATCGCTTGTCTCTTCGATAATAGGGCGCACTTTTCCGGTCTCGGCAGAGAGTTCAAGCACGCGATACACCTGATGTCCGCGCTGGTTGTATTCGAAGGTGATGCTTCGGCTATCTTTGTCCCAAACAGGCCCCCATACATCATATTGATGGGCAAAAAGTTCGGTGGAAGGGATGATGGCCCGTCCCGTTTCTACCTCGTAGATGCAAGGCACTTTGAAGGGAAGTTCGTCTCCCGGTTTGGCATACTCCTGCTTGTGCAGCTTGGGTTGCAGTTGGTCGGTGGGCGAGGATTCTACGTAATAAACGTAGCGTTTCTCCGTAGGACGTATTTTGCAGGCGGCCACTTTTTTGCTATCCGGCGACCAATAGATGTAAGCCGAATAATAATTGGCCAACGTTCCGTCTATGCTGAGTTGTTTTTCCTTGCCCGTAGCCAACTCGCGTACATAGATATTGTGGTTCTTGATGTAAGCCTTATAGCGTCCGTCGGGCGACATTGCAGGTTCAGCCACTTTCTCATCGTCCCGCTCCATCCAGTGACGTTGCGGAGTAGGGACAGGCAGTTCGCCTTTGTCTTCCAGCTTATTATCGTTTACATTGTAGTGCCAGCGATGGTTGTTGAATACGAAGTTCAGCGCACCTGTTTCCTTGTCTACGGATAGCCTTTCTAAAAGTACCGTGTTGGCGTCCACTTTCTTTTGCGAAGCCTTGGTCAAAGCTTGGGCAAGTGCCGGATGGTCGAAAAGCTCCGTTCGCTTCTTGGTTTGGGCGTCCACCACGACATACACACGGCCTTCCGGCGTATGACGTACATACCAGAAGCGGTGCGTTCCGTCTATCCAATGCGGTTGCACGTTTGAATAATACACGTTGGAAGCGCTGAATTTCTCTTGTAGCGCAAAGGCCCGGCGATAATCTTTCACCGTGCCTTGGGCCAGAGCCTTCCCGCCCAAGCAGGCGGACAAAAGCAAGGCAGTCAGTCCTAATTTAAAACCTTTCATGTTCTGTTGTAATTTTGTTAAGTTGAAAAAGATTTCCAAATGTACGGAATATATTCGGAAATGAAAAGGCGGTGTAGGTTTTATCGGAAAAAAGTGTTATCTTTGAGTAACATCCTCTATATATTTCCAAAAAGAGTCTTATTTTTAATTGGAAATAATTGGCGGATAAAGCTTTCAATCGTAAATTTGTGAAGGAAAAAATTATATCTCAGAAACATAATGTTTCCGAAACATAATAATTTGACAGTGTCCACTATTCGGTTTGTATGTAAAAACATTTCTACTCTTACGAAATCATCGCATTATTGCCTCTCAATCAGCGCACTATTGCTTCTCAATCAGCGTACTATTTCCTCTCAATTAGTGCACTGTTTAGGGGGTAAACACTGCGCTGTGTTAGAGCAAATAGTGCAGTGTTGCTGAAATGATTAAATAGTTGATAATCAGCATGTTCTATAAATAGTTACATCATTCGGAGAATTTCGGAAGCCAATTTTACACGTTCGTTAACGAAATAGGGTGTGTGTTCTTACCAAACGTTAAATTTGAATGTAAAATAAAATGTATGAAATGTGCCACTGTTGGCAAAGCCTGCTTATAACAGATTATGATAGTCCCGACAAATTTACCTCTCTTTTGAGCATTATCTATCCCTATTTATATAGATTATTGAAGCCGCATCCATGCAATTGCCACTTTCCCAAGGTCCGTTGTGAGGATTTTGCCGTTTTTCTATGAGGCGGGACTTTTGATGTTAATTTATACTGCCAAATTATTTTGGGCGCAATATTCCTTAGGCGTACATCCTACTTCTTTCTTGAAGAAGCGCAGGAAATGCTGCGGGTATTGGAAGCCAAGTCTTTCGGCAATCTGTTTCATCGTCGCATCGGGTTCGAGCAAGGCGTTTTTGGCCATCTCGATGATTTTAAGGTGGATGTGTTCCCGCGCCGTTTTGCCGGTTTCAGATTTGACTAAATCCCCGAAATAGTTGGGCGACAGGCATATCTTGTCTGCAAAATACTTTACGGTGGGTAACCCTTGTACTTGAGCCATGCCGGAATCCCAATATTCATTCAGCAATCGCTCGAAGCGCACAAGTACGTCGCTGTTCAGTACTTCACGGGTAATGAACTGGCGTTCATAAAAGCGCATGCAATAGTTGAGCAGCACTTCGATATTGGAGATAATCAACGGTTTGGAAAACTTGTCAATGGGATGCTCCAATTCGTGGGCAATCTTGTTCATATAATCCTGCATAATCAGGCGTTCGTCTGCGGACAGATGCAAAGCCTCATTGGAGGTATACGAGAAAAAGGTATATTGTTTTATCTTCTGAGCCAATGGTGTACGGTGTAGGAAGTCCGGATGAAATAGCAATGCGTCGGCTTCCGGCACGGGACCATCCTCAATACGGTGAATACCTACGGTCTGCCCCGGTGCAAAGCATACCACCGTTTCATCATTGAAATCATACTTCGTCTTCCCATAATTGATGGTGCATCCCACTGTCTTTTTCAAAAAGAGCGCATAAAAGCCGAACGTCATCTTATACGTCAGCGGCTGGTTTTCCGAGCGGTCGAAATGCGCAATGCCGACCAACGGATGTTTGGTCTGAAACCCGAAAAAACGATTATATTGTTCTATGGTATCCGCTTTTATTATTTCCATACAGTCTCAATTTTAAGTTTCCGCTACAAATATACGCTTTTATCCTATAGTTCGGAAAAGTCGAAAGGGAAAGGCGTGATAGGGGTATTGATTACTTTTGAAACTCTTTTTTCAGCCAAAGTTCCAAGACGGGGTCTGATAAGAATACTTGTTTTTTCCCCGTTTCTACCAACTCTTTCTTTACCAATGCCCGTTTGATAGTACTGACATTGGCGGAAGTGCCGAGATTGTATTTGCGTAGAACTTCTTGGGTGGTAAACTCGGCGTGTACACCTTCGGTGATAGCACGAAGAAAATTCATTTGGTAGGTGCTCAGTTCTTCCGTTTGTTTCTCGAAAAGCGGCGTGTTTTGGTCGAGAAGGTCTTTTACAGCTTCTTGGAAATCTTGTGCAGTAGCTTCTTTATCCGTGTGAATCCATACCAACCAAGCCAATTGTTGGACATACGAGGAATGATTATTTACGGTTTGGCAGATTTTTTCGGCTATATCTTCGGATATGACCTTCCCTGTCGCCTGAAAACGTTGGCAAATGTATTTCACCCAATCCGGGGTGTTGATTTTGTCAAGATAAATAGCATCTCCGAATTTGTAAAAGGGCAGGCTTCGTTTCTCAAACAATTCATTCATCAGGTGTTTTTTACTGCCAAATAAACAATAGGACACAGAGCGTTGTAATTGCCATACGCTTCGAAGCTGTTTTTGGAAATTTTTGGAATCTTTGAATTCTCCGATTTGTTGAAATTCGTCAATGCAAACCACAATACGACATCCTTTCTTCTCCGCTATCTTTTCAGGTAATTGCAAGATTTCTATCACGTCTTCTTTTTGAGGATTTAATTTCAGTGAAATGGAAAATTCTGATGTCGGGTCAGGTCCTAATGAAATTTGAGGGCTGATACGTGAGAGAAACAATTTGGCGTTATCTAACCATTCTTCCCATTTGGAGGAAGTTTGCTTCAATATGGCAGATGCAAAGGCGTCATAAAAATCCCGGTTGCTTCGGCAAGCAAAGATATCAAGATAGACTATTCTCAAGTCTTCCGATTGAGCCAGTTGGCATACTTTCTGCACCAATGAGGTTTTGCCCCAACGTCTGGGAGAAATAAGAACCGTGTTGACTCCATGTCGAAAGTTTGATAATAAACGTTTCGTTTCTTTCTCGCGGTCGGTAAAGTGTTCCCCGGACGTTGCTACTCCAAATATAAAAGGCTTGCTTTCCATGACTAATTATTGTTTTCAAGGACAAAGATAGCAAACAAATCAATTACTAACAAACTTGTTACTAATAAAGTTGTTAGTAATTGAATGACGCAGTAGACTTATCTACACTTACCAACCGTTAAATATGATAATAACAGGTGGTGTAAGTGAGTGATTTTGCGTATTTTTGTAGATAAGTAATCAATGCAAGGGGAAATCATGGGAAAAAACATTATCCGTTGGGCTTTGCTCTTAGGAGTTATCTTTGGCGCTTGTGGAGTACAGGCGCAGGAGGACAGCATACGTTTACCTAAGGATAGTATCCTTTTACAAGGGAAAGCCAATTCCTTTCCTTCGATGAAATCGGCATTTTCCGAAGATAAGTCTTATTATTTCCCTATGGCCGAACCGATGAGACCTCTCCCGAAGTTTACTTTGCCCAAGCGGGAACCGGACTTGCGTTTGCCCTATCAGGAGAATCCTTCACCGATGTTCAAGGGGGATTTCAGTACGGGAGGCCCGATGGTTCGGTGGCGTACAGGCATGTTGAATGCCAAAGGAAGCCAAATTACGATGCCGGGCTTGGGACGTTTGAATGAGGCGGCTTTCGGTTTCCGCCAAGAATTGAATGACCGGCTGGCTTTGCAGGCCACCGTAAATGCCATCAAGCTGAACATGGCTTACTTCACTACGCAATCTTTCAGTCTTTCCGGCGCCTTGGTTTATCAAGCGCAGGACCATTTATTGTTTACGGCTTTCGGTTCGGTCAGTGCGGGAGGCTTTCCGAATCTGAGTCCTTATGGCTATGGAGGTACGATGGGATTTGACATCACCGACCGTTTCAGTCTTGAGTTAGGTGTACACCGTTATTATGACTCTACTACCGGGCATTGGGAAATGCGTCCGATTGTGATGCCCGGCTATCGCTTCAATAATGGATTTAAGTTGGAGTTGGATGTCGGTCCGATTATTTATGAAGTAATACGGAGTATCGTGGTTGACCATAAAGACCGTGGGGGAGGACCTATGATTCGGCCGAATGTGCCGGGGTTCAGATGATTTATAAAATGTCGGCGAAAACTTCTGAGAAAACAAATAAAGGCTTTTGAGAAAAGTATGTTGGAAATAAAATGCTTAATTTTGCACTGAAATTTAATTGATTAGCAAAATGGAGGCCGGTATAACAGTTTACGATTACATGGGGACTTTCTTCTGCTGTAAGGTGGAGAAAGACAAATGGTGTGAGGAAATGGTGTCGGAACACATGTTGGTTTATCTGTGTTCCGGGGAGTTGGATTTGATTGCACCCGACAAAAAGTATCATTTAAAAAAAGGAGATTCCTTTTTCATCAAACGTAACCATTTAATGAAAAAAATCAAGCAACCATCAAAGAACGGCGAGCCGTTCAAAGGTTTGTTCCTACAACTGAAAATGCCTTTCTTGAAAAAGATGTTGCATGAACATAACATCGCAGTACCTTTGGTAAGCAATCCGATAACGGCTAAATCCACTTATGTGATGTTGGAAAAACATCCCTTCCTAAACGGGCTGTTCTCTTCGTTGGAACAGTATTTTGATGCCCAGCAGTATCCTTCCAAGGAACTGATGGAAACCAAATTGCAGGAAGCTGTCTTTACGTTGTTACAACTAAGGCCTGACTTGGGACAGGTACTGTTTGATTTTTCCGAACCGTGGAAAATCAATTTGGAAGATTTCATGAACAAGAACTATAAGTGCGACCTTACCGTAGAAGAGTTTGCCCATTATGCGGGGCGCAGCCTTTCCACATTCAAGAAAGACTTTGCAGAGGTATTCCACAACACACCCAGTCGCTGGATTGTCAAGCGTCGTTTGGAGGAAGCTAAATGCCTGATGGAGAAACTGGGGAAAAAGCCTGCGGATGTTTATTTGGAAGTAGGGTTTAAGAACCTGTCGCATTTCTCTACTGCATTCAAAAGGGAGTTCGGCATTTCACCGTCAGGAATTTACAATTGTTAGTAGAATGACGTTTCAACAAAACAGATAAGACGTTTAGGAAAAACGACATTACCATAAATCCCGCTACCTTTGCATCACTGAACCCGCATCGGGTTTGGTGATGTTTTTATATATATATTGGATATGAAAAAGGACAATTATTCAGAACCTTACATCTTCGACCAGACGATGATGAAGAAATTTCAAAGGGCGGGCAGCCTTTGCATGAGATATAACCAAACAAGCGAAGAAGAACAGGAATTTCGCCGCAGGATATTAGAAGAACTTCTTGGCAAATGCGGAGAAGGCATACTTATAGTGCCCGGATTCCGTTGCCAGTACGGTGAAAACATCTTCCTTGAAGACCATGTGACCATCAATTTCAACTGCACGTTGATGGATAACACAACTATCCGCATCGGACACCATACATTGATTGGTCCGAATTGCAGCTTTTACACCGTTAACCATGCCCTTGACCCGGAGGAACGGGCGCAAGGCTTCTGTATGGATGCGCCCATACATATCGGTAACCGTGTCTGGTTGGGAGGTGATGTAGTCGTAATGGCGGGAGTCCATATCGGAGACGGTTCGGTCATCGGGGCTGGGAGTGTAGTTACAAAGGATATTCCTGCCGGAGTAATTGCCGTGGGAAATCCTTGCCGGGTGCTTCGGTCAATCACACCGCAAGATAAACTGTTTTGATATGCGTGGCACAGAATCCATATCGACCGTTATTTGCCGTTTGCGGCAAAAAAACATTCCTTGTTCACAGGCTACTTTTATCGGCATTTGCCAGACGGTAGGCTGCGACTTGACAGACGAAGAACTGATGGCCTTGTCCGCAGGTTTCCGTGGCGGAATGGGATGTTCCTACAACGAAGGTTCATGTGGAGCGTTTGTGGCAGGTGTCATGGCGTTGGGCATGTTCCTGCCGAAAGACAATGCAAAGGCGGTAGCTTTGTCGAAAGAATTGTTTGAGCACTTCAAACACATGTATGGTACGGTCATTTGCGGCAACATTGTTTATAAGAACGGATTTTCAGCATGTACAGGCTGTTGTCTTTGTATTGGCGAGAAAGTTGTTGAATTGTTGGACAGGGAAAGGTCATATAAGAAAAAGAAAGATTGACTTTTCAGCAAAGCTACAAAAGACGTTTTGGAAAAACATGGAAGGCAAATTCAAGCGTAACTTTGCAATGTGAAATCCACAAGACAATTATTATGATTATTATTTAAAATAAAGACTATGACAGAATTAGAAAAACTCAACAGTGGGGAATATTACAGCATGGATGACCCCGAAATCGCAAAAATCCACTATCGTGCCGCAACACTCTGCCAACAATTCAATGCGTTGCCCATCACCGAAAGTGAAGAGCGTGAGAAAGTGTTGCGCCAGTTGTTCGGCTCTGCAGGGAAGAACCTTAGCATCAAGCCGGGTTTCTTCTGCGACCTGGGCATCAACCTGCACGTGGGCGACAATTTCCTAACCAATTACAATGTGACCATCCTTGACATGGCTCCCGTAACCATCGGCAACAACACTTGGATTGGACCGGGTGTGGGGATTTATGCCGTGGCACATCCGATGGAAGCAGCCGGACGTGTGGACAGGCTCGGCATTGCCAAACCGATAACCATTGGCGACAATGTATGGGTGGGCGGCAATTCCACCATCGTGATGGGAGTGACCATCGGCAACAATGTCATTATCGGTGCAGGCTCGGTGGTCACGCATGACATACCCGATAATGCAGTGGCAGTTGGTAATCCGGCGAGAGTAATCCGTTATGTAGAAAACAAAAATATGTGCAATCAATAAATATGAATGCTAAATTGCCTTTGTTGCTCCTCGCAACAATTTTGTGGATACCGGGAACGATATCGGCACAAGATATCACACGAGACACAACTTTTTCCGAAAGAAATATCCCGCTGGATGAGGTGGTAGTGACTGGAATGCGCAACGAAACGGATGTGCGTCATCTGTCACAGACCGTATCGGTCATCCCACGCCTGAGCATAGAGGAGAGCCAGCAATCTTCACTTCTGCCCATATTGACGGAACAGATACCCGGTTTGTTCACCACCTCCCGTGGAATCATGGGATATGGTGTGTCCAACGGTGCTGCCGGAGGTATTTCCTTGCGCGGACTTTCAGGCGGCAACGCCCGGCTGATGGTGCTGATAGACGGGCATCCGCAATATGCAGGCATCTTCGGCCATCCGATTTCCGATGCCTACCAGACATTATTGGCGGACAAAGTGGAAGTGTTGCGAGGCCCTGCCTCTGTGTTGTACGGCTCTAATGCGATGGGCGGCGTGATAAACATTGTTACCCGGAAGATGCACGAAGACGGCATCAAGACGAATGTCCGCGCCGGATATGGTTCTTACAATACGTTGGAAACGGAACTGACCAACCGCATCCGCAAAGGACGTTTCTCCAGCGTCGTCAGCGGCTCTTACAACCGCACGGACGGACATCGGGAGAATATGCCTTTCGATCAATACGGTGGCTATGCCAAACTGGGCTATGAACTAACCAACCACTGGAACACCTACGCCGATGTGAACGTGACGCACTTCAACGCCACTTATCCCGGTCCGGTGTCCGCCCCCTTGTTGGAAGGCGACCAACGCATCACGCGCGGCATGGCTTCCTTCGCCATCGAAAACAATTACGACCGCACTTCCGGAGGTTTGAGTTTCTTCTATAACTGGGGTGACCATTGGATTAACGACGGCTATACGCCGAGCGCAGGCGAAGAGCCGCAAGACGGGCATTTCAACTCGTTTGATGATATGATGGGTCTTTCGCTTTACCAAAGTGCCCAGTTCTTTACAGGAAACCGCATTACTTTTGGCTTCGACTGGTTCCGCTATGGCGGTGAGGCGTGGACGGAGTATGTGAAAGGCGAACAAACCGGAACGCGCGAGGACATCGTGGACAAGCACGAGGATGAAGTGGCGGGCTACGTGGACTTCCGACAGGACATCGGCTCGTGGCTGACCTTCAATGCCGGATTGCGCATCGACCACCATTCGCGCATCGGGACGGAGTGGGTGCCGCAGGCCGGACTGGCTTTCCACTTGCCCCACAGTATCGAACTGAAAGCCTCCGCCTCCAAAGGTTTCCGCTATCCCATTTTGAGGGAAATGTATATGTTTCCTCCGCAAAACCCTGACCTGAAACCGGAGTCAATGTGGAATTATGAAATTGCCTTTTCGCAACGGT
The DNA here is from genome assembly GCA_944322285.1 of uncultured Bacteroides sp. GTDB lineage: Bacteria > Bacteroidota > Bacteroidia > Bacteroidales > Bacteroidaceae > Bacteroides. Next base: position 25,529 of record CALUOR010000048.1, read on the forward strand.
TATGGGAAGGCAGGCTTTCGTATGGCGTGAATGTGTTCTACATCAATGGGAAGAACCTGATTATGACTCTGCCAAATCCCAGCGGAAGCGGTATGCTCAACCAGAACTCCGGGGAAATAGACAATACGGGCGTGGAAGTCCAAGCGGCTTACCGTATCAGTCCGGAATGGTCGGCAGATGCCAATTACAGCTTCCTGCACATGGAGAACCCCGTTGTCGCAGCACCAGAACACAAGTTGTATGCCGGAGTTAATTTCTCGAAAGGCAGGTGGAACATATCTACCGGCGTGCAATACATTGCCGGACTTTATACTTCTACCGACCCGGTGACTAAGGAATATTTTACGTTATGGAACCTGCGGGCTTCCTTCCGCGCCGCCCGTTGGCTGGACATTTGGGCAAGAGGGGAAAACCTGCTTGCACAAAGCTATGAAATCAATGCCGGATACCCGATGCCCCGTGCAACGGTGATGGCAGGAATAAACATAAACTTTTAATCGTTTAATACGTTTGGATTATGAACAAGATTTTTACAGTCCTGTTGGCATCCGTCCTGATGATGGCGGGTGTTGGTTGTGCTAATGCGCAAAAGCAAGCTTCGGAAGAGGGCAGTTCGTCGCTGCCCAAAGTGTATTTCATCAAAGACATCACTTCCGAAAACCTGATTAAGATTTATAAGGCACTCGGCCGGAAAGCCGAAGGTAAGAAAGTGGCGGTCAAGTTATCGACCGGAGAAGCAGGCAACCCCAATTACCTGCAACCTGCCCTGATAAAGGACTTGGTACATTTGGTAAAAGGCACCATCATCGAAGGGAATACCGCCTACGGCGGCAAACGTACCAATGTGGCCGACCACATGAAAGTGGCTGAGGAACATGGATTCACAGCCATTGCCGATGTGGACATCATGGATGCCGACGGACAGGTAGAACTCCCTGTGAACGGTGGCAAGCACCTGAAAGTAGACATCGTTGGAAAAGACTTTTTGAACTATGATTTCATGGTGGTGTTGTCACACTTCAAGGGACACCCGATGGCAGGATTCGGCGGTGCGTTGAAAAACATCTCCATCGGCATTGCTTCACCGGAAGGTAAGGCGTATATCCATTCCGGTGGGAAGACACGCAATGTGACGGAAGTTTGGAATATGATTCCGGCTGACACCATATTCCAAGAATCTATGGCGGAAGCGTCCAAAGCCATCATTGACCACATCGGTGACCGGGTGCTGTACATCAGTGTGGCAAACAATCTTTCGGTGGATTGCGACTGTGTAGCCACTCCTGCCGACCCTCAGATGGGTGACCTCGGCATCTTCGCTTCTCTCGACCCGGTGGCTCTTGACCGTGCCTGCATAGACGCTGTGCGCAATTCTTCTGACCACGGCAAGATACACCTTATTGAACGTATCGACTCCAAACATGGGATGCATAATCTGGAATA
>CALUOR010000049.1 GCA_944322285.1 uncultured Bacteroides sp.
AAATTAGTTTACGGGAGTTGTAAAGGCAGAATGTAAACCTACGCAGAACGCAGAAATAGAGACCGTTAGTGTTAAATATGCATCCGGTGTCGGGTAATGGTTTGGAAGTGCATCTATTGCTGCAATCCGCCAAAATCCGTTTTAACGTCCTTGTGCCATTCCGTGCCACCCGAAGCCAAACCCTCTGACCGTCAGTGAGAATGCTCAAATTCGCTTATTTTTGCTCTTTATCCTATTCTTTTCAGAAAAAACCCATGTAATTCGTGTAATCCGTGCCTAAAACTAAATTCCCATTTATACAATAAAAGAAGAAAGATAACGGAGACCGTACACAAACAAGAAAAAGGGCTCTATGAAGAAGAACTAACCGCCAAGGCGGAATATGAAGAAAACAAAGGCACCGGGAACAGATGGAGTAAATTAATCTTAATCCCAGTGCCTTTACGCTTTCAATATGCCACAATCGTTTCTATTTCTTTGCTTCCGAAATCTTCACCTCGGCAATGCCCACCCGGTCATCATTCAGCACAATGCGCAAATCGCTGGCGGTAGTGCCTTTGAAAGTATAGGTGACAGGTTTTCCATACTGGCTGACGGTTCCTGTATAGACGGTCAAGAATTGGCCGCCGCCACCGGACAGTTGAATCTCAAAATTAGCCGGCAGATTATTCTCACGTGTGAAGGTAATCGTCACATCATCCACCTTAGGCGTTTCTTTCAGGGCAAACGTAATATAATCGCCTTTATTTCCTTGCCAACCGGTAGCCGGGTCACCATCCAACACGTTCATCACCAGTTCCGGATTGGTGCTGGCTGTTACGGGAGCTTCGGGTTTAGCCGCTTCTATGCGTGCCGCACGGGTCTGATAATCCTCGACTTCTAAAACAACGCTTTGGCGAATGTCTTCCGAAGAAGCGCCAGCCATCAACACAAACTCACCCGGTTCTACCGTCCATTCCATGTGCTTGTCCAGCAGTTCCAGTTGTTTCCTGTCAATAGAGAAAGAAACTGTTTTCGTTTCGCCCGGATTCAGATGAATACGTTCAAAGCCCGCCAGATTCTTTTCGTAAGTAGTCACGCTGCTCAAAACACCTCGGATATACAACTGTACGACCTCATCACCGGCCCGTTTACCCGTATTGGTTACTTTCAGGCTGACCGTGGCTTCTTGCTCCGGAGTGATAACTTTGGGAGAAATCTCCATGTCGGAGTATTCAAAAGTTGTATAGCTCAATCCGTAACCAAAGGGATAAAGCGCCCCGTTCACCCGCGAGGCATTGCCATCCGGTCCCAGATTCTTACCGCCATCCACTTGGGAAGAAGGCTTGCATGGGAAGTTGAAAGGTATTTGTCCCACGCTCTTGGGGAAGGTTACGGTCAGTTTACCACCGGGATTGTAATCGCCAAACAACACATCAGCCACGGCTATGCCGCCTTTAGAACCTGGATACCATGCCTCCACAATAGCCGGTACAAAGCGGTCGGCCCAGTTGATAGACAAGGGACGGCCGTTGATGAGTACCAACACGACAGGCTTACCCGTGGCTTGAACTGCCTTCAGCAAGTCCAATTGTCTGCCCGGCAACTCCAGGCTGCTACGCGATTTGTTTTCTCCGCATGTACGCTGTCCGCCACCTAACACGACCACGCAGACATCAGCCCGGCGGGCATTCTCTACCGCCTGATTAATGTCGGCTTGTTCTTTCTCCGTCAGCGGAAAATCAATCAGTTCGCTATCCGGCCAATTGGCATCTACCAGTTCGCAGCCTTTTGTGTAGAGGACTTCGGCTTTTCCCACCACTTTGTTTTTTATACCTTCCAGCACGGTTGTGACATCTACGGCCAAAGGCCCGTAGTGAGTTAACGCGTATGATTCTTCATCTGCATTGGGACCACAAACGGCAATCGTCTTCACTTTATCCAAGGAAAGCGGCAGCGTTTGGTCTTCGTTCTTCAGCAAGACAATGGATTCCCGGGAAGCCTGCAAAGCCACAGCTTCATGCTCTTCTTTTTCCACTTCGGTATCAGCTCCGGCCAAGTCGGTCTGATAGGGGGCATCGAACAAACCTATCAGGAACTTCACACGCAGGATGTCGCGCACACGGCTGTTTATCAATTCCTCGCTTAGGCCACCTTCTGCCACCAACTCACGTAAAGGCTCGACAAACGACTCGGGCGAACGGAACGTGCAACGTACATTCAGTCCCGCCTCGATACTTTGCCGCACGGCTTCCTTCATGTTTTGGGCCGTACCGTGTTTAGTATAGAGATATTCCAGCGCATCGCTGTCCGAGACTACATAGCCACGGAACCCCATTTCTCCACGCAAACGGGTGGTCAGCCAATAATAACTACCCTGAATGGGAACGCCGTCATAATCATTATATGAACTCATGACGCCCAGCAAGCCTGCTTCACGAATCACCCGCTTGAAAGGATATACGTGAATCATTTCCACCTCGCGCGGAGACATCTGAGGGTCTACGCGCGCCATTCCTTCACGCGCTCCTTTGTTGTTGCTGTACGCTACGAAGTGTTTTCCGGTGGCTGCCACCTGGTAATCCTGCTGCATGCCTTTTACCATCTCAATGCCCAACTCTGCAACCAAATAAGGCGATTCGCCATAAACTTCTTCGTAACGTCCCCAACGCTGGTCGCGCCCCACATCCAAAATAGGAGCATACACGTTGGTGTATCCCAACATACGGGCTTCATGTCCCGTAATGCGGCCCACTTCATGAATCAGACTGCGGTTCCACGTATGTCCCAATCCCAACTGGGTGGGGAAGTTTGTAGCCCGATAGCTTTCTACACCCCTGATGCCTTCGTTGGTAAAATCAACCGGAATGCCTAAACGTGTTTCTTCAACAAAGAAACGCTGTACTTCGTTCAAAGCCCAGGCATGGCGGGAAGCCGGCCATACATTCTCGTTGTCCGAAGGCGGAAGTCCCCATTGCTGGAAACCGTTCAGATGTTCGTCAATGGCTCCGATGCCGTCTTTCCAAAGGCTTTGTTTCCATTCCGGCGTGGGCAGGTCGTCTTTCAATACTCGCTTGTACCCATACAGAGTGACCATCTGGCAGGTTTTCTCATCCATGTTCATCTGCCCTAACAGGTCGTCGATACGGGCATCAATGGGTGCGGACGGGTCTTCATACACATCCTTCACCCCGTTCTTATTAAAGTCAATCCACCCTTTATGGTATATTTCTTTCATGACGGGTTTGTAGACCTTAGGTACCTGACGCGTCTGTGCCGGTATCGTGCCAGCATATCCCGTCAAAAGAGCGGCCAATAGGTAATTTCTTAGATTCATATTCTTCTTCTTAAATGATGATTATTTCACAATTTTTGCTACTGTGCTTCCCGCGAACTCTCCTTGAGGCATATCGAAAGTCAACGTCTGCGATTGGCTTCCTATGGCCAGTGTTACGGTAATGGATGCAGGATTTTGCGATTCACAGTACGGGTTGGCTACATGGAGTTTCCGTTCCTTATTGTTCCACATCAGCGTACAGGGGGCGTCCGCTTTCAGCGTCATTCCGTCCGGCAGATTCAGCGAACCGGCCTGATAAAATATCGCTTCAGTTATATCCTGTTGGCGGTGACGAACGGCTTGCAGTTGTTCTGTGTTGGAGAGAATCTCTATAGGAAGCTGTTGGGCGTACACGCCGGCTTCTTTGACGGATTTAAGGTTCGGACGGACTGCGTAGGCATACGTTCCTGGCTCTGTACAAAGACCGTGGTTGATGTTCAACGTGAACAAGCCGTTATCACAAGCTAAACGGTATTCCGCTTCTGGGTCGAGATTGTAATAACCGATGCGACCATGAAGTACCCATTTTAAGCCTTTCAACTTTTGGGCTTCCTTCCATGTCCTGACTTCTTTTCCGCAGGCGTATTGTATCTTTCCGTCGGTATTACATTGGTTGAGGGTCGTATATACGTCCGCCTTTCCGTTTGCGTTCCGGATGCCGGCACCCAAACAAACAAATTCATCATCGAAATAGAACCACGCCTTATGGGCAGTCAATGAACGGCGATCCAAAATCATGCCGCACGCACCATAAATACTATCACTCACTCCGCCGGCAAAAGCATTTCCGTTATTGGCATGCTCTCCCCAGTCAGGTATAGGCAATGGCTCATTATCCTGTTCCGCTGTAATGCCCGGATATTGGCGGTTATTGAACTTTTTAAAAAAATCACCGGCATACTCTTTACCAGTCACAAAAATGTAATTCACTCCATTAGCTGCATAATAATTAAATTCACCATCTCCATTTCCAGCTTCATTACCTACGGTACGGGTGGAAGTCATACGCGAACTGGCATAATAACCTACACGGCGGTTTATCATATAATCAAAACGCCAAAACATGCGGTTACCTGTCAGCGTGTTTTCTCCACCGATCCGTCTGACAACCTGTTCCATCAGCTCTCTCCTCTCCCCTTCACTTAGGTTGCAAACCCGTTCGGCCAGTTTCAAAATATCCTTCTGGAAATGATTGGAGTCTATATAACGTCCGGCGTTATTGGGATCATATTGTTGTGCAAAGAATATCCATTGTGCTCCCTGAATGAAAAGATCCTGCAACAGACTCAATCCCGGACTTTGGTATTTGGTGCCTTGGCAAAATTCCAGGTAGAATAGCATGGAGTTGACAAACTCTTTTCCGTAGCTGGTGAAGTAGAGTTGGCGTCCGTTACCGCAATGTTGCCCATATAAATAATCGCGTAAAACACCTTCTGTCTGTTGTATAGTAAGCAATGAAGTCATTTGATTCCGAAAACGGATCATTTGAGCATCATCTTCTGTCAGAACACTTGCCGTCAGTGAGCCCATAATAATGTCGGCCGCATTTGCTCCTGTCATATGTGCAGGCTTAGCTGTTTCATACGAATAACGCAAATAAGCCATTGTCTTATCAAACAACTCGGGATCCTTTTTGATTTCGTCCGCCATCAGAATTACTCCTTGTGACAATTCTTTAGGATAAGGTATATATCGATACCACCAATTGTCGGCATGATGATCTGTATTCACCCAAAAACGCAGCAACTTCAAATAAGCATCCTTCAACATGGAATCATGATAATATTTATTCTGCGGTTGCTGATAAGCATTGGCAAGAACTATCAGATTCTGTACATGTTTACGAGGGGCGCCGGTAGTCACTGTATAATCGATATCAGAGAATGCACCTTCCGGTGTTACTAAGTTCAATAATTCATTCACTCGTTTTTCTGAAGGATTTGATTTGAGGTATGTACCATACATACGCTTATAAATCGTTTGAAAATCCGATGCAGATACCCCGAGAAGGCTTCCTGCTAACAGCATGACACACGTCATGACAAAAATACGAGATGTATTCATGGTAATATATACAACTTTACAAAAATGACACTTTTCGTTTGACAAAATAAATAATACTCTTCTACAATAGCTTAATATCCTCTTCATTCAATCCGGTTGCCCGCTTAATAATATCAACAGAAACACCAAGGCTTTTTAAATTCCGTGCATTTGCAAACCGTTCCTCCTCACGACCCTTCTCAAGACCTTCCGCAAGACCCTTAGTAAAACCTCTTTCATGACCTCTTATTTCGGCCGTTTCCATTACACTGAACCAATCCCGATAAGCTTTCAAACTTTCCTCGTATTCATATCTTTCTTTGCGGTCGAATTTGGCAATCTCTGCCGCCTCAAACAAATGAAGAAACACTTTCTCCTGCAAGGCTCGGGGGCGGTCCATTAATAGGGATAAGTTGCGAATGGCATAGAGCCACTTATCAAAAAGGGTCTCTAACTCATTCTCGCCTTTGGTAAATTTGGGCATTTCCAAGTAGATGAAGGTCAGTTTGTCATAAAATACTTCCCGGCTGGCTAAATCTACCAATTTGACTTCATGGTAATAGTCCGTATTCTTCTTCTCAAAACAAAAATTTAAGATTCCAATCGTGTAAATGCCCTTTAAGCCATAATTCCATTCACCACGGGGAGCCTGTTCCCGAATGGCAAACGTAGAGTAATAGATACTTCGATCTTTGAAGAACTGCTGTTCCCCTTTTTGCATCTCGACAAGGAAATGCTCGCCACGCTCATTTGTACAATACACATCAAACACCGCGCGCCGATCGTACTCCTGCGTACCCAGATGTTCCGTGTTCAGATAGGTGATTTCCTTAATTTCCTCACGCCCGTGAAGCAAAGCGTTGAGAAAACTTATGAGCAAACCTTTATTAACCTCCGTACCGAATAATTTCTTAAACGCAAAATCTGTATAGAAATTGACATATCTTTCGTAAATACCTTCCGATCCCATAACTTGTAAATGCTTTTATCGTAAAATCTATGCACAAATATAAGATTTTTCCGAGACTTTCAGGCCCAATTTACAGAAAATATTAATTACTACTCCAAGTATCCTTGGTTACTTGCCCAAATATCCTTGGATACTTTGCCATTTATCCAATGATATTTGCTATACTATCCAATACAAAAAGAGGAGCCTCCTTTTGGAAAGCTCCTCCTCTCCTGTTTTTATTTCATTAATAACCCGGATTGTTCGTCCAACCTGTCAACAGAATTTGAGCGGAAGGTATCGGGAAATAATAGTGACCTTGCGCTTGGAACAAAGAGCCACTCCACTTATCAGCACGTTTCACGCTTACCTGCTCAGTACGAACCAACTCGAACCAACGACGCATTTCTGCATAAAACTCGTAGCTACGTTCGTTGGATACGATGTTCAGGAATTCATCCGCACTTACACCGTCAGCGACTTCGGGGATGCCTCTTTCAGCATAGCCTGCACGCTCCTGAAGGCTGCGAACGGCTTCAATAGCCTGACTGTTTACGCTATTGGTAGCACGGGTAGAAGCCTCGGCATAGAGCAACTTGGCATCAGCCAAACGATAGATGCTGGTTACACCATTGGCTTGTGCGTTCTGTCCAGGATTACCTTGATCATAGTCATAATACTTACTGATGCAAGGCAGACCGTCAGAACTTTCTTCCCATGTGATAGTTCCATAGATAGTTTTGCCATCAGAAGTTGTTCCTATGACATCACCTTCGCTAGAAGGCCATTCCGTCATAAAGTTCCACTCTCTACGCTCATCATCCGGATAATTCAGGAAAGCTTCCTTACGAGCATAATAATCTGCCCAACCGGATCTCACTGTATTAGTTCCCGCATCAAAGAAATTCACTGGATAGTAAGATTTACCATAGTTGCTAGCCATTACTTTATCAGCATGACTATGGTGCAAGCAGAACATAAACTCGCTATTATTCTTATTGCTTTCCAGCCATAAGTCACTATAGTTGGCTTCTTGTTTGTGATAACCATTGTTATCCAATACATCCTTTGCCATATCGGCAGCCTTCGTATAATATTCTTGTCCCTTCTTCAGCGGCCAACCTGCCATCGTGATATACACATCGGCCAAGCAAGTCTCGGCAGCCCATTTGGTAGGCGTAGAGCTGTTACCGGCACGCGGTGATTCAGGCAAGTTTTCGATGGCATATTCCAAACTAGGGATAATGGCAGTGTTATAGATTTCTTCCACTGACGTACGATCTACATCACCGGCCAAATCTTCATCACTCATAACCAAAGGCACATCACCATACATACGTACTAAGTAGAAGTAACTCAATCCACGCAGGAAATAAGCCTCAGCCAAGGTAGCCTTAAACGTAGCGGCAGCTGCTGCTTCCTCGGGTATTGCAGATTTGTTAATCAACTTATTGGCATCATTGATGACTTTATAGAAATCTTTCCATGTATTATCAAAGTCAGCCGTATTGGCAGAGATACTGGGGCTGAGACGATCGTAATTGGCCAATTCGTTACCGGCCTTAGCAGCACGATAAGTGATTTCATCGGCACAAACTTGGATACGCTGTATACGGCTGTTGAAACCGTAGTTACTTCCCCACAAGTCATTGTATAATGCAGAAACTGCATTCTCAAGTGCGGCTTGATCCATGCTGGCAATGTAATCTTCCTCCGTGATGAACGATTGCGGCTCTTGGTCCAAGTCTACACAAGAAGTTGCGAGAAACAAGCTCCCGGCAAGAGTTGCAAGATATGTTAGTTTTTTCATATTGTATATACTATTTTCAGATTAAACAAATTAGAATGCGAAGTTCAAACCAATCAGGTAGTTACGGCTGTTGGGATAGTTACCCCAGTCTACACCTTGAATCAGCGGATCACCCAATGTTGCTTCAGGATCGAGTCCGGAATAACCGGTGATATGGAACGGATTCTGAACAGATGCATAGATACGCAGGTTCGTGATACCCCAATTCTTGCAAACTTTCTCAGGAACCGTATAACCCAACGTAATACTCTTCATCTTAATGAAACTTCCGTTCTCTACATAGCGGGTACTGAACATATTCTTGTTCTCTGTACCTTGGCCATCCCAACGAGGAACATCTGTATTGGTGTTTGTCGGTGTCCAGTGGTTTTGCCATTTCTTCAGCGGAGTTACTACAGCCACCTGCTGGCTCTGAATGCCGTTCAAACCAATCTGCTCCGTAGCGTTATAGATATCGAAGCCGTGGAAACCTACCAAGAAGAACGACAAGTCGAAATTCTTATAATTAAAGGTGTTGTTCCATCCCCAGTTGAAAGTAGGCTGGCCGCTACCGATAATACCTTGGTCTTCTTCGTTCAATACACCGTCTTTGTTGACATCCTTATATTTCGAGTTACCGGCTACCACACCATAAACGTCACCATTGGTACGTCCATCCGTATTGCCGTTCGCATCTACAAACAAAGCGTTTACATCAGCCTCTTGCCACAAGCCTTCGTATTGATAGCCCCAGAAGCTGGCCAGTTTTTCGCCCTCTACCATCTGGAACAATTCGTCCTGATAGTTTCCGGCTTGTTGTTGACGGTGGTTAGCGGTCGGAATTTTATTAAATGTACCCTTATTGTGAGTCAAAGTCAAGTCTGTATGCCAGCTAAATCCATCCGGGTCGTTGCTTACAAACGGGTCCGCACTGATGGTAAATTCCACACCGGTATTCTTAATCTCACCGGCATTGCGCAACAACTCACCATAACCCATGTGTGTAGGCTGGGCAACTTCCAACAAAATATCCTTAGACAGCTTGCTATACCAATCGGCCGTCAAGCGAACACGTCCGTTCAAGATACCAAAGTCCACACCTACATTGAACTGATCGTTACGTTCCCACTTCAAGTACGGAGCACTCGGACGGTCTACTGCATAAACAGTCTTTCCACCATCACCCAAAGTTGCACTCATCATAGAGTAGATACGATAAGCCTCTACAGATTGGTTACCCACCGAACCGTAACCCAAACGAAGTTTCAACTGGTCAATGAAGTTATTGTCCTGCAAGAAGCTTTCCTGCTTGATATCCCATGCCAACGCGGCTGAAGGGAAGTACGCCCATTTGTCTTCCAAGCGAGAAGAACCATCGGCACGGATAGAAGCCGTCACCATGTAGCGGTTCATAAATACATAGTTTACACGCAACATGCCAGACATCAACGTATTGATAGTACGTTCACTTTCCAATTCATTCAATGTAGCGTTCTGACTCATGGCCAAGTTGTTGTAGCCGTGCGTAATGTCTACATAGTCGGGGAAATAAGCACGTCCTACATGGTTGTAGTTGTTGTCATAAGATTGCTCGAACACAGCCGTAGCATTGATACGATGGTTCTCATTGAATTCCTTTACATAGCTCAACGTGTTCGTATTCAGCCAGCTGAGGTTGAAATAGCTGCGAGCATATGCACGACTATTAGATTGAGCAAACATCTGATAGCTGTCTTCATTCTCCAAAGTGGTAGCCAGACGGTTGTCGAACAATACACCCAGTTGAGAACGGAATGTCAAGCCATCGATAATGTTGAACTGTACGTAACCTTGCAGACGGTTATTGATGGCTTGGGTAGATTGATCCAACTCCCAAATGTGTCCCATCGGATTGTACATGTGGTTACCGCTCCAATCATCATTATTGTAATTGCCGTTCTCATCCTTCGGAGACAACGTGTTATCGAAGAACATTGCCGTTTGGAAAATACCGCGGTAAGCATTGGTACGCGGAGTAGAGTACTTGCGATAATTACCATAGAAGTTCAAACCTACGTCCAGCCACTTCTTAATCTTGGTATCCACTTTTAAACGCCAATTGTACGTCTCGCTCATAGATTTCTTCAAAACACCCTGGTCGTTCTGATAACGGAAAGAAGCCAAGAACGTAGTGTTTTCATTACCGCCACTGACTGAGAGGTCGTAGTTCTGCGTAACGGCTGTACGGAAAATTTCACGGGCATAATTATAACCGGCCTTTCCGCTCTGCAAGTCTGCCAATTGCTGTGCATCAAAGTAATCGCCATTACCGGTATCGTTACCATATTCATTGACCATGGTCGCATACTCATACGGAGACAGTGTATCCGGATACTTGGCTACGGTCTTGATGTTGGCAAAAGCGTTGAAGCTTACAGACAATTTGTCCTTGCCCGGATTCTTGGTTGTTACCAAGATGACACCGTTGGCACCACGAGAACCGTACACAGCCGTTGCAGAAGCATCTTTCAACACTTCAATAGAAGCGATATCCGAAGGGTTCAAATTTTGAAGCGAACCGCCGATGAAGCCATCGACTACTACCAGCGGACCTGTTTCAGCCGTGATAGAATTGATACCACGTACACGGATGGTGTTGTCTTGGCTCGGGTCACCTGAACCGCTCAACACAGATACACCGGCCATACGTCCCTGCAAAGCATCGGACACGTTACCGGAAGGCGTGCTTTTCAAAGCATCACTGGTTTTTACCGAAGCAACGGAACCGGTCAAGTCGCTCTTACGTTGAACGCCATAACCTACGACAACGACTTCGCTCAACATCTCGCTGTCTTCTTCCATTTGCACGTCAATGCGTGTCTGGCCATTAATGGCAATCTTTTGAGTTTTGTAACCGATAAAAGAAAAGACCAACGTGCCATTGCTCGGAATGTTTTCCAATGTGTAGTTTCCGTCAATGTCCGTAATACCACCCAATGTGGTCCCTTCAACTGATACATTCACACCGATGACCGGCCCTAAATTGTCCGTCACCGTACCAGTCACAGTAATGTTGTTTTGGGCGTTAGCCGGAAGAACCAGCAAGACCGTCAACAACAGCATGCCTAATGCTCTTAGCAAAACTGATCTTTGTTTCATAAATTAAATTTTAAATAGTTTATAAAAAGGTTGTAATATCTCCCAGTGCAAGTCTAAGCGATTTGCATGGCAAAAGTATGTCAAAGCTATTACAAAAAGCCACTTCTTTCGTCCGCAAATAGTGTAAATTCGTCCACAGAGCTGACTTTTACACCAATTACAGGCCGATTTAATAAAAAAATCGGGTAAATTGAGATTATTCTATCATTGAGGATTAATTTTCGAGCATTCCATCAGATTGTTAAATAAAAGTTGATTATAAGAAACTGTTTTGAATTTCTACAAAAAGTTTTTCTTGGCTTAATATATTCGTTTTCGTGTGCGCTTTGGGTGATTTTTTGGTCATTTTTGTTTCTATTCTTCGTCAGATAGCCCGCTATCTTCCTCATCAAAGAAGCAAAAATGTCTCAAAAACTCATCCCAAATCATCGCACGATAAATTCAAAACAGTTTCTAAAACAATCGTCCGGCCTAAGAGAGTGTGTCATAATGTAAGGTCGCTATCATTTTGTCTAAGGGAGCGCAGTCGAAGGGTCTCGTGTAGTGCTATGTGAGACGTTTCGACTACGTTGCGCTTCGCACAACATGACAGACTATACCTTAATAAAATAATCAAAAGTGGTTTTGAGCGAAGCTAATGAAAGTCATTTTACATTTTGACACACCCTCATGTTTATTCCGTTCCGCCGACAGGCTCTTCTTATTATTTAGAAAGTGACGGATGCTGTTGCAAATACTCTCTTGGAGAAGCCCCGAACTTCTTGCGGAAACAAAGTGTGAAATATTTAGGATCGTTGAAACCAACCGCATAGGCCAACTCTGCGATGCGGATGTGCGGCGTTTGCTGCAATACTTGAAGAGCCGTCTGCAAACGGGCATTCGAAATGAAAGCAGCCGGCGTCATGCCGGTAAGTTGCTTCAGATGGTCACTGAAGTTGGTACGCGACATACCCATTTGCCGAATGAAAGCTGTGGCATCGAAAGAGGAATCGGACAAATGGGCATTGACACAATCTAACACTTTCTGTAGAAACGCCTCGTCCGCTGAAGTATAATTGATGTCTTTGGCAGTGAAAACTAGTGTCTTGCGCGCATCAATGCTTCCTTTCTGCTGCTTACGCAGACAGTTTTCGATTTGTGCCGACAAAACTCCTATGCTGACAGGCTTGCAAACATAGCCATCCGCTTCGGCTTCGTAGCCTTTTATCTGGTCCTCATCGCTAACCTTAGCCGTCAGAAGAATGACAGGTATATGGCGAGTCTCAAATTGGGCTTTTATCTGACGGCACAACGTCAACCCGTCCATAACAGGCATCAGGATGTCCGAAACGACAACCGCTATATCCTCCTGATGAAGCATTTCTAAAGCAGCCCGGCCATTCTCCGCCTCGAAGACACGATAACGGGAAGCCAACAAATGCGACAAACTTTTGCGCAACTCTTCATCATCTTCTACCAGCAGCAAGGCAGGAAGAGATTCGTGACCCTCAGCTTGGAAGGCTGACTCCCCTACCGATTCGTGCCCGTTCTTATCCTGTTCCTCAACCGGCAGCAATTCTACATCTTGTACCTCTGCCTCATTGTCTATTTCACAAGCAGGATAAGCCTCGCGCGAAACCGGTATCTTCACCACGAACGTATTGCCGGTCTCCTTATCACAATGCACGGAAATTATACCATGATGCAAACTTACCAGGTCTTTCGTCAACGAAAGCCCTATTCCCGTACCTATGGTATGAAATTTACGATATTCCCCTTCATAAAAACGTTCAAACAAATGCACTTGCTTGTCTGCGGGAATCGGCTCACCGGGATTGTTGAAACTGAACGCGAAACATTTCTGTTCAGCATCATACTCTTGCCTCAAAGTAATCGTTCCGCCCTCCGGTGTATATTTGGCTGCATTGGAAAGCAAATTGTACACAATCTTATCCAACTTATCCGGGTCAAAATAACCCATGCAATCCGTATCGCAATTCTCCAACCGGATACATAACTGTTTCTTGCGAACCAACGGAGCGAATGCCTGTACGGCATGCTTCAAAAACTGAGTAAGATTGCCTTGCGACACTTTCAGCTTCTGCTGGGCATCCTCCACTTTACGGAATTCCAGTATCTGCTGAATGAGCCTTGTCAACCGCAAGGTATTATCCGAAATCTGTTGCAGCAAGTTCTTCCGGTCCGGATATTGCATCTTCAGTTCATCGGCAGAAGCGGAAATGATGGACAACGGTGAAAGAAGTTCGTGAGTGATGTCCGTAAAGAATTGCAACTTAGCATGATCGACTTCTTCCTGCTTCTGTCTCTGAATATGGGCAATCTCTACCGCATGTTTCAAGCGAAGACGATTCTTCACCTCTTTATATATATAACATAGAATAAGCAACAGCAGCAACACATAACCCGCAACGGCCCACCCGGAAAGCCAAGGCGAGGGAAGTATCTGTATATGGAGTGTATATACATCTGAGGAACGTACCCCATTTCCATTGGCGCCTTTCAACAGAAAAGTATAGTTGCCCACAGGCAAATTACTGTAATGGGCAAAATGGCGATCGGCCCCGGACGATATCCAATCCATGTCATATCCCTCCAAACGGTATTCATATTGATTCAGTTGGGGGTTAATATAATTCAACAATGAGAAATAGATGCTGAAATCGTTTTGGTCATGCGCCAAGACAATGTTACGGACATAGCCTAACGGCGCATCCATCAGGCGACACCGTTCTTCCTCCGGCATGTTGCGCACCGAGGAGCCATATATCCTAAAATCGGTAACCACTATCGGAGACGAAGTATGCGCACACGCTATCTCAGCCGGATTGAAATAGTTCAATCCGTTGGTTCCTCCAAAATAAAGTGTCCCGTCCTTACTCTTGTAGCAGGCATTACGGTTGAATCCATTGTCCTGCAAACCGTCCTCCACGGTATACATTTCAATGGAAAGCGAATCCGGACAGAGTGACGAGCCTGCAATGTGATACATATAGGAATGAGTCGTAAGCCAAAGCGTTTGCCGATCGTCCTCAATGATGCACGATACCAGCTCCTGTCCATGAATGTATTTATCGAAAACCGGCACAAAGCGGTCGTTTGCGGAGTCATACAAACTAAGAGTGTTGTTGTTGGAGCCAGCCCAAATACGGTCGTAACTGTCCGCGCAAATCATCATGGCACCGGTTGCATTGAAGTTTTGCAGATGAGCCGTATATCGTTTGGCCGTATATGTCCCCGACTGCCCATCTGGAGTCAACTTCCAAATACCGGAGTTGGGTGTCGCTACCCATATATTTCCCTGTCCATCTTCAGCCATCTTGAATATCGGGCTACGCAAATCCGCATTCCCTTTTGTCAGTTCATTCAACGTACGGATTTTACCCTTCTCCACACCTTGATAACCCATCATATACAATCCATTTCTGGCTCCAATCCATAAATTTCCCGCAGCATCTTCCAGCAGCGCATAGATGCAATAATCGGTTAGCTTAGGCTCATTGGAAAGGTTGAGCGAGCGAACATCCTTTCCATCATAAAACCAAATGCCATCATCCCAAGTCGCAATGCAATACTCCCCTGTTTTCCGCCGATAAATTATGTCGTTTACGCAGGAGATATAGGGTAACTTCTTAAAGACGGAATGCCGGTTGTAAGGTGTTATCTGTCCTGTCTGGAGATTGTAGAATATCAATCCAAAGCCTCTGACTCCCAGCCACAGTTCATCCTCCCGGCTTTGGGAGATGCAACGTATGGAATTTGTCTGCAAGAAGCTTTGTAAAGGCTTTAGCGAATCATAAGAGAATTGTTTGCGATGCGTATTGACCGTATAAATGCCTCCGCCCAACATGCCAACCCACATCAAGCCGTCCTTGCTACACAACAAGGCATCCACTTCATTGAAAGGCAATCGTTCCCGAAGGCCGTTTACCGACTGGTAATTACGAAATACGCCCTCTTCCTCATCCAAAATGCTGAGTCCGCTGCGTGAGCCAATCCACAATTTCCCCGTATTGGGGTCTTGCGTAATGGTATAAATAATATCGTCTGCTATGCTGAGAGGGTTGTCCTTATCATGCCTATAACTCACCACTGAGAAATGCCGCATGTCGTAAGGATTCTCCAGCCTCAACAATCCATAAAGCCATGTGCCTATCCAGATTCTTCCTTTATCGTCCTGAAACAAAGCATGAGAGGAGTTTCTTGGATTCAACCCTTTATAATGGTAATAGCAGTCGTTGGCAACATCGTATCGTATCAATCCTTGCGTCCATGTCCCAATCCAAATGTGTCCCCGGCGGTCTTCCATCAACGCCTTGACATCAATGGCATAAGCCGGCCTATCCTTCAATGCGTGGCATTGCTCTATGCTTTCACTTCCTGCCCTCTTCCGATACAGGCCTGTATTGCTGCCAATGTACACATCGCCGTTGGAAGCCGTAAGCAATGTTTCTATATTAGAAGTATTCAGTGGAGAAAGCGACACTTTGCAGACCTCTTCCGTCCTCTTGTCGAGCACATATAAGCCGAATTGGGTACCTATCCATATCCGGCTTTCCAAATCCTCGCTCACCGTATTAATGAAGCAATCCATGTTTTGCCCCAAACTTTTATCCAACGAGCGGTAAGCCACCACCGAATAGCCATCGTAGCGCAACAAGCCATTGTAAGAGGAAATCCAAATATATCCTTCACGGTCCTGATACAAATTCCGAATCTCTTTGGTAGACAGTTCTGACGATATATTCAATGGCTTAAAGTACAAATCGTCCACTGCCGCCACAGGTGCGCTTGCCAGCCACAGCAGCCCCACAATCCATCCAATATAACTCAAGAATCTGCTCATGGCTCATTCACAGTCCTCTTACCGTCCGCATCAGCTGTTCGCCCAGCCCGATGGTATAGCCTTGGGAAACGAACACCACACGGTTGAACGTATCGGCTATGATGAACACGGGCAATGTCTGGGCGGACTTCAGCTTCATGCCGCTAACTATTTCTCCGGCTATGCCGTTGGTGTCTATACCATATATAATAGTAGAAGGCAAGCCTTCGAAGTCTTGCGGGCGATAAAGCTTGAACTTCTCTTCATCGGGGAAGAGCAGCACCATCTTGCGTCCCCATTTTTCCATCTCTTTGCCCAGCTTGGCGATGTCCTTCAGTGCATGGTTGGTAGGCTCTTGGTTGACGCCTAGCACGCCAATCACAAAATATCCCCTTCCGCACGCTTTCAGCACACTGGTCGGTTCACCAGCCATGGCTCCGTCAACAATAGGCGTAAAGAGCGACTCGGAGTTAAAGCTGCCGATGACTTGTATCTGGTCTTTGCTCTCGCGCATGGTCAAGGCTGTGGTTTGTGTCTCACCGGCCTTTACGTTGAAAGCATTCAGATGCGCCAACACGCTGCCGCTGGCCAGACGGGTGCCGCTTACCATCAGATAGTAACCTGCGGGCATTTGACGGGGCGCGGACAACAACGACTTCCACGTATCACTTTCCCCATAGTTTTGCAACTGAAGCACGCCGTCCTGGCATCGGGAGAGGGTGAAGTGCATGTAGTATTTAGGGTTGTCGAAGTATTTCGTAGGACGGAAAGTTGCCGCCAATCTACCTACGGCCGGTATTTCCTTCGCAGTGCCTTCGTTAAAGTCCACCTCGTAAGTCTTTCCGTTCTTCAAATCCGGATGTCCCTTCAAATCCTGATAGCACACTTTGCCGGTCACACTGTCAATCCACGCAGGGATACCCATGCTGCGTGCCACGCTGACAAAGAAAATGTTGCGCGAGTACGTGTCGGCCACCCTTGCTTTCCATACGCCGATAGGCGTCATAGGGATGCGTTGGGCGTTTAACGAGTCATTCAGCGTGATATTTGCGCTGCACCATTCCACTAATTTATGAGGGTCTTGACGATAGACCTCGGCTTCATCTCCATTGATGGCGGTCTGGAAGAAGGATTTATACGGAGTCAGTTCCTCGGTGGCCACACGAGGATTGAGCAAAGCGGAAGCATATTGCTCACATGCCACTTGAGGCGTATGCAGCCAATGGTCTGACAACACTTCAAAGCGGACATCCCGCAAGTCTTTCTCGGTCAACACTCCCAACAAGCAGACTGCTTCATCGGCATTACCCTCAGCGGAGGCCATGGTAAGGAAGCGGCACAACGTGGCATGATTGCCTCGCGAAGCCACTACATAAGAAGCGGCGCGTCCGGCATAGTAATCATTCAAGCCGGAAAAGGTCTTCACGAAGGCTGCGGCTCTCTCTTGCGTAAAGAAAGTAGCCTCGTAGGCATGACGGATGGAGTCTTCCTCGGCCATGCGCCGGTTGTTCCCGGCACGTTGCTCAGGCGTGACTTCGGGCATGTTGGAAGTCTCAACAGGCGGCACAATGTCCATATCCAACTCAAAGGTGTCGCCATCTTGATGATTCAGCTTGATGTGGAGCGTGTCCTGCTTGCCAAACGAAAGTTTCGCGAAGCCGAAGCTTCCGCCTCGCGAAGCCCATGCCAACATATCGCCTTTACCGGCGGTCAGCGAGGCACATCCCTCGGCATCGGTCAGCTTGCGCGCCACGGTGTAAAACTCGGCATAATTATAGAGTTTGAATTCCACTTGTGCACCCTGCACAGGCTTTCCGTCCTCATCGGTCACACGCACCGTGGCACGGGCCGTGGGAGCATAATTGTCTATCACGTTTATCTCGGTATAGCCGGGCGTACGGCTCATGACGTCTTCCGGTCCTTCATAGCGTCCGAACACCTTGGTATGCATCAACATGCCCCGTGCGGCCGGGTCGTTAAACCAGCCTAAGTTGAGCACCGGCTCCGGCTCGCAGGCTCCCAAGAAATACCATTTACCATCGGCCCAAGCTTCTACCCAGGCATGGTTGTCGTCCGTATGTGCCCAGCGGGGCGTGTAGACTTGGCGGGCAGGGATGCCGATGGAACGCAAGGCCGCTACCAAGAAAGTAGACTCTTCGCCACAACGCCCGTAGGCGGTGCGCACGGTGGCAAGAGGCGAACTGGTGCGGGCATCACTTGGTTGGTAGACGGCTTTCTCGTGACACCAATGATTGACCTCCAAAACAGCATCGTACATCGACTTACCCTGCACACGGGGCTTCAATTCTTCGTAGAAAACCACGCGGGCACTGTCCAGCGGCTCGTTGTTCACCCGTACGGGCAAAACGTAATGGCGGAACAACGCTTCGGGCACCGTCTTTCCCCAAGGCATCTCGCGGACGGCACGCCGGGCAGCGCGAACGTTCATCAGGTGAAAATCACCGGAATAATCGGTAATATCGGCTAACGGCATGTAGGCATAAAGAAACTGCAACGCCTCGTGTTCATAATCCGTAAGATTCGTGCGGAAGATGGCAAAAAGGTCCCCCGAAGGCATCAACGCCTGCTTCTGTTGGAAGTCCCGCTCCACCTGCAAGCGATACTCGGCATCGCTAATCAGAGGAGCATCCTTGCCCCCGCATGAGAGGAGCAAGCCGACAATCCAAGCCGCTCCGAGGAGATAAGCTAAGTGTTTCATATACTATTATGAATGATTTTGTTTTTCATGATTGGGGGCAAATATACGAAAAACGAGCTGATATACGAACGGTTTGAATATAAAATTTATATGAATGTCCGCAATCGGACTTGAGCCAAGTGTCTGACGAAAAATGGAAAAAGACCCCGGACAAAGCTCAAGCCGAATATGTATTGGCACTGAACCAACATTATCTGAAATGACAGGAAGCGCAACTGCACACTGAGTTCAATCCGTGTCCTGACATCTTCGGTCATCTCATAGCGGAGATAGAATAGTATTCGTTGAAGGGTATCTTTCATATTTGTTTTTTTGGTAATGAGACAAACGAAATTAGGAGATGACAAGATTCCCGTTAGTCCGGATTTTCTGTGTGTCGCTTATTTCTTCCGAAAGGCTGTTTAAACATAAAAATCCCCACAATTTGCGGGGATTTTTATGTCTGATCTTTTCTATTAGAGGTTTTCGAAGGGATGTTCTTGGTCTGTCCATTCATTATCCACTGTAGCGGTGATGGTGCCTGATACAAGTCCGAAATTAGCCACATCACCCTTCAGCACCACGTGCGTATCGGGAGCCAGAGGCACATTGGGGATTTGGTCTTCGGAATTGCCCAATGGTCCTTTATAGTGCAATCTCAGATTCTGCGCCTCGTTACCTACAAGGGCATAGAAACGACCGATTTGAACAGGGGTGGTTTCACTCGCTCCTGAAACGGTGATGGGGTCGAAAGTGTACGTATAGTTTAAATGAGTGGCAACTTCCGCCGGTTCCATATTCAGCACATTGTATGAGGTGAAGGTGGTGGGCACGGTGATGGTGAGCGGATTGGTGCCGCTTACGGTCAAATTCATGGTAGTGGTCAGCGTGATGCGGGACACGACATGCTTCAATGTACAGCTTACACCATTCGCGCTCCATTCAGCGAGTTCCTTGCCAGCCCAAGCTAAGGTTTCGCCATTGTTATAGGCAACGTGACGCAAGTCTTCCGGTTTCTCGTCGCCCGAAGTAGCCCAAAAGAGGAAGTTGTAGGTCTCGTTGCCGTTCAGGTAGACGGTAGCGGTATAGCCGTTTCCTGTCTTGGTCATTCCCTGCACGGCAGAATGTCCGCCTTCCAAGTCCTCCCCCGATTTGTTCAGAATCTGCACGAAGCAATACGCATCTTTTTCATCATCGGCAGCTATGGCACGTGTTGTCATCCCTTCCGGTAGGGTAACAGAGATCGTCATGGGCTTCAGCTCCTCATTGTTACTTTGATTCGGAGAAAGATAAGTTACTCTATATCAAAAATTTCTTTGAGTTTATCTGATTCTTTCTTCAGTTTTAGTGGATTCTGTTTGGCCAGTTTTGCAAGATTGATAAGTTTCCACTTCACTGAGGGATAATCCTTGAAGTATTCGAATTCATATCCATTCCACTCCGGTTTACCTTGCTCAAAACTGACGAGGAATCTCTTGTCATCTGCCGTCATCAATTGATTGACTTTGGTTATCAGTCTGGCTCTGGTTTCTTCAAATTCCCCGTAGGTGAAAGGAATGTCGGTCATGCCATCGAATTGGTTCACCATAGCTTCTCGCTGGTCTATAAGTCTCGGTGCAAATGATTCGTGGATAGGCCGGTCGCTGCCAAGCAAGTTGAATATCAATCCTTCCTTGCAATTTGTCATTGGCACATCCATATACTTTATATCAAACAAGTCACGGGGATGTTGACGGGAAAGGGCTGCCGCAATCTTTCCACCGTACAGTTGGGTCAGCGAAACTATGTCGGCTTCACAATATAGCCCGAATTCTTCCTGTGCCTTGTCACTCAGTGATACAGTTGTAGCTTTTCCTCCTACAAGTCCTCTTTTTGTCTGGTTTACCTCTACCTTAACTTGTTTGCCTCGATACTCGCAAAGCAATTTGCAAGTGTTGTAGTTGGGCACAATGTGCAACCCCTTAAATGCCTTCTTCGCTTTCTCGCTTATGGACTTTAAGTGCAGGTTGATGTCCTCCAGACTTTCATTTCTGCTTGCCAAGGGAATGTATGTCAAGTCAATGTCGACCGAATAGCGGGGCAGGTCTTTCAAAAACAGGTTGATGGCAGTGCCGCCATGGACGGCAAAAACGCCCTCTTCCATGACGATTGGCATAAGTCGCAACAGAAGTTCCACTTTTTGTGCGTATATTCGTGAATGGGTGTCGTTACTCATATTCTGCAAGTTCTTTGGGTATGGTCATATTATATTTAGCAATGTATTTCCCGGTTGGCACAACCATATATCGGGATGTACCTAATGCCACAGCATCCAATTTCAGAGCCTTGAACCATGGGTGAGCCGCTTTCTCGGCCATGTATACAAACAACCGTTTTACTTTCTGTGAGGTGCATGATTCAAGCAACATTTGCGCTAACTTGGGACGAAGTGTGGTTAAGCTCTCCATTATATAGTATAGGTCCAATAAGGAGGAAGTTGCGGATGGCAGATTCAGGCACTCCAGAAATGCCCGTTCCGGTGAAGAAACGAGTAAACGATCCCCGTCCACCATCATTGGCTCAACGCCCTTTTGGTCCGGTCCAAGAAAAGATGTGGTCATGTACTTGACTGTCATGTCCCATTTTCCTTGAACCAGCCAAGCGGGCAGCTTGGTTTTATTGTCCGTAAACAGGTAAGCACTTGGTTTTCCGATGGAGAGATAGTGCGAGTACCCCCGGAGTTCCAAAGCTGTATATGCTCCTATAATACATTGTTTTCCTAATTGTGAGTTGTAGGCTGCCACTATATGCAGCAATGTTGGCGATGCGCCCTGCAGGGCATAAACGCCCTTCGATATTCGCATAAGCCACCCCCTTTTCATATAGGAATGCTGTTCTTTGGCAGTAAGTCCCTGCCCGGTAAGCCATTCTCCGAAAAACAAGGATTCATGCGGATTGGATTCCAATATTTGCTGTATTTTAGTTGCCATATTCGCCTTTATTATGAATTTGACGATAAATTTCACGCAAATATACATCGCTCTTCTCAAAGTGCCAAACAATCTGAGGCAATTTAATGTATTTATACGAAGTATTTCTCCTTATGGAAAATCCACAGCGTGTTGACCCCATGTGCCAAATGCCGCTGACCCTCCGAAAAAAAATCTGCATATGCCCCGTATAAGTCCTGGCCGGCGGAGTCATTTTTATTTTGGCTTATTGGTTTTTCCCGGCTTTGATTTTCCGCACACTTTCACCGGTCAGTTCGATTTGGTGTGCCGAGTGTACAATCCGGTCAAGTATCGCATCCGCCACGGTAGGATCCCCGATGGCGTCATACCAGTTGGATACCGGGATTTGTGAGGTAATAATGATGGATTTTCTGTGTGTGCGCTTATTTTTTCCGAAAGGCAGTTTAAACATAAAAATCCCCGCAATTTGCAGGGATTTTTATGTATGGTTATCTTTTCTATTAGAGGTTTTCGAAGGTATGCTCTTGGTCTGTCCAGTCATTATCCACTGTAGCGGTGATGGTGCCCGATACAAGTCCGAAATTAGCCACATCGCCCTTCAGCACCACGTGCGTATTGGGTGCCAGAGGCACATTGGGGATTTGGTCTTCGGAATTGCCCAATGGTCCTTTATAGTGCAATCTCAGATTCTGCGCCTCGTTACCTACAAGGGCATAGAAACGACCGATTTGAACAGGGGTGGTTTCACTCGCTCCTGAAACGGTGATGGGGTCGAAAGTGTACGTATAGTTTAAATGAGTGGCAACTTCCGCCGGTTCCATATTCAGCACATTGTATGAGGTGAAGGTGGTGGGCACGGTGATGGTGAGCGGATTGGTGCCGCTTACGGTCAAATTCATGGTAGTGGTCAGCGTGATGCGGGACACGACATGCTTCAATGTACAGCTTACACCATTCGCGCTCCATTCAGCGAGTTCCTTGCCAGCCCAAGCTAAGGTTTCGCCATTGTTATAGGCAACGTGACGCAAGTCTTCCGGTTTCTCGTCGCCCGAAGTAGCCCAAAAGAGGAAGTTGTAGGTCTCGTTGCCGTTCAGGTAGACGGTAGCGGTATAGCCGTTTCCTGTCTTGGTCATTCCCTGCACGGCAGAATGTCCGCCTTCCAAGTCCTCCCCCGATTTGTTCAGAATCTGCACGAAGCAATACGCATCTTTTTCATCATCGGCAGCTATGGCACGTGTTGTCATCCCTTCCGGTAGGGTAACAGAGATCGTCATGGGCTTCAGCCCTTCATTGTCGTTTACGGTGCTTTGCAGTTCATCGTTCTGACTGCACGATGCCAACAACGCTGTAGCTGCAAGCATCAAGGTAGAAAGTTTTCTGTTCATCATTTTTAATCGTGTTAATTTAGTTGTTGTTATATCCAATTTTTATGCCATTTCGATAGCGTTATGTACATGCTTTAGTTCATCTCTTGACCTTCCCTTTATTTATAATATGCTTATTTAGTTGATTGCTCCAGTACATCTGAAACGATTGTGAAACTATCGTAACCAGTGTCATAAGAACTATACGATATTTTATACATAGAAGTGTAATTTATAAAAATAGTTAAAATTTCAATGGTAGTGTTATTTGATATAGTGAAAATGTAACCATCTTCAAATTCCTTTTCTAAAATCGTGAGATTCTTATCAAGTGATATTTCAACTTCTTCATGAAGAATTGCACCAATTACTGACTCAAATTTATCAATGTCATTTCTTTGTAAATAAAAATAGTTGCCACCATCTCCAGGAGTGCCTTTTGAATTTCCATCTTCTTTGAGGAAAAAATGTTCGATTTGCTTCTGTACATATTCACTTGTCGCTCCCCATTTGGAATTGTTTTCCGACAGATTGCCTTGCAGGGTTACGTGGGTGTTGGCAGCAAGAGGTACACTTTCAATGCTCTGCTTCAATAAATGAAATTCCACATCCACACTTTGCGTTTCGTTTTGTGGGAGGAAATAGAAGGTGGCTATGTTTTCGTTGGCTGCAAAGTTAGTAGAGGCATTAAATGTTTTTATTGCTGTGTATGCAGAGGGTGAAGATACTGAAAGGTCAGCTACATTGTAAGTCGTGGCACAAGTAGTGGTTACCTTGATGGATTCACCTTCGCTGGCAGATGTTGCTGCCGTAGTTTTCAAAGAAAGTTTCGTTACCGCATGCTTCAAGCTGACTCCGCTTTTAATCACATTCTCCGGTGTATTAACTACTTTCGCGGCGAAAGCCACTGTTCCCGGTGTGTATTGAACTTCCTGGAGGTCTGTCGGAGTGTCCCCACTGCCGTTGTCTGCCCAAAACAAGAAAGTATATGTCGTGTTGGGCAATTTCACAGAGAAGGTAAAGCTTCCATTTTCAATGGATTCACTTTGTTGAACATCTTGACTAACATTGTTCCCAAAAATTTGCATGAAGCAGCGTGTGGGCATTTCCTCCTGCGTTCCTTCCGAGCGTGTTTCTGCATCCCCTTCCATCGTCAGGTCAGGCGACACGGTGAAGGTATAGGTCTGCATCTGTCCCGGTTCGTCCGTGTTTTCGTCGCCCGGCAGTTCCTCTTTACTGCAAGAGGTGGCGAGCAGCAGGGCGGTAAGTATGGTGAATATGACTGTCAGTTGTTTCATTATCTATTTGTCTTTTTAGTCAGTAAAAAACTTGTTTCATTAAAAATCGATGGTCACATCATTTTCCCAGTTGTTGTCCACCTGCACCCCTCCGGTGGTCTTTCCGGCGGTCAGGAAACGGCCTGTAACGGTAGTGAGGTGTCCGCGTTTATAGGGTATCTTTATTCCCGAAACGGTGCTGATGGCTTCTCCTGTGTGTTTGTTTGTCATCTGCACGGTGACGGTAACAAACGATTCCTCGCCGTTGGTCAGCACAAAGTCCGCGTCTACCTGCCTTGCTTCCGCTTCATTATATCCATCGGCTACGGTAGGCACGGAGGTATAATGAATGCTTGTGTTGAGCGCATCGTTTGGCTTGCCTGTAGCTACATCAAATCCCGTAGGGAAGAAGCCCTCGTAGGTGACGCGCACCTGCAAGTCCTCGATGGCAGGGAGGTCTTCACCGTTTTTTATCAGGTTGAGATAACCTTCCACATCATTGGCTATGAGGCGGTAACGGGCGAACGGACG
>CALUOR010000050.1 GCA_944322285.1 uncultured Bacteroides sp.
GCTTGAAGATTGCGAACTTTTCTTTTGTAATTGACGAAAAAAAGAAGGCGCATCGCTCATTACGACACACCTTCTTTTCTTTTTTTTGCCCCACCTATCACATTATTGTTTTTTTCCGTATCTTTGCAGGCGCGGAAAAAAGAATGTTATAAACAAAAACATACGGAATATGCTTACTATCAAACAAATTACTGAAAACACCGATGCCGTAGTGCGCGGTCTGGAAAAGAAGCATTTCAACAATGCCAAGGAAGCCATCGAACAGGTACTGGCTTTGAACAACAAACGTAGAAGTACACAATCCCAACTGGATAACAACCTCGCGGAGGTGAACTCGCTTTCCAAGTCCATCGGCATGCTGATGAAGGAAGGGAAGAAGGATGAGGCGGAAACGGCAAAGGCACGAGTAGCTGAACTGAAAGAGGCCAACAAGACCCTGCAGGCCGACATGGACAAAGCTGCCGGAGACCTTCAGGCGTTGCTTTACACCATTCCGAATGTGCCTTACGAGGAAGTGCCCGAAGGCGTTGGCGCAGAGGACAATCTCGTGGTGAAGATGGGTGGTATGGAAACTGAACTGCCAAAGAATGCCCTGCCTCACTGGGAATTGGCCAAGAAGTATGACATCATCGACTTCGACCTGGGCGTAAAAATTACCGGTGCCGGTTTCCCTGTGTATAAGGGTAAAGGTGCTCGCCTGCAACGTGCCCTTATCAATTTCTTCCTGGACGAAGCACGCGCTTCGGGCTACACGGAAGTGATGCCTCCTACGGTGGTGAACGCCGCTTCGGGATATGGCACGGGTCAGTTGCCCGATAAGGAAGGACAGATGTATCATTGCGAAGTAGATGACCTCTATTTAATTCCTACAGCAGAGGTTCCCGTAACCAATATCTACCGGGATGTTATTTTGGACGAGAAAGACCTTCCCATCAAGAATTGCGCTTACACCGAATGTTTCCGTCGCGAAGCCGGCTCATACGGCAAGGACGTACGCGGACTGAACCGTCTGCACGAATTCTCCAAAGTGGAGTTAGTGCGTATTGACAAGCCGGAGCACAGCCGCCAGTCTCACCAGGAAATGCTGGACCATGTAGAAGGATTGCTGAAGAAGCTGGAACTTCCCTACCGTATTCTTCGCCTTTGTGGGGGCGACATGAGCTTCACGGCCGCCATCTGTTATGACTTCGAAGTGTACAGCGAAGCGCAGAAACGCTGGTTGGAGGTAAGCTCTGTTTCCAATTTCGACACTTATCAGGCCAACCGTCTGAAATGCCGTTACCGCAATGCTGACAAGAAGATTGAACTTTGTCACACGTTGAACGGTTCCGCTTTAGCTTTGCCCCGTATCGTAGCCGCTTTGTTGGAGAACAACCAGACGCCCGAAGGCATCCGCATCCCGAGAGCGTTGGTTCCTTATTGCGGATTTGAAATGATAGACTGATATCGCCCTGTATATATAAAGTCCGGCCATTGTATCTCAGTGACCGGACTTTATTTTATTAAATATTAGAGCCTATTCAACTCATTGTGCAGCTTATTCACCGGCTTCTCCGGATTTTTTCGTCCTTCGGACACTGCATCGAGTTTGAAAGCAGACAAGAGTTCCTCTATACGTTCCAATTTGCCTTTAGCGCCTTTTGTGGTAAACTCCTCACGCAAGATACGTATTTTCTCAGCATCCTGTACACCTTCCACTAACCGCTCAAAACGGATGCTGCTGCGCGGACCAGGATAAATACTATAGGTATCACCTGCGGCAAAGCTACGGAAACGCGAGTCACGCAAGGGATCAAGCGGCCAACTGTTAACCGCCCAACGCAAATAACCATCATATCCTTCGGCTACTGTATGCAAAATGGTCCATCCTGCTTCGGCCGGTCGAGAGAATGTAAATGTATTGGGAAAGGCTTCGGCGCAACAAGTGTAGCAAGTACTGATTTGCCCGCGTTCCTTACGAGCTTTCTTTATCTCTGGAGGAAATTTTTGTCCGAAAGCAATGCAATAATAATAAAGATCAGATTCTATCTCAGCATGGTAACTTCCCGCCAAAGTAATCTTGAATTCCGCATCAGCCTCGCGCACCACTTTAATAGCCTCACGCATGGCTTCCATAGGACGTTCGTCCATTGATATGGCAGTCCGTTCAAACCAACCTTTCGCACGCAAATGCCGGGCGAAATCCTTCAAGAACGTTTTCCAATATTCGGTATACGCCTCTTCACCTGGCTGAGTATATAGAAATTGCACGCGATTGGTAGCCTCATCATAATAATCGAAAGATAAAGCCCAAGGTATCATCGTATAGCAACTGATAAGTCCTTTGAGACCGATTTCCTCCGTCATAAACTCTACCCACTTGTCAAATACAGCATAACCGAACTCCCATGTGCCATCCAACTTCTTAACACGGGTCACCATACTGTCATAATGGTCCTGCGTCTGCCCATTCCATGGTTTGTGCATGATGCTTACCGTAATAGCTTTCTGTCCTGCATCAGCCAGTATCTTCATCAAGGGACGCATGGCATCGAAATGTGCCTCGCTCCAAAGCGGTACTTGATAATAACGCGCCACGGCATACGGATTTTGCCACAAGTCCAAATCAAATTTCCAATCCTGTGGTGCAGGCAACGTACGGTTCATTACTTTTATTTCAAAAGGCAACGTCAAAGCCTCTCTGCCTTCTGCACTAACAGTCAGTTTAGTCCTGTAAACGCCCGTCTTGGTTCCAGCCGGCACCCACACATTTACCCATATAGGTTGCACACACTGCGCCTCTACATCCAGAGTTTTGGCGATATCCAACATATCAGCTACCAATGACGAATCCCACTGAGTTTTATCAGGCCGATGTCCACAGCCTCCTTGTCCGTCCTTATTCAACTCATCGGTCATGACATAACGAACAAAATGCGTCCGCACAGCCGAAGCGGGAATCACATCCTTGCCTTTCTTCAATTCTCCCACTGACACACGGATGTTTTTCAACTCCTCACGTGTCCACAACACCGCTTGCGCATTGACACGTTCTCCTTTCCAGGCAGTCATACGCAAGGATTTAGTGCCCAGAAGTCCGGAAGGCACATTCCACTTTTTATAACGTACATCGGTACTCCCCCACTCCAATTGTACCGGATCCGACATTTTGTCCCAAACTTCCTTTCCGTCACGAGGCTTGGTGTCTGTCAGTTCATCAAAAGCGCCTAACGGATATTGTTCTGCCGGTTGCTGGGCAAAGCCCACCCATGAAAAAGCTGCCAAAGCAACTATCACAAAAAATCTCTTTATTACCATATCGCTTAACTACAAATATATTAAATGGATTACTACAAAAGTATAAAAAACAAACGGGATATCCCGTGTCTGGAATGTTAAATGATAATGTCCGGTCGAAATCGCTTCGCCCGGACATCCATTCAATAAACTTTGGCAGAAGTTTATTACTCACACTTTCTCTGAAATCAGTTAAGATGAATGAAATGAGGGGACGAATATGTCCTCAGTCATTAAACCCACCGCTTTTTCCTCGAAAGCAATGAACAAAAGATTCGCAAGGCAGGTCTTCTGACTCGTTTCTGTCGCAGACGCCTTCCCGAAGGCTTCATCAGGCTTCAGTGGCATGAGGTTATTGCCTGCAACAATTGTAATGAAACTCACAGCAGCGGGACTGTTCGGGATTTACACCCGATTCCCTTTTAATCGCAATACCCGCGATAACGGGGTTGCGAACCAATGCGATGCAAAGATAAGAAAAATCCGGGACTCTTTTTTATTTTGTCGGCCTTAAAAAGAACAAATCCGATACAAATCTTTCCATCGGATTATCAGTATACTGAGAACTGTGCTACAAGAACGGAGTAAGCAGATTACCGACCCAGCCCACAAACTTCTTCCAAGCCGAACGCTTCTTCCACACTTCCGGCGTCAACTGTGTGCTGTTCAGCTTGTCTTCCTCAAACATTTTGATGAGTTCCCCAGTTGTCTCGGGGGTGAAGATAAAAGCATTGGTCTCGTAATCATAGCGCAGGCTACGGCTATTCAGGTTGGCCGTACCTACAGTACAAAATATGCTGTCCACCATCATGATCTTGGAATGGTGGAAACCTCCGTTAAACAAATAGACCTTGGCACCTTTCTTCATCAGACGGTGCAATACGTAAAGGGCGGCATCTGGCGTAAACGATACATCGGACACGGAAGGCACCATGATTTCCACCTCTGTACCCTTACGTAAGGCTTTCTTCAAGGCACGGCGTACAGACTTAGTAGGCACAAAGTACGGATTGACAATCTGTATTTTGCGGTTGGCGGATGTAATGGCTGTAGAATAAGCCTGACGGATGGAGGCTGGTGTCTGTCTCGGTACACGATCCACAATGGCTATTTCGTAAGAAAGACTATCCGACAGCCGAGGAGCATCGGGGAAATAGGCCGGGCCTCCGATGTGTTGTCCCGTCTCGCTATTCCACATATCCAGGAAAATGCCTTGCAGATAACGCACGACATCACCTTCGATGTGCATGTGCATGTCTCTCCACTCTCCGACCTCGGGCGTACCGGTGATGTAGTAGTCGGCTATGTTCATGCCTCCCGTATAGCCTATGCGTCCGTCAATGACTACAATCTTCCGATGGTCGCGGTGCAAAGCGTGGTTTATATAAGGGAAAGTAAAGGGGTCGAATTTTACAATTTCAATACCCTGGTCGCGAATGGCTTGCAGATGCTCTTTCTTCAAGGGTTGATTGTTCGACCAATTACCAAATGCATCGAACATGGCTCGCACCTCCACACCCTCAGCTGCTTTCTCTCCTAACAGGTCAAAGAGAGCATTGGCGATGGAGTCATTACGAAAGTTGAAGTATTCCAAATGAATGTGATGGCGGGCATTGCGGATAGCTCCAAACAAATCGATGAACTTATCGTGTCCACTCATCAGCAACTCTACCCGATTATTCCCTACAATGGGTGCACCGATTTCCCTCAGTCCTTGCCGCATGAGACTGTCGCTTTGGGCGAAAATAGGAGATGTGGCAACAAATGTCAGCAAACACGTTGCTATATATAATATGGTATATTTACACCTTGTCTTTATCATGCCTATCTGTTTCTGTTCTTACGCCAACGAAGCTATTTTCCGGTATATAAAATACAGCAGAACCAACCCCGCAATTACCAATGATTTTGGGTCGGCCTGATTAGCGTTTTCCAAAAGACCGGCAAACGTCTCACGCAAGACACTTCCAATCAGCCCGATACCATCCAACACCACAAACAGCACTACAGCCAGCGCAAAACATAAGGCTGTCCAGATACGCGCCAGCCGGTCACTGCGGTCGGGCAAGCGATGCATCACCCGACGGGTAAATCCATTATCGGCTATCTCTTGTCGGTTGACAGCAAAGAAGTCTTCTAATAGTTTGTCGTTATTTTCCATCATATCCATTCTTTTTTAAATAAGCGGCCATCTTGTCTTTAGCCCTCGAAAGGTGGCTTTTCACAGTTCCGGCAGGGCATCCGGTAATTCCTGCAATTTTCTCAATGCTCTGGTCTTCCATGTAGAACAGGGTGATACAGGTACGTTCGATGTCTTTCAGCATGGCAAGCGCACGGTAGAGGTCCATTTTCTGCCCGATATCTTCCTGCCGGACACTATATTGGGCATCCACTTGGAGAGTATCCAAATCATCCGTTTCTTTCCGGCTGCGAAGATAATCATAAAATTCATTATACGCAATACGATACAGCCAAGTGGAAAAGCTGGACAGATTCTTGAACGAAGCAATATTGGTGTAGGCTTTGAGGAACGTTTCCTGCGCCAAATCATCACTTAACTCTCGGTCGCCGCAGGTCAGGTTCAAGAAGAACCGCCTGACGGGCGACTGGTATTTTCGTACCAACTGATCGAAAGCACGGGTATTACGAAACACGACTACCTGCGTTACCAACGCTATGTCGTTGAGCTGGTTCATTGTTGCGGGTCGTTTTGCTTTGCTTCGCCCTCAGACGAGGAAGTATTCTTGTGGTTAGTGATTTCAATTCCGCCGACATTCACTTTTCGACGGCCTGTTGTTTCATCCCGTTCAATGTGTATGTCTGGACGATTTTCAGGTCGGGAAAAGTAAGTGACCACTTGCCCGAAACCGGTAAACATCACCAGCAGACCAATGCAACCCAAGCCGAAACTTTCAGTAATGGCCCACAGGAAGATAAAAAGGCCTATTCCTAAAAAGATGTTCTTGATGCCCCGGCTGCGCAAATCCTGCCTTTCCATGCCTTCGAAGAATTCAGGTGGCAGTTGCTGGCCGTTGGCCAAGGCTTGTTCTGCCAAGCGGTATTTCGCCTTTCGGTTCTTATAGCGGAAGTAGAAGATGATAAAGATGAGCAGAGCGGGCAGGCCAAAGACAAACACAATGGCCACGATGGGGATGATGGCCAAATTCCAAAGATCCCTGTCAACCCCGAAGAGATATTCGCCGTCATCTTTAATCTCAATACTCCCCCATCCTTTCTCTATCTTTGTTACGGTAGGTTCCCTCTTGCCTTCATACGTAGTGATACTCAGCGTGTCGGTCACGTTCTGTCCGTCCACTACGGTGTCCTGCAGTTCAATCACCCGCTTCTTTCCGTCTACGGTGTCGGTTACGATGCGGTTTTCCGCCTGAAGTCCCAGGCATGTCATGGCCATCAAGCCAAGCGTAAATAATAGTTGTTTCATCTTTTATGAGTTTTTTATTATTGTTCTTTGTGAATTAGACGTAACAAATCTATCATAAGGTTGCAAAGAGACGAAAAATTTTGGAAATATCCATCATTTTTTCTATTTTTGGAAATGTTCTATTAAAACTCTACCGTTATGAAACGCTTTTTCTCTCTTTTCCTTGTAACCTTGTTAGTTACTTTAGGCACATCTGCGAAGTACCGGAGCCTGAGCGGACAGCTTTCTATCAAAGGAACTCTGAACGAGACCTTTGAGGAGTGGCCTTCGGGCACAGCGGTCACCATCCAGCAATTGGTGGACATGCCCAATGATATGGGAAGCTATCAGCGGGGATTGTACTACATTTTATTTATAGGCGAACAACAACATTTGATGCCCGCCAACCAAATCCATCTCATCGACCTGGCACAGCCCGACACCGATGCGGAGTTCTGGCAACAAACCTTCCTCAAAAACCATTTGTATGAATACTGGGACGGCAGAGAGTATAGTACCCAACTACTGCGAGAGGTAGATGCGGAATGTTATGATTATATGGAAAGTCTGGGTGACATTATTTATGAGGACGCTTACGCGACCTCACTCGCCCAAGGTTTGTTGGCTAAACTATGTGGCGACCAGATACGAACTTACCAAAACGGGAATCTGCAAATACGCATCATCCAATCACCCGAACCGCTGGCTTTCACCTTACCCAACGGGAACTTTATCCTAAGCACCGGTCTGTTTTGTGTGCTCGACTCGGAAGACGAACTTGCCGCTATCATGGCTAGTGAGGCCTCCCATTTTCTCTTTGAACATCAGATAAAAAACATACGACGCGCTGAGATTCGAACCAAACGAGCCGCCTTTTGGGCCGATGTATTCAACTCTGTATCGCAATCGCTTGCCTATAAATATTATGCCACAGGAGATGACCGCTATTTTGGAACCAGCCTCATAGCCGATATGGGAACCATCATCTCCTTAGTCAGTATGCCGGTTATGAATCGTTTCGGCTTAAACTACTCCAACAAACAGGAAGCCGAAGCCGACCAACTCGCCAGTGAGCTTTTAGCCCACAAAGGATACCAACCGGAAGCATTCGCATCTGCATTGAAAAAAATCAGCGATTATTATGTCCGTTGCGGTCAGGATGAAGACATACTCCGTTACAACAGTTTGAAAGACTTAACCAAACGTATAGAATCTTTAGCAGGCAAAGAAGAGCCGGCTCTACTTCCCAACACCATACAATATGGAAAACAGACTTATGACATCATAAACTTCAATGCCGCACTGAATTGTTCAGGAGGCATGTATCAGGAAGCCATCCGCCTGACGGAGAAGAACATAGCCAACGACAGGGCGGATAGCGAAACATACCTGATACGCACTCAAGCAGAAATGGCCTTATATAATAATGAAGAAGCTAATGAACGATGCTTGACTTGGTTAGACAAAGCCAAACAACTCAGTGTCCACCGGCCTAATCTGAATATTGACAAACAATATGCCCTGTTGCTCATCCGGATGAATCGAATAGCCCAAGCGAGCAAGGCATTGAACAACTACATCGATGCACTTACGCGATATCAGCAACAACAACCCGCCGCTGAAGAAGAACGTGTATGGATAGAGAAGGAAATAAACTGGAGTCTGCTCACTTTGGAGAAGATCAGCCGATAAGGCACAATTTCAGCAAGAATAAATTTATATAGAATCGGAGTCATATATCCGCATTCGCAACACGATTAGTAACCGTATGCATAAACGATTACTAATCGTGTAGTCTGACGATATATAATCGTGCAGATGATTAAGCATATCTTTTATTTACGGAAAGGCGGCTTCACCACCACAGCCTTCAGTTTGCGGCCACGCATGTCAATAGCTATCTCCGTACCGGGTTTGCTATATTCGGTCTTTACATACCCCATACCGATACCTATCTTGCGAATAGGAGACATGGTACCCGATGTCACCGATCCTATCGACTCACCTTCGGGATTCAACAGAACATAACCATGACGCGGAATGCCGCGGTCTATCATCTCGAAGCCCACCAACTTACGGCTTACGCCTTCAGCTTTCTGCTTCTCCAGCATAGGACGATTGATAAAGTTTTTGCCATCTACAAATTTGGTAATCCAACCTAATCCGGCTTCAATGGGAGAGGTTGTATCATCAATGTCGTTACCATACAGGCAGAAGCCCATCTCCAGACGAAGCGTGTCACGAGCCCCCAAGCCTACAGGCTTAATGCCAAATTCTGCTCCCGCCTCAAACACGGCATCCCATATCCGCATAGCCGCTTCGGGATAGAAATACAATTCAAAGCCTCCGGCACCCGTATAACCGGTATTAGAGATGATCACATCTTTCTCGCTGGCAAATTCCCCGTGCGTGAAAGTATAATAAGGCAAAGAGGAAAGGTCAATGGAAGTCAGCTTCTGCAAAGCTTGAATAGCCTTCGGACCTTGCACAGCCAGTTGTGCCATACGATCCGAAGCGTTCTCCAGCTCGGCACCTTCCGTATTGTGACTCACGCACCAGTTCCAGTCTTTCTCTATATTGGCGGCATTCACTACCAGCAAGTATTTCTCCGGCTCATAATGATAAACCAACAGATCGTCTACAATACCGCCCGTCTCATTGGGGAAGCAAGTATATTGCACCTTGCCGGGCGTCAGCACAGCCACATTGTTGGAAGTCACCTTCTGTAGGAAATCCAACGCATGAGGGCCTTTCACCCAAAACTCACCCATGTGCGACACATCGAATACGCCCACAGCGTTGCACACAGTCATGTGTTCATCAATAATGCCGGAATATTCTATCGGCATGTTATATCCCGCAAACTCGTGCATCTTGGCACCCAGCGAGATGTGTTTCTCGGTAAATGGTGTAGTTTTCATTGAAATATTATATTGTTAAATGATAATTTAATGTGCTAATATGCTAATGTGCAAATGTGCAAATTGAGCTGCGCTGTGTTTGCGGTAATGTGTTCTCATGCCGCAGGGCATTAGCACATTGGCATATTAGCACATTGACACATTGCGGGGCTCCGCCCCGCTAAATTCCCATTTATCGCTCTAAAGCGACTCTCTCAGCAATCCGCACAATTACATTCATAGCCTTCTCCATACTGGGAATAGGCACAAATTCATAACGACCGTGGAAATTCAAGCCTCCGGCGAAGATATTGGGACATGGCAGACCTTTGAATGAAAGTTGCGCTCCGTCCGTTCCGCCACGAATAGCCTTTACATGTGGTTCTACGCCGGCATCCTTCATGGCTTGGAAAGCGATGTCGATGACATGCATCACCGGCTCAATCTTCTCGCGCATGTTGTAGTATTGGTCGTGCAACTCCAATATAACCGTTCCTTCACCATATTCTTGGTTAAGCCGGTTTGTCAACTGTTGCATAGTCTGCTTGCGTTGTTCAAAACGGGTACGGTCATGGTCACGGATAATATAACCTACCGTAGTCTGCTCCACCTCGCCACGAAGGGCTATCAGGTGATAGAAGCCTTCATACCCCTCAGTATGCTCGGGAGTCTCTTCGGCGGGCAATAAGGAGATAAAGCGGTTAGCCACCAACATAGAGTTTACCATCTTGTCCTTGGCATATCCCGGATGAACATTCCGCCCCTTGAAAGTTAGCTTCGCCGAAGCGGCATTGAAGTTTTCAAACTCCAGTTCGCCTACCTCGCCTCCATCCATCGTGTAGGCCCAGTCACAGCCGAACTTTTGCACATCAAACTTGTGTGCGCCCAATCCAATCTCTTCATCCGGATTGAATCCAACGCGTATCTTTCCGTGCTTAATTTCGGGATGTTGCTGCAAATAGACTATGGCTGAGACGATTTCGGCGATACCCGCCTTGTCGTCCGCTCCCAACAAAGTCTTGCCGTTGGTCACAATCAAGTCCTCCCCCACATGCTCCAACAATTCGGGAAAACGTTCGGGCGACAAAATGATGTTTTCTTCCTCGCAAAGTACAATGTCTTTTCCATCATACTGCTGCACAATGCGTGGCGACACGTCCTTACCGCTCATGTCCGGACTAGTATCCATGTGGGCGATAAATCCCACCGTAGGTAATGGTTTGTCTGTATTGGCGGGCAATGTGGCGTACAGATATCCGTTCTCGTCCAACGTTACTTCCTCCAATCCCAAAGACTCCAACTCTTCTTTCAAATAACGGGCAAAAATCATTTGCCCCGACGTACTGGGAGTTACTCCCGTCTCTTCACTAGACTGGGTATCGAAACTCACGTACTTCAAAAAACGTTCTACTAAAGTCATAATCATTCACGAATTATAAATTCCATAGGGAGTGTAAAGGTAAGAAAAGGGATGTAAAGCACCAAACAATCCACACTTCTTTTTTATAGAACAAATGAAAACGAAGCTATATAAATACAACCCATTTCATTCAATCGTCAGACATGCTTTTTGCCCATTCACAATCACTCCATATTCTCCGGTTTCTAAGAATCGGTTTCCCTCACCATCTACGAAACTGAGGTCACGCATCGGATTGATTTCGAAACGGAAAATCCGAGTTTCGCCTGCCGGAATCTCCAGTTTCTCAAAATGCTTCAGTTCACGCTTTGGGCGTGTAATCCGGCAATAAGGATCGGATATGAACCAATGCACCGTTTCAGCTCCAGTGCGATTCCCGACATTGGTCACGGCAATCTCGGCAACCAATGTTTCCTCTTTCTTTACCGTCTGCTTGGATAATTTAAGTTCCCCATATTGATAGGTCGTATAGCTCAATCCATGTCCAAATTCGTACAAAGGAGCGGAGGGAATATCCTGATATAAGCCTAATGTGGGACGGGAACTTTGCCGTTGATTATAGTAAACGGGGATTTGTCCTGTAGTACGTGGGAAGGTGACGCACAATTTACCAGACGGATTGACTCGTCCGGACAGGACTCCGGCTACCGGGCGTCCTCCGGGAATACCGGGTTGCCACATCTCTATGATGGCATCGCAAAGAGGTTCCACCCGATGCAATCCCAATGGACGTCCGCTGGCCAGCACCAATACCATAGGCTTGCCGGCTTTTTTCATTTCTTGAATAAATGACTCCTGAATGGCGGGAAGCTCAATGGCAGAACGCGAACAGTTTTCTCCACTCCAGTTCCTTTTTTCTCCCATAAACAATATGACGACATCCGCCTTCCGGGCTGTTTCTAAAGCGGAAGCGAAACCGCTTCGGTCATTGCCTTCAAAAGGGCAACCCGTATGGAATGCAAGGTTGGCTTTCCCTTCAAACTCTTGCCTTATGGCATCTTGGATGGGAAAGACTTCCTCTGTACGTCCATGTGCGCTCCAATTTCCTAATAATTCCTCAGGAGCATCTATCAACGGCCCCATCACGGCCAATGTTTTCTTGTCCTGCAGGGGAAGTAGGTTGCCTTCGTTTTTCAGCAAGACAATACATTCCTCCGCCAAACGTTCGGCCACTTCTTTACTTTGCGGTTGGAGCAGATACTGTTCCGCAGGTACCACCTCTGTATAAGGATGCTCAAACAACCCCAAACGGAATTTCAAAGTCAACACACGCCGGACAGCGTCATTTAATCGCTCTTCTGAAACATCCCCTTTATTAATTAATGTGTCTAGATATTGGTCATAGCAATGACTTACCATATCCATGTCCAAACCTGCGTTGATTGAGATACGGGCAGCTTCCTTTCGATTGGCGGCTGCACCTTGGCTGATCAATTGATCCACCGCAGCCCAATCCGACACGACAAACCCGTCAAAGTTCCAACGTTTTTTCAATACTTCGTCCAGCGTATAAGAGTTACAAGTGGCCGGAGTGCCGCTGATGTCGTTAAACGAGCTCATGACCGTGGCCACCCCCGCCTTTACACCGGCTTCATAGGGAGGCAGATAGGTATCCCAAAGCGTCTGACGGGAAATCTCGGTATAGACATAATCCCGTCCTGCTTCAGAAGCGCCATAACCTACATAATGCTTCAGACAAGCGGCTATGCGGTTGTCTTTACGCAAACCATCGCCTTGATAACCTTTAACGGAAGCTACACAGAAGGCGGCATTGGTATAAGGGTCTTCACCGTAACCTTCGGAGATGCGCCCCCAACGTCCGTCACGTGCCACGTCAATCATGGGCGAGAAAGTCCAATCTACTCCCGAACAGTTCGCCTCAACGGCTGCCATACTGCAAGCTTGCTGCACCAGATCCGTATTCCAAGAGCAGGCTTGCGCCAACGGAATCGGATAAACTGTACGGTAACCATGGATCACATCGAATCCAAAAAGAATAGGAATGCCCAAGCGCGTTTCCTCCATGGCACGTTTCTGCATTTCGTTGCGCATTTCCGGGTCTTCCTGAAAATAAATGAGCGATCCTATGCCGGCCGGAATCTTCGCGGTGACTTCACCGATATTGTTTTCATTCGTATTCTGCCCCAATGTATATTGATTCAATTGGAGAATCTTTTCTTCCTGCGTCATGCGCCCCAATAAATCTTCCACACGTTCTTCTACCGGACGTGACGCATCCTTATAGAGCGGTTTATCTTCCTTTACCGGAGAAAACAGGCTACAACTTAATATCAAACAAAGAATTGATTTCACTTTTCTTTTTTATAAGGTTTGTTCAATGCAGAACAAAGAAACGTATTTTGAAAGAAATATGCAAGCTTTTCTTGAAAAAAGATGCCTTCCCGGAGCGAAACCGGAAAGGCATCATTACCTGATATAATCTTTACCTATTGAACTGTAAATTCTTATGTTAAACGTAGATTAAAAATATTATTTGCCTTCAGCCGCCCACTCCTTGGCACCTTGCTCTTTCAGCTTGGCAGTGAATGCCTTAGCCTTCTCCATAGTAGCAGCTTCCTCTTCGGGGCTTGCATAAGCGTGCTTGTAACCTTTCACTACGTTCCATTCGCCGCGCGTAAAGTCGGGGAACGCCACCGGAGCGCAACCGTTATCCATAGAAAGCTCGCCCAGTTCGGCCAGGCAGCACCATTCAGCCAAGTCGTATACATCCATATCCAAGGGAAGTCCGTTCTGCAAGCAATATACCAGACGGCTGTCCATGATGAAGTCCATACCGCCATGACCGCCAACTTCCTTAGCCATTTCGCCATACTTCTTCAAAATGGGATGCTGGTATTTCGCTACCAAAGCATTCATTTCCTTCTCCGGCAGGAATCCGTGTGAACTTAAGTCATCTACCTTGGGCTGAACACCCGAAGCGGAAAGCTGGTCGGCATCCAGTGCATAACCTTCTACCGGATATTTATTGGCAAAGCCTTTGGTACCAGTCAACTGATACAGACGGTTGTAGGGTTGCGGAGTCATTACATCGTGTTGAATCTCTATAACTTTACCGTTCTCCGTGCGAATCAAAGTCGTAGTGTGGTCACCATTGCGGAAGTTATTGCATGTAGAGTCCGTACGTTCTTCCACCAAAGCCTTACCAATCACCGACTTGGTATCCATAGCCACCAAAGTCTTCATGCGGTCGCCACGGTGAATGTCCAAAGCCTGTGCTACAGGACCCAGACCGTGCGTAGCATACACATCGCCGCGATGGCGCATGTTGTAGTCCAGACGCCAACCCAACTTATCGTTCTCACCGTTTTTCCAGTAATAATCCCAGAAAGCGTCCAAGTTATGAATATAAGCGCCCTGAGCACGGATTACTTCACCGAACACACCGTTCTGAGCCATGTTCAGTGTATTCATTTCAAACCAATCGTAGCAGCAGTTCTCCAGAATCATGCAATGCTTACGGTTCTTTTCACTCAAGTCTATCAGCTCCCAGCATTGAGCCAGATTCATGGCCGAAGGAACTTCAATGGCCACATTCTTGCCATGCTCCAACGCATACTTGGCAATGGGGAAATGATGCAACCAATCGGCAGCG
Organism: uncultured Bacteroides sp.; assembly: GCA_944322285.1. GTDB lineage: Bacteria > Bacteroidota > Bacteroidia > Bacteroidales > Bacteroidaceae > Bacteroides. The sequence goes on from CALUOR010000050.1 coordinate 14,631, forward strand.
ATGTACACCAAGTCGATGTCCTCGCGCTGACAAAGTTCCTCATAACCTTTTTCACCATAATAAATGTCTGCTTTGGGCAAAGAAGCCGCCTTCAGATATTTCTGACACTTCTCAGCACGTTCCTTCTCATAGTCACACAAAGCCATGATTTGCGTACCTGGGATGTAAGTAAAACGCTGCACCGCACCCGGACCACGCATACCCAGTCCTACAAAACCGACACGAACGACTTCCATCTTGGGAAGAGCCAGTCCGATTACACTTTTCTGATCGGCAGGACGTGCAGGAGTTTCAGTTACGATAGTCCCCTTGTCCCATTGCCACTTCGTTCCCTGGGCACCCGTCTGTACTGTAGGAGTCTGTTGGGCGGTACAAGCGCTCAAGCCTGCCAATAGGCACAGTCCCAGCAACAAGTTCTTCATGTTTCTCATTACTATTACTTTTAATTTGTTAAACTTATGATGAATACTTTCTGTCTGCAAATTTAAAAAAATAAATCGAGATTACCAACCTGCATGCTCAGTATTTCGCACGGAAGAGTCGGCATTGCGCACTTTCGCGCCATCATACATCCATTCTATCTCATCCGTGTACTCCTTACCGTTATAAGTAACCACTGTTTTCACGGTATTCTTTCCCTCTTGTAACATCACATGATCAAAGATGTAATGCACATCGGTATAGCCTTTGCGCATATCTTTCAGTTCCTGCCCGTTCAGATACACTTTCGGGGTACCGATGTTGGAATAAACCGTTACGGTTGTTTCTTTCTTCTCGCGCTCCACATTTCTGCGTTGCGTCAGGTAGAGTACAGGGTCTTTGCTCCAATTGGCCTTATACCAATAATAAGAATCCTTCTTCACCTTGCGGTCGAAAGTCATCAGCCCCTTCATGTTGCGGGCGTTCACGCCGCCACGTTTCCACATCGGGCAGGCAAAATCGAACATGTTCCACAAATAGGAAGCAATGATATACGGATGCTCGGCTATAACGGCCCACTGGTATTCATGCGTCTTGGTCTGGAATGTTTCCGGATAGAACTCGCTACCCCAATTCAAGGCATCGCCCAATATCTCTGTCTGATGTTCCAGGTTGGCGTCCGCGCCATACTCGGTCAGCATCAGGCGTTGCCACGGATATTCCTTCTCCAGTTTCTCAATCCAAGGATTGATGTCCTGTATCTTTTTCTCATACCAACCGAAATAGCGGTTCATACCCTGAATGTCCGCATTCTGGTTCACCGGATGGTCGGCATGTCCATATCCGTTCACGGCTGCCGTATAGCGGTCAGGGTCTTCGGTCTTACACAAGTCATGAATGGATTGTGTAAGGGCTGCCGTATATCCGTGCGGATGATAAACTTCATTATGGATGCCCCATACATAGATGGAAGGATGGTTGAAACTTTGGCGAACCAACTCACGCATCTGTTGGTGGGCATTCTCCCATTCCTGGCCGGTAACACGGTTGACAAAAGGAATTTCCGCCCAAATGACCAGTCCCAACGTATCGCAACGCGAGTAAATGTAATCGGACTGCTGATAATGGGCGAAACGAACGGTGGTAGCGCCTATGTCCATAATCTGAGCCAGGTCGAAATCATGCTCCTTGTTGGTCAGCGCACTGCCCAGTCCCCACCAGTCCTGATGACGGGTTACACCGTACATCGGGTACTTTTTGCCATTGAGATAGAAACCATCGCCTGCCACAATCTCATACTTACGGAGTCCCAAGGGTTGAACCACCTCGTCAATGACTTGTCCATCCTGTATCAGGCGCGACACCACTTTATATAAATAAGGATCCTCGCGGCCTTGCCACAAATGAGGATTGCTCAGCTTAAAGTCTGCGGTGTACGCCTGTACGCCTTGCGGAGTCAACTCAAAAGTTTGGCGGTGCTTCTTGATTTGTTTTCCGCTCATGTCATAAATGGTGTTTTCCAATTCCAACGGAACGGGAGTCAGTGAAGCATTGTCCACCTTCACCTTTACGGAAACCTCGGCCGATTTCTTCGAAACGTTCTTTTGGGTAATGTACACACCCGAAGAAGCGCAATCGTTCACCACAATGTTGCAAGGTTCGGTCACCACTAACCAAACGGGACGATACATGCCACCATACACACCGAACAAGTTGTGATTGGTCGGTATGACATCGGGACGCGCCGTATTATCCGCCTTTACCAAAATCTCGTTCTCCTTACCATATTTTATTTGGGAACCGATTTCGCAGACAAAAGCCGAATATCCACCCTTATGAGTTCCTACTAAGTAGCCATTCACATATACCTCGGCACAGGAGCCCACTCCTTCAAAACGAAGGAACACACGTTTCCCCTCCAATGTTTCCGGGAAGACATGATTCTTGCGGTAATAACCTACTCCTTCATAGAAGGAGGCGACACGTTTCTGCATGTCATCGGCATTCCAGGTATGGGGAATGGCCACTTTCTCCCATTCCGCATTCCACTTTTGCGCCACTTTCATGGCGTCTTGGCCAAACGGGCCCTTCTTAAACTCCCATCCCTCATTGAAGGAAGTCACTTCACGCGCATGGATGGCACAACACGCCACCAATGCCAACAATAAGCTTATAATTCCTTTCTTCATCTGATTATATTTATTAATATAGATTATTCCGCCATTTTATACAATTGGCATCCGGCCAGCAGGAAGCCGCCTACTCCATATACTTCGGTCATTTCTCTTGTCACTTTACGGGGGTCGGCACCAATAGGCTGCACATAGCCCAACTTACCGTCTGCCTCTACCGCATCCGTCAACGCCTTCCAAGCTTTCTTGATAACGGGCATAAACTGATCTTTATCCAAGAAACCTTCATTGACACCATAAGCAAGCGCATAGGTTATCAGACCGGTTGAGCTGGTTTCGGGTGAGGGATATGAATCCGGGTCCAACAGGCTGGCATGCCAATAGCCGTCCGGACACTGCAATCCGGCCACTCGTGTTGCCAGTTCTACAAACAAATCCTCATAAAAGGCACGTGAAGTCTCGTCTTTGGGCAACGCTTGCAGAATTTCGGCCAAGCCTCCCAGCACCCAGCCGTTTCCACGTCCCCAGAACACTTTCTTGCCATTGGCTTCTTTCTGGTTGAAATAACGGCAATCCCGATAGAACAGTTTTTCTTCCTTGTCGAACAGATAGTCATAAGAAGCCCGGTATTCCTTGTTCAGAAAATCCAGATACTTCTTGTCCAATGTCATTGCATACAATTTGGCATACACCGGAGGAGCCATAAACAACGCATCGCACCACGACCAGCGGGACAACGTTTCCAACTTGCCGTAATTCAGCTCCAAGGTAGCATTCGTCGGATGGTCTACCACCCAGTTGGCACGCGCCATCACAGGAGCAATGATATTGGTATCGTTATACTTCTTATAGAGTTCAATGAATGTCTGTCCCACCGCAATGAAATCGGCGTGATACATCCACTTTCCCATCTGGAAATGGTTGCGTCGTCCTATCTTCATCAACCATTTATAATAAGAGGGATCTCCGTCCGTCCGCTCCGTCAATTCCGCCCAGTCTATCATACCCATATAAAGCACTGCATGCGTCCAATCCAAGTCATCATGTTCCGCTCCTTTTTGCGGATTGGCAATTTGCCAGTCGGCTACCCGCTTCATGACAGCCGCAATGTCCGCCTTGTTAAATTCATGCTGTGCAGATACAGGCATCACACACATACATACTAAAAGGATGAGAACAGACCATTTTTTCATCCGACAGCCTTTCAATCGAATCAGGCCGCTTTCCAGTTTGATAAGAGTTTCTATTGTTTCCATATTTGCAAAGTTCTAAAATTCTCTGCAAAGGAAACCTTTATTACCCATTATGCTTTGCTCAAATTACCAAATCTTTTGTTCAAATCAACAGAACGCCTTTTTTTTAGTTTTTTTAGCTATAAATTTTGCTCAAAAAGGTTGTTTTTTGAGAAATCATAGAATTTATCGTGTAATGTCAGGGGATGATTTTTTTAATCAGAAAACAGTTTCTTATTTATTTCCCTTTTTATGCTTAGCGGCAAAAGTGCTGGGAGCTTCTCCAATCACTTTCTTGAAAAGGTTGGAAAAATAGGACTGGCTTTCAATTCCCACATGAGTCATTGCATCCCGCAGGCTCATTCCTTCAATAATTAGCTTGGCGGCTCTGCGCATCCGGCAGTTGGCAATGAACGAAATTACCGTTTCGCCGGTCAGTCCTTTCACTTTAGCCAAAAGTCTCGTTTTGCTTATATGCAACTCTTCGGCTATACCCATCACGCTCATGTCCGGTTCGGAAATATGATCGTTGATGTAATCCACCAACGTTTTCAGGAAACGAGTGTCCTGTTGATTGGACGACAATTCGCTGCTGTCCGCATAGAAATTGCGCGCATAATGTTCCCTCACTTGCTGTCTGTTCTTAAATATATTATGGATAGCCAGCTTCAGGTAAGTCAAATCCACCGGTTTCTCAAAATACAAGTCCGCTCCGGAGTCCACTCCCTCTATCTTGCTTTCAAGACTGGTCTTTGCCGTCAACAGGATAAACGGAATATGGGATGTCTCCACATTGCTCTTTATATCGTAGCACAAGGAGACACCATCTTTGCGCGGCATCATTATATCACTGATGATTAAGTCGAAATCCGTGTCTTCATTAATCAAGTCCATAGCTTCTTTTCCATCCCTCGCTTGCATCACCACAAAATCGTCTGCCAACGACTCGGCTATCAAATTCCGGAGGTCGTCATTGTCTTCGGCTATCAATATTTTCTTGCTTCCCGACTGTACATTTTCATCATCATCCGCTTCGGTGTCTTTCGCTTCCGCGTTCTCTTTCAGCGTTTTCGGGGCAGGCTTTTCTTCCGAGACTTGTTGCATGAAATCTTCCGGTGCAAACACAGTCTTGTCTATAGGCAGGCTGACCACCATGTCGGTGCCTTTCTCCCGTTCGCTATAAATGGTTATCGCGCCTTTGTGAAGCAATACCAAGCTTTTCACAAGCGCCAATCCAATGCCGGTGCCTAAGTGAGAGTCTACATTGACCGTATTCACCTTATAGAAACGCTCAAACACGTTATTGATGGACTCGCCCGAAATGCCGATACCCGTATCGCTCACAATGATAGAGAATACATTCTCTCCACTTTCTCCTACCGAATAGCTGTTCTGATAGATAGAAGTAAAACTGTTCCCCATACGGGTCTCGATAAGGATGCGGCCTCCGTCCGGCGTGTATTTAAAGGCATTGCTCAGCAGGTTCATCACAATTTTCTCAACAATGCTCCGGTCTGCCCAAATTTCGGCAGGCAGATTTGCGTCACATTGAATACAGAAGTTTATATTCCGTTGTTGGGCCGTATCTCTAAAATCATCGGTCGTGTCCTGCACAATATGGTTGATATCCAACGGACGCAGCTGCAACTTCATCATCCCGTTCTCCACGGTACGGAAGTCCATCAGTTCATTGACCAAATTCAGCAACCGTTGCGCGTTACTATTCAGAATCCTGTAATAATATTCCTTTACTCCGTCATTCCGCAATTTATCCACCACCGCAAGTATCAGAGACAATGGAGTACGGAAGTCGTGTGAGATATTGGTGAAGAAGCGTAACTGCGACTGGTGTATCTGCTCTTTTTGCTCTTTCTCCATATTTTCCTGATAAAGCAACAGCTGCAAACGCCTCTTCTCCGCATAATACCGGTATATCAGCAGACCAATGCCTATCACAATCAGCAAGTAAAGTCCGTAAGCCGGGATGCTGGCCCATGGAGCCGGCCGTCTCACAATCTTGATGACGGTAGGCACATCACTCCACACTCCGTCATTATTGGCAGCATAAATTTCAAAATGATAAGTTCCGGCTGGTACTTTGGAGTACATCACGGTCCGATGCTGGGCTGTAACCGTTATCCAGCGGTTATTATAACCACGCAACCGATACCTGAAACGGTTTTTCTCCGGTATATTGAAATTGTCCGATGCAAATGCAAAACCAAAATTAGCCTGATCATAATCCAGCACAATCGTCCGTTCATCCCCATCCTCATCATAGGCCGGATGCACAGTGCTTTGGTCAATAAAGAAATCTGAAATAATTGCTTTGGGACGATAATAGTTGTATGCGATGTGTTCGGGTTTGACGATAGTGAAACCGTTTGTCCCGCCAAAATACAACCGTCCCTCTTTGCCTTTCAGTACAGCCAGCGGATAATAGACCTGTCCTTGCGTGTTCGCTTTCTCGTCAAACTCCACCAACTGATTGGCCATGATATCATAGCAACATAATCCGTTGTCTGTGCCCATCCATACCTTTCCATCGTCATAACAAATACTATAGATGGAATACATATCCCGCAACGTACCTCCACGCATGGGTACAAACTGGGAGGTGTTGATATCGAAACGGACCAACCCGTTTCCGACAGTTCCTATCCAAATGTGTCCGGCATCATCCAGGCAAGCTGTAAAAAGCCGCAGGTAAACCGAATCATTGGGAGCAATACGCTCCACCGCATGTGTCCGGACATCCATCCGGTAAAGTGCATCATGACTGACGCACCACAACGTACGGTCACCCTGACGAAACATATCGAACAAGTAAGCCGATTTGTTATCCAAGGTATAGTGAGTGAACTTCCGGTCAGGCACAGAGAAATAAGAAATGCGCAGGTACGGATGCTGATAGGCCACCCACATGCCCGTATCTCCCACAGCCACGGTTTTACGAATGCTATTTACCAGCAGGGAAGTCGTGTCTCCCGCAGCATGAAGCAAATTCAACTTTTTCCTTCCGGACGCATCAAACAGGTTCATGCCTCCCCGAAACGTGGAAACCCATAAATCATTCTTGCTATTCAAGGCCATCGACTTGACATTCAACGAACTCATCTGACCGGCACCAATTACATTCTGAAATTTCCCGGTTCGCTTGTCCATACGATCCACGCCACCGCCTTCCATACCAATCCACAAATAGTCCTCATTTTCCACAAACGTGCTGACCAACGGAGAGTTAAGCCCGCCGTCTTGCGCATGGTACGTCTGGAACGCATCTCCCTCGTCCACATTGACATAGCTCAACATACCGGAATAGGTTCCCACCCAAACATTCTGCTGCCGGTCACCGGTTATCACCCAAATAGAATTGTTGGGCAAACTATAAGGGTCCGCTTGAGAATGCTGATAAACCGACAATTCACCATCCGCAGGATTGAACAAATACAAACCGTTGATGGTACCGAACCATATTTTCCCGTTTTTATCCACAAAGAAAGCCCGCAGGGAATTATTTTCTATCGCAGGGAAGCATCCGTAATGGGCTTCTACGGCAAACGTAGCCAGGTTTATCTCATACAAACCTTCTTCATAAAAGTACGCCCACAACTTTCCTTCGTGTACATAGGCATACGAAACCGACCCCTTACCGGATTCCGGGAAAGTAAAGCAATACTCAAACTCCCCTTTCTCGTAATTGTAACGATAAAGGGTGCGGCGTACGAATGTGTACAAGTCATTTTGAGACACACAGAACGGAGAATCGACATAAGTCAGACTGTCGCCATCGTAGCGAGGGGTATAAAGTGTGCCTGCCTGAAGGTCCAGTTGCCGCCAGTTATACTGATGTCTCAGCCAGACATTGCCACGCCCGTCCACTTTCACTTGTGCCACAGGTCCGTACACCCGCTCAAATTTATCCGTCAGCTGGCTATAACGATAGATTCCATTATTTGTATTGACATACAGATTTCCCGCCCCGTCGGATGCCATGTTGTTGAACGTCCACCCTTGGGTTGCGTTCAGCGCCGCGAAATAAGGATAATACTTTTTGTATTGATAGCCGTCAAAGCGGTATAGTTCATAGTCCATCATGACCCAGATAAAGCCCTCGCTATCTTGCTCAATAGCCTTGACTCCATCATAATAGAACCCGCCTTCAGGAGACATTGTCCTGAATTTATAGTCATTTGCCCGAAGAGGCACCGCCCTCATCGCGCAAAGAATAATCAGCAATAATAATAACACGTATCTGTTCTTCATGGTATTGAGAATTAAAGCATTGAGATTCAATTTATTTTCCAGTCTTTTAATGTACGATGCTCACGGTCGAAGTTAATGCCTACCTTTACAATCGGAAGTCCGCAAAGAGCAAAGCGCTCAGGATATTGCTTTAAATCAATCTGTTGCATAGCAGTATCAGCATCCTTGCCCAACTTCAATTCTATCAAGTATAAAGAATAAGGTGCACGCATCACGACATCTACCCTGCCACGCGGCGTGCGTACTTCTATGTCTGTGTATCTACCTAACAAACTGAATATGACGTAAAGCACCTGCTGATAATGTCCCTCATAGTCGGTATTCTCTGCATACGGAATTGTAGATAGAAAAGTCTGCAAATGCCGCAACGTACCTTCCATATCATCTTTATACAAGCATTGCGCCATCGCCAACAAAGCAGAGGAATTCTCTACCGTATTGGGAGACAGGTAATAAGGAGACAAACTTCTCATCAAGCCGATGCGTACTTCCTTATTGGGAATACCCAACGTATACATCTCCAGCAAAGGATTTCCGCTTTTAATAGTAAAATACCCGCTTTGATAAAGTAAGGACACAACATTTGTCAGGTGCTCTGTCGGTGCGTCAAAGTCTTCGGCATTTGCCTCCACTTCACCTCCCAACTGAACAGCCGTCATACCATACTTACGCAACATTTCTATCAGATAGGTAGGCGTGCCGCTGCCAAACCAATAAGAACTGATTTTCTTGACACTAAAAGCATTTACCAAACTATAAGGATTGTAGATGTCGGGCGAAGGCCAAGTAAAATGATAACCGTCATAATTCGCCTTCAATTTTTCCAATAATTCCTCCTTCGTTATGTTCAAGACTTGTGCAAAGGCATCCAAATCCGGAAGCATTTGCTCCCTTATTTCTTCTTCCGTAATGCCGCAAATTGCATCATACTCAGCCAGCATACTGATATTCCATATATTGTTCAGCTCGCTGAAGATACTGAGTTGCGAGAATTTCGTGATACCCGTCAGGAACACAAAGCGGAGATAAGGATCACAGGCTTTCAACGGGCTGTAGAAGTTGCGCATCACATTGCGAAGGACGGGAAGATTTTCTTCTTCGTGCAGCACGTCCAACAAAGGCGCGTCATACTCGTCAATGAGCACCACAACCCCTTTCCCGGTCTGCTTGTAAGCACGTTCTATCAATCCCTGAAGACGTTGATTGAGTTTCCGCTCCTCCGTTTCCCGCCCATAAATCAATTCATATTTATATAACTTCAGATTAAGTTCACTTTCCAATTGCTCCCGGCTCACATTTTTAGCCGTACTCATATCAAAGTGCAGCACAGGATATTCCACCCATTCCGTTTCCAATTGTTCCATGGCCAAACCCTTGAACAACTCGCTCCGTCCTTCAAAATAAGCCAGCAAGGTACTGGTCAGCAACGACTTGCCAAATCGGCGCGGACGGCTTAGGAATACATACTTCGCATCGGCGTGCGTCATGCGATACACATATTCCGTCTTGTCGATATAAAGGTAATTCTTCAGACGAAGTTCGGAGAAAGTCTGAAGGCCTACCGGGTATTTCTTACGGACTGGCTGTAGCATTGGGTTCCTTTTTATACATTGTTCACACAAAGGTACGGATTATTTTGCAAAAAGCGGGCAAATTGAGCGGACTTTTTATCAATCCGCGCCAATCTGCCCGACTTACGTCTAAAAGCGTTCACTTTTCAACGCGTGCTTTACCTTGCGCTTATGCAGGAACAAATTATTAAGAGAGATATAAATGATAATTTAATGTGCTAATGTGCTAATGTGCTAATATGCTAATGTGCTAATATGCTAATGTGCTAATATGCTAATGTGCTAATATGCTAATGTGCTA